>CAKPEG010000004.1 GCA_934149275.1 uncultured Clostridia bacterium | reverse complement strand
TTGCTTTAAGCTTTTAATCTCACCAGCATAGCTGGCGGTTGTTGTTTCACTTCGTTTCACAAAGCTAAAGGCGTAATTTAATAAATCCTGATTGTCAAAAAATTGACAATCAGGATTTATCATTTTAAGGATCAAATTATCGAGCTAACTCAGATACCCGCCTCCATTGTTATATGGATAGCCTCCTTCTTCGCACATCGAATTGAACTTTTCCTGGTTTAAGTACAGTTTGTAATCCTCTCTCATGGTATGAAGTTTTCCTTCAAATGCTTCAATGTTCCACTTGGCGTTTTCTTCTGTTAACAAACATAAGATTAAGTCATCCAAGCTGTCTTCTTTCTCATTGGAAAGAAGCATGGTCATTGAGGTATTGATAACATACACCATAAGATTCAATCTTATTGGAAACTCCGTTTTAATAAGTTGATCTGGATTCTGTCCACTTTCCTGCGCGAATTCCTTCACTTCCTTCAAAAGCTTTTTTGTCCGTTTTTTCTGGGACTTTAATGCTTTTTCTAACTTGGCTGCGATTTTCTTTTTTGCGAATCTCTTTTCCAGCATTTCTACTGAAATAGCTATTCCTGTTAATTTGGTTTCTGCCATAGTTAGCACCTCCTTATGTTGTAATAAAGTTTATTGCATGTTCCTATTATATTACCCCTTTACTTTTATGTCAACTTTAGTTTTTTATTCTTCATCTCCATAATAGTATATCGTTACATCTATTTTATCATACTCATCTGTTATTTGTGGATCGTCATCTATTACTTCAAAAGCTTTTCTCAAATCGATATTTGAATCTTCATATATATCAGACAAATTATATTGTGCATTTTCTAAATAATCATATGTAATTAAAGTATTATCTTTGTTATCACTTTTATACACTTCGATTTTTACTTCTTGAACATCTTTATAACTTTCTTCCAACTTTCCTTCAGTAATTATTGATGAATTACCTTTATCAACATCTTTTAATATCTTATCAAAACTGTCTTCCAAACTGCTTGCATCATTTGCTGTAAAATACTTGCTCAAAAAAGATCCAAAATCCTCCTGGAATGTTGATGTTGTTGCATCTTCTGATACTGCTACACCATATAATTTTGTTTGATATCCGCCTTTATTTGTATTTAATATTTTTTCAGCATATTCACGAATTTTATTTCTTATTATTGTTTTTCCAGATTGACCATATCCATAATTAGATGTTGAACTGTACCATCTATTATAATCATCTCTATATCTGTTAGGTTCACCATCTGTTAAAATAACAACATTTGTTGGCTCTTCGCCTTTTCCCATTATATATTCATATGCATATTTCAACGCATTTGGCGTACAAGTTCCTGACCCAAGTGTTGGTGCTCCATTTTTATATATAGTTGAAGTTGTTGTCCTATTTTTTAAATTACGATCATTTGAATTTGATAAATATACCTGTACATTATATTCTGTTTGTCCTGTATACCATGAATATGATGTTGAATAATAATCATTTGGCACTCCACATTGCCAAGTTCCTTTTGATTTCAGTTCATCTAATATTGTCTGATATTGGTTAAGTGTAAATATTTGACTATATGATTTTTTTGCCAAATTTGCCTCTGTAAATGTTCCTAAGTTAGTTAATGCTAAACCATCTTCTCCATTTTCATATCCATAGTATGTAATAATAGTAACTTTTTTCTTCTGTTTTTTATTATTAACCAAATATTCATCCATAAACTTATTCAACGTATCTACAGTAAGAGACCATCTAGTTTTACTATATCCTGCTTGATAATCGAAATTTCCGTTTGCATCAAGAACTACTGGCATATTATTACCTGATTGAGTAATATCTAGTGCCATACTGACTGTTCTATCTACAAGTATCACAACCTCTTGTTCTGAATCAACAATTTGTTTTGGATAAATGTTGATAAGTTTTCCATTATATTTTCCGTTATTTGCTATCTTATCATCTACACCGAAATTAAATAGTTTTCCATATATATTTTTGTATAAATATGCTGAATTTAAATCATTATCTGTTACGAAAACTCCATATGGATACAAGTCTTCAACTTTTTTGAATTTAGTATCTGCCCAATTTGGCTCATTTTTAAATTTATTTTCAAGATTAGTTCTATTTGATAATTTGTCTCCTAAGCCTAGCTTGTATAGTCCATCATCTGTTACATAATATATTGTTTTATTCTCATCTAATGTTATTTTAATTAATATTCCTTCATTTATTAAATCAGATATTGTTTTCTTTGATGACGAATATGGATCACTGTTTTTTAATGTATATGCTTTTATTGTATCATCCAATGCTTGAACATAATTCATATATTTTCCTTTTTTGGTTCCCTCAAAAATTCCTGAATCACCTAGCGCATAGTTGATTACAACTCCTGCTAATACTAACATAACTACTATTGTTATTACCAATGCAATTAATGTTATTCCGTCTGTATTACACTTATTTTTCATTAGTTTTTCCTCACATATTTTTTTAATTATTATATTTATAATTATTATCTTTTTCAATATTTGACATGAAATTGTAATAAATCTTTAATATGTGCTTTTATCTTTATTTCTGTAATACTTTAGTCCATGAATTGTATTTCCAAAGATTATTAATATAATTCCTATTATTAATAATATATAACCATATGTAGATATATCTTTTAACATACTTTGTAAATATTCTCTTAGTGTTATTGTTATAGCATCATTTAATATTGTAAGATTTTCTATGTCAATTTTTTTAGATATATATGCATCTAAAAAAATATAAGCTATACCGTCACTTAAAAATGCTGTTCCTAAATATGCTAAATTTTTAAATATTTTTCTATAGTATGTAATGATTATTAAAGCTCCCCAAACTACTACTAGTACTATTGAAATCTTCTTTCCTTTATTAACTATCTTTTGTATTTTAGAAAAGTTTTTATATATTTGATTTTCATATTCCGTTTTCGTTATTGTCTCTTGATATTGATCTGTTATTTGATTAACAAATGTGTTTATAGATTCTTGTGTTTTACTATCAATCTTTTTTCCTTCTAAACTTTTATTTATATTATTATTTAGTCTATCATGAATTTTGGCTGTATCAACCTCTTCGTGTAATCCATTATATGTTCCTACAATTATTTTTCTAGTATCTTCTTTTACTTCTTCAGGTGTAACTATATCTTCAATTACGTTTTCATCTAATCCTGATTGGTATATATAATTTCTAAAATCAGATTTTATTTGTGTATAAATATTTGCATAGTAGTTTGTCTCTTCTAATTTTTTTAATGTATATTCTTGATCAAATACTGTATTTGATAATATATTTAATATTCCAAACACCAAAATACTCACAAATAATAGTATAACTAATATTATTTTTATAATTGTTTCTATCACTTTTTCCATGTAATTTTCCTCACATTAAATTGGTTTTGCGTATACTACATATCTTTGGGTAGCATATCCAATATTATTAAATGGATAACATGTATAACACATTAATATTTCTTCATCTTTTTGGATTGGTAAAGCATCTAAATCTTTTTCATTTATTAATTTCATATCATATATTTTATATGTAAAATTCCCATAAGATGTCTTTACAGTTATCTCATCGCCTTTTTTTAATTCTGAAAATCTTCTGAATGCATTTTTTGAATTGTGTCCCATATATATTATTGTTCCACCTTCTCCTGGAAAGTAGCTTGCACTATCGTGTCCTACACCATTTTTCAAAACATCTAGAGTACTTCCAAAATATACTGGTAAATTTACGTCTATCTTTGGGATTTCTATAGTAGCATATTGCGTTCCATATTCTGGATAGTTTTGAATTTTATTTGTATTTGTATCTATTGCCATTATTTCTTCTTTTTTAGCACTCTTATCTATTGCCATTTTGTTAATTAACGATATATTTAGATTAATCTGTCGCCCTAAACAAATATTTATTAATCCAAAAAAAGCTATAACAATTAAAAAAGCAACTATTATTTTTTTAATAGTTGCTTTAACAGCATATTGCATATTTTTCCTTTATTATTCTGCTTTTGCAGCTATTCTTTTATTTACTATAATAGCAGCTAGGGCAACTACTGCAATTGAAGATACTGCTATTGCTACAACATTAGATGTATTTCCTGTATATGCCAATTTTCCTTCATTGTTTGTTACTACTAATAATTTTTTACCATCTTTCCAGATTTCAACACTTTTTGCTTTGAATACTAATGAAACTCCTACTTCACTTGCTGCTGAGTTAGCAATTTCTTTTAATTTGTCTTTTTCAGCTGTAGTTAATTCACTATATTTTGTTTTTCCAGCTGATGTCATTACTTGTTCAGCTTCTTTAGCTTTTTCAACTAATTTTGCAGCTTGTGCTTCTGTTATTCCATTTCTGTCTATAAAGTTTTGTAATTGTTGTTTGTCACTTTCTGTCATTCCATATTTTGATCCTATTGTATAAATTTCATTAACTGAATCAGTTGTTGCTGCATTTACAGTTACAGCTAGTGTTCCTAAAAGAACTACTAATAATAAAGCAATTGATATTATTTTTTTCATTACTCTTTCCTCCTATTTTTTCTCTTGAATATAAACACAAGATATTTATACCACTATTTTTTTTTTTTAACAATAGTTTTTTTAATATTTTTTAAAATTAATTTCCAGTTTATTCATTTTCATCTGGTAATACTATTACTTCTGTTGAAATATGGTAATTTTCGTCTAACTTATAAAATTTTTCAATGTCTTTTACAACTATTCCTTTTTCTTTATCAGCTTCTGTTTTTCCAACCTCATAATAATTTGCTAAGAAAATTTGAGTATATTTGGGTTCTAAAACGGTTTCACCTGTTTTTTTATTTATTAATCCTTGTTTACCATCTTTCGTAATAATTGAAACTTCATCTGTTAATTCTTTTATGTTATTTGTGTCAGCTGAACTTGTTTCTTTTGGACTCACTTCTAATTCTGTTTTGTTTTCGTTCACTGAATTTGTTTCATTTTTACTTTCTTCTAAATCTATCTTATTTTCATTTGATGATGTAGTTGTGCTTTTCTTTTTATCGTTTACTTCATTGTTTAATTTTATTACATTTTGTAATGTTTTATCGAATTCTTCTACTTGATTTTGAGCAAATTCTGGCAATAAATTTTGAGTATAACAATAATATACTCCACCTATTATTAAAGCTGCAACTATTATTATAAAAATCAATTTATTAATTATTACTTGAAATATATTTTTCTTAATTTTTACTTTTTGTTTTTTCTTTTTTGGAGCTTCTTCTTTCTTTTTAAATTCTACTGGCTTTTCTTCTGGCTCTGGTTCTGGCTTTTTATCGATTATTTCTAATTCTATTCCCTCTTCTTTAGCTTTTCGAATTGCTTCTTTCTTTTCTGCTTCTTTTATTTCTTCTTCTCTTTTTAATTCTTCTTGCTTTCTAATTTCTTCTAATTTTTTTCTGTCTTCAATTTCTTTTTTTCTTGCCTCTTCTTCTTTTTGCTTTCTTTCATTTTCTTCAGCAATTCTTGCTTTTTCTTCTTCAATATTAACTCCACATTTTGTACAGAATTTAGCTACATCTGCGATTTCTTCATTACATTTTGGGCATTTCATTTTTTGACCCTCCTATTTCATTTTTTCTTTTATTTTGACTATTGTATTTAGTGCATCAATTGGTGTTAATTCGTTTACATCAATTTTGTCTAATTCAGATGCAATATCTGCTAATTTATAATTGTACATATCTAATTGTCCAGATACTTGCTTCTTCATTTCTTTTTCTTCTTTTTGCTCTTTTATTCTAACCTTTTTTTCTAAAGTTTTCAATATCTCATTTGCTCTTGTTAACATTTTTTTAGGAGCTCCTGCTAGTTTAGCTACGTGAATGCCATAACTTTCGTCTGTTCCGCCTGGTATGATTTTCCTTAAGAATATTACATCTTCTCCTTTTTCTTTTACTGCTATTTGATAGTTTCGTACTCCTTCTAGTTTTTCTTCTAGTGAAGTTAATTCATGATAATGTGTTGCAAATAATGTTTTACAGCCAATATTATTTGTGTCTGCAATATATTCAGCTACTGCCCATGCTATTGCTAGCCCATCGTATGTTGATGTTCCTCTTCCTATTTCATCTAATATTACCAAGCTGTTTTTAGTTGCATTTTTTAATATATTTGCAACCTCTGACATCTCAACCATAAAAGTACTTTGTCCCATACTTAAATCGTCTGATGCTCCAACTCTTGTGAAAATTTTATCAACTACTCCAATTTTAGCTGAACTTGCTGGTACAAAGCTTCCTATTTGAGCCATCAATGTTATTAATGCCACTTGTCTCATGTATGTTGATTTTCCAGCCATATTGGGTCCTGTTATAATTGATAATCTATCATCTCTTCTATTTAAATATGTATCATTTTCAACAAATGATCCGCCATCTATCATTCTTTCAATTACTGGATGACGTCCATCTTTTATTAAAATCTCGTCTTCTTCATCAACCGTTGGCATACTATATTCATAGTCTTCAGCTACTGTTGCAAAGTCATTTAATACATCAACTATGGCAACAACTGTTGCTGATTTTTGTAATCTTTCTATTTGTGATGATATTTTCGTTCTTATTTTTACAAATTCTTCATACTCTAATGTGATTATTCTTTCTTCTGCGCCTAGAACTTTGTCTTCAATTGACTTTAACTCTTCTGTTATAAATCTTTCTGCACCTGTTAATGTCTGTTTTCTTATATATCTGTCTGTAGGTACTTGTTTCAAAAATGATTTAGTAACTTCTATGTAATATCCAAAAACTTTTGTATATCCTACTTTTAAATTTTTAATTCCTGTTAATTCTCTTTCTTTTGCTTCAATGTTTACAAGCCAGCTTTTTCCTTCTATTGCTGCTCTTTTACATTCATCAATTTCTTCATCATATCCTGTTTTGATTATTCCACCTTCTTTTATAGTTATTGGTGGATCTTCAACAATTGATTTTTCAATTAATTCTGTAATATCTTTTAGTTCATCAAGTTCTGCATACATTTCTCTTAGCATTGGTGATTCAGTTTGACTTAATTCTTGTTTTAATTCTGGTAATTTGCTTAATGAATTTTTCAAAGATATTAAATCTCTTGCGTTTGCATTTCCATATGAAATTCTTCCTGCAAGTCTTTCAATATCATATACTTTATTTAATGTTTCTATGATATCTCCTCTTAGAATCATGTTTTCTTTCAACTCTTTTACAGCTTCAAGTCTTTCATTTATTTCTTTTACATCAACTAATGGATCATTAATCCATCTTCTTAACATTCTTCCGCCCATTGATGTTGATGTTTTATCTAATACCCATAAAAGTGTTCCTTTTTTAGATTTATCTCTCATTCTATCTGTTAATTCTAAGTTTCTTCTAGCATTTACATCTAAAGCCATGTATTTAGTTGTTCTATATAATTCAATTGTGTTAATATGATCTAATTTTATTTTTTGTGTTGCACTCAAATAAGCTGTTAATCCATTTATTGCTGTAACTGCAAATAAATTATCTTTTAGATTTTTTCCAGTTTCATTTTTAAATGTATACATTTTTTCTAAAAAGTTTGTTTCTTCTGAAAAACTTTCTTCCTCAGTATTTGATATACATACATCTATTCTGTCTTTTATTCTTGAAATCTCTTTTTCAGATTCATACATCATTCTATTTGTTATTATTTCAACTGGCATAAATCTTGCAATTTCGTCTAATAATTTTTCAAAATTATTTTCTTCTGTTATTTGCGTTGCTAAGAAATCTCCTGTACTTACATCACATACAGCTACTCCATAGAACAATCCTTTTTTTACTATTGACATTATAAAGTTGTTTTTCTTTTCATCTAATAAATTGCTTTCTATTACTGTTCCGGGTGTCACAACTCTTATTACGTCTCTTTTTACTATTCCTTTTGCTGTTTTAGGATCTTCTAATTGTTCGCATATAGCTACTTTGTAGCCTTTTGATATTAGTTTTGCTATGTACATGTCTGCTGCATGGAATGGTACTCCGCACATTGGTGCTCTTTCTTCAAGTCCACATGCTCTTCCTGTTAGCGTTATTTCTAGTTCTCTTGATGCTGTTATTGCGTCGTCGAAAAACATTTCATAAAAGTCGCCTAGTCTGTAAAATAGTATGCAGTCTTTGTATTCTTCCTTTTTTTCCATGTAGTGTTGCATCATTGGTGATAGTTCTGCCATTGTTTTTCCTCCTTGCGTTGAAAAATAATTACAATTTTTACTGCGTCAATATGCATTTAAAACGCGGTTACGTATACACATACGCTCCCTTGCCTTTTAGATACATCTTTTCTTGTAAAAATTTAATTCTTTTTCAACCTTACTCCTTTTATATATTGTATTTCACAAATTATTTTGCCTTGAAATTCGTTCAATCTTTCCAATCCTCTTCTTTGTAAAATTTAATTCTTTTTCAACCTTACTCCATTTATATATTTTATTTCACAAATCATTTTGCCTTGAAATTCATTCAATCTTTCCAAGCCTCTTCTTTGTAAAATTTAATTTTTTCAACTTTACTTCTTTTATTATTTGATTTCTCCTGATAGGTACCATTTATGCTCTTCTGTAATTTTGATGTTTATCATTTTTCCTATTAGTTCTTCGTTTCCTTTAAAGTTAACGACTTTGTTTGTGTCTGTTCTTCCTGTTAGTGTTTCTTTGTCGTTTTTGCTGTATCCGTCTACTAGGATTTTTTGTGTTGTTCCTATATATTTTTGATTGTTTCCTGAAACTCTGCTATCAAATAATTCTTTTAATCTATCAAATCTTTTATGTTTTATTTCTTCAGGTATTTGGTTTTCCATCTTGTCTGCAACGGTTCCTTCTCTTCTTGAATATATAAACATAAATACTTGTTCATAATTTACTTTTCTAACTACATCTAGTGTGTCTTCAAAGTCTTCTTCTGTTTCTCCTGGGAAACCTACTATTATATCTGTTGATAATACTACATCTGGTATTCTTGTTTTTATTTTATCAACAAGTTCTAAATATTGCTCTTTTGTGTATTTTCTATTCATTTTTTTCAATACAGCTGAGCTCCCTGATTGTAATGGTAAGTGTAGTACTCTTGCTATTTTAGGATTATTAGCAATCGCTTCAATAACATCGTCTGTAAAATCCTTTGGATGTGGTGAAATAAATCTAACTCTTTCTATTCCATCTATTTTGCATACATCATTTAACAAGTTTGCAAATTTATAATTTTCTCTTCCATTATATGAATTTACATTTTGGCCTAATAAAGTAATTTCTTTATATTCTTCTTTTGCAAGCATTTCCACTTCTTCAAGGATTTTTTCAGGCTCTCTACTTCTTTCTCTTCCTCTAACATAAGGAACTATGCAGTATGAGCAAAAATTATTACAACCATACATTATTGTAACTGAAGCTTTAAAGTTATCATTTCTTTTGATGGGTAAATCTTCTATTACTTCGCCATCTATATCTATTACATCTCTTACTTTCTTTCCATTTTCCAATACTTTTTTCAAATCTTCTTCAAATTTGTGTAGTGTATGTGTTCCAAATACAATATCTGTATAATTATAGCTTTTCTTGATTTTTTCAAGCATTGCAGGTTCTTGCATCATGCATCCACCTATTGCTATAATTGTTCCTTTTTCTTCTTTTTGCTTTTTTAATTCTCCCAATTTTCCGAATAATCTTTCTTCTGCATTTTCTCTAACACAGCAAGTATTGTATATTACTAAATCCGCTTCTTCTAATTTTTCTGTTTTTTCGAATCCCATACCTTCAACGATTCCAGCTAATTTTTCTGAATCATTTTCATTTAGTTGGCATCCCATTGTTGTAATATAATATTTCATATTTATAATCCTTTCTATTGCTCCTTATGGTATAATTCTGGATATTCAAATTCTTGGCCATTCGTTGTTATTTTATTTGAAATAAAATGGTTAGAATCTATGTTATCACCTTGGCAAAAATATTTATATCTATTTTCTTTATTTAATTCACCATTATTCAAAATTATTGGATCATCCCATGTAACATCAACTGCATACCAGATTTCATTAATTTTGACATAATTCCACATATGATTTTCTCTTTTTCCTTCTGAATTAACCGCTTCACCTGAAACTAAAATACAAGGTATGCCTAACTTATCCAATAAATACTTGAAACTTTTTGCATATCCTTCACATACTACTTCTCCACTAATTAAAGCTCCATATATGTTTCTGGTATTAGGTTTTGAATATGTAGTGTCATATTTAATATTATCAATCAACCAATTGTGAATATATTGCATTTTTTTATAATTGCTTCCTTGTGCTCCTTGAAGTATTTCATCTGACTTTTGGTCTAACTCATCTAACTGTATATTTATATCATCTTTTGTAATTGATTCATCTAGATAATTTTCCTCATTTTCATTACATGCTAAATATACTTTATAACTTATATCTTTTCCTCTGGTGTATGTTATTGTTTTCAATATCATTTTAGAAAAATCAACATAATAAAATTCTACGTTATCATATCTCAATGCATCTACCGCATTTTGATACTCATTGCTTAATATATTTAATCCGTCACTCTTTCCTAATAAACTATCAAATTCTTTTTTCGTAAATTCAATTTGTGCTGTACCACTTTTTAAATTCTCTTTATTTTCAACAAGTTTATCATAAATTATCTTTGCTGTTTCGTCTAATTGATTATAATAAAACTTATCTTCTTTACCATTAGAGTTGCTTAGGTTTGCGTCACTCAATGTTAAACCATTATTAATATATTCGTCTTCGCTTTTCTCTTTTTTTATTATTTTCACATCAATAGTATTAGTTTTATCTAAAATAACAAATATTACCAGCACATATAATATTAAACTTAAAACAATTGTTAAAAATTTTTTCATCTATTCCTCATTAAACATTAAATCTAAATAAAACAATGTCTCCGTCTTGCATAATGTAATCTTTACCTTCTAATCTCATAAGTCCTTTTTCTTTTACAGCGTTCATAGAGCCTTCTCTTATTAAATCATCATAAGAAACAACCTCTGCACGTATAAATCCTCTTTCAATATCTGAGTGAATTTTTCCAGCAGCTTGTGGAGCTTTTGTTCCTATTTTTATAGTCCAAGCTCTAACTTCTGGCTCACCTGCTGTTAAGAATGACATTAATCCTAAAAGTTTATAACTAGCTTTTATAACCTTATCTAATCCTGATTCTTCTAATCCTAGGTCATGTAGCATTTCAATTTTATCATCTTTATCTAATGTGCTTAGCTCTTCTTCTAATTTGACACATAAAGGAATAACTTCAGCATTTTCAGATTTAGCATATTCTTCTACTTTCTTAACATTTTCATTAGCTTCTGGATTTTCTAAGTCATCTTCTGAAACATTTGCAATATATAAAATTGGTTTCATTGTTAATAAAAATGCATCTTTAATTACTTCTTTTTCTTCATCACTTAAATCAAGTGTTCTAGCTGATTTTCCATCTTCCAAAGTTTTCTTAATTTTTTCTAAAGTGTCAATTTCAAATTGATATTTTTTATCAGCTTTAAGATTTTTTCTTGCTCTGTCTAATCTTTTATCAACTGTTTCCATATCAGCAAAAATTAATTCTAAGTTAATAGTTTCAATGTCTCTTAATGGATCTACGCTTCCGTCAACATGGACAATATTTGTATCCTCAAAGCATCTTACAACTTCAACAATACTGTCTACTTCTCTAATGTGTGATAAGAATTTGTTTCCTAATCCTTCTCCTTTGCTTGCTCCTTTTACTAGTCCTGCTATGTCTACAAATTCTATTACTGCTGGTGTTGTTTTTTGTGGTTTGTACATTTCTGTTAGTTTTTCTAGTCTTTCGTCTGGTACTGCTACTACTCCTACGTTTGGTTCTATTGTGCAAAATGGGTAGTTTGCACATTCTGCTCCTGCGTTTGTTATGCTGTTGAACATTGTGCTTTTGCCTACGTTGGGTAGGCCGACTATTCCTATTTTCATCTTTTCCTCCTATACATCGCTAAAAAATATTGGCCAACTACTGTGTTAAAATAAAATTAAAAATTCTCATGTACCAACGTACACTCCGGTATTTTAATTTTATTTTGCCTTGTATTTGCCTCAATCTTTTTCAGCTTAATTTACTCTTTACTTGGCAAACTTCACATCAAAAATCCTCAACGTACTTATGTACGCCTCCGTTTTTTTCGTTCGTTTGCCTTGTAATACTCGTTTCTTTTTTGAATTTTCTATTTATTTATTTTTTAATTTTCAGCTTAATTTTCTATTTATTTTTTATTTTTACATACTTAAACTTCTTATATATCTATAGATTTCTGCCCAAATATAGCATTCCTTTATATTTGAATCATTTGCTGATTTTAGATTGCTGTCTTTTAAATATATTGACTTTATTCCTGCTTCTGAAAATTTCATGCAGTTTCTTAATGAATCTTCTATCATGATGTCTATATTTTCTTTTTTGGCAATTTCAACTTTTTCTTTTTTACCCCAATAGTATTTGTCAAATTTGATTCCAGCTTCATCTAGCATTTTTTCTCCTAATTTTCTCATTAATGGTGTATCCATTCCTCTGGCTGTTATTACTATTAGTTCATGTCCGTCTTTTTTTAATAACTCTATTACCTCTTTAGCACCTGGCATAATGTGGCTTTTCTTAGTTGCTTCCAAAAAGTAAGTTTTTACAAACGTTTCTACTTCTTGCTCATTCCAATCATATCTTTCTTGAACTCTTAATTCTGTTGGATCTTTCATAGAATTTTTATTTAAAACCAATATATCATATAGTTCTGCATCATTTCTAAATTGTTTTTCTGTATCTAATACAACCCCATCTAAATCTATCCCTATTCTCATTAATATTCCCCCACTCATGAGTTTTTTCGTTAAAATAAGCAGCATTCCTGCTGCCTATTCACATTATTAAACAGGTATGTTTTAACGCATATAATCTATCATAAAATTCATTTTTTTACAAGTCTAAAATAATATACTTTAAAAAAGTAAACGCGGGTTACCCCCGCGCTTTGTTATTTTATCATTTTGAGAATGTAGCAATCTACAAAATCCAAATCGGTCATGCTTCTCGGATCTCTGCCAAACCGCCATACGCCTCCGTGTACTCCTTGTTTATGAGACCAACCGCCTCCTTTGTCTTCTTTAACAAAATGAAAATCGTACGAATCTGAAAAAAATCCTTCATAAAACAAAACAACTTTCCATTCTCCTGGTGCTACTTTAGCATCCAATTCGCATCTTCTACAATCAACTCCTAATACTTCCATATCACTATAAAAAGCTTCTTCTGCTTCTGGAATTGTTTTAGGTGGATAATTCACTTGTGACATGCAGCCAAGGTTGTATATATAATCTCCATCCGACATATCATCTTCAAAATCTGATCCAAGTATATATGCATAGCAGTTTTCTCTATGACAACGATACTGGTTAAATTCCAGCGGATATTGATTTTTTAGCATACTTTCCCGTATTCTGGCTATCTTTTCTTTTCTCTCCATAATATACTTACCTCCCATTTAAATTATTACACTAGGATACATAAAAAATTTATAATAATATACCATGTTTTTCTTGCAATTACAAGTATTTCAAGAGATAAAGCCTTTATTTTCGTCTTAAAGTTTTTATATTTTTTTTAAACCTTCCCTTTATAATTTGCTTATGCTATAATTTTTTCATAAAGATTTTTATGGGGGAGTTATTTATGAAACGTAAAGTTAAAAAAGTTATAATTGGAATATGTATTTTCATACTTATAGTTTTAATAGTTTTTGGTATCTTATTTGGAACTGTTTTTTATAAGTTTTTTGATAAAATCTTTTCCACTGCCGGTAATGCTATTCAGGAAAGTCAAAAGGTTGATGACACTTATCTTAGCATCTTGTCTGAACTTACAAAAAATAATTTTATTCCTGAAGATTGGACATATATTGACTATGCATATGAATGGGGAATGGAAACACCAGATCGTACAAACAGAAATTATTTTTATATAAATAATGATAATTATAATTCATACAAACATTATTGGCTTGAAGATGTAGATAAGTCAAAATTAAAAGAAAATTGCAATGAAGATTTATATAATACTGGTGATTATGTTTTTCATGCAGTAAATATAAATGATTTAACACCTGGTTCTGATTCTACATATGGAAATGTAAAAATCTATAAAGACAAAACTTATTATGTTGTAACAATATACAAAAAAGCATTATTTTATAAAGATATACTACGTTTTTCTAGTGTGGATAAATACAGTACTGATAATCATTTTAAGATAGATAGAAACAGTAAATCTACTGAATTATTATTTCATCAAGAAGATGGCAAATGGGTTTATGAAGAAGTTATTGATTAGTATGAAGCTGAAGCAAAGCAGGTGTCATTGACACCTGCTTTTATGTTGCAGAATTTTATTACATTAAAATTGCATTAACTCTCAAACTAAAAACTCTGTAATTCCTTATAATTAGTGAGTTACAGAGCTTTATATTTTGGAGCTTTCAGCCAGAATCGAACTGGCGACCCCATCCTTACCATGGATGTGCTCTACCTACTGAGCTATGAAAGCATAGTTTTGAACTATTCTTCATAGTTCAATATATTTTTTACTGTTTTCTTTCTAATTCTTTGAATTGCATTGTCTACTGATTTTACTGGTGCATTTAGTCTTTCTGCAATTTGTGTGTAGCTTTCTCCGTTTGTATATCTATGCAACACTTGTTTTTCAAAGTCACTTAATGTCTCTTCTATTCTGTCTTCAACAAAGTTATAATATTCTTTTTTTGTAACTATATCTAGCGGATCCTCAGCTGCGTTTTCTGTTTCAAAGACTTCTAATAAACTTGTATCTTCATTTTCATCATATGCTGATATATTTAATGATAGATAAGAATTTAGTGGCATGTGTTTTTGTCTCATAGAAGATTTTATTGCTGTTTGTAACTGTCTTTCAATACATAGATTAGCAAAAGTTTTAAAAGAGCTTTGTTTTTCAGGATTAAAACTTTTAATCGCTTTAAAAAGGCCTATTAATCCCTCTTGGATAATATCCTCTTTCTCAGCTCCAACAATGAAATATTTACCTGCTTTCATGCTAACTACATCTGTATACTTGTCTAACAAATAATTCAAGGCTTTTTTATCGCCTTGTTTTATTTTAGTAATTACTTCATTATCGTCTAAATTATTATATTCTTCTTTTTGAAAATATAAATTTTGCATTACGTTTTTTACCATTCCTTCTGCTTAATCTCTTTGTATTATATTTGGAAAATGTTTACATGTCAATACTTTAAGCGAATTTTCTACTGCAAAACATCTTTAATTGCATCCCCTATAATTTTGTTTACATCTGCCATCATAACATTAAATCTTACTTCTTTATCAAAATAATCTTTAACATCAGGATTTTGTACTAAAATTTGATATAATTCTTGCAATTTCTTCATTTTTTCTTCTGATTGTTTTTCACCTTGCAAAGCTAATAGTTGTTCTTCATATCTTATTTTCTCAAATTCATCTATTTTTGTTCTTAATCCTTCTACTGATTTTACTTTATCTTTTGCTTCTTTGTATTCTGTAAATTCTCTACATTCTTTTAATGCTCTAGCTAAATTGTTAACTTCATCGTATACGTTCATTTAAAAATCTTCCTTTCTTAATGTATTTATATAATAGGATGTTCTAAGAACTTCTCTATTATGCAAAAAGAGAGCTTGATATGCTCTCTTTTGTAAAACTTTTTCATTCTATGCATAAGCTTGTCTTTTCTTGAATCCAAGTAAGTTTGTAATTTCTTTTTCTGAATTTTTTGCTTTCTTTGTTTTTTGTGCTTCTTCTTGTGCAATTTGACGAGCTTGTTTTTCTGCCATTGTTTGGCAAATTGCTTTTTGATATGTAAAGTGTGTGTCTTGTGCTATCTTTGTCCAATTATATTTATTTTTAACATCTAGTTTTGCTTGTTTTACAACATTGGCACATAATTGTGGATTATATAATAATGAAAGAATTGAGTCTGCTAATGAGTTTGGATTTCCAGCATAGCTCTTCATTCCGTTTACTCCGTGATCTACAATTTCGTTTAGTCCTCCAACATCTGATACAACTACTGGAATACCTGCAAGCATTGCTTCTAGTGCAACAATTCCAAATGGTTCATATGTACTTGGAAATACTGATACATCAGCGCATTTATACATTTTGCATAATGTCTTATGATCTAAGTATCCTGTGAAATATACTTTATTAGATATTCCTAGGTAATCAACTTGTGCACGTAACTCGTCTAACATTCCTCCTCGTCCTGCTATTACTAGTTTTGCATCATTATATCCTTGTAATATTTTTGGCATTGCTGCTATTAAATTTTGAATTCCCTTTTCATATACTAATCTTCCTGAGAATAAGATTATTTTTTCGTTATCTGCTGCAAATTGTCTTCTAAATTCATAATCTCTTTCATATCCTGCAAAATTAGTTTGTGTTATTCCGTTTGGAACAACATTTATTTTTTCATATGGTAATCCGAAAAGTCTTTGAAGTTCACTTTTCATATAATTACTATTTACTATTACTTCTGTTGCTTCATATGTTAACATCCATTCAGTATCATTTATATATCTTTGAGTCTCATCATGAATTCCGCTATTCCTTCCAGCTTCTGTTGCATGTATTGTTGCAACTATTGGAATATCGTATGAATTTTTTAATGATTTTGCTGCATATGCAACTAACCAATCATGTGCATGAATTACATCAAATTTTCCTTCTTTATTTATGATTTCACTTGCTTTTGCAACTAAATTGAAATTCATTTGCATTATCCAGTCTATAAAGTTATTAGGGCTAATCATATAATTGTCAACTCTATAAACTTTTACTCCATTATCATCCTCAAAGTATGGTACATCTCCGTCCTTATATGTAACAACTGTTACTTCGTGTCCATCTTTGATTAGTCTTTGAGATAAATCATGTACGACTCTTGATATTCCTCCTACAATTCTTGGTGGATACTCCCATGACAACATTAAAATTTTCATTTTTTTCAATAGCCCCTTTCGTTTTTTTATTATTTTTCTTTAGTAAATAATTTCTCTAGTGATTATTTTATATAATAAAAAAATAAAAGTAAATAGGAAATTGCAAAAAAATTATTTTATCGACATTTTTTTGATTTTAGTCTTGTATTTTTTTAAAATTATATATATTATTGTATAAGTATTATTAATTTTACAAAGGAGGAAAAAATGCATGCCTAGAATCGACAAAGAATCTAAAAAAGATGATATAAAAGACAAAGTAAAAAAAGTAACAGCAAGTAAATCTAAAACATCTAAGACTCCAGTTAAAAAAGTTTCTAAGCAGTCTAAGTCAACTTCTAAATCTGATAAGGCAGTTTTGAAAGATACTAAAGAAAGTTCTATAAAAAAGTCAAAATCAGTATCTTCTAAAAAAAGTACATCTACTAAGTCAAAGACTAGAAAAACAAAAATTGTTAAAGTTCCATCTTTAGCAACGGCTCGTAAGAAAAGTATTTCTAAAAAGACTAAAAAAGAAGAAAAAAAGGATTTTGCTAGTGTTTTAGAATATTATGATTTACCTTATCGTTATAATGAAACGGTTGTTAAAATTTTGGCTCAGACTCCAAAAATTTTATTTGTTTATTGGGATCTTTCAGACGCTGATAGAGAAAAATATAAAGAAAAATACGGGGAATACTTCTTTAATGATACTTATCCCGTTTTAATAGTTCATAATAAAACTTTAAACTATTCTCAGGAAATTGAAATTAATGATTTCGCAAATAGTTGGTATATTCACTTATCTGATTCTCGTAGTGAATATTATGTTGAACTTGGTAGACGCTTTAAAGATTATGCAAAAAGAAATCCTGAATTACCACCTATAGAAGATGTTAATTCTATAATTCCAGTTACTTTTTCAAATAATTTAGTTATGCCTAATGATCATGTTCTTCTTGATGAAGTTAAACCAAAGGTTAAATATAGAAATGTAAAAACAAATGAAGAAACTTATAAAGATACACGTCGTATTTTAGCTAATAACAAATTAATTGATTTTTATAGTTTGTATAAAGAAATTTATCAAGTAGAAAACTTATCTAATATCTTTAGTTTAAGTAATCCATCTTCTGGAAATCCTACTTCTACTTTTAAATAAGATTTGGCAAAAGCTATGTTTTTAAATTTAATTAATTGCTTTTGCCTTTTTCTATTGAAGAATTTTATATAAGCTTTTTATTATTACACTTAAAAAATAAAGGAGATTTTTATGGATAAAAATAAAGGATACGTTACTTTTATACTTCATGCCCATTTGCCATTTATTCACCATCCTGAAAGTGAAGATTATTTAGAGGAACAATGGCTTTTTGAAGCAATGTCTGAAACTTATATTCCATTATTACTTAATTTCAAGAAGTTAGAAGAAGAAAATGTTAAGTTTAGATTAACGATGACAATGACTCCTCCACTTTTATATATGCTTGATAACAAATTATTACAAGAACGTTATATTAAATATTTAAAGAAACATATTGAGCTTGCAAAAAAAGAATTAAAGAGAACGGTTTATGATGAAAGAGTTCATAATTTAGCTCAATATTATTATGATAGATATTCTAATGATTTACATGTTTTTAGGGATGTTTATGATTGCAATTTAATAACTGGATTTAAGCATTTTCAAGATGCTGGATTTTTGGAGATTATTACTTGTGGTGCTACGCATGGATATTTTCCTATACTTTATGTTACTCCTCAAACAGTTAGAGCTCAAATTGCTGTTGGAGTTCAAACATATAAAAAATATTTTGGTAGACAACCTCGTGGAATTTGGCTTCCTGAATGTGGATATATTCCTGAAGCTGATCAATATTTAAAAGAGTTTGGTATCGAATATGCTATTGTAGAATCACATGGAATTTTATATGCTGACCCTGCTCCACTTTATGGAACATTTGCACCTATTGTTTCTCCTGGTGGTTTGGTTGCATTTGGTAGAGATATCGAGTCTTCAAAACAAGTTTGGAGTTCTATTTGTGGTTACCCAGGTGATTTTAATTATAGAGAATTTTATAGAGATATTGGATATGATTTAGATTATGATTATATAAAACCTTACATTGCTTCTAATGGTGTGCGTGTTCATACTGGAATTAAGTATTATAGAATTACTTCTAAATCTGGTGAAAAAGATTATTATAATCCTAGATGGGCTATGGATACAGCTGAAAGACAAGCTGGTCATTTTCTTGATTCAAGAACTGCTCAAATAGATACACTTGCAAAATTTATGGATACTCCTCCTATTGTTGTTTGTCCTTATGATGCTGAACTTTATGGACATTGGTGGTATGAAGGTCCTTATTGGTTATATGTTTTATTTAAGAAAATTTATTATGATGATTGTAATTTCAGTCTTATAACTCCTGGAGATTATATTGACAGACATCCAAATATTCAAGTTGCCTCTCCTTGCCGTTCAAGTTGGGGTGCTAACGGATATAGTGAAGTTTGGCTTAATCCAACAAATGATTATGCTCATCGTCATCTTCACAAAGCTGGAAACAGAATGGTTGAACTTGCTAATATGTTCCCTGACGAAGAAGATGGTACAAGAAAAAAGGCATTAAATCAATGTGCTCGTGAACTTTTACTTGCTCAAAGTAGTGATTGGCTATTTATTATCACCAATGGAACTATGGTTGATTATGC
The DNA here is from genome assembly GCA_934149275.1 of uncultured Clostridia bacterium. GTDB lineage: Bacteria > Bacillota > Clostridia > TANB77 > CAG-508 > UMGS1994. Next base: position 57,914 of record CAKPEG010000004.1, on the reverse strand, counting down.
TAAAAAGAGAATCAAACAGCATATCGGTCGTTTTACAAAATTGTATTATCAAATTAAAAATGATAAGATTGATGAAAAATTTGTTGATGATATTTATGAGCAAGATTTAATTTTTACTGATATTGATTATAGAATTTATAAATAAAATATATATTTTGAGTTTGTCGTAATATGACAAACTCTTTTTTTGTCTTTTAGAATAAACTATTACAAAGTGTCAATAATACTTTTGTAGGAGGCTTATTGTATGTTTACTCTGTTTCTTGAAAATTCTAAAGAGTATAACGAAGTTTGTTCTTATATTTCAAAGAATTTTAATTTACAAGATGTGAAATTTAAAGAAGGAAAAAATAAGATAGTTTTTACTTTTGATGCATCTTCTATTCAAAATTTTTCATTATTCATTTCTAATTTAATAATTACTATATATGAAAGAATATTAATTAAGAAGATTATTAAAAAAAATTATTTCTATTTTTCTGATTATGAACAATTACAAATATCTAATATTTCCTCTTCTATTATTGATGACAATTTGCAAAGTAAAGATGATTTGGTTTTTATATCTGTATATGATTATATAAAAAATAATCCATCTATGATTCTTTCTGGATTTATTAATTTTCGATTAAAAGATTATATTGAAGTTCTTGAATATTTGGTCGATCTGTCTGTTAATAATTTTATTATAAATCGAGAATATGATAAGTTTATAACTTTACTCCGTGATTATATAAACTCTGAACCTTCTAAAATTGATGTTATTAACTTAGTTTATTTAAACCAAGAAGCAATTTTGTTGGATAAAAATAAAAACATTATCCCTATTGATAATAACATTGTTGATTCAAAATATTTATCTGATATTTCGTTTTCTAATAATGATTATGTACTTAACACTGTTCTTAATTTACTTCCGAATAAATTGTATGTTCATGTTTTAAGTCAAGAAGATGAATTTTTGAAAACATTAAAAAATATATTTAGCAACAAAATTTCTATTTGTTACGACTGTGAAATTTGTAATTTTTATAAAACTACTTTTGCTGATTCTAAAAATAAAAGTAATGATTAATTTTACTCCTTATTTTCTATTGAAATATCTTTCTCGTAATTGATATAATAATAGAAAAAAATAAGGAGTATTTTTATGTCAGCATTTTTATTAAAATTTATAGCTTGTTTTACTATGTTATTGTGCCATATACCATTCGTGTATCCAAAGTATTCTGTTCCTTTGATTTACATTGGAAAAGTTGCTTTTCCTTTGTTTGCATTTTTAATTTCTGAAGGGTATGTTCACACAAGAAACTTTAAAAAATATTTGACTAGACTAATTGTTTTCGGAGTAATTTCACAAGTTCCTGCTTATTTATTATTTGTTGGAAGGTCTTTTAACGGCTTATATTTAAATATTTTCTTTACATTAGCCTTTGGATTACTTGGAATTAGAATTTATGATAAGATAAAATCAAAATATATTTCTATTCCCCTTATAATTCTATTAGCTGTAATCTCAGAATTATTAAAGTTTGATTATGGTGCTTTTGGTGTTTTAATGATTGTTTGCTTTTATATTTTTAGGGCAAATAAACTTTATATGGTATCTACTCAAATATTTTTATTGTTTATTTTATATATGAAAAAAATGTCTTATTATACGTTTTCACTTTTTAATTTGCAATATATTTTGTTCCAATTGTTTTTCTCAGTAATTTCGTTAACTTTAATTTTGGCGTATAATGGCAAAAAGGGGAAATCAAGTAGTAGGATTAAATTGATGTTTTACTGTTTCTATCCGCTTCATTTGATTATTTTAGATTTATTAAAATTTCTATAATAACTTTTAAAAGAATATTATATTTATTTTTTGCTTCTTGCTAAGAGATTTTACCACCCACAAAACTTCGTTTAGAAGGTTAGGTAAAAACTCTCAAACTGCGCGTCACTAAAAAATAAATATAATATTCTTTTTTATACTTTTATTCTAGAAAAAATTTATATTAAGCTTTTTCGAACCACCGCGGTTGAAAAATTTTATATTAATTTTCTCACACCTTGCTGCCCTGCATTCTTTAAATTTAGAAAATAAAAATATCAATTGGCTTTATAGTCAATTGATATTTTTTATTTTCTAACCGGGTAGAATGCTTCAATCGAACTCACTTCGTTCGTTTGGTCCCTGCGCGGTGATTCAAAAAGTTAATATAAAATTTTTCATTGAATATATAACCCTACATTGCTTCTCTGAACAATCTAATGAAATCTTCTTTTGAAACTTCTCTTGGATTTCCTGGTTTGCAAGGATCTTGCATTGCTTTATCTGCAAGCATTTCTAAATCTTCTTCTTTGCATCCTGTATCTTTTACTCTCATTGTAATTCCAACCTTTTTAGATAATTCTTCAATCATCCAAACGAAAGTATTTATTACATCTTGATCATTTAAGTGTGCTGCATCAGGTCTTCCTATATTAACTAAGATTTCTCTAAATCTATCTGCACATACAGCTCCATTGAATCTCATTACTGTTGGTAATAAAATTGCATTTGCTACTCCATGTGGTGTATCATATACAGCTCCTAATTGATGAGCCATTGAGTGAACAATTCCTAAACCAACATTTGAGAATCCCATACCAGCAATATATTGAGCAAGTCCCATATTCTCTATTGCTTTTTCGTCTTTATCATTTACTGCTGCTGGTAAGTTTGCAAATATTAATTGAATAGCTTTCATATGGAACATATCTGACATTGTGTTGTGTGCTTTTGTGATATATCCTTCTACTGCATGTGTTAATGCATCCATTCCTGTTGAAGCTGCAATTGACTTTGGCATTGATGCCATTAAATCAGAATCAACTATTGCTAAGATTGGAATATCGTGTGGGTCAACACATACCATCTTTATTTTTCTTTCTTCATCTGTTATTACATAGTTTATTGTAACTTCTGCTGCTGTTCCTGATGTTGTTGGTAATGCAATTAATGGTAATCCTTTATTTTTTGTGTTTGATGCTCCATTTAATGATACAACATCCATTCTATCTGGGTTTGTCATTAATATTGATATTCCTTTTGCAGTATCAATACTAGATCCTCCACCTACTGCAACTATTACATCAGCTCCAAATTCTTTACATTTTGCTAATCCATCTAGTACATTTTTTATTGTTGGGTTTGGTTTAACTTCTGAGTATACTGAATACTCAATTCCTGCTTTATCCAAAACTTCTGTTACTCTTGCAGTTACTCCTACTTCAAATAAAGCTTTATCTGTTACTACTAATACTTTTTTGAAACCTCTTTCTTTGATTTCTCTAGGCAATTCTTCTCTTGCCCCTTTTCCAAAATATGAAGTTTCATTTAAAACAAATTTTGTCATTCGTTAACATCTCCTTTTCTTTTTTCTCTTGTTTATTATACCAATAATTATTAATTTTATATACATATTTATTTAAAAATTTCTTTAACTTTCATACTTAATTTGCTTGCTAAAATTCTGTGTCCATCTCTACTTAAATGGATTCCATCTTCTCCAACTAGCCATTCTTCGTTACCTATGAATTCGCAATCGTTTCTCATTGCGATATCTTCATAAATCTCAGATATCTTCTTTGATTTTTCTATTCCACCAATAAATTTTGGACTTTCTTTTGTTATTATTGGTGGAGCTACTATCAATAGTTTGGGACAAGTTTTTCTGCATACAGATTTTCTTGAAATAATTTTCTTAACAAAACTTTCTTCAAATATTTCCCCAATTTCTTTTGGATTTCTATAAAATTCTGTTTTTAATTCATTTGTTCCAAGCATTATTATTACTAAATCGATTGGATCATGTGTATCTAAGCATGGTAATAAATATTCTGCTCCACTTCTACCTTCTCTATCTCTACGTTTATCTACTGATATTAAAGTTCTGCTATTTAATCCTTCTTCAATTATTTCATATTTATCTCCTAACATTCTTTGAAGAGCTCCTGGCCATCTTTCATCTTTGCTAAATCTCTGATGATCTGTTCCTGGTATATAGCCCCAAGTGTTAGAATCTCCATAGCATAATATTTTTATTTTTTCACCCATATGTGCAATCACTCCTTTTGTTTTAATTTCTTATGAAGTATATCATATATTTCAAATAAAGAGAACTCTTTTAAGTTCTCTTTATTGAAAATTTTATTTAAGCATATTTTTTACACTGTCGAAGCTAAAACCTACGTTTCCTGTAATTTTTTTATTATTAGCTCCTTCCATTGTTGAATTATCAAGTCTAGTTCTTTTTCTAATAAATCTATCTTCTTCACGTAAATTTTTCACATCTGTTTTTGTTTCTGTTTCATAATTGTGTCTTGCACCTGTGTTTCTATATTTAGAATATATTATCCAAAAATATATGAAACCACTTAATAAAAATAGCCATGGCCAATATCTATCATCACTCATTGTAAACATCATAGCGATTATACCAAAAAGTTCAACAAATGCTGACATTGCAAATAATTTAGGCATATGAATTGGAACACTTCCCATTGTTTCTTTAGTTCTGGCATTTACAGCAACATAATGTAATAAACTTTCATTACCTTTTTTCTCTTGATAGCTATATAACCAAACTGGTAAGTATGCTGATTTCCATTGTTGTCCTTTTACTTCTAGTCTCTCAGAATCCCATCTTACACCTCTATCATATTTTGTAATTGTTTTGTTTGCTGCAAATCTTGCTATGTCTTTTGATTGAGCTTCAACAAGTTCTTTTAATTCATCAACATTTGTATCTCTTTTTTCTGATGTATATCCTTTTATGTAATTTGAATCCCATTTTACACAGTTTTCTGTATCAAATGGCATAATTGAATTTATAATATTATTTGTTTTTGTTTTTCCACTTCTATCAAGTTTATCTTTACTTGATTCAACTGTTAAACCTTCAATTGTTAAATCAAAATCTCTTTCAATGTCATATAAATCTGCATCATAATATGTTCTATATGTGTCTCCATTTTTCTCTGTCCAACTTCTTGTTTCTACTTCTCCTTGTCCTTGCAAATTGGCATGTGCATTTGCATCAACAATCATGTATGGTAAATATACTCCCATTACATTTTCTGTTGTAAATTCTCTTCTAAATTGAGGATGAGCATAGAATTTTCTTTTTCCTACAAATTGTTCAATTGACTCCTTAGCTTCCTTTTTAGAAATTTTAAATGGAAGTACAGTATCTGGTACAGCTCCATTGGGAATTTGTTGGTTTACAGATAATGTATTTCTACACCAATGACATCTAGCTTGAGTTGCTTGTGCTGTATCAACTACAACCTCTGCACCGCAACTACTACATTTAAATGTTACCATATCATTTGTGTCTGCAATTATATCAGATGCTCCTGAACCTACAACTTCTCCTTGTAAGTTGCTTATATCTGTTTCCATTGCATCAAATTTTTCTGGTTCAAATTCATATCTACAAAAATTACATCTCAACTTTCCGCTTCTAGGATTTAATGAAATATCTGTAGCTCCACATTTAGGACATTTGTTTTGACCATCTTTTGCTCCAACATCTGTTTTTATGACAGTTGCTCCGTTTTCTTCATTCATATTCTAAACCCCCAAAAGTTTTTTCTTTTCTGCTTCGAATTCCTCTTGAGTTATAACTCCATCATCTGCTAATTTTTTTAATTTAGCTAGTCTTTCGTATGGATCTTCTTGTGATTGCGCTGGTTGCGCTGGTTGTGCTGGCTGAGCTGGCTGTTGAGCTGGTTGTTGAGGCTGTTGCACTGGCTGTTGGAAAGCACCCATTGATCCTCCTACTGAATTTATTCCCATTCCCATAAATGCCATTCCAGATCCTCCGCCTTGTTCACCTGCTGCCTGGAATCCACGTGCAACTGATTGTTGCATAAATGAATTTCCTCTTGCACCTGACAAAGCATCTGCTTTCTTAACATCACTTAATAATTTCTTAGTATCTTCGTCATACTCAATAGCTGTTATTGCAACTTTTACTACTTCTAATCCTCTTCCTGATTTCCATCCATATCCTTCTTCAACTGCTTGAGATAAGCTTTGAGCAAATCCAATTTGATCTCCTTGTATTTTTGCCATACGATTTCCTCTACTTGGATCGTTTGAATAATTTGAGAATGCTGCTGATAAGCTTCCTACAACTTCGTTAAATAATTGCTCTCCTGCTGGATTATCCATATCAGCAAAATCAAACACTTCTGCTCCTGGTCTTAAATATTCAGCAGGTACAAATGATTTTATAAATAATATTGGATCTATGATTTTCATTGTATATGTACCTCTTGCTAATGCTCCAACTTGTGTTCCTAAAAATGCGTCATCCCAATATATTTCTGATTGTGTTCCAAATTTGTTTCCTGGTATTTCTTTTAAATTTACATATATAGCTACTTGCTCACTTCCAGGTATTCCACCATATTTAAATCTTTGCCAAGATGTTCCTAATGTTGATGAAATTATTCCATCTCCAGCTAAGAATGATCTTGAATTAGGATCATCTGATGTAAAAATAAATCCTCCTGGCTCTGTTATACATCCTGTTATTGCTCCATCTTGTAATGTAATTAATGCTGTTCCTTCTGGAACTACTATTTTACTTCCGTTTGTTATTATATTTTCAGATCCTTTTGTATTTTCTCCTCTACCATTATCTTTTTCTTTTTTCTCTGCTCCAAATACTGCTGCTGTTGCTGGTACTCCTGCTTTTGGCACATAGAAGTCTAACCATTGATCTGCAAATGTTCCACTTAATGCTCCTGTAAATGCTTTAATAAATCCCATATTATTTTCCTCTCTTTCATTTATTTTATGTTTTATCTTATAGTATTTCTTCAATCTAATTTTATTCATTAAATATTAATATGTCAATAACATATTTTTCAATACATGGCGGTTAAAAGCACTTTTATTATTAAGAAAATATTATATTTATTTTTTTGTTCCTTGCTAAAATATTTTCCCACCTACTAAACTTCGTTTAGAATACCTGAGGAAAAACTTTCAAACTATGCGTCACTCAAAAATCAAATATAATATTTTCTTCTATAATTAATAAACGTAAAAAAATCTTATATGTGCAAATTACATATAAGATTTTTCTTATTAACTTATTGCAATATTTATTCCTTTTGCGACAATATCTTTCATATTATCTACTAAATCATCAATTTCTTTCGGAGTAACAATCATATTGTATTCACCTATATTTAATGCTGATTTTACTTCTTCATAATTATCCCTATCATGTAATTGATTTAAATATTCATTTGACATTGCCTTATCTTGCAGATTCTCTATAAACAAATCTAATCCTTCGCTTACAATTGTTGCAAAATCTAAAACAGTAGGAATACCAATTGCAATTACTGGAACTCCTAATGTATCTTTTGAAAGCTCTCTTCTCTTATTTCCAACACCTGCACCTGGTATAATTCCTGTGTCAGATAATTGTACAGAACTGCTTATTCTCTCTACACTCTTTGAGGCTAAACTATCTATTGCAATTATTAATTTTGGTTTAACATTATCTACAATTCCTTTTAATATTTCTTGTGTTTCAATTCCTGTACTTCCTAAAACACCTGGTGAAATCGCAGAAACTTCTCTGTCATTTTCGTTCACATACTGTGGCAAATATTTAAAAATATGTCTTGTAACATCAATACTTTGTATTACTTTTGGGCCTAAAGAATCTGGTGTTGAATATAAATTTCCTAATCCTACAACTAATATTTCATCTTTAGGATTAACTAATCCTTTAATTAATTGCTGTAATTCACTTGATATTGCAAAAGCAATTTTCTCTTTTTCTTCATTTGGAATATTTCTCATTTTTTTAACATCTATAGTCACATAATTTCCAATTGGCTTTTGTATTGCTTGTGCTCCTTCATCGTCTTTTACTCTAACATTATATACATGAATTGTATCCGAAATCTGCTTTTCTTCGCTTTCTATTCCTGGGATTTCTTTAGATATCTTGTTTATTTTTCTAAATACATCTCTTCTTTCTACAGCCATATCTGTTCTAAAATCCATAAAAAAACCTCCTTTTTATTATTTTTTATAAAACGGAGGTTTTTATTCATATATTATTCTAAAAATTCCTTTTTAATTTTATTCTTCATCCCAGTTATGATATACGTCTGATACATCATCTAGGTCATCTAATTTCTCTAAGAAGTTTTCCATTCTTTCAGCATCTTTTTCACTTAATTTAACATATGTATTTGGTATCATTCTTACTTCTGCTTCAACGAATGATAAATTGTTTTTCTCAAGTTCTTCTCTAACCTTTGAGAAGTTCTCTGGTGCTGTTGTTATTTCATAGCAGTCATCTTGTGCTTCGAAATCTTCTGCTCCAGCATCAATTGCAAGTAACATTAAGTCATCCTCTGACATATCTGTACTTTCTTTATCTATTACTATAACACCTTTTTTCTCAAACATATATGATACACAACCTGTTGTTCCTAGGTTTCCTCCTGCTTTATCAAATACATGTCTAATATCAGCAGCTGTTCTATTTCTATTATCTGTTGATGCATTAACAATTACAGCTACTCCTGAAACTCCATATCCTTCATATGTAATTTCTTCGTAGTTTGCTGAATCTGTTGATCCAGAAGCTTTTTTGATTGCATTGTTAATTGTATCATTTGGCATGTTTGCTGCCTTACATTTTGCTATAACATCTTTTAATTTAGAATTACCCGCAGGATCTGGACCACCTTGTTTTACTGCTATTAATAATTCTCTACCTAGTTTTGTAAAAACTTTTCCTCTTGCAGCATCAGCCTTTCCTTTTTTAGCTGCAATATTATGCCATTTGCTATGTCCTGACATGATTAATTCCTCCTTTTTTGATTTTACGTAATAAATTACTTGTATATCTTACCATACTTTTTCATTTTTGTACATATTTTTATAAATATTATTAAAAAGAAAAAATAGACACATGAGTATCTATTTTTAAAAATTTTCTATTTTTTCATTTTCAAAATATATTTTTTTCTCTAAAGCTTTTGTTAAAACTTTATCTAATTTATTCTTATCGCCATACCATTTTATTTTTTCTAAAAATTCTTTTTTATCACACCATTTATAATCAATATTTTCTTCATTCAATATTATTTCTTCTTTTTGTACAAATGTTATATATGCATATTCCGTGCATTCTATTCCAAGTGAAGTATATTTAAATATCCAATTCAAATAAAAAATATCTTTTATATTATCTATTCCGGTTTCTTCTTTTATTTCTCTTTTTACTGTTTCCTCTCTATTCAAATCACATTTCTCACATCCTCCAGTTACTACATACCAAAATGATTTTTTGAATTGAGGATCATTTTCACTACCTTTTAATAACAATATTTCATTATATTCATTTACTACAAAAGTTAAAATTTTATCCATTTTTATCACCATATATAATATATCACTTAATAATGTATTAGACAATAAATGGTTTGTATCATAAATATTTCATTAACGTTTTTTGAATTAATCATAGAAATTTTTAAATTGGTAACCTTTTGATTTCAGATACTTTATTGAATCTTCTAATGCTTCTGAACTATTGCTTACATCTTTTGTATCATGCATTAGTATTATTAAAATATCTTTGTCTTTTGCGCTTTTTTTCAAATTTTCAACTAACTGAAACTTTGAATATTTTCTTATTGAATCATTATTTAAACAGTTCCAATCTACATATGAATAATTCATTTCTTTTAATAGCTCTTCTGCTCTATCTTTTCTTTTACGATATGATTTTGACATAAATCCATTTGGAAATCTAAATATTTTTGATGAATAATTTTCTTCTCCAATCGCTTTGCCAATTGCTTCATCCGTTTTTCTTATTTCATTCACAAATGTTTCATCATTTTTATATAAGATTGAATTATTGTGACTATATCCATGATTTCCAATGTAATGTCCTTCTTCATATGCTTGTTTTACTATTTCAGGATGTGCCTCAACATTTTTTCCAATAACAAAAAATGTTGCTTTGACTTCTTCCTTTTTTAATATTTTTAGTACCTTTGGTGTTATTTGTGCATTTGGACCATCATCAAATGTTAAATAGGCTATTTTCTCATTTTCTTCTATATGATTTTTTATTTTTTCATTTAATTCTTCAGACATTATTGAATATTTCTTCTTTTCAAATGCAAAACTTGTAATTATCTCTGGTGCAATATTTATAACTAGTATATTTAAAAATATAATTATTAAAGTTGTGATTATTATTTTTTTCTTTTTAAAGATTATTATTTTCATAATATCACCGCCTATTTAATGTTATGCTTTTTATTTATAGATATTCAAAAAGCACAGAAGCTTAAAAAACTCTGTGCTTACCTTTATCTCAAACTGTATTTGAATGTTATTAGTTCAAATACTACATCATAATAAAATTACTTTTCCCAGTATAGCTGAGTGTTTATCATTATAATTAATTGAGGCAGAAAACTTTACAAGTTTTCCATCTCAACTATTGAAATACATTCATATTATTTTATTTTCTTATATTTCACAAAACTTACAACTGCACAAATTGCAACAATTACAGTTGTTATTACTAACATTATGTTGTTCCAACCTGTTTTAGGTAAATTGTTTTGGCTTGTTGTTGAACTGTTTGCTGAATTATTATTTATATTTGATTGATTATTAGTTGTTGTTTCTTTTTGATTTGAATTGTTGTTTGTATTATTTTGTTTATTATTGTTTGAATTGTTATTTTGTTGTTTATTATCATTTTGAGTATTGCTGTTTTTATTATTATTATCTGACTTATTATCGTCTGATTTATTATTATCTTGTTTGTTATTGTCTGATTTACTGTCATCTTGCTTGTTATCATCTGATTTGTTGTCATCTGGTTTGCTATCATCTGGTTTGCTATCGTCTGGTTTACTATCGTCCGGTTTGCTATCGTCTGGTTTGCTATCATCTGGTTTGCTATCGTCTGGTTTGCTATCATCTGGTTTACTATCATCTGGTTTACTATCATCTGGTTTACTATCATCTGGTTTACTATCATCTGGTTTGCTATCATCTGGTTTACTATCATCTGGTTTGCTATCATCTGGTTTGCTATCGTCCGGTTTATTATCATCTACTGGTATGCCTATAATATTTCTAGTAGTAATTACTTTATATCCCTCTTCATCTTCAACATATATATTTAATATACAATTTTCACTTACTGAACATTTAACTTCAACTTCTTTACCAGGAGTTATTTGAAGCTCTTGTCCGTTTGTTTTAAAGTAGTCACTATCGATATTTTCCCCTAATGCAACTTTTATTTTTACAATATCGCAAATTGAATCAGTTGCTTTTATTGTTACAATTTTCTTGTCATTATCATCTTGTGAAACAGAAATATCTATAGAATTTTCTTTTGTAATTCGCATTTGAATCATTTTCTTGTAACCAGCTTCGTCTTCTATATAAAACATATATGTGTCATCTTCTGGAGCAACATATTCTACTTCAACTCTATTATCTGATGTTATCTCAATATCTTCTCCTTCTGTCTTAAAGTCGTTTATGTTATTTATTTCTGATTTTTTAGCAACTTTAACTTTTACAATTTTGCATAAGCTATCTTCTATTTCTATTTGTGCTTTTCTGTTTTTATTGTCTAATGTTGTTTTTGCTTGAATTGGAGTTTTAGTTTCACCTAAATATGTTTGTGAAGTTGATTTATTTCCTTGGTCATCTTCTGCATATATTACATATATTCCATTTTGAGTAGCTGATGTGTATTTTACAGTTACATTATTGCTTGGTTCAAATTCTAATTCTTCACCTTGAGTTTCAAAATCGATTTTATCATCATATTTTTCTTTTCTGGCGATTTTTATTTTTACTATTTTATTATTTTTGCTTGTTACTTGTATTTCTAATTTACGCATATCATCTGAATCTCTTGTTAGAGTTATATCAGGCATTTCAGCTGGATCTTTTATTGTCATTCTACTTAAATATCTATCACCTTTTTCATTTTTTACATATACTGTATATGATCCATAGCCATCCATCTCAAATGATTGCTCTATTTTTTGAGCAGGTGTGATTGAAATAGTATGTACATCTTCGTTATCAGCTTCAAAGTATTCTATTTCTTCTATCTTTATATATTTATGTACATATTTTAGCTCTGTTATCTTATAAGCTGAATCTGTAGCTGTAATATTTATTTTGTTTTTATCTTCACTGTCACGTTTTAAGCTTACATTAATTGAATTTTCTCCTGCTCCTATTAATTTTTCTTCTTCATTATTTATTTTTACAGCATTTGTGTATAATGGTAATATCATTTGTAAAACTAATATCATTATAAGTATTATTGATATACTAAAAGTTTTTTTCATTTTATCACGCTCCTGGTGTTATATTATATCATGTTCTTAAGTCTTTTTAAACCCTTGTTTTTCGTTTTTTTTATAATGTATATTGCTATTTTTATAATATATATCGCTAAAAAATTTCCTATACAATAAAAAAATACCCCTCAAACATTAGATTTTTGTCTAACATTTGAGGAGCACTTCATTATTTAATCTTGCCTTTTAATAAAAAAACTATTTTATTTCTATTTTATTTTTAGTTTTACTTTCTTCATATGGTAGTTCAACTATAAATGTTGTTCCTTTACCTTTTTTGCTTTCAATTCTTATTTCGCCACCCGAAAGCGTTATAATTCTTTTTACAATTGATAACCCCAGCCCGCTTCCTTCACTTCCATGAGATTCATCCACTTGATAAAATCTTTCAAAAGCTTTTCTTTTTTCTGCATCTGTCATTCCAATTCCGTCATCTTTTATGTATATCAATGCTTTTTCTTCTTTAGGCTTAATTTCAATATTTATATGTCCATTATTTTCTGTAAATTTTATAGCATTATCAAGTAAGTTCATCCATACTTGATGTAATAATTCTTCATCTCCATTTATTACTGTATCAGGTAAATCATAATTTATTTCTATCTGTTTTTCTGCTCTTTTATTTTCTAACAATAAAATTACTTTCTTAATTTGCTCACCGATGTTTACGTCTTTTTTATTATTTAATTTTTCTTTATTTTGTAATTTAGAAAGTTTTAAAATATTACTGCTTATATTTAATAATCGATCAGATTCCTCAACAATTATTCCTATATACTCCTTCTTTTCTTCTTCTGTCAAATCCGCTTCTTCAAGTAATTGTGCGAAACCTTTTATTGAGCTTATAGGTGTTTTCATTTCATGTGACATGTTATTTATAAAGTCTTTTTGCAACACTTCTATTTCTCCTAAATCTTTTACCATTACATTAAAATTTTTAGTCAGTTCACCAATCTCATCTTCTCTTTGGGTTTCTAAATGTACCTCAAAATCACCTGCTGCAACTTTTTGCATTGCCCCATTTATTTGATTAATTGGCTTTAATATTTTTTTGGCACTATATCTCATTATAACTACTATAAATATAAGAGTTGTTCCTATTGATATTGTTATACTTCTTCTTACTATTGATACAATTTCGCTTGAATTGATACTTTCTCCTGTTTCAGCTGAATTTTTAAGTTCTCTTTCTATTGCATTATTTACACTAAAATAAAATACGGAAATTGATAATAGTATTAATGCAACAAATACAACAACAAATTCTTTTATTAAATTTCTTTGTAATGATTTATGCCTTCCAAAAATTTTCTCAAACATTTTTTACCTCTTATTTTATTATTGCTTTATATCCTATTCCTCTTATTGTTACAATTTCAAATTCTTTTATTTCTTCGAGTTTTTCCCTTAATCTTTTTATATGTACATCAACAGTTCTGAAATCTGATTCGTTTTCTAATCCCCAAATTTCTTCTATCAAATCTTGCCTTTTATAAATTGTATCCGGAGTGCTTAAAAGCTTGTATAATAAATAAAATTCTTTTTGAGTTAGCTGGTATACTTTTCCTTGCTTTTTTACTTCTAACTTATCATAATCCAATTCCACTTCACCAATTTTTATTTTTCTTTCATTTGCCTGATTGCTTCGTCTAAGTAATGATTTGACTCTTAAAATTAATTCATCAATATTTATTGGTTTAACCATGTAATCATCTGCACCTAAATTAAAGCCTTGTCTCTTATCTTCAATGTCTTCTTTAGCAGTTATAATCAGTATGGGTGTATTATAATTTGCTTCTCTTAATGATTTTATTAATTCATATCCGTCCATTTCTGGCATCATTATATCTGTAACTATTAAGTCTACATATTCTTTATCCATCAAATCTAGTGCTTCTTCTCCGTTGTGAGTTTCAAATACTGTGTAACTTGCTTTTTCCAAACATGTTACTATAAGTTTTCTTAAATTTTTATCATCTTCTACTACTAATATTTTAAACATTTTTACCTCTTTATTTTTTTATTTATATAATTGAATGTTAATACTATAATTTCATCAATGCACATAAAATTGCTTTCCTGATTTCACAAGTAAACAAAGCCTCGAATTTAAATTGTAAATTTTAAAAATGTCCATTTTTTTATGCAATATGAAACTTAAATAATCTTCCTTATATAAAAATTAGAAGTAGCTATTTTTCATTTAAAAGGGGATAATGAAAATATAAAAAAACTACTTCTAAACTGTTATTAATATAGCAAATATTTATGAACTAATTATGAACTTATTTAAAAAATTTTTGGAATCCATATAATTCCTGCTATTATAGCTGAAACTATTGCATTTACAAGTACTGCTCCTGCCGAAACATCTTTTGCGTATTTGGCTATAGGATTTTTTTCTTCTGTCACTAGATTAACTGTTTGTTCTATTCCTGTATTGATAAGTTCTGATGATATTACTAGTCCAAATAAAACTATGCAAATCATCCATTCTACATTAGATATTTTATATACATATCCCATTATTAAAACAGCAACTACTGCTAGTAGATGTATTTTCATATTTCTTTCTTTTTTTATTGCATTAAACAATCCTGAAAATGCAAATTTAAATGCTAATATAAATTTTTTCATTTCTACCTCTATGTATATAGAACAAAAGCGGGCTATTTATAGCCTTTGTACTGATTGTAACATTTTTAAGTCCACGTCTTTGTTCGTGTGCGAAATTTGCAAAGCAAATTTTTGTGCATTATTATTTTTATATAATAGGAAGTTCAGAGAACTTTCCTATTATATAAAAAGTTAGTGGCTAGCACTAACTTTTCTAATTTCTTCTATCTCCAAAGATTTCTAATATTCTTAAGAACATATTAATAAAATCTAAGTATAATTGCATAGCTCCATATATTGCAACTTTTTCTTGATCATATCCATAAGTTTCTGACATCATTTTTACTTTGTTCATGTCATATGCTGTTAATCCAGCAAATATCCCAAGAATAGCCCAATCTAAAATTATGTCTAGTCCATCACTTCCAATAAAGAAGTTTACTAATGTTAATATTAAAGCAACAATTAAAGCTGCCATTAATATTGTTCCAAAACTGCTTAAATCTTTTTCTGTTTTGTATCCAATATAAGCTAATATTCCGAAGAAAGCTGATGTTGCAAATAATGCATATGCAATTGTTGTTAGTTCAAAAGCTGCAAATATAACTGAAAATGTTAATCCTGTTATCATTGAATATCCAAAAAATAATAGTGTTACCATTCCTGATGATAACTTATGAAAAAATAGTCCAAATACAATTGCTATTACAACTTGTGCAATTAATATTACTTGCCAACTATTTGCAATTTCGATAATTGCTCCTGTGTAGTAAGTAATTGCTGCAATTATTCCTGTGCTTAATAATCCTAGGAACATCCATAAAAAAGTTTGTGCTAATGTTTTATTTGTTGATTGTAATGTGTCTTCCATATTTATTCCTCCTTTTTATACAAAAAGGGAGAAACTTTTTGATATAATAATTAAATTTATTGTATCGGTTATTTGTTTCCCCCTTTATTACATTTTATTATTTAATTGTTAAAATTATATTAATTTTATTATTCTATTGTTAAGAATCCTCCGATAGCTTTGCTTGATTTGTAATCTGGTAATATTTGATCTCCACCAGCAACAACTACTTTGTCACCTGCTTCTAAGTTTCCTAATTTTTTATGTTTTTCAATTCCTTCTTTAATTACAGCATTGATATTACCTTTGTTTTCTATAAATACTGGGAATACGTTCCAAGCAAGTCCTAATTGGCGGAATGTTCTCTTGTTATCTGTAACAACTAATATTGGGCATCCTGCTCCAAGTCCAGCTAATCTTCTTGCTGAATTTCCTGTATGAGTATAGCATACAATTGCATCAGCTTTTACATTTTTAGCTAATACACATGTTGTATAAGCGATATTATCTTCTAAATCTTTTAATTCATAGTTATCATTTTCTTCGAATCTCTTCCAGTAATTAATTGTTGGTTCTGTTCTTCTTGCTATTTTATCCATTGTTGCAACGCACTCTACTGGATATTCACCCATTGCACATTCTCCTGATAACATTACAGCACTTGTTCTATCATAAATTGCATTAGCAACATCGTTAGCTTCAGCTCTTGTTGGTAATGGATTATGAGTCATTGATTCAAGCATTTGTGTAGCTGTTATAGCTGGTTTATTAGCTCTGTTTGATAATTTGATGAATTTCTTTTGCATAATTGGTGGTTCTGTGAAGTCTGTTTCTGTTGCCATATCACCACGAGCAATCATTTGAGCATCAGCATTTTCAACGATTTCTTCCATATGCTCTAATCCTTCAACATTTTCAACTTTTGTTATTATCATTATGTCTTTTCCACCGTTATCATCTAATACTTTTCTAACTTGGTCTATATCATCTTTACCTCTTGTGAATGACATTGCTACGAAATCATATCCATGTTCACAAGCTGTTTTTAAATCGTTTATATCTTTTTCTTTTAATGCTGGTAATCTTACTGCTGTTCCTGGTAGGTTCATAGTTTTTCTGCTTCCTAATCCGTTACCATGAACTACTGTACAATGAATATCTTTGTCAACTATTTCGTCAACAACTAATTCGATTGCACCATCATCTATTAATATTTTAGATCCTGGTTTAACATCTTGATATAAGTTTTTATAAGAAACTGAAACTCTGTCTTTGTCTCCTATAATATCTTCGTTTACTAATACGAATTTTTGTCCATCCTCTAATTGAATTTTTTCATTTTTTCCTGTTACTAACATACCAGTTCTAATTTCTGGTCCTTGCATATCAAGTATCATTGGAATTGGTAAATCTAATTCTTCTCTTAATTTGATTATTGTTTCTGTTTTTTCTTTTTGTTCATCATAGCTTCCGTGTGAATAGTTAACTCTACAAACGTTTAATCCAGCTTTGAATAATTCTGGTAATTTGTTTTCACTTGCAGGTCCTATTGTTCCAACAATTTTTGTTTTTCTTAAATATGTTTTCATTTTTATATCTCCTTTTTTTATATTTTTACAATTTTACCGATGACTAGTATATCACAATTTTCTTTTTTTTCAAGTATTTTCGGCAATTTTTTATTGGTTTTGCTATAATATTATATTCTTTTTTCAATATTTGTATTCAACGCTAAAAGAACTAAAATCAGTTATTTGACTTTAGTTCTTTTAAAAAATTTAAGTTTATCTTGTCATCCATTTTACTAAATTCATATTTTCTGAATCTAATAGCATTTCATGTTTTGGCATAACTCTAAATGTGTATCCAAAGTTTCCGCCTGTTGTTAATTTTATTTTTGCTGCATATGTATATACTTTTTCTTCATCATTTGCTTCAATTTTTTTCATTTCTGTAACGCAAACATTATTAACAATTCCTGTATCTAAAATTTGTCCATAATATACTTGAACTGAAACATTTTCAGGATCAAAGTTTGGTAATTGAACTTTACATTGAACTTCAATTATATCTCCTGCATTCATTTTAACATTATCAATATTATGATCTTGTGTTATTTCGATTTGGTTCCATCTTTCTTTTGCAGATTTTTTCCATTTTACAAACTCATTTACATTGTCTAAGTTTTTGAAGTTTTTATTATACATATTACATAGAGGCATGTATATTCTGTCCATGTAATCAACTAACATTCTTGATGTGCTGTATCTTCCACCTGTTGACATTATAGAATTTTTCATATATCTTACCCAATCTTTAGAATATCCTTTATCATTTTGTTTGTAGTATGTTGGGATTATTTTATTTTCTAATGTGCTATAGATACTATCACTATCGCTGTTGTCTTGGATTTCATATGAATCATAATTTGTTTCTGTTCCAATAGCCCAACCATTAGTTGTGTCATATCCTTCTGCCCACCATCCATCTAGTACACTAAAGTTTACAACACCATTTACAGATGCTTTTTCTCCAGATGTTCCTGATGCTTCCATTGGTCTTCTAGGATTATTTAACCATACATCTACACCACTTACTAAATATCTTGCCATTCCTATATTGTAGTTTTCTAATATAAATATTTTTCCTTTGAATTGTGGCATTAATGAAATTTCATGAATTTGTTTTATTAAGTTTTGTCCTTCAACATCAGCTGGATGTGCTTTTCCAGCAAATACTAATTGAACAGGTCTATTTTCTTGATTTAGTAATTGTGTTAATCTTTCTATATCTCTGAACAATAATGTTGCTCTTTTGTATGTTGCAAATCTTCTTGCAAATCCTATTGTTAAAGCATTAGGATTTAATTTATTAACAACATCATTTATATCTTCATAGCTATATCCGCTTCTTTTATATCTTTCTGTAACATTTTTCTTGATTAAAGACATTAATTTTTCTTTTCTCTTAAAATGCTCTGCCCATAATTTTTCATCCGGTATTGAATTTATTTTTTTCCATACAGCATCATCTTGGATATTATCTTGCCAATATGGAATTAAATAATTATTATATAATTCTTTAATGTTTGGCGCTAGCCAGCTACAAGTATGAATACCATTTGTTACATATGTTATTGGTGATTCGTTTGCTGCTATATCAGGCCAAACATCTGAGAATAATTCTCTTGAAACTGCTCCGTGTAATTTACTTACACCATTTCTTTTTCCTGCAATTCTTAATGCTAAAATTCCCATATTAAATCCAGGATCAAGATTTACAGTTTCTTTCATTCCTAATCTTAAAAAGTCTTCTCTTGAAATTCCAAATTCATCCCATATTCCTGAGAAATACTTATCTATTAAACCAATATCAAATATATCATTTCCAGCTGGTACTGGTGTGTGTGTTGTAAAAGCTGTTTGTGAAGTTACAATTTCTTTTGCTATTTGGAATGATACTTGTTTTTCTTTCATTGTATTTTTTATTAATTGTAAAGTTAAGAATGATGAGTGTCCTTCGTTCATATGGTAAACTGTTGGTGTTAAACCAAGTTTCTTTAATAATTCAACTCCAGCCATACCTAAGACAATCTCTTGTCTTATTCTCATTTCTTTGTCTCCACCATAAAGTTTTAATGTTATATTTCTAAATTCTTCAATATTTTGTTCTATATCTGAATCCATTAAATATAGATTTACTCTTCCAACTTGAATCTTCCAAATCTTTAAGTGAAGTGTGTTTCCAAGCATAGGAATTTCAAGAATCATATCTTGGTCATCTTCTGTTTTTACAGGATTAATTGGCAAATTGTATAAATCTATGTTATTGTATTCAGATTCTTGTTGTCCATATCCGTTTATTTTTTGATTGAAATATCCATTTTTATATAGTAGACCTACTGCTACTAGTGGAATACCTAAATCACTAGCTGATTTTAAATGATCTCCTGATAATATTCCAAGTCCTCCTGAATATATAGGTAAGATTTCATCTAATCCATATTCAGCTGAAAAATATGCAATTAAATCTTTTTTGTTATTTGGATATTTTTTTGCAAACCATGTATCTTTGCTATATATGTAATTTTCGTAATTACCTACTACTTTTTCATATAATTTTAAAGTTTCTTCATTTTTAGCTGCTTTTTCAATTTTTTCTTGTGCAACTAATTTTAAAAATTTAGTTGGATTCTTGTCGATTCTCTCCCATAAATCTGGATCAATCATTTTAAAAATTTTTAAAAATTCTGTATTCCAAGACCACCATAAATTATTTGATATTTCTGTTAGTTTTTTCAACTCTTTTGGTAATTGTGGAACAACTGTAATTCTATTAAAAATATACATTTTTTCCTCCTTTGTAACTTTTCAGATTTCTTTTGTAATCTCTTTTTTTCAATACCTTTATTATCTATTAAAATATTATTTTTGTCAAATCTTTTTACAATTCTTTTGATTATTTTTTATGCAATTTTATCTATATATTACTTTTTTGTTACATTTTTCTAACTCTATTTTTATTTTTATATGTTTTTATGTTATAATTAAATTAGCGAAAATTTTATCAAGAACGTTTTGAAATATCTATTATAAGGAGGATGCACTATGACACACAAAGCAACAAGAGGTTTCAAAAAATTCTGGAATGTAGTCTCTCGACTCATTCTCACGGTTGTCACACTTATGACGATTGTTTATGGTACTTGTTCGGTCGGCTCTTTTGGAGTCAAAATTGTTGGAACACAGATTCGGATGATTCATTATCATTCTGATATTCAGGAGCTCGAGGCTGAAAGGGAATATTGTCAGGATATTGCTTCAAAATCGACTAACCCTGAGCAAAAAAAGGCTTACCAGACACAAGCTAACAATGCAGATAAAAAAATTGAAAACGATTTAAAAGCTCGCAAAGCTTTGCACGAATCTTCGGATCCGGTTATAGCTTTTGCTGCTAAAAACGATTTCAATCTTGTCACACTTTTAGTCGGCCTTGGAGAACTGCTTGTAACAGCACTTCTGGTAATGCTTGTGTACAAATTTTTTGTACAGATTATTAATGCAGAAAAGAAGATTTTCGATTTTGTATTAAAAATTGTGTTCTTCGCAGTGGGATATGTTTTCTATTCTGTTGCTAAAGTATGCTTTGGTATTGCAAATTTTTTCTCTTCACAAAAAAAGCAGACAGCACCAGAAGAAAAATAATCCTGAAACAAGTTACTAAAAACGGGTTGGCTTAGCCGACCCGTTTTTCTTGTATTGTAATATAAATCTCTGAAACTTTTATAACATATGAATGTACAAAAATTTGCTTTGAGAATTTGTATAATTTTATTCAAAATAATTCTTTATAGTTCCTTTTCCTGCTTTTGAAGTTACTTCTATAATTCCGCCTGAAACAATAGACATTTGTGGTGAAACATGTCCTATATCAGTATCAAATATTACTGGTATATTCAAATCTCCAAGTGCATCTTTTAGTGTTTCTTCATATGAAATACCATAATCTTCTCTCGTCATTAAAGGCCTTCCAAAAATTATTCCATTGCAATGTTCAAAATAACCTGCATTTTTCATTTGCCATAAATGTAAATATATTTGAGGAGTTGACATTTCGAAAACCTCTAAAAACCATACGATACCATCTTCTTTATATTTTTCTATAAACTCTTTTACCTTATCATATTTTGTTCCAATTAAATTAGTAATTACATCAAAACAACCACCTATTGCTCTTCCTTTAAAAGCAATTTCTTTTTCTCCATTAAGATTTTTCCATTCAACTTTTTCTGCTAAATCATATTCTTCATATGGATCTGTTCTTTCTGTCCATTCTCTACTTTCACATTTTTCGAAGCTTTCTTGTGTTATTTCATTGCCTTCCATAATTTTTAAAGAATCTTCTAATGATCTATGTAAGTTTCTCATTCCAAAATCTTTTATAGTTGGTCCATATATGCATGCTATATCTGCTAATAAAGGTAGTTCAAATGTTAATACTGTATTATCTGAATATCCTTGAAACCATTTTAGTTCTGATTTTTTTATTTTTTCAAAGTCTAATTCATCTAATATTTCTGACATAAAGTCTCCACCAGTTGCAGATATTATTGCTCCAACTTTTTCATTATTCCATAAGTCCATGAATTGTTTTGCACGTTCTTTCGCTGATGAACTTCTGCCTTTCTCTTCTTTTCTAACATTAGATGTTTCTATATATTTAAAACCCTTTTTTCTCAAATTTTTTTCAGCATTTTCTAATCTTTTAATCTTAATTTCTTCGTTTATTCCTGCTGATGGTGCTGTTACGCCTATGTAATCTCCTGATTTCAATGCTTTTGGATATTTCATAAATTCTCCCTTCTAATACATATGTATGTTGAATTGCCTAGAGCAAAATGAACATTTTTAATCTTTACACTCATTATAACTTTTTAGTTCTTTTTTTCATAGATAGAAACTTTTTTTAATTTCTGCTCATGCTATTTTTCTAAGATAGAATGTTATTCATTTTTCTATTATATAAAGAAATTAATAATATTTAAATGCTCTAGTAAAATTTTTATTCCCAAGAAAATTAAAATAACTCCACCTAAAAGTTCTGCTTTATTTTCATATCTGTCTCCAAATATGTTTCCAACCTTTGTTCCTATCACAGATAAGAAAAAAGTTATACTTCCTATTAGTGCAATTGCTAAAATTAAATTAACATTTAAAAACGCAAATGTAATTCCAACAGCTAATGCATCTATACTTGTTGCAATTGCTAAAACTATCATTGTTTTAAATCCAACGTCTTCATTACAGTTTTCGCTATTTCCTTGGCTAAAAGCATCTTTTACCATTTTCCCGCCTATTATGCTAAGTAAAATAAATGCAATCCAATGATCAATACTAGTTACAAAATTCTCAAATCCTTTACTTAGAAAGTATCCTAGTACTGGCATTATAGCTTGAAATCCTCCAAAATACAATCCTATAATTAAAGCTTTTTTCCAGTTCATTTTTTTCATTGATAAACCTTTACATATTGAAACAGCAAAGGCGTCCATTCCTAATCCTAAGCTTAATACTATTAATTCTCCAATTCCCACGACTGATTCTCCTTTATATATTTTATGGTCGTAGTTAGCACATATAACTGATATTTTTCATAGAACAAAAGCGGACATTAATAACATTTGCACCAATTATAACATTTTTAAGTCCGCGTCTTTGTTCGCGCGCGAAATTTGCAGAGCAAATTTCTGTGCATTGTTATTTTATATAATAGGAAGTTCGGAGAACTTTCCTATTATATAAAAAAAAGACTATATCTGTAGTTGCTACAGATAAGTCTCATTATTTAAAATATATCCAGATATTATTATCATTATGTTGAATATATTACATATTAATAATATGCTAACTACTCCCTCATCGTTTTTTTATTATAACAGTTAATACGTTCTAAGTCAATTATTTTATTGCGCTAATTCGTATATTGCAGTTGCATACATGCAACAAGCATCTATTAAATCTTTATGTTTAATATATTCATCTACTTGATGGCACATGTCAGGTTCGCCTGGTTTTATTGCTCCAAATGAAACGCAGTTTTCGAAAGCTCTTGCAAATGTTGCTCCCCCAATTGCTAAAGGGTCTTTATTTTCACCTGTATACTCATTATAAATTCTACATAATTTTTTTACTAATTCATTGTCTTTTGGAATATATAATGCTGGTTTTTCTCCAAAAAATTTTATTTCTATTCCATCTAATTCTTTTTCTATTTTTGTTTTAACCTCTTCTAGGTTTTGATCTCCTGGTATTCTTAAGTTCATTCCAGATTTTATTTTTCCATCTTCTAATTTTAGTTGTGCTAAGTTTAAAGTCAAATCGCCTAATTCTGTATTTTTGTGATCAATTCCTAAGCTTTCTCCATTAGTTTCTCTTCTAACTTTAGTAGCTAATAGTCTTATTGTTTTTTCTTCAACATCATATCTATTAAGCAATTCATTCAAAATCATTACCATCTCTGAAACAGCATTTTTTCCTAATTCGGGATGTGCTGCATGAGCTTGTATTCCCCTTGTTTCTATATAAAATTCGTTCTGCATTTTTGTAAAAGATATATTTTCTGATACTTTTTCCAATAAGAATTTCTTTACTTCTTCCTCTATTTTTGAGTCTACTTCTAGTTTCACAGAACAATACTTTGGAACTACGTTAACTCTATTATTTTTGCAGTCTATTTCTTTTATTTTAATTTTATCATTTTCAACACATGTCTCAGATGTATATGCTGTAAGAAGTGCTTTTTCTGCATATATGCAAGGAAAATCAGCATCTGGACTAAATCCAACTGTTGGTGCTTCTTCATGAGCCTTATAATAATTTATACACTTCCAACTATTTTCTTCGTTTAATCCAATTATTAATCTTACTCTTTTATGTACAGCGGTATTTTCCATAACTGCTTTCATAGCATATAAGCTAGCTATCATTGGTCCTTTATCATCAGTTGTTCCTCTTCCATAAAGTTTATCATTATCTATAGTAAGTTCAAATGGTGGATGTGTCCAACCTTCGCCTTCTGGCACTACATCTAAATGTCCAATTATTCCAACTAGTTCTTTGCCTTCTCCAAATTCAATGTATCCACAATATTTATCTATGTTTTTTGTTCTAAATCCTAGTCTTTTTCCTATTTCTAAAAATTTGTTTAACGCATCATCTACATTTTTTCCAAAAGGATATTGAGGATTATCATATCCTTCTAATTTGCTTGGGATTTTTATCATTTCTCCCAAGTCTTTTATCATTTGATCTTCATTTGCAATAATATATTCTTTAAACATTTGTATCTCCCTTTTCAAAAAATTCTATAATTGCATTTGCTGCATTTCTTGCACTTCCAAGTGCTCTGCAGACTGTTGATTTACTTTCAGACAAATCTCCTCCAGCATATACTCCTTCGATATTTGTCCTTTCTTTATCATCTATTTTTAATAGTCCACTTTCATTATATTCCAAACCTTCTGCTTTTAGAACTTCTTTGTTTGGTTTTAATCCTATTGCAAATACAACAGTGTCTGCCTTAAAATCAAATTCTGTATTTGGAATATCCATTGCTTTTCCTTCAACAACTTTTGTTTTGATGCATTTTACATATTCAATCTTTTTATCTTTTCCTTCTGCTTTAATCACTCTTGTTGTAAATTCAGGATTTACTCCATCTTCAATTGCTTCTTCTAGTTCAATTTTTCTAGCAGGCATGTGCTCTACATCTCTTCTATATAGTATGTTTGATGACTTTGCTCCCATCTTTAATGCTACTCTTGCAGAGTCCATTGCAACATTTCCTCCACCTATTATTACAACATCTCCTAAATTAGGAATAAAATTATTTCTATTATATGCTTTCAAGAAATAGTCTGAATCATATATTTGCTCAAAGTCTCCTAAATCATATTTGCTTGAAGTTTCTGCTCCTATTCCTAAAAATACACAATCATACTCTTTTTTCAAATCACTAATATGAATATTTTTTCCTAGTTCTTTTTCTGTTTCAAATTTAACATTCATATTTTTTAACATATCTATAATTTCTTGTACATACTTTTTTTCTAATCTAAAATCTGGTATTCCATATTTTAAAATTCCACCTAGTTCTTTTTCCTTTTCAAATACTGTAACTTGAAATCCTTTTTTTCTCAACTCATATGCACATTCTAATCCGGCTGGACCTGATCCTATTACTGCAATTTTTTCTTTTCTGTCAACTTTTTTTGGAACTTGTATTTCTATTTTTTTATTTTCTGCCCATTCATTTACGAACTTTTCTAAATTTCCAATTTGTGTTGGAGTTTGCTTTATCCCTCTTACACATGATCCTTCACATTGATTTTCTTGTGGGCATATCATGCTACAAATATGAGAAAAAATATTATTCTCTCTTAAAATCTTATATGCTTCTTCAAATTCATCATTTTTTATTTTAGATATAAATTCTGGTATATGTGTATTCATTGGGCATGCATTTGTGCATGGATGTGTTTTGCAATTTAAACAATATTCAGCTTTTTCTTTAATCTTCTCTATATTTTCCATAGTATTATTATTCCTCAACAATTTCTTTAATTCCTTCTATTTTCATAATTCCTGTTATTAATCTGTTTTTATTTAAACTTTCTAAAATTTTTCCTTTTACTCTAATATGATCTGATTCAACTTTTATTCTCTTTATAATTATCTCATCTTTTGATAATACTTTTTCAACTTGTTTTAAATTTTTATATATATCGTCAGTATAAATTTTAAAGTCAAATTCATCAAATTTTTCTGCTGCGTCTGAAATTTTATATGAATATGAAAGTATAATATAAATAAAAAATGTTGCTACTATTGCTACTAAATAAGCACCTGCTCCAACAATTAACCCAATTCCCGTTACAGCAAGCAAGCTTGCTGCAGTTGTTAATCCTTTTACATGAAATCCATCTCTTAAAATTGTTCCAGCACCAATAAATCCTATTCCTGAAAGCAACTGTGCTGGTATTCTCGATGGATCAGCTCCAGTTATTGTTTTTGATAAATATATTCCACAAAGCATTATCAATACTGCACTTTCTCCTACCAATATGTGAGTTCTTATTCCTGCTGGTTTCTTCCATGATTCTCTTTCATATCCTATTAATCCAGCTAAAAATGCGCCTAATACCAGTCTTAAGAATGCTTCTAATTCAAATGAATTTGTAATTACGTTCAAAATCTCTTCCATTTTTACTCCTTTCTTTTTCGCTTCATATTTTTATTCATTCTATCATTAATTTGTTGTTTTAACAACACACTTTTCATTTTGATGACCATTCATTCTATGAATATTTCTTTACCTTTTTGAGAATATTAATAATAAAATACAAGGAGGTTTTTAAAATGTCTCATCCAATTGAAGGGTTAATGAATACTGCTATGAGTAGTATTAAAGATATGATTGATGTTGATACCATTATAGGAGAACCTATTTCTACTGGTATTGATACTTTAATTATTCCAATTTCTAAAGTAAGTTTTGGTTTTGCAGCAGGTGGTAGTGAGTTCAAAGGTGAAACTATTAATGAATATTCTAAAAGGGAAAAAGAAGAGCAAGTTCAGTATAGACTTCCATTTGGCGGTGGTAGTGGTGCAGGAGTAAATATTGAGCCTGTTGCTTTTCTAGTAGTTTCAAATGGAATTGTAAAACTATTGCCAGTTACTCACGATTCATATGTTGATAAGCTAATCGATTATGTACCTGATTTACTAGATAAATCTGGAGAATTTATCAAAAATTTAAAAGATAAAAATAAGTGTATAGAAAAACTTAAAGAAAAAATTGAAGAAAATATTAAAGAGGATTCCGAAAATTCTGTTTTAGAATCTGAGAAATAGCGCTGTACTTTCTGCATTCGGTTGATTTTTTCCGTATTTTGGAGTATAATGAAATTGTTACTCAGTAATATAACAACTTATTTTTAGGAGGTGCACTTTATGCCTAGAACAAAAAAAGACTATAATAAGTATTGTATTCGTAATGAGCGGATAGCTAACATTGTTAGACAGAAAAACATTGCACTTAATTCACCTGCTGAATTCAAGCGTTTAAAGAAAATGTTTAATGACTTAGTTAAGCTTGGTAATTTTCCAGCTGATGATGCCAAGGGTGTCATTAGATATTCAGTAAAGTTTTTTGATATTATCTCATCCTTTCAGGATGCTGGATATGTTCAATATCTTCCTGATGAAATGGCTGAATATACTGACAGTATTAACACGGTCATCAAAAATTGCGGTCGCTTTCCTGGGCAGCCACGCTGGAATCCAACTTCAGTTGGAGAAAAAGTAACTATTGATAACTTGGTCTTAGGTGGAGTATTTAATCTACCTATTAAACCAGCTCGGTATTGGCTCAATTGTAGTAAAAGTTATACACTAACTATTGACTATCATTGTCCAGCTATTCCGAAAAGCAAAATACCAAACAAAATGACGCTTGCTCAGCTCTCAGCAATGATTAAAGAGGATAAACCTGTATCTGCTGACGTTGTGAAGAGTAAAAAAATGTGGGCAACCGAAGCATTGGTATTTTATGGCCCTTATTGTTTGGCACGAGTAGTTGCTACAAATGGTGCAACTCTCCTAGACGTATTGCAAAAAATATTTTACCCAGATGAAAAAAATAAGTAACAAGAAGTTGGGAGCTCTGATTCTAATGAGTCAGAGCTCTTCTCTCATTTATACGATGTAGTTCTATTTTTTATTAATCATATAGTTAATTCTAATTTTTATTGCATTAATGTATGCTAAAAATAACCTGATAGGTTCACAAATTGCATATTAAATTTTATACTAGTACAATTTTTCTACCTAAAACAAATTTTTTTCTTGTTCAGTTTTACTACATTTTGTTTGAATAATTTTATTATATTTTCTAAAATCTGTACTTGAATTTTTCCTCTAGCTTGTATACTTATAAATTTTTTTCTAAAATTTGTAGTTATATTATATTCAATATTGTTTGTGCCTTTTTGTGCTAAAAATATCGGAATTATCATATTAATTATTCCATATGTGTACGTATTGAGTAATACATTTCTAATTCCATATTCAACATTTATATTCATATCACTAAAAGTATATTTTATTTTTCTAATTATTTTTTCGTCTTTGATTATATTTTCCTTTGACATATTTTCTATCATTTTTATAATATCTTTTTTATGAATTTTCTTCTGAAATATTTTTATATATTTAAAAATATATATTTTTAATTTTATCTTAAAAACTGTTTTTCCATTGTATATTTCTAATTTTTCTATATCAATGCATACTGTGATTGATAATAATATTATTAAAATAAAAAATAGTATTATGATAAATATTTTCATAATACTATTTTTTCCATATACCTTATTTTTATTATTCTTTTTTTCTTGCATTTTTTTCTACAATAATATCGCCAAATAGTTCTTCTTGTGTAGCAGTTACTTTGCTTCTTCTTGTTAATTCTAGTAATCCCGTGAATGCTGTAACTACTTCAGCTTTGGGCTTAGTCTTTACTGAAAACATTTTATTAAATACAATTTTAGGCTTTTTTGAAAGTGCTCTAAATATTTCTTTTACTTTACTAGTTACTGTGTATGTATCTGTAATAGCAATTTTCTCAATATTTTCAGCATTTTTATTTATACGAGCTTCTCTATTTTCTATTAATCTTTTATAATTTTTATATAACAATTCTGATGAATATTCTTTTTCTATTTTTTGTTTTGGTAATTCTATTTGTAATGGTAAATTATAAAATCTTTTATTATTTTCAAGAAACATTTCCTTAAATTTTTTAGACATTTCTTTATATTTTTTATATTCTATAATTCTTCTTAATAATTCTTCTTCTGTTAATTCTGCCTCATCTTCTGTTTCTTTAGGCAGTAATTCTTTTGATTTAAGAAAAACTAGTGTGCTTGCAATTAGAAGAAATTCACTTGTTACATCAAGATTTTGTTTTTCCATTTCGTTTATATATTCAATGTATTGATCTGCTATTTCAGATAATTTAACATCATATATATCCATTTTATTCTTGTCTATTAAATGACATAATAAATCTAATGGTCCCTCAAAATTTTCTAATTTAAGTGCATATTTATTTGTTTCAAGTGTTAATATTCCCATGTTACTCCCTACTTATTTTATTTATTGTTTCTGGTCTATATCTTTTCTTTTTCAAGTATAAAATTATATCTTGCATCTCTTGTGTATTTTTCTTCTTGTTCACTATGTTGCGTGCTGATAATACTTCATATTCTTCAAGCATTTCTTCATTTTTAGATATATAGTCATCTATTGCTGATTCTTTTGCACCTTTTGAATATAATTTATATTTTAATTCAAAAATTGATAAATTCTTTAACGCAATTGCTTCATGCATAAATCTTTCAACATATTTTTCATCATTAATATATCCTAATTCTTTCAAGTTTTCAATAGTCTCATCTAAAATATCACTATCTTCGTTTTTAAATTTTTCTAGTATTTCTTTTTCAGTTCTTTTTTTATAAAAAATATATTTTAATATTTTTGTTTTTAATTTATCAACTTTTTCTAATCTTTCCAAATCCATATAGTTCTGTATAATTTATCTAATCTATTTAATAATTGATTAGTTCCTTTCTTTATATTTTGCTATATTTATTTCATATTTATTTCATATTTTTTTCATGTAAACAAATTATTAAAATTTCAATTTTAAAACATATAGTAAATATTGAAATTTGAAATTTTTCAGATTTGTTTTAATTCATCTACCAAATATCATAAGAAAGTTTGCCTAATTTGTATAACCTTTTGGCAAACTTTCTATAACATATTTTTTTAATTATTCTTCGTCTTCTTTTTCTTCTGGCGCATTTTCATCTAAAGCTTGTTCAAATGCTTTGCTATAGTTATCTCTAATTTTTTGTTCAATTTCTGCTAATATTTTTGGATTTTCTTTTAAGTATCTTTTTACGTTTTCTCTTCCTTGACCAATCTTTGCACCATTATAACTAAACCAAGCACCACTTTTATCTATTATATCTAGGTTAACTGCTAAATCTAAAATGCTTCCTTCTTTAGATATTCCTTCTCCATATAGAATATCAAATTCTGCTTCTCTGAAAGGAGGAGCAACTTTATTTTTTACAACTTTAACCCTTGTTCTATTTCCTATAACTTCGCCATCTTGTTTAATATTTTCTATTCTTCTTATATCTAAACGAACAGATGCATAGAATTTTAATGCTCTTCCACCTGGTGTTGTTTCAGGATTTCCAAACATAATACCAACTTTTTCTCTTAATTGGTTAATAAATATTATTGCTGTTTTTGATTTATTTAAAACTCCTGCTAATTTTCTTAAAGCTTGTGACATTAGTCTAGCTTGTAATGCAACATGTGTATCTCCCATATCTCCATCTATTTCAGCCTTTGGGACTAATGCTGCAACAGAGTCTACTACTATTATGTCTATAGCACCACTTCTTACTAATGCTTCTGTTATTTCTAATGCTTGTTCACCTGTATCGGGTTGTGAAACTATTAAGTTATCTATATCTACGCCTAGCTTCTTTGCATATACTGGATCTAATGCATGTTCTGCATCTATAAATGCTGCTGTTCCTCCAGCTTTTTGAGATTCAGCTATTGCATGAAGTGCAAGTGTTGTTTTTCCTGATGATTCTGGACCAAATATTTCTATTATTCTTCCCTTTGGAATTCCTCCTATTCCAAGTGCAACGTCTAGTGTTAAGGCTCCTGTTGGAATTGCTTCAACTTCCATTGCTTTGAACTCTCCTAATTTCATTACAGAACCTTTTCCAAATTGTTTTTCTATTTGTCCCATTGCTGCATCTAGGGCTTTTCTCTTTTCATCGTTTTCTTTCATTTTTCTCTCTCCTTACAAATTTTTGTTTTCCAAATGTTTGTTTGTTTTATTATATATTATATATTTTTTTTGTCAATACTTTTTAATAATTTTTTCGATACCATTTTTCAATATAATTATATATATTATATGGAGTTGGTTTTAAGTTTCCAGTTAGATTTGTGTTATAAACTAGTAGATTTCTTTTTCTAGCTATGCTCATAAATGGCTTTTCATCATTGTATATCTGAATTATTCTCTTATAATTTTCTTTTATTTGATTTGTGTCATCCATATTACTTGAATCTGTTATTAACTGATTTATCTCGTCATTATTATAGTTTGAAATATTTCCTGATCCTACATAAGTATTTATGTTTGGCGTAAATGAATTGCTAATGTTCATTAGTATTGCATCATATCCATTTCGTGAATTGATTAAATTATAATAATTTTGCGATGATACTTTTCTAATTGTTACAGCTATTCCTGAGTTAGCCCACTGTTGTCTAAGATTTTCTGCGACTGATACACTAATTGCATTATCTCCATTTACTGTTAATGTGAATGCTAATCTCACATATTTATTACCTATTAATTTTTGCCATGAATTATTTTTAAAACTCCATCCATCCGTTGCTAATAAACTGCCTGCTGCTCCAGAATTATATCCATTATCGATTAAATCATTTGTATATAAAAAATTTCCATAATCCAATGGGAAATCTGAAACCCTATATCCATTTCCATAGCTACTTGCAATTGTATTGTTTTTATCTATGTAATATGATAAAGCTTTTCTAACATTTGCACTCGCCAAATATGTATTGTTTGAATTAAAAGCAACATAGTCATAATCTTTACTATCAAACTCTAATGAAGCAAAACCAATTGTTCCAATATTTTGATTAACACTGTTTTGTGATGTGTTTATACAATCGACATTACCATTTTTAAAGTCATTATATACTTCTCCCATTGTTTGATAAATGTTTATATTTATCTGTTCTAATACACTATTTTTTTCTGTATTCCAATAGTCTGTATTTTTTTCTAAGCTTATAACTTTTTCATCAAAAGATTTTATTTTAAACATTCCTGTTCCAAGTGGCAAGTTCGTTTTATCTGAATTTGCAAAATCTGTATCTTTATAATATTCGGATGACATTATTGGAAATGTTAAATTATATTCAAAAAATGGAACATTTTGATTTAAAGTAAATCTTAATGTGTGGTCATCAATAATATCTATAGCTACGATGTTTTGAACGTTTCCGGTGTAAACTGAATCTATATTTCTTAATAGTTCTATTGTGTATTTAACATCTTCTGCTTTAAAATCTGAACCATCTGACCATTTAACATTTTCTCTTAATTTTATGACATATGTAACATCATCTGTTTTTGAAACTTCAGTTGCTAATGCATATTCTTTTGAATAATCTTCTTTAAGTTCTATTAATGAGTCAAATACTATTTTACTTATCTCTTGGACATGTTTATTTTTACTTATTATTGGATTTATCGTATCCATCTGTGATATTGCTAATCGCAATTCTTTTACCACATTAGTTGTATCCTCTGTTTCTTGGGTTACTGATTTTTTCTCTGGGTTAGATTTATCTTTTTTATATATTGAATAAGTAACTATTGCTAATATAATTATTACAATAATAAATATGTATTTGAATATATTTATTTTTTTCATTTTTCACCTCGTTTCATCTTTGATTATAATATACTATTTTTATTTTTGTTTCAAGACTATGATTGTTATTTTGTGCTAAAGCTAATGCGTATTATTATTTATTGTTGAGAAAATATTATATTTATTTTTTCGTTCCTTGCTAAAATATTTTCCCACCTACTAAACTTCGTTTAGAAGGTTAGGGAAAAACT
Source organism: uncultured Clostridia bacterium (assembly GCA_934149275.1). GTDB lineage: Bacteria > Bacillota > Clostridia > TANB77 > CAG-508 > UMGS1994. The sequence continues at coordinate 24,691 of CAKPEG010000004.1, read as the reverse complement.
TTCAAACTGCGCGTCACTCAAAAACCAAATATAATATTTTCTTTTTCTATAATTAATAAAGGGACTACTGATTGTAGCCCCTAAAATTTATTTTCTTGATTCAATTATAAGCTTTATTCCGGTCCTATCTTCACCTTCTACTTGGACCTCCGCAAAAGCTGGTATGCAAATTAGGTCAACTCCTGATGGTGCAACAAACCCTCTGGCTATTGCCACCGCCTTTATAGCTTGATTTAAAGCTCCTGCTCCTATTGCTTGCATTTCTGCTTTTGTAGTTTCCTTTACTAATCCTGCAATTGCTCCTGCAACTGAATTTGGATTTGATTTTGATGAAATTTTTAAAACTTCCATTTTTTGGCCTCCTATTTTTTTTATTTGTAACATTGACATATACTTTTATATAACATTGTTATTCGATTGTCTATAGATTTATGGCAAAAACTGGAATAATCGTATGACCGCTTTTTATGTTTTTCGACATTTATTCTATATTTATTCTTTTTACATTTATTGGTCGACACGTTTCATCATTTATTTCAAATATGCAACCGTTCAATTTTGCTTCACCATCTGCAATTTTATATCTTTCTGGTAATGATGTTAAAAATCTTTTTTTAGAAACTTCAACACTCATTCCTATAACAGATTCTTTTGGTCCTGTCATTCCTAAATCTGTTATATATGCTGTTCCGTTTTTCATAATTCTTTCATCAGCTGTTTGAACATGAGTATGTGTACCGAATACAGCTGTTACTTTTCCATCTAATAAATATCCTAATGCTAATTTTTCTGCTGTTGCTTCTGCATGGAAATCTATGAATATCATATCTACTGTATCTTTTATTTTATCTACTATTTCTTCTGCTGTTATAAATGGGTTTTCACTTAACACATTCATAGTTACTCTACCTATTAAATTTATAACAGCAATTTTCTTTCCTTTACATTCAAAAATTTGATATCCTTTTCCTGGATTATTCTTTGGATAATTTGCTGGTCTGATAAGTTTTGGATTATCTATAAAATTGAATATATCTTTTTTTGCCCATGTGTGATTTCCCATTGTTATGCAATCTACATTTAGTCTTAATAATGCTTGAAATGCTTTTTCCGTTATTCCCATTCCTTCAGCAACGTTTTCTGCATTTACTATACAGAAATCTATATTTTCATCGTCTTTTATTCTTTTATATTCTTTTTCTAATTTCTTTAATCCAGCTGTTCCTATTAAATCTCCTACTGCAAGAACTTTCATTTTCATCATCCTTTCTTTTTACTGACTCTTTTAAGATAATACTATAAATCTGTTATATCTTCAAGTGAGTTTACTAAAATTGCTCCGTCTTTTATTAATTCATTTGTTCCTTCAGATCTTGTACTGGTTATATTTCCTGGTACCGCATATACTGTTTTTCCTTGTTCGATTGCAAAATTTGCAGTTATCATTGTTCCGCTTTTTCTGCTTGCTTCTGTTATTAATATTTTATCTGATATTCCACTTATTAATCTGTTTCTTGCTGGAAAATATTCTGGAATTGGTTTTGTATCTATACCATATTCTGATAAAATTAAACCATTCTGTTCTAATATTTTATTGTACAATCTTTTATTTTCTTCTGGATATATATAATTAACGCCTGAACCTAGTATTGCTATTGTATTTCCTTTGGCTGTCAATGTGCCTTTATGTGCATAGCTGTCTATTCCTTTTGCCATTCCACTAACTATTGTATAATCCTTCTTGGCTAGCATATAACTCAATTTTTGAGTTACTATTTTTCCATACTCTGAACAATTTCTTGAACCTATAATTGATATCTTTTTTAAACTTTTTAAAAGATTTGTATTTCCTTTTGCATATAACAATATTGGTTTGTCATAAATTCTTTGTAAATTTTTCGGATATGTTTTGTCCATCAAAGTTATTATTCTTATATTTTCTCTTTCCATTTTGTTCAAAATTTCTTCGGCTTTTTGTCTTTTTTCACTGTTCATTATTTTCTTAATAATTTCTTCTGAGTTTGTATACTCTCTTAATTGTTTTTCTGTTAAATTAAAAATCTTTTGTGGTGTTCCTATTATTTGTATTAATTGTAATTTTTCTATTGGCTTAAAATCTAAAATTGAGAGCCAAATTAAGTAGATCATATCTTTCAAATCCTTTCACTTTTATTTGGCCCTCAATATATTTTTGAAGTTTTTAAACTTCTATTCCCCTATTTTTTATTTTGCATTTTAGCTGCTTTTACAACGTTGTTCATAAGCATAGCTATTGTCATTGGTCCAACTCCGCCTGGAACTGGTGTTATGTAACTTGCTTTTTTACTTACGTTTTCGAAATCAACGTCGCCTTTTAGTTTACCTTCTTCTGTTCTATTTATTCCGACATCAATAACTACTGCACCTTCTTTAACCATGTCTGCCTTTACGAATTCAGCTTTTCCAATTGCCGCTACTAATATATCTGCTCTTTTTGTGATTTCGGCTAAATTCTTTGTTCTTGAATGACATATTGTTACTGTTGCATTTTTATTTAATAAACAATGACTCATTGGTTTTCCAACTATATTGCTTCTTCCTATTACAACTGCATTTTTCCCCTCTAAATCAATGTTATATGCTTCAAACATTCTCATTATTCCATATGGTGTACATGATACAAATGTGTCTTGCCCTAATACTAATTTACCAACGTTTACTGGATGAAATCCATCAACATCTTTTTCTGGTGATATTTTTCTAAATGCTTCATTTATATCTAATCCATCTGGAATAGGACTTTGTAACAATATACCGTTTATATCTTCTTGCTTATTTAATTTATCAATTAAATTTAATAGTTCACTTTGCTCTGTAGTTGCAGGTAATAAATACTCCTCAAATTCTATTCCCACTTCATCACATGCTCTACTTTTATTTCGTACATATATTTGTGATGCACTATTATTTCCAACCATAATTACTGCTAATTTTGGATTAATTCCATTTTCCTTTAGTTCTTCAACTTCTAGCCTTAAATTTTCTCTTGTAGTTTTAGCTAATTTTTTTCCATCAATTATTTCCATTCTTTTCTCCTTGTTATTTTTAATGCATCATTCTAACAAAAAATGTTATATAAACAACTATACCTAGTAAAACTCTATAAATTGCAAAAACTTTAAAACTTCTTTTTTTAATAAATTCCATTAAAAATTTAATTACTACTAATCCAACAAGAAAACTTGTTAATACTCCTGCAAAAAATGCAACTGAAAATTGAAAATCAAATATTTTTAAAATTGTTGCTGCAAAAACTATAGGTGTAGATAATAAAAATGTGTATTTTGCAACGCTTTCTCTATCTACTTTTAGAGCTCTTCCTACAGTTATTGTAGCTCCTGATCTTGAAACACCTGGAATGAATGCTAATACTTGTGAAATACCTATTAAAAATGCTTGTTTAAAAGTCATATTTTCATAAGATACTTCTGATTTTGATTTTTTATCAACAACATATAATAAAATACCCATTACTATTAATGCTGTTGCCACTATTAATGGTTGCTTTAAATATCCCTCTAAGTAATGTTCAAATATCAATCCTATAATTCCTGCTGGTATTGTCGCTGCAACTATATCCCAGAAAATTCTTCCTTCTGTTGAATCTTCTTTTTTAAATACTTTGTTAAATCCACCTTTAATTAAATTTATCCAATCCTTAAAGAAAAATATGCAAATTGCTAACAATGTTCCAAAATGTAATGCAATGTCAAAAGAATCTGATATTGTCCAATTAAAAAAGAATTCTGATAATAAATATAAATGTGCTGAACTTGATACTGGTAATAATTCAGTCAATCCTTGAACAGCGCCCAATATTATTGCTTCTACTACTTCTGTCATTTTTTACTTTCTCCTTTGTTATATTTCTTTTAATATATGATATAAAGTTTCCTTTATAAACTCAGCTGATGTCATTGGTGCTACTCTTCCAGGTAATGAAAGTGCCCAAATCATTTTCAATCCCATTCTTCTAGCTGCATTTCTATCAACTCCTCCAGGGTTTGAAGATAAATCAATTATTGTACATTCTTTTTTCACATTGCGTAATCTATTTTCGTCCAATATTTGAAATGGAATTGTATTTATTATTATGTCATAATTTCCAAGTTCTCCATCTAAATCACTTAAGTGAATTGGATTATATCCATATGCTTTTATCCATGCGATATCAGAATCTTTTCTGGCTTCGCATGAAACTTTTGCACCTATTCCATCTAACATTTTTGCTAAAACTTTTCCAACTCTTCCAAATCCCATTATAAGAATATTGCTACCATGTATTGTTCTTTGTGTGTTCTCCATTGCAATTTGGATTGTTCCTTCTGCTGTTGCTATTGTATTTAATACAACTAGTTCTTCACGTTTTAGTAAATCTATATATTTTATATTTCCTTCTTGTAATTTTTCAATTGTTTTTTCTGATAGTTTACCAGCAAAAAACATTTTATTTTTGTTTGACATTTCTTTTATTAGTTCATCTATTGGTATTTTCTCATCAGAAAATGGTGCACTAATATTTTCAGAATCATTTGTCATAGGAAGTGGCCCTATAATTATTTCTGAGCTTCCTACAAGTTCTGCTAAACTTGCACATCTTTTGATATTTTCTTTTTCCTCTAAGTCTTCAGAATTTTCTAATCCATATGTATATATTAAAAAGTCATCTTTAGCCAATAGGTCAATTAAATTGACTATTCTTAAATCTCCTCCAATAATGGATAATGTTTTATACATATTTACTCTCCTTTTTATAAAATTTTTTCCTTTTGTTCATCTAAATCTTTTGTTTTTTCTTCATGTTCTTTCTTTTCTTCTTGCTTGAATATCTCATCAACTCTTTGTGTTACTCTATTTTTCATTTCATTTTCGCTCATACCACGAATTAATCCAACAGTTTCTTCAAGGTATTTTTGAATTTCTTCATCTCTTTTACTTGGTTTCTTTATTTCTTTTTCTTCCATCTTAACTGAAACTGTTAAATATTCTCTTATTGGTTGGAACATTTTATCTTTTGAAATAATTTGTAAATAAGAGTCATCTATTTCGATTGCTTTGTTTGCAAATATTATTGCTTTATCTTTTTCTTGTTTTATAAGATATATTTTGGCTAATTGATAATATGCTTTAGCTTCTAATTCTTCTGACATTAAGCATTCTACCAATTCTTTTTCAGCCTCTTCTAAATCTTCTTCCATTAATGCGATTTGAGCTAAATTATATTTTGCACTATATAGCTTGTGGTTGATATCTGCTGCTTTATCATAACATTCCTTTGCGCTTGCAAAATCATTTAGTCTTGTATATGCAATTCCTAAACTATAATAAAGCTCATAGTCGGCTGGTCTATATTTTAATGCATCTTGATATACACTAACTGCTTCTTTAAATCTGTTTTCTTTACATAGTAAATCACCTAAAAGAAGTATTGCGTTATAATATTCTGGTTTGTTCTCTAGTAGATTTCCAAGCATTGTAATAGCGTCATTTTCTCTTCCAAGCCCATGAAGTAATTCGGCTATTCTGTAGTATGAATCATAATCTCTTTTATTGGCGTCAACTGCTTTTACATATTCATCTATTGCCTTTCTTGTTCCGCCTTCTTTTTCATAAATCTTAGCTAATAGCAAATGTCCTTTATATGTATCAGGATATTTATTAATTAAATTCAGTAATGCTGTTTTGGCAGCTTTTCTATCTCCTAATAGTAATAAAACTCTTGCCCATAATATTGATAAAATCTCTGAAAAATTATTACCTACATATTCGTATAAAATTACTATTGCTGGTAATATTATTGCTATTAAATACATAATAACTTTTGAAGCTCCTGAAGTAAATGGATCTCCTATTAGTAGTTCTAAAAAGTTTATTCCTATTCCAATTGCTTCTAATACTAATATAAAAACATAATTTGTATCATTTTTTCTAATAAGTTTTGAAAAAATAATTATAAATAAAGAAAATGCTAATATATTAAATATGAATTTTTCAATTAACATTCTTTTTTTCACCCCTATAAACAGCCTTTTATTGTTTTTAACAATAAATAATTTTGACATAAGTTAATTTTTGTCAATCTACGGTGTTTATTATAGCATATGCATTTTTCTAAAACAAGCTATATTTAAAATAAAACATTGACATTTTCAATTTAAATTACTATAGTATTATTTATAGAAAGGAGTTATTTATGGCATTTGATGGAATCGTTGTAAAATCTATTGTTTCCGACTTTCAAAATAAACTTATTGGAGCTCGTGTAAATAAAGTTTTACAACCTAGTAAATTTGAAATTATTTTAAACTTATATAATTCTACAAATTATATGTTAGATATTTGTATTCATCCTGTTTATTACAGAATGTGTCTTACTAAAATTTCTAAGCCTAATCCTACTAACGCACTGAATTTTTGTATGCTACTTAGAAAATATTTAACTAGTAGCAGAATAACAAATATTGAAAGTGTTGATTTAGATAGAATTATTTTTATTGATTTTGAAGGAAGCAATGAGCTTAAAGATACTGTTAAATATAGATTAGTTATTGAACTTATGGGGAGACGTAGCAATGTTATTTTGCTTAATCATAAAGGTTTTATAATAGACTCTCTAAAGCATATTATTACTTCAGATAGAGAAATATTACCTGCAAGACCATATATTGCACCTACGTCAAATAAAAATTCTTTTTTGAATATTAACTCATTTAATGAATTTTATGCATTAATATCACAAGGTTCTTATGATTCTATATCTTCTTATTTATCAGAAATTTTTACTGGATTTACTCCTCTATTTATTTCAAATATTCTTGAAGATTTAGGAATTGAAGATTCTACAAAAGATGTTAATGAATTAGAGGAAATTTTTGATTATATAAAAAATACTATTGAAAATCTTGGAACGGAAAATATATCTCTTAAAAAGATTGGTAAAGATTATACTATTGAATTAGCAAATGACGATACGTCTTCTATAAACGATTTTTTAGATAATTTCTATCATGAAAAAGAAATTGAAGATAATTTTTTGAGCGCTAAGGCTGAACTTTCAAAGTCTATTCTTTCTGCTTTAAAAAAGGCTTCAAAAAAACTTGAGAATATCAATCAGAAATTAAAATCATGCAATGATATGGATAAATATAAGCTATATGGTGAGCTTTTAACTGCAAATCTTTATAGATATCATGAAAATTTTGCTCAATCTTCTATTAGGGTTGAAAATTACTATGATAACAATAATTTAATTGATATTCCTCTTAATACTTCTGTTTCTTATAGCAAAAATGCTGAAAGATTTTTCAAAAAATATAATAAATTAAAAAATACATTGGCCATTGTTACTGTTCAGAAAAAAGAAGCTGAGGTTGAGCTTGAATATATTGAAAGTATAATTTATTCGCTTTCTAATGCAACTTGTATTGAAGATGTTGAAGAAATTCATAATGAATTTTCTGAAAATGTTTTAATGAAAAAATATAACTATAAATCTTTCCAAAAGGTTAGCAATGATAAAAATCTTACAAATAATCTTAATAAAATAGTTATTAATAAATATGATGTTTATATTGGAAAAAATAATAAGCAAAATGATTATTTGTCTCTTCACTTTGCTGATAAATCTGATTTATGGTTTCATGCTCAAGGGTTCCACGGGGCTCATGTTATTTTAAAAACAAATGGAAAAATTCCTGATGATGATACAATTTTTAAATGTGCTCAGCTTGCAAAGCAAAATTCTAGAGCTGCTTTAGAGCGAAATGTTTCTGTTGATTATACTTACATTAAGTATGTAAAAAAACATCATACAGGAAAAACTGGTATGGTTAATTATACGAATTATAAAACTATTATAGTTCCTTAACATTTTACGAATATTATATTTATTTTTTCGTTCCTTGCTAAAATATTTTCCCACCCACTAAACTTCGTTTAGAAGGTTAGGGAAAAACTTTCAAACTGCGCGTCACTCAAAAATCAAATATAATATTCGTTTATGTCTAAAAATCATTAATAATATATAAAAACAGGTGGGAGAAATATCTCCCACCTGTTTTTAGCGATTTTATGCAAACATTTTTGCAAAGAGTTTAAGTAAATTCATAATTGAAATTTGTCTGCACTGCGTCGCTAACTCTGGATTCTTTTCTAACCATTTTTTAAAATTATCTCTCAAAGTTTTTCTAAGTTCTGTACTCATTTTTTCAGGATACATTTCTTTAAGCTGATTGATAATCTTCGCATAGGTTATTCTTTTTGTATTACAAGCAATAACAAATGATTGCATTATTATTTCATCTGTAGACATACCAATACTATCTAAGAAGTAGTCTATGTTCTCCTCAACCGTCATAGAATAATCTATTTTTTCTAAATCTTTTTTTAAGTATTTCCACAAAAGATTTTCGATTTTTCCTTTGCTATTTTCCAGTGACTCAATTTCCTTAATCTCTGGAATTGGTTCTTTAACTAAAAGTATACTTATCAATCTAATGAACTCAATTGCTACAGAAGTTTCAAAATTGAATTTTTCTTTTATTGTAGTTACAATTATTGCTTTCATTTTCTCTTGGGATAAAGTGTGCTTCTCTTTAGAAATTTCTTCACATAAATTTTCTAGATCAGAATAGTCTGCTTTGGTAGCTAAGCAAATTGCTTTAACTAAATATTGCGCCCCCTCTGATTCTAAATCAAAGCCAAATAATTCAATTATCCGCTTTATTTTAATCCCGTCTGGCTCTATAGTCCGAGAAATTTCTAAAAGTTTTTCTATATTAGCTTTTGCGAGTAGCTGAATCTGTATGATACTTAAATCCTGTACTGACTTTACTGTATCTCTTTTCAAATCTAGCGATATATCTATAACTTTCTGTACTTCATCCATAAATTCATCTGTCATTGTTCCAAGAAATTTACGTAATCTTTTTTTGTCTACTGTCTTTATTTGCTCTGCTAATATGGTATTTCCATCGACTTCTTCTCCTATTCGTTTTTGGTTGTAGTCTTTCATTATGCTTGGGGAAAGATTGAACTGATAGTGAACTGGTAAATTGGTTTTCTTTTTAGTGGTACACGCTACAACTATTGTAGTAGGTGATACTCGATTTCCTCTATTATTTTGCACTATTAAAGCAAACCTTTTATAGCCTTGCTCACTTCCATAAGGTTCTCCAAAATCACAAATATATAATTCTCCACGTTTAACTCTCGGATATTTCAAATTATATTTTTGTGTCCGTGATGATATACACGTTTTATTCTTTTCTGAAGCATTTGATGACAATGTTTCTTTTTGAAACATTTGAACTCCTCCTTTTTGAGAAAATTAACACCGTTATTAATACTTGTAATACCTCCTCCTTTTCTGACATTTTCGGTTCATAGCAAAATATAACTATGAAATTATATGAAACATGTTGGTATTATACCACGATTCTTTTAATCTAGCAATATGGCGTGTCATGGGCACGTTCAGACTGTGGCTGATTTGGACGTTCGGGTCGAGAAAGACGTTCCCATGACACTTTCAAACTGTGACTGAGTTTGAAGTTTGTGTCAAAAAGGACGTCCCGTGACAACTATGAATTTTTAACTAGTTCTTCTGTTTCTTTTGCAATCATTAATTCTTCATTTGTTGGTATTATGTAGATATCTACTTTTGAGTCTTCTGTGCTTATTTTTCTTTCTTTTCCTTTAATGTTGTTTAATTCTGTGTCTATCTTAATTCCAAATGGTTCTAGGTATTTACATACTCGTTCTCTTGTTTCTATTCCGTTTTCTCCAACGCCTCCTGCAAATGTTAGAACGTCTAAGCCTCCAAGTGAGATAATGTATTGCCCGATGTACTGTGCTATTTTGTATGCTTGGCTTTCAAGTGCTAATATTGATCTTGGATCTTTCATATTATATCCGTCTTCTATATCTCTGTAATCTGATGAAACTCCTGATACTCCCCATGCTCCTGATTGTTTATTTAATATATCTTCTATATCTTCAGGTTGTAAATTATCTTTTTTCATTACATAAGGAATTATTGCTGGATCTATATCGCCACATCTTGTTGCCATTGGTATTCCTGCTAGTGGTGTTAATCCCATTGATGTGTCTACTGATTTTCCATCTTTAATTGCACATATTGATGCACCTTGTCCTAGGTGACAGTTTATTATTTTTAAGTCTTCTGTTCTTCCATATATTTGTGAAACTCTTTCAGCTACATATTTATGGCTTGCTCCATGGAATCCGTATTTTCTTATTTTGTAGCTTGTGTAATATCTGTAAGGTATTTGATATATATATGCTTTTGCTGGCATTGTTTGATGGAATGCTGTGTCAAATACTGCTACCATTGGTACGTTTGGTAATGCATTTTTGGCAGCTTTGATTCCTGCTACTCCTGCTGGATTGTGTAATGGCGCTAAGTCTATGCATTTTTCAATTTCTTTTATTACGTCATCATTTATTAGTACGGATTTGCTGAACATTTCTCCTCCGTGTACTATTCTGTGTCCTACTGCTGTTATTTCGTCTAATGATTTTATTATGTTATATTCTGGTTTTAATAAAACTTCTAATACAAAACTTATTGCTTCATCGTAGTCTCTGGCAATGTGAACTAATTCTTCTTTCTTGCCTCCTACGTTTAATTTTAATGTGGTTTTCATTCCACCTATTCTCTCAAAATTTCCTTTAGCTAATCTTTCGTTGTTTTCCATGTTTATCAATTGGAATTTTAAAGAAGAGCTTCCGCAATTTAATACTAAAATTTTCATACTTAATTTAACTTCCTTCTTTTAAATTTTTCTGTTCAAATTTTAACATTAATATTTTTTTATATCAATAGTTTTTTGTATAATCAGCTTTGTACCGAAATTTTTATAAAAAAATACTGGCGACCTTTTATCACCAGTATGATTTATTTTTATTTTGTTAAATTGTATGCATCTTCTGCTATTACAATTTCTTCATTTGTAGGTACTATGTAAATATCAACTTTTGAATCATCGCTTGATATTTTATATTCTTCTCCTCTTGTTAGATTTCTTTCTTTATCTAATTTTATTCCGAAGCATTCTAAGTATCCACAAATTCTTTCTCTTTCTTCGAATCCATTTTCTCCAATTCCACCTGCAAATGTTATTACATCAACCCCGTTTAGAGTTACAATAAATTTTGCAATATATTGTGCAATTATGTATGCTCTACTTTCTAGTGCTAAAATTGATCTTTCATCTCCGTCTGCTGCTGTTCTTTCTATATCTCTAAAGTCTGTTGAAACTCCTGATACTCCCCAAGCTCCTGATTCTTTGTTCATTATTCTTAACATTTCGTCTGGTTGAATATCATATAATTTCATTACTGTTGGTATGATTGATGGGTCAACGTCTCCACATCTTGTTCCCATTGGAACGCCTGCTAGTGGCGTTAGTCCCATTGTTGTGTCTATTGATTTTCCATCTTTAATTGCGCATAATGATGCACCTTGTCCAAGATGGCAATTTATTATTTTTAAATCTTTTCTTCCAAGAATTTCTGATATTCTGTTTGCAACATATCTGTGTGAAATTCCGTGGAATCCATATTTTCTTATTTTATAGTCTTCATAATATTTATATGGCAATTGATATATAAATGCTTTTTCTGGTATTGTTTGATGGAATGATGTGTCGAATACTGCTACCATTGGTACGTTTGGTAATAGTTTCTGACATGCATATATTCCTGCCAAACCTGCTGGGTTATGTAATGGTGCTAATGTTATGCACTCTTTTATAGCATCTATTACATCATCATTTATTACTACTGATTCTTTAAATCTTTCTCCTCCGTGTACTATTCTGTGTCCTACTGCTCCTATTTCATCAAAGCTTTTTATAACTTTGTATTCATCACTTACTAATAAGTTTAAGATTTCTCCTATCGCTTCTTCAAAATCTCTTGCAGGATGTTCAATTACTGTTTTTTCTCCTCTTACATTAAATCGTAGTGAAGATCTTGCACCTCCTATTCTGTCATAGTGTCCTTTCATAATTCTTTCGTTTTTCTCCATATCGATCAATTGACATTTCAAAGATGAACTTCCACAGTTTAAAACTAAAACTTTCATATTAGCTTCCCCCTTAATATTTTCTTTTTTAGGTAGCATGCCGATTAGGCAAGTATGCTACTTAGCTATACTTGATTAGCACTTAGAATTTATATTATATTTAGTCCTGCTAAAATTATAATTAAATTTCATTCGCGATATCAATGTACGAATACGATTTATTTTTATAATGTAAAATTATAAAGACGTATTTTTATTATATCAAGGTTTTAGGCTAAAAATCAACCTTTTGAGGCAAAAAAACTAGAAGTTCTACAAAAACTTCTAGTTTTTTTCAATTATTTATTATTTTCTACAATTCTCTTTGTATCTCTTGCTATTACCATTTCTTCGTCTGTTGGGATAATATAAACTTCAACTTTTGAATCTTCGCTTGATATTTTTGTTTCTACACTTCTTACGTTGTTCTTTTCTAAATCAAGTTTAACTCCCATCCACTCTAAGTCTTCACAGATTTTCTTTCTTATATTAATTTGGTTTTCTCCAATTCCCCCTGTGAAGATTATTGCATCTATTCCTCTTAATGTTACTGCATATTTTGCTATGAATTGTGCTATTGTTTGTGTGAATAGTTCGATTGCAACTTGTGCTTTTGGTTGGTCATCTTTATAAGATGCTAACTCTATTTCTCTAAAATCTGGATCTAATCCTGTTATTCCATATAATCCTGATTTTTTATTTAATATTGTGTTAACTTCTTTTGCTGATAAGTTTTCTCTTTCCATTATTTCTGTAACTACTGATGGATCTAAGTCTCCAGATCTTGTTACCATCGCTATTCCACCTAATGGTGATAATCCCATTGATGTGTCTTGTGATTCTCCGTTTTTTATTGCACAAATTGATGCACCTTGTCCTAAGTGACATGTAACTATTTTTAAATCTCCATCTTTTTTGTCTATGATTTCTGCAGCTCTTTTTGAAACAAATTGATGTGATGTTCCATGGAATCCATATTTTCTTATTCCATATTTTTCATAGTATTCATATGGAATTGGATATAAGTAATTTTCTTTCGGCATTGTTTGATGGAAGGCTGTATCAAAAACTCCACACATTGGAACTCCTGGCATTTCTTTTTGACAAGCTCTGATTCCTAATATTGTTGCTGGATTGTGCAATGGTGCTAAGCTTGAACAACTTTCATATTTCTTAATAACATCTTCTGTTATTAAAACTGATTGGTTAAATATTTCTCCACCATGTACTAATCTGTGTCCTACTGCATTTATTTCTGATAAATCTTTTATTACACCATAATCTTTGTGTACTAATTGTTGTAATACTATTTTCAAAGCTTCTTCATGGTCTTTTACAGGTTCTTTTACTACATATTTTTCTCCGTTTACTTTATGTGTAACAAAAGATTCTTTTTCACCTATTCTTTCAAAATTTCCTTTTGCTAAAAGTTTTTCATTTTCCATATCTATTAATTGATATTTTAATGATGAGCTTCCACAGTTTACTACTAATATTTTCATTTTATTCTTTCCTTTCTTTTTATCTTTGTGTGAGCATTTTTCAGCTCCTACTTTTTATTTTGTTTGTCCTTGTACTGCAGTTATTGCAACTACTCCAACTATATCATCACTTGAGCAACCACGAGATAAATCGTTTACTGGTTTTGCAATTCCTTGACATAAAGGTCCATAAGCTTCTGCTTTTGCTAAACGTTGTACTAATTTGTATCCTATATTTCCAGCATCTAAATTGGGAAATACTAATGTATTACATTGTCCTGCCACTTCACTTTCTGGTGCTTTGCTTTTTGCAATTTCAGGAATTATTGCTGCATCTAATTGCAATTCTCCATCAGATTTAATGTTGGGATATCTTTCTTTAAGTAACTTTGTAGCTTCGATTACTTTTTCTGTTAATTCGGATTTTGCACTTCCATATGTTGAATATGAAAGCATTCCTACTTTTGCTTCTTTCCCAACTAATTGTTCAAAACTTTTTGCAGATGATGCTGCAATTTCTGCTAACTTATCACTATCTGGATTTTCATTTAATCCGCTATCTGCAAATACAAAAATTCCATTTTCACCATATTCGCAATTTGGAACGTTCATTAAGAAAAACGCTGAAACAAGTTTTGTTCCTGGTGCTGTTTTTAGAATTTGAAGTGCTGGTCTTAAAGTATCTGATGTTGAATGAGCTGCTCCTGACACAAGTCCGTCAGCATCTTCTCTTTTTACCATCATCATTCCAAAGTATACCGGATTTTTAATTATTTTTTTTGCATCTTCTTCTGTAATTCCTTTTGCTTTTCTTAATTCATAAAAAGCTTGTACATATTCAGCATATTTTTCTGATTTTTCTGGATCAATAATTTCAATGTTTGTAATGTCTATATTATTTTCTTTTGCTAATTCTTTTGTTTTTTCAATATTTCCTATTAATATTATTTTAGCAAATGCCTCTTTTTCAACTTTGCTTGCTGCTTCAAGAACTCTTTTGTCTTCCGCTTCTGGAAGTACAATTGTCTTTATATCGGTTCTTGCCTTCTTTTTCATTTCTTCTATGAAATTCATATTATCCTCCTTAAATTTATAAGTTCGGTTTGTCTAGATTATATAAAATTGACTTCTCAAAGTCAATATAATAAAATGATAATACTTATTATTTAGGAAATGTGTGGTGCTTATGAAATTAACATATGTTGTTACAAATTCTGATGAATCAATTAAACAGATTTTGAAAAATAAATTTAATATGTCTGATAGATTTATATTGAAATTAAAAAGTTCAAATTCAATTTATATAAATGACGTGCCTGTATTTATAAATTATAAAATTCAAGTTAATGATATTTTAACTATAATTGAAAATTCTAAAGAAGATTCTTCAAATATAGTGCCTAATTCTAATATTAAATTAAACATATTATATGAAGATGATTTTTTATTAATTGTTGATAAACCTTCAAACTTACCTGTACATCCTTCAATTTTACATTATGAAGATTCACTTTCAAATGCGGTTAAATATCACTTTGATAAGATAGATTTGTACAAGAAAATTAGACCTGTAAACCGTTTGGATACAGACACTTCTGGAATTGTTATTTTTGCTAAAAATGAGTATATTCAGGAATGTTTAGTAAAACAAATGAAACAAAATGTTTTTAAGAAAAAATATCTTGCTGTTCTTTCAGGTATTCTTGACGAAGCTTATGGTACAATTTCTGCTCCAATTGCTAGAAAAAATGATAGCATTATTGAACGTGAAATTCGTGAGGATGGAGATTTAGCTATTAGTCATTTTAAAGTTTTAGAAAGATTTAATAATATGACTTTGGTAGAATATACATTAGAAACTGGACGTACACATCAATTAAGAGTTCATTCTAAATATATTGGTCATCCTATTGTTGGTGATTCTTTGTATGGCTTGCAAAGTCCTTTGATTTCTAGACAAGCATTGCATGCTTATGAAGTGTCATTTGTTCACCCAATTAATAAAGAGAAAATGCTTATTCATTCTAATTTGCCTGATGATATAAAAAGATTAGTAAATGCTAATAAAATCTGATTATTTGCACTAATTATAATATTGGAAATTAATGTTTAGATTAAATTTCAATATATTACAATATGAAGTTCAAAAAAATTTCTTAAAGGTAATAATTTAGCTGAAAGATTATCACTAAAGCAAAAAATATCCTCAATATTTTTAACTGTATTGAGGATATTTTTTCAATGATTTTCAAAAGCACTTATCTTACTTTATAATAATTTTTCCTAAACCTATTCCCATATCTTTCATCTGTTTTACAACTTTTTCAAAGCTTTCGAATTTTCCTTGATTTTTGCTACTAAGCTCAACTGTAGTCATATGACCGCCATTAGTTAATTTATGATATTCTGATTCCAGAGCTATTTGATCTTCCGTTCCTATATTATAATCTTCTGGTAATGCAAATCCTATAGTATATTCTTCTTTATCCGTAATCCCTTTATATTTACCGTAAATAGATTTATCTATACTCGTAAAGTATTCTATTACTTGTTTTTCATGTGTTTCATATAGTACAAAATTTAAATTATTTTTTTCTGTAAATTCATCCACTTTTTCTCTCATATGTCTTACTATTTCTAATCCTATCTCTTGAGAGCCTTGTGATTCTCCATGATGTTTTCCTTCAAGAGCTGTTAAACATTCTGCTAAGCCAACAAATCCAATAGACAAAGTTCCATGTTTATTTATTCTTCTTAATCTATCTGCTGGTTTTAATTTTTCACTATCTAGCCAGTTGCCTTGACCAACTAGGAATGGAAAATTGTATACTCTTTTGTCTGTTTGAAATTCATATCTGTCTAATAAAATTTCTTTTGCCTTTTCCATTTTATTATCTAACTCTTCAAAAAAAGCTTTCAAATCTGTAGTTTCATTTCTAATTTTTCCAAATCTCAATCCTAGTCGTGGTAAATTAATTGTTACTGTTGATAAATTTCCTCTACCAATTGATGTTGGCTTTGATTTATCTACTACATTTTCATATACTCTTATTGAATTTCCCATATATGCAATTTCGCTATCTTTGTCTGAGGCAATATAACCTTTTTTATTAAACTCTGCATCCAAGAAAGAAAATTCTATTAATTGTTTTTCTGAATCCACCTTACATGCTAATTTAAGCAAATCATAATTTGGATCATTTTTATTATAATTAATACCTTCTTTTACTTTAAAAATTGTTATTGGGTACAAAGGCTTTTCTTCTTTACCAATTCCTCTTTCTAATGCTAATAAATAATTTTTTGTAATCATTCTTCCTTCTGGTGTTGTATCTGTTCCTAAATTTACAGTTGAATTTGGCAAAACTGCTCCTGCTCTTGAGCGCATCGTATTTAGGTTATGTATAAACGCTTCCATTGCTTGATATACAATGTTTTCAGTTTTTTTCAAAGCTTTATTATATGCAATTCTAAAAAATCTTTTTAATTGTTCAGATTCTCTACAATATGCATCAAATATTCCTATGTCAAACTTTATTGTAGTTATTTTTTCTATTTCTCTTTCCATCCCATTTACTGCTGCAAATATTCCGAAATCTGAATAATCTAAGAAATCATAAACAGTTTGCTTAAATTCTTTTTTAAAAGTTTTTACTATCCCAGGTGCGAAATAATAATCAAGTTGAGGTATGCTTTGACCTCCATGTTGATCATTTTGATTTGCCTGAATTGCTATTGCTGACAATATAGAATATGTCATTATATTATTAGGCTCTCTTAAAAATCCATAGCCTGTTGAGAAACCATCTTTAAATAATTTGTCTAAATCAATATGGCATGTAGTTGATGTTCCCATTGGATAATATTCTAAATCATGGATATATAATTCTCCGCTTTCATGTAAATCAACAAATTTTCTTTTTATCAAATATGCTTTCGAAAATTCGTTTGAAATTGTTTGACCATAGCTAAGCATTGTTCCCATGGCTGTACATGTTTCATTTACTTCTTCATCATGCATTGTATGGTTCATTCCAAGGTTCTCTATTGCTTTTAAAAATTTATGTTGCTTTTTCTCATCAAAAAATAATTTTCTTGATTGATTTCTTCTTTCTCTATATGTTGAAAAAGATTCATATACATCTTCATATTTTTCTTCTTTTAATGCTAATTCTATCATATCTTGAATTTCTTCAATTTTTATTTTTTCAGGATTTTCTTTTTCAATTTTAGTAAGTACTTTATTTAAAACTATATTTATGTCTTTTTCTGTATATTTATTTTCGCCATTTTCTAGTTTTATGCTATCAAATCCTTTTTTTATTGCTACAGCTATTTTGGCTTTATTAAAATCAACTTTTTTTCCGTCTCTTTTGACAACAATTATTCTGCTTGAATTAACTATATTTTCTGACATATAGTCCTCCTTTTTCTTATTTTAAGTCAAAAAAATAACATGACATAAATATTATATCACATTATTTTTTTTAATCTATAATTTTTTAATCTCTTCGTATCTTTTTATTTTTGCAGTTGTTGTTTTTATCATCTCTTGATCTGTTACAATTATATTTTTTATATGTTTGTAATTTGGCATTGTTTTGTTTATTTCTTTAATATCTTCCCAAATTATTTTTTCTATATCTTCTTGTGTCTTGTCTGGATAATTGTCTTTCATATAATCTTGGTTATACACAATTTTAGCTGATACGACTAAATCATCGTCTTTTTCTTTTCCGAAAACCATATTTTCTTTAACATATGGTAAATTTCCTATTAGAACTTCTAATTCTTCTGGATAAACATTCTTTCCATTTTTCAAAACAATAACATTTTTCTTTCTTCCTGTTATGTATAAAAATCCTTCCTTATCCATATAACCTAAATCGCCTGTATAAAACCATCCGTCTTTTAATACTTTATTTGTTTCTTCTTCATTTTCATAATATCCAAGCATTACGTTTGGACCTTTGGCTTTTATTTCACCAATTCCTTGTTCATTTGGATTGTCTATCTTTATTTCCACACCCGGCATTGGCAATCCAGTAGAACCTTTCTTGTAATACTTAACGTTTTCAGCTGCAAGAACAGGTGATGTTTCTGTTAGTCCATATCCTTGTGCAACATAAATTCCAAAATCTCTAAATCCATCTGCTACTTGAGGATCAATTCCTGATGCTCCACTTATTATCATTCTTATTTTTCCACCTAGTTTGCTTGTTATTGGTTTGAATAATTTTGGTCTTATATCTATTCCTATTTTTAATAACATTTTACTTAAAGCTATTCCAAATTTAACTTTTTTAGTTTGATTTGTCTTTTCAATCTCTTGCCATATTTTTTTATAAATTGATTCAATCAATAATGGTACACAAACAAATGTTGATACCTCATATTCGACTAAATTCTTTTGGATATGTCTTAGTCCGTCACAAAATACGTTTGTTGCACCTAAGCTCAAGAACATTAATATTCCAGTGCATCCAAATGTGTGGTGAAATGGTAGAAACGCGATATTTGTATCTGTACTTCTCAAATCTTCACATTTAGTCATTGCATATATATTTGATGCAATGTTTTTATGTGATAACATTACCGCCTTTGACATTGATGTTGTTCCAGATGTGAAAAGTATAATACTCATTTCTGTTGGATTTATTGGGCTATCTAGAAATTCTCTATTACCTTCTTTTAATAATTTATTTCCTTTTTCGATAAGTTCTTCTAGTGATGTGAAATTTTCTTGCTTATCCATACAAATATATTCTTTTATATTTGTATTTCCTGCATTTTTAATATTTTGTATCATTTCTGTATATGATTCTTCAAAAATTATACAATCTGTTTTACTTCTTATCAAAGAAGATTCAACTTCCGCTTCTGGTAACCCTTTATCAAGTGGAACTACTATTCCTATGCCATTTACTGTTGCCAAATATGAAACTATCCATTCATATCTGTTTTTTCCTATTATTGCAATTCTTTTTCCTTTTAGGCCTAGATTAACAAGTTCTGTTCCTAAGCTATCTATATCTTCACCAAATTGCTTATATGTTATTTTTTTATATTCTACATCTTTATCTTTTTTATTTTTTAATATAAATGCATTATTTTCAGGATATTTTTTTACTGCATTTCTTATTACATCTCTTATCGTTTCAAACTCTGTAGCTTTATATAAATTCATTCTTTTATCTTCCATAAATACCTCCACCATCTAGTATTCTTTACTAGATTACCATATACTCTTAAACATGTCAATCCATTGACTAAAATCTGACCGTGTGGTATTATTGTGTGGAGGAAAGTGAGATATATGAGTAAAAAGAAAATTTTAGAAAATATTAATGAAACAAAAATAAATGAATTTCATATTCCAAGATGGAGTGAATTTCCTGCTATAGATATTTATTTGGATCAACTTGTAACTTATTTAGATACATATTTAAATCCATATATTAGTTCTGAGGAAAATCCTGTTATAACTAAAACAATGATTAATAATTACGTTAAACAACAAGTTATTCCAGCACCAACTAAAAAGAAATATAGTCGTGAACATATCGCTTATCTTTTTGTTATTTGTACATTAAAACAAGTATATAGTATAAATAATATTTCACAATTAATTTCTTTTGCAGGAAAGATTAGTGATTTGGTTGTAGCTTATGATCAATTTTGTATGGAACTTGAAAATGCTGTTATGGCTGTTTTTAACGGTACCGAATATGAAATTACTTCATCAATTTCTATTGAACATAAACTATTAAAAAGTGTTGTTTTATCATTTGCACATAAATTATATGTTGAAAGATTTTTTCTTTCTGATGATAATGATAAAAAAGATAAATAATGAACTTACATATTAATAATTAAATTTTAAAAATTGTTAAGAAAATATTATATTGATTTTTGAGTGACGCGCAGTTTGAAAGTTTTTCCCTAACCTTCTAAACGAAGTTTAGTAGGTGGGAAAATATTTTAGCAAGGAACTAAAAAATCAATATAATATTTTCTTTTTTCTATAATTAATATTTGAAAAAGACCACGTTACCTAAGTAACGCGGTCTCTTTTTTCCTTACCACTGTAAATACTTCAGCTTTTTTGCCAGCTCAAGTATTCTTTCTTTAGAAATTTCATTGCTCTGCTTCTCTTCCTCAGTAAAGTATTCTTCCGGAATCTTCTTTAACTCCATAACAAATATTTTGCCTATGTCCTTCGGTGTAAACATTATCCGCTGTGTTCCACTGAAGCATTCCTGACCATATAAGTTATGATAATCTGGTTGATTCTTCCTATCTTTCATCTGACTAAAATCCAGTACTTTAGAAGATTTATCAGTTAATTCAGATATTAACAGATATGTTCTTAAGCAATCCTCACACAGGATTAAAATATCCCGTTCTCTTTCAACTGTGGCAATTTTGCATAACCAAAGTTGGTCTAAGCTATAGAATTCCATATGCCATTCCCCCCATAAAGATATAAGGTATACTTAAGTTACACTATGTTATTTATTTTAACACAAATATCTTTTTTTTACAAGTTTTTCAAATTCATGCATTTTTATACTTTAATTTTGTTCATGATTTTCGTTTTCTTTTTTGCTTTTTCTAAAGCTTGTCATCTCGTTTGAAATTATATTTTTTACTGTAGATACTAGCTTTTGTACAATTTCTGAAATTACTTTTTTACTTTCATCATCTAGATTTTTATATCTTCCTAGCATTAATCTAATATTCAAAAACCAATTCTTTTTTAATTCTGAAAAGTATTCTACCTCTGTAGTATTTAATATATCAAAAGCTGTGTCTATTACTATCCCTCTTTGCTCGGGAGTAATATTTATAAGCCATTCTTTTAATGTCTTATCAAAGATTTCACTTCCGTTTGTAACTTTTTCTAAGCAAATAAATTCTTTTCCTTCTAATTGCCAACTATATAAATCATGTTGCATTATTCCCTTTTGGATACTTTGAACTACAGTATACTTTTCTTCATGATTCAATAGTCGTCCAATTACAGATGACTGTGGAATATATGTATGTACTTTAGGTAGTATTTCTTTATATTCTTTAGTTTTTATAATTTCATCATCAAAACCTGGTCCATCATTATTATAAATATTTATAATTCTTTTTTTTACTTTTGAATTTGTGAACATCGCTGCATAAACAGCCAAATTTCCCCCCTTAGAATGACCGCCTATTCTTATTAGCCTTTTATATTTTTTTGAAACCATATTTAAATATTCAACTGCGTCTTTTTGAGAAGCAATATGGCTTTTGAAGCACATATTAAAATCTTCTTTCCATCCTACAATTGTAGCATCTGTTCCTCTGTATGTTACAAATATTGTATTATCAGGTAAAATAACAGTAGTTGCTGAGAACTGTTTTTCTTGTTCTGCATTAATTTTATTAACATATTGAGTTACAATCATTTTTCCAAATCTTTTAGATTTTCCCATAAGAGGAAATAACTCATTATCATCTTCCCACAAAATTTTCATTGTACTTTTATCTGCTTTTTCAAATCTTTTGCTTAACTCTTCAATTGTGGCTTCTTCATTTGGTTGTATTAATTGATCAAAAGGGAAATATGATAATCTGGTTAATATTAATGCATCTATTTCATTAAACTTTGATTGCTTTAATGTTAAATCTCCTCTCCATTTAACATATTCACATACATTTGACATATATTGTTCCTCCTATTTTTTCTTTTGCTATTTCATTAATCTACTCAAAATCTTTGCAAATACTGTCTCTATGATATTTTTTAGCATTTAATTCTTCTTTTAAAACTATCGAATTTTGGAGGTCTATATCATATGTATTTGCTAAACATGCCACATAATATAAAACATCATATAGTTCTTCTTCTACTGTTCCTTTTATGCTATTATCCTTCATTCTGAAGTCTTTTCGAATGCACTCTCCTAGTTCTCCAACTTCTTCTACCAATTTTATAAAATATCTTTCTTCTGGTTTACTATCTCCAATAGGTAATGTATCTATTTTCTTTATTGATTTTTGCAATTGCTTTAATGTTATATCTTTCATTTTATATCTCCTAAATTTTTATTTTAAATTTTTTTCTTGATTATAATATCATATATATTAGCTTTTTTTCAATATTTAATGTATATCAAAAAGTTATTCTGTTTGTTATAATGCAAAAAAAGAGATAATCACATAAAGTGATTATCTCTCATGGCTCCTCTTGTTGGACTCGAACCAACGACCTATCGGTTAACAGCCGAGCGCTCTACCAACTGAGCTAAAGAGGAATGTTTCTTTCGACATTTTGAATTATATATTATTTTATATGTTTCTGCAAGTGTTTTTATATTTCATTTTCGTTACATTTTTATCTCCTCTTAAGATGTTTTTATTTTTTCCAAATATATTTTTTATATTCATCTTAAGAGGAGGTTATTTACTAAATTCTTTCATATGTTACAAAGTCATAATCAAATTTATTATTTTCATCTTGTTTTCCTTTTTCTCTTCTTGTTTCTTTCCAAATGCTTGTATTTATTTTTGGGAAGAATGTATCTCCATCAAAATCTTTGTTTATTTCTGTTACGTACATTTTTGTAACATGTGGCATTGTTAAACTATAAATCATTGCTCCACCAATTACAAAATTTTCTTCATCATTATCAATATATTCTTTTATTTCTAACATTGAATGAACTACTTCTACATTTTCATCATCTACTTTAAAATCTGGATTTTGCGTAAATACAATGTGTTTTCTATTTGGAAGAATTTTTCCTAATGATTCAAAAGTTTTTCTTCCCATTATTATTACATGTCCATCTGTTAATTCTCTAAATCTTTGCATATCTGCTGGTAATGTCCATAAAAGCTTATTTTCTTTTCCTATAATATTATTTTTTCCTTTCGCTACAATTATACTTAACATTTTTATCACTCCTTATTTTGTTACTATATGTATATTAAATTTTACTTATATTTTTAAGATATAAAATCTTATAATTGAATTAAATATAACATTAATATATTTTTTTGTAAATAAATATGGTTATAAATTTTTAAGCTTGGTATTGTAATTCTCTACTTCTTTTTTTATCCATGTCATTATTACATTTACGACATAGTTTTCATTTTCAATAGTAAATTCAATTCCTGGTTTTATTTTGTGCCATTTGTATAAACATCCTCTGCAACATGTTGCTGTTGCGTGCTGAGCAATAAATACTGGGTGTCCTCTCATTGGTGTTTGCTTTCCGTCATTTGAAATTTCAGCAGGTGCTAGTCTTTTTCTTATAAGATCATGAGCATGTTCTTCTATTTTTTCAATTCCTTTTTCTTCTATGTATTTTATATCTTTTTCTTTGAGATGAAATTTATTTCTAAAATTTGATTTTGATAATGCGTTTAAAATATTATTTATTTTTGTTTCGTTGTTCATATCTTTTCCTTGTTTTTTATTTTCTTATAGATTATACCATAAATATTAATTTTATATTAAATTTCTTTTATTTAAATATATGAAAAAAAGTTAACAGCTTCACTGTGCTTAGCTATTAACTTCTTTTTTCATTTTATATAAATTATATAAAATATTAAGTTCTTTTAAGCAAATTTTGATATTATAAAAGTAAAAAAAGATAATCACATAAGTGATTATCTTTTGGCTCCTCTTGTTGGACTCGAACCAACGACCTATCGGTTAACAGCCGAGCGCTCTACCAACTGAGCTAAAGAGGAATATAATAATCTGGCAACAACCTATCTTCCCAGCAAGGTAACTCGCAAGTATTTTCGGCATCTAAAGGCTTGACTTCTGTGTTCGGCATGGGTACAGGTATTTCCCTTTAGATTTAATCACCAGAAATTCTTTGTATACTTCTTACAAATTCTAAACTTCGTTCTACTTCGTTGAACTTCCTCTAAAATTATTCGATGTACCTATGTACTATCTCACAATTTTTTCGTCGTTCGCCTTGTATAACTCGTTTTTAATTCGTAACTATAGTACACTCAAAAATACATAGACAAATATCTTCTTCCGAAGGTAAACCTTTCGTGGTTAAGCCCTCGATCTATT
>CAKPEG010000003.1 GCA_934149275.1 uncultured Clostridia bacterium | reverse complement strand
GGCAATGTACTTGCTGGTTGTTGTTGTACTGGTCTTGCTTGTGGTATATTATCTAAATCATCTAATCCTGGCAATGTGCTTGCTGGTTGTTGTGTTGGTCTTGCTTGTGGTATATTATCTAAATCATCTAATCCTGGCAATGTACTTGCTGGTTGTTGTACTGGTCTTGCCTGTGGTATATTATCTAAATCATCTAATCCTGGCAATGTGCTTGCTGGTTGTTGTACTGGTCTTGCCTGTGGTATATTATCTAAATCATCTAATCCTGGCAATGTACTTGCTGGTTGTTGTTGTACTGGTCTTGCTTGTGGTATATTATCTAAATCATCTAATCCTGGCAATGTACTTGCTGATTGTTGCATTGGTGTTACTTGTCTTTGACTTTGACGATTATTCATTGCATTTATTTCTTCGTCTGAATATACTTTTCTTTCATTTCTTATATTCATATTGTCTGGAATAATTACATTTCCCGTCATTCTTTGCTCTCTACGTTTATTGTCTAGCAAATCAATTCCACTTGGCATTTGAGAAACTTGTGTCTGATAATTTTGTTGTTGGTATTCTCTTTGTTGCATTTGTGCAGCTTCTCTTTTATCTCTCTCTATTTTTTGCTTTAATTTTCGTTCATTTTCAAGCTGTTCTAATCTCTTTTGCTCTTGAATTTTTTCTTTTTGTTTTCTTTCTTCTTCTGTTTCTTCAGCATACGTTACCAATTCTTGATATTTTGGGCATTCTGCTTCCAAAACAGCTCTAACATTTATTGGCAAACATTTTATTATAATTTTTAATTGCTTGTCTGTATATTGTGCAGCTATGTTATTAAAGCTATCCACATATCTATCTTCATTTCTTCCTAATTTTTTATAGTGAATTAGGATATTTTGAACCTCTTGTTCTGATACATCATCTACTGAGCTAGTATCTACTTGATTTTCTAATCCATAGTACTCTTTAGCTTCTTGGGCTGTACGAGGTGAATTCAGTAAGCTGCATACATTGTCTATTCTTCTATCTGCTCCTACTAAAGCATTATAAACTCCATATTCATACATTTTTGATAATACATATCCAGATTTTGTTCTTCTATCTGTACATATTACAACTATGTCTATGAATTTTTCCTGTGCGTTTATCTCATTTGTAATCTCTTTAAACCTTTCAAGGATAAATTTATCAATTACGTCATAATTACTATTTGAAAATGGTTCTAAATCTTCACTTATAACTATTCTATCATAAGTTTTATCTTTATGTATTTCTCTTATTATTGCATTAAAGTAAAACACGCTTTTAAATGATACAGCTTCACCATATCTTTTTTGATAACTGTCTACAATTTTATTTGAAACATTCTCATTACTTACTGCAAATAAAATTTTCATTTGTTAACCCCCAGTCTTTTCTATTATAAAACCCAACCTTTTGTTACTATTGTAAATACCAATGGTAATACTTGTGCTATTACCAATATTGTAACGAAGGCTATAATTAAATTGAATCCCTTATCTCGTACATCCAATCTTCTTATTCCTATTATATATTGATATATTGCTCCTACAGCAATTCCTAATAGACAAAATGGTATACTATAAATTCTTACTGTATCTAATATCATTGCTGTAATTCCATATGCTTTTGATCCATATTTTTCAGTATATTGTTCTAATCTACCACTAGCATCCTCTTTTATCTTATAAAAGTCACTTGCATTTTCTGATTCAAGAACTTCATTATTTTCATCTAAAACTTCGGTTGCTGCATATACTGGAGTTATTGTTGCTACTATTAATATTAATAATATAGCTATAAGTGATAATACTTTTTTCATTTTTTATCCTCCCATTTTTTCCTTTTCTGCCTAATTTTATACATATATTATAATACAATAAATACAAAAAAATATCAACTAATTTTTTCACATTTATTTATTATAATTATATAGAGGAGCTAATTTAGCTCCTCTTACAATTATAATCTGTTATATAAATATGTCATCCATTTAAATACTGCGTTCGCCCAATTTTTATCACTTGCATATCTTGTGTTAACTCCTGTTAAGGTTGGACCATTAAAGTACATTCCTGTAGCTGTTTGTCCATCATATATTTCAGTTCCTTTAGGATTTAGATAATTTTTCACTAAAACTCTGGCTACCAAATCTATTCCTTCTGCATATGTACCAAATGAATATGAGCCCCCATATGGATTGCTATCATATGCTCCATATCCAAATAAGTTCTTTTTGTCATTTGCAATTTTTGAAGTTCCCCATCCGCCTTCATGAATTGCCATTGATGCTAGATAAATTCCGTTTATTCCATATTGTCTTTCTGCATAATAGAAGAATTCTGCATTTGAAGCTAGTACGCCTTGCTTGTCTGCACTATTTCCAGATAAAACTTTTTGGAATTGTGCTAAAGTTAATCCACTTGGTTTTGTAAGATCCATGTTGAAATCTAAACTTGCTAATAATTCTTCTTTTGAATATTCAACTCCACTTTCAAAATTTTGATTTGTTGTTCCATTTGGATTTATGTTTGTAAAGCACGCGCTATCTGCATATCCTATAACTGTTGCATATTGTACCTTAAGCCAATTGCTATTTACTACTTCCATTATTGTTGCTTTTTCATCTTTTCCCATAGTATATACTTCTGAAGATTTTCTGCTTGGTGCTTCTCTTAATTTTACTTTTTCAGGTGTTGCCCATATGCTGTCCCCCTCTTTTGGAGTATAGTTATTTACACCTTCTCCTATACCAATTTCAACTATTTTATTAATTGAATTTGCTGTAATTTTTCCAGGTATTCTTTCCTCACCTACATACTCATTACCTTTGTATGATTTTACAATTATCATTGTTTGCTTTCCATCTGTTCCCTCTTGTTTAACTCTTATTGTACCTGTTGGAATATCTGCATTCTCTATGTATTCTGTAGTATAGTCTAAATCGACTTCATCAACGCTTAATGTTTTTTTGTTTACTTCATTAGTATGCTCTTTTATTAGTTCTGTTACGTCTATTTTGTTCTTGTTTTCTTCCATTGAAATTTTCTCATTTGTTTTTACTACTTTTACTTCTTCTTCAACTTGTGAAATAGCCTCTACTTTTTTAAATGAACTAATGCATAACAACAGTGTAGCTACCAATACTACAATTGCAATAACATATACAACTATTCTTTGTTTTATTACTTCTTCTCTGGTTTTTACTACATATTTTATTTTTCTCATTTTTCACTCCTTAAATTATTTTAATATTTGCGTCTTTTTTTGTCAATTGAAGTTTTTGGATTTATTTACTTTCAAATATTGAATAATCTTGAATTTTATTATATATTAGATAGGTACTTTGAATAGTGTTTTATAATATTAGAAAGGATTTTAAATTTATGTTTCAAGATAAGCACATAAAAATAGTTATAGTGGTTTCTATATTGATTTTTATTGTTTTAATTTCAATTTTTCTTTTTAATACAATTAGAAATTATAGTTCAAAGCATGTAGATACAAAAGATGAACCAGTACTTTCTTTAACCACTGATAGTAATATTTTTAATGTTAGTTCTATTCAGATTTATTCTTCTGCAAATGCTTTGAATAATTCCGAAACTCAAAAAGATTATTGGGATTTAAACTTATTTCAATTTTCAGATTTGGCTATTACTATTGATAATCACGTTTCAATAGACGGTCTTACCAAAAAAAATACTGTTAAAGATTTATATATTGATAATATATCTTATCCTTCTATGCCTGATAAAGGTCATCCTGTTCTTTATTATAAGGAGTCTAGCCTTTTAGGTGTTGGGGTTATTGATGAAGAAAAAATAATTAATAATAAGGTAAATTTTAATGTTGTTTCTTCTAACAACAATGATGTTCAAGAACCAACATTTTATGCTGATTGCTCTAATCCTATTTTACTTTCTTCAGTAAATCAAGATATCGTTTCTAATTTTGTTATTAGAAACACAAACTCAGCTGTAACATTTGATGGTAATCTACTTTTAGATGCTAATATTTTACTAAGTAATATTGAATATTCTATTTCATTTTCTATTCACATTATTAATGAACTTGATGAAGAATATATTTGTAATTTAGAGATTCCAATAAAGCTTAGTGATGATAATGATATAAATACAATTTATGATGGTTCATATCATATAGTTATGACAAATTTACCTACTAGCAAATTTTATAAAAAAGAGAATTAATTTTAGAAAGGACACTTGAAAATGAAAAAAAATAATAACCCTATTTTATATATGCAAAATCACTATTTTCACAGAAATGATTTTTCCACATTGCAAGAAATGCTATATTTTGTTGCTAAGGAATATAGTGATAAACCTGCTTTTATTTTAAAAGATAATTCTGGATATCCTTACACAGTTTCATATTTTAATTTTGTTAAGGATGTTGAGGCTATTGGAATCTCTCTTATTAATCAAGGTTTTGCAAATCAAAAAATTGCCGTTATAGGTCATAATAGTTATAAATGGGCTATTACATATCTGGCAGCTTCTATTGTTGGGGTTGTAGTGCCTATTGATAAAGAATTACATTCTGATGATGTTATTAATTTTCTTAATATAGCTGATGTTTCTATCATCTTAGGTGATGATAAAAACTTATCTGCTATATATGATTCAGCTTATAAAATTAATCATAAGATTACTTATGTTAATTTTGATTTAAAAACCAACAATGACTGTTTTTTAGGATTTGATTCTTTCAGAAATGCTGGCCTTTATAATTTAGAAAATGATCAAAATCCATTTGCAAATATTAAAGTTGATCCTGATGAAATGCACTTTTTATTATTCACATCAGGAACTACTGGAAATTCAAAAGGAGTTTGTTTGTCTCATAGAAATATCTGCTCTAATATTTTTTCAGTTGGTAGTATTGTAAAGGTCGATACTTCTACATCAATTTTATCAATATTGCCTATGCATCATACATATGAGTGTACATTAGGATTTTTGCTTGTTATTTCAAGTGGTGGTTCTATCGCTTTCTGTGATGGCTTTAGACATTTGGCTGATAACTTTTTAGAGTATAGCCCAAATATTATTTTAAGTGTACCTTTACTTTTGGAAAAATTGCATAAGAAGATTTATAAAGCACTTCAAGCTTCTTTACCTGAAAAATATTTCAAGACTGATAAACACATTATGGACTCAGTACCATTTTTTATGAAGCCTTTTATTAGAAGAAAAATTATTAAATCATTTGGTGGAAGGTTGAAAAAAATCATTGTTGGAGCTTCCGCAATTGATCCTAAACTTTTGGAATCATTTAATAAATTCGGAATTCTTGTTTTATCTGGCTATGGATTAACAGAATGTTCTCCTCTAGTTTCAGGAAATAATGATTTCTTCCATAACTTTGAATCAGCTGGACTTCCTATTCCTAATGTTGAATTTATTATTGATTCTCCTAATGAAGAAGGTGTTGGTGAAATTCTTGTAAAAGGTCCAAATGTTATGCTTGGGTATTATAATAATGAAGAAGCTACTAAAGAAACATTTAAAGATGGTTACTTTAGAACTGGTGATTTAGGTAAAATTGATTCAAATGGTTGGTTATATATAACGGGAAGATGCAAAAGTGTTATAATTACTAAAAACGGTAAAAATGTTTACCCAGAAGAGTTAGAAGAACTTTTAAATAAAAATGATTTCATTGAGGAGTCTTTAGTTACTGGTGATTTTAACAAAGTTCATGATGATACTGAGGTTACTGCTCTTATAGTTCCTAATATGGATATTATTAAAAAGAAAATTAAGAAACCTACTAAAGAGGATATTACAAATATTATAAATTCTGCTATTAAAACAATTAATGAAAAATTACCTAACTTTAAACATATAAAAAATGTTTCAATTCGTGATACTGAATTTGAAAAAACAACAACTCAGAAAATCAAAAGATTCGGAAGCAATTTAGAACACAATACTAAGGAAAACAACAAAAAATAAAATAAAAAAAAATTTCATATTAGATTTTTGAATCACCGCGCAGGGACCAAACGAACGAAGTGAGTTCGATTGAAGCATTCTACTCGGTTAGAAAATAAAAATATCAATTGGCTTTATAGACAATTGATATTTTTTATTTTCTAAATTTAAAGAATGCGCCAGCAAGGTGTGAAAAAATTAATATGAAATTTTTCTTTATATATAATTCTATACTAATTATAAATTATTTAATGTCTCTTTTAATTTAGCAAGTTCCTCTTTTGTTAGAGTAACTCCTTTTCCCATTTTATCATGATTTTCATTCCAATCACGTAAATCATATTTTGGCTCTCTTTCATTCCAGCTTATTAAATTTAATTCCTTACTCCAGCCTTTTTCTGTTGTTGATAATACTCCTATTTTTTCTACTATTTCGTACTTAATTTCAGGCATACTTATTCTCTCCTTATCCATTTTTTCATATATAAACTTTTTTATTATTTTATATATCTTTTTTTTCTATTTGTAAATACCTTTTTATTAAATTCTAATAGTTGCACCTATAATTCCTGCATCATTTTTTAATTTAGCAAGTTCAATTTTAGGCATTGCCATATTATTAAATCTACTATTTTTTTGGCTTATTTTTTCTACAAGTCTGTCATAGACTGGATTTCCTTCATAATATGAGAAACTTCCTCCTAAAACAACTATTTCTGGCTCAAATATATCAATTAAATTACAAATTCCAATTGATAAATCTTCTATAAATTGTTCTACTACTTCTTCTATCTTTTCATTATTAAAATCTAGTAGCTGTTCTCTTAAATACTGTCCTGAAAAATCATTATCTATATCTAAAACTTCAGCTATTTTATTTCTAAATGCACGGATTGATGCATATGTTTCAAAGCATCCTCTTTTTCCACATGAGCATTGTCTTCCACCTTTGTTTATTACCATATGTCCAAATTCAAAACCAGAAAATCTTTTAGGAACCAACATTTCTCCATTTAAAAATGCTGCACCTCCTATTCCAGTTCCTATACATAAAAATACTCCATCTTCATAGTCTCTCATTGCTCCATAATGCTTTTCTGCTAATGCTGCACATTTTGAATCATTTTTTATTTGCATTGGTAAGTTTATGTATTTTTGTAATTCTGCTATTAGATCAAAATTTTCTAATCCCAAATTTGTCGCCTGTTTTATTATATTATCACTTATTGTACCTGGTGAAGCTATTCCTATAAATTCTATATCATTTAAATCAACATTTGCTTCCTCAATTACTCGATTTAATAATTCTATTATTATTCTTACTATACTTTCCTTAACATTTATTCTATCTTCTCTGGTTAAATTTCTTTCTTCAATACTTAATATCATTCCGCTTATTTATTAAACCTACTCCTACATGGCTTCCACCAATATCAATTCCTATTCTCATTAATTACATCCTTTCTCTATATATTATGCAAAAAGAAGACGCATACCACGTCTTCTTTTTTACATATATGAACTACTAAACATAAATCCACCCATATATACTTGAATACATGGTACCAATACTACGCATACGAAAAATATTAGAACTGTACCAACCAATATGTAACTAACCTCTGGTAGTACTTTCATAATTTTTTGTAGAATTGCATCGATATCTGATTCTATGAATTCCATTAATTTATCCATCATTTTAGGTAAATCTGTTTGCATACCTACTTTTAACATTTCTGCAGACATTGCATTTCCAAATCCAGATTCCTCAAAAGGCTCTACCCATGATTTACCTATTAAACAGTTATTTATTGATGTTTCTAATATTGACAACATAACATTATTTTTTGCAACGTTTTTACTAACCTCTAGAGCTTGTTGAATTCTCATTCCATTTTTTAAGTTAAGTGAAATAGCCTTCATTACTCTTGAGAAATCTATAGCATATATTAATGCCCCAAATATTGGTGCTTTATATTTAAATAAATGCCATTGATATCTTCCTTTTGGTGTTCTTACGTATGCCATTATTGCAGCTATAGCCACTCCAATAATAATTACCGGATAATACCACCAATATTTTAGACTCTTTAAAAATTCTGAGAATTTACGTGTCATCCATGGTAATTCGGCTGTTGATCCCATCTGTTCAAATACGTTTTGAATTGTTGGTATAATAAATATTGTTCCTCCAATTAATAGTAATAACATTCCCACAAATTGTACTACATTTGGAAGTACTATTTTCTTTACTCTTTTTGCAAGTGCGTTTGAAGTTTCAAGATAGTCCATTGCCTGTTCAAGTGATTTTACTAGTGATCCTGATAACTCTCCAACTTTAACCATGTTTACATAGATTACTGGAAATATATCTGAATAGTATTCCATTGTTGTGTACATATTTTCACCAGATTCGACACCAGCTAAAATATCTTCTAGTATTGATTTAAATCTTGCATTTTCTGTTGAACTTATAACTGTTTCTAAGGCATGAATATTGTTAAAATCTGCTTTTTTCAATAGTAAGAAATTTTGTGTAAAAATAACAATATCTCTTGTTGTTATCTTATGTCCTCTATTTTTTGAAATTTTCTTACTTTTGGCTGTCATGTTCTTTGTTTTCTTAACATTTGAATTGCTATTATATATTAGTCTAACTTGATCTGGTGATAAATCTCTTAATATTTCTTCTGAAGATCTATGCTTTTTTACAGGTTGTTTGGTAGCTGTTACTTCAAGTGCTTGTTGTATATCTATTGGAGTTAACCCATTATTTTTAAGCATTTTATATAATTCTTGTTTTGTAACACCATTTACTGTATTTTTAATTACTTGTCCTGTTCTATTGTCTATTGCTTTATACTGAAAAGCTGGCATGTTTCACCTCCGCAAATTATATTATCTTCCTGTTTTTAATTGCATAATTGTTTTTTCTAATGTATCATAATTTTTTTCTTCTATTTGTGCTTGAGCTTGTTCTAGTGTTATTTTACCATTTATAAATAATTCTGCAAGTACATTTATTAATCCTTGACTTCCTTTATCTCTTGTAGACTGTATTGCATCTTCAATTTCAGAAACGCTAAATTTTTCTTTTCTTATACATCCAGCAACAACATTATCAACTACCATTACTTCTGGTACCATAACCAATTCTGATTGATCAGCTGATTTTATTAATCTTTGTGATACGATTATTTTTAATAGAGATGCCATTAAATACTTGATTTGGGCTTGATCTGAGAAATCATAGAAGTTTATGATTCTGTCTAGTGTCTCAGCACAAGACTTTGTGTGTAATGTTCCTATTACCAAGTGTCCTGACTCTGCCATATCGATTGCAGCTGCCATAGTTTCTTTATCTCTTATCTCTCCTATTACTAGTATATCACAGTCCTCTCTTAGGGCATTTCTAACACCATCAAAATATGTTAGTGAGTCTCCTCCAGGTCCAACTTCTTTTTGAACGATTATAGATTTTTTAGTTTTATGTTTGTACTCAACCGGTGCTTCTAGTGTTAATATTTTTCTGTTTTGATTTTCATTTATATCATTTATCAAACAGTTCAATGTTGTTGTTTTACCTGAGTTTGTTTTTCCAGTAACTAATATAACACCTTGTGGTTGATATGTCATTCTTTTAATTACATCTGGAACACCTAGATCTTCAAATCTTGGTAATTCATTTTTTATAATTCTGAATGTGAAAATTGGTATTTCATCCATTCTTGAAATGTTTACTCTAAGTCTTACGTCTTTGTATGCGATAGCAGTATCTAGTCTTCTATCTCTTTTATACATTTCATCGTTTTCTACACTACCTTTTATTATAAAATCATAAAATCCATATATATCTTCTTCTGTAACTACTCTATATTTAGATGGAACTAATGATTTTGTGATTCTTAGAACTGGTTTAAGTCCACATATTATATGAATATCTGATGCATTTTTCTCAATTGCTTCTTCAATAATATCTTCCAAATTTAATAACATTTCTTTTCCTCCTTTTAACTATTAAACAATAGAGTTTTATTATTTAATTCTTGTAATGTAATCTTTCCATCAACGACTTTCTTTATTCCGTCCATTTCGAATGGTAAAAATCCTTCTTCTAATGCTGCTTTTCTTATATCAAATGTTGATCTTCCGTTCATAACAAGTTCTTTTATTTTATCTGTTAATGTTAATATTTCTATTATTGCAATTCTTCCTGAATATCCTGTCATATTGCAACTTTTACATCCTATTGCATCATATGTATATTTATCTTTAAAATCAAATTCCATATTATATTTTTTAGCATATTCATTAATTTTATTTTTTTCTTCCTCTGTAAATTCTCTTTTTACTGCACATTTAGGGCATACTTTTCTAACAAGTCTTTGTGAAACTGCTGTTGCAAGTGTACTTGCAATATCATAATCTGATATTCCAAGTTTTCTAAGTCTTGTTATAACCTCTATTGAGTTTATTGTGTGGATTGTTGATAAAACGTAGTGTCCTGTTTGTCCTGCTTCCATCGCTATTTCGGCTGTTTCCAAGTCTCTGATCTCACCAACCAAAACGATATTTGGATCTTGTCTTAAAACTGTTCTTAAAGCTTTAGCAAATGTTGTTTTTGAATCCATTTCAACCTGATTAAGTCCTGGTAATCTAACCTCAACTGGGTCTTCTAGTGTGATAATGTTTACTGAACTTGTATTTAATACTTTTATAATACTGTATAATGTTGTTGTTTTTCCTTCACCTGTTGGTGCTGCAACTATAGTTACAGAGTTTCTTTTATCGAAATATTTAGAAATTAAATTTTCATCTCTCGGGAATCCTAATTCATAAATATCTCTAATCTTTGCATCTTTTTTCAATAATCTAAGAACAAATTTCTCACCATATATTGTTTTTTGTGAAGATACACGGATGTTGTATCCTGGGTACATGATTATTCTACCATCCTGAGATTCTGTTTTTTCTTGATACATGTTTGATATTGCTTTTAGTCTACCTATCATTTGTTGTTGATTTTCTTTATCTATTCTTGCAACAGTTATCAAATCTCCATCAACTCTGTATCTTACTCTTATATCTTTTTCCATTGGTTCTATATGAATATCTGATGCATTTTTTTCCATACCTTTTTTTATTATTGTATCAACCATTTTTGTTATATCTTTAGATATTTGATCAAAATTCTCAGTTGCACTTCCTTCTAGACTTTCTATTGTATCTAGTATTCTGCTTGAAAAAGATAAGTATTTCTCCATGGTATATCCGCCATGCATTAACATTAAGCCTATTTGTTCTACTGCTTTATCATCATTTACATCTGCAAAACATACTTTTACTTTTCCATTTATCTCATCAAAAGGTATTACTTTATTTTTCTTTGCTATATCTATTGATATATATTTTGAAATATTGATATTAACAAGCTCCGGTCTCATTATAATTACTTTTTCACCTAATATTTCGCCCATAGCTTGTGCAAGTTTTTTTTCGTCTACTGATTTTAATTCATAAAGAGCTTCCCCAATTCTTACACCAGGATGTTCTTTTTGATATCTAATTGCTTCTTTAATATCAGCCTCTGTGGCTACGTTCCTTTTTACTAATTCTAATCCTAAAGGTACTTTCTTATTAGCCATTCTTATTCCTCCTATTTTGATTTAATAATAATTGTTTTTAATATCTCTATTAAATACTTGGTTTTGATTAAATAAGTTTGTGAATGCATATGGTAGCATCCATGAATCTCCAAGCTCCCAAACATCATTGTTTTGTATTTTTGTATACTCATTTAGTATTCCCATTTTTCCAGCTGGAAATAATCTTTGATTATACATAACGTATTCGCTTAGTTTGGTTGAACTTTTTAAATATCCTCCTGTACTTGCTGGTGTAAATGTATTATTTGAAGTTCCTACTACATAATCATAATTATATTGCGTTCCTCCGAATCTTGGTATCCAAGCATAAAATGTTACGTAATTTACGTTTTGTGCTATTACATTATAATCAAAAGATTGATAATTTTTTTGCACTAGTGTTAAACGCATTCTTCTTATTGGTACATCAGATTTTATATATAGTGGTAGTATACCAGCTTCATATGAGTACCATTCTTTATCATCTTCTGTTGTTGTTACCCAGTATCCTTCTCTTTTTGCAACATTTGTCCAAACAAACTTTACTGGCGTTATTCGTTCTCCATCATATGTTCCTCCTGTTACTGGGGGATTATATGGGTATTGATATACAGTTCCTGATGGATTTGGTGACGGTGTTGATGGTGTACTTGGCTCTGGACTCGGATCCGGTTCTGGATTTGGATTTGGTGTTCCTGTGTCATCAACATTCTTCTGCTTTTTTAATGTTAGATTAACTTTATTTGATGCAATTTTATTTGAATATTGTGCTATTAGTGTTATGCTTTTGGTTTGTATAGGCGTATTTCCTTCTGTTGAAACTGTATATGTTATATTAACATTTTGTGGATTTTCATAATTAGATAATCCATTCATTTCTTTTATTGGCTTTTCTTCATCTGTATCATCCAGTGAATCGAAACTCATTTTATCTACTTTGTCTGCTAGTTGCGTTAACGCATCTGTTATTTGGCGTGTTTTTTCAATTTCATATGTTGTATTTGATAAATTTATCATCATAGCTGAAATTAAAGACAAAAATGAAATTGTCAAAAAAATTGCAATTAAAATATCTTGACCTGTAAAACCTTTATTCTCTTTGATTTTTCTTAATAACAGTTTTCTCATACATTCTCCTATAGTTTTATAATTTCAATTCCTTGTATTAGCATTGCCAATATATTTGATATACATAAGCAAAATCCTATTGGTAAGTCCATGTTTACATTTTTTTCTGCTAGAATATCACTCTTATCAATTTTTTCTTTTCTTTTTCTAATTAATATTCCTACTAATAATGAGATCATTGTTAGTACCGCTGTAATTAGAAAAACTTCTGCTATAACAAACATATTTATATATATGCATATCATCATTATTTCTAAAAGATAAGAATATTTGAAATATCTGTGTTTTGTTGTTATTACTGCTAATACACAGACTATTACAAAATATATAACATATTTATATATACTAATTATTGTTACACTTTTTATTATATATAAATATATAATATGTACAAATCCTACTAAGCAACCGAAAAAAATAATTGGTTTGCAAATCTTTTTGTTATTCTTATCTATTCCTGCTATTAATACTAATGTTGTTACAAATATCATTAAATATAAATATTCTATTAATGTAAGAATTGACATAGTTTCCCATGTTGCATGTAATGACATATATAGTCCTACCGATGTTAATCCCATTAAAAATTCAATTATAAAATAGCTATTGCTTATTTTTTTATGACAATATCTACATTTTCCACCTAAAAATATATAACTAAATACTGGTATTAAGTCAAAAAATCCTAACTTATGTTTACAATTAGGACAAAAAGATCTTTCATTTGTTATGTTTTTCTTTTGTGGTATACGATAAATTGCTAATGTACAAAAGCTTCCAAAAACTGTACCCATTATAAAAATTAATGTATATAGTATTATTAATTCCATCTTTTCTCCTTCTTGTATTTTAAAATAAGCATATGCATATAAAATGCATATGCTTTATATTTTTCCATTATGGTTGTGTAGTATTTCCTGATGATACAACAGCAGTACTAAATGTTTCATTTCTGTTACTATCATTTGCTCCAGCTGTCATTTTAAATTCTGAAACTGTTAATTGAGGTGAAATAGCTGCTTTAAATGTGTAGTTATCTTTTTTCATTGTTATAACTTTTCCACCATCAGCTGTATTACCATCAACAGTAAATGTGTATTCAGGTGCTTGCGCTTTTAAATTATCCGTTGTAACATTTCCTATTGGTGTTCCATTTGTTGAATTAGCATAGTAGTTTGTTGAAAGTGATGATAATGCTGTACTTAATGCATCATTTGCAGTTCCTTTTGCTGATTTTTCTTTTGCGATTTGTGAGTTTGTTAAAACTCCATTTGGTCCCATAACCATAGAAATTGTAACACCAGCTAGAATTAATAATACAACTATTGTAATAACTAAAGCAACTAATGTTATACCTTTTTGATTTTTCATTTGTTTTTCCTCCTTAATTTTTTGAAAAATTGTGTTATATATGTATATTTTAAATATAACCTATTTTATTTTCCACCATTTCCTTTTGTTAAATTTCCACTGTTTGTTGATGGAGCTGTAATATCTTTGTTTGGCTCATATGCCGTATTATTTGTAGCATTATTATTGCTATTGTTATTGCTATCTTGTTTTGTATCGTCTTTTACTGTTCCTGATGAAATTCCTGAAACAGACCCCTTAGTTGATGTAGTATTTGTTTCATTTCTTGTTGTTACTACTTGATAATATGCATTTCCTTCTGCATCATATATTATATCTGTTAATGGCACTTCATCAAACGGATTGCTTTGCCCTGTTTGCAATTGACTTGTTACTTTATATTGTTGTAAATCGCTTTCATCTAACTTGTGTGCAGATGAAAGAACTATCTTATTTTGAGATTCAATATAGTTTTGTCTATCTTTTAGTATGTTTGCTTCATTTTCTGACATCTTATATACTGCTGCTTGCGGTTCATTTGATTCTGCTTTTATATAATCAAAGAAAAATGTAAGCATTAATAATACTATTGCTGCTATTAAAATTATCATTGCAATGACTTCTCTAATAACTGTTTTCATTCTTTGTTCTCCTTCTACTAATTTGATTTATTAGTTGTGTTTGTTGTGCTCGTTGTATTTGTTGTGCTTGCCGTATTCGTTGTATTATTTTTAGCTGCTTCTTCTGCTGCTTTCTTTTCTGCTTCTAGTGTTTGCTGATTCTCTATTTTTAGTAATGAAGCTTTTGAAATTGGAATATCCGTTTTATAAAATTCTGTTATTAACATCAATTTGTTTGCTTTTACAGGTTGACCTGTTTCAGCATCTAATCCATTTATTTCTTTCATTTGTGAATATAATTTTAAGTTTTCTGGAATAAATGATAGTTCAGAATCTCTTCCTATTTCTTCAATAAAGCTTGTTACACCATCATACCCACTTGTTGTTGAAAATTTCAAATCACATAATACATATTTATCATCTTCTGTTGCATCTTTTTCTTGTGATACTTCTAATGTTAAATCACAACTATTTTTTAAAGCATAATTACCTAATTTTACCCACAAATAGCCTATATCATAATCTTGTCCTAATAATGCTTTTTCTTTTTGTTCTTCTGATTTTGTACTAGAAATCTTATCATAGTTAGTTTTTATTTCTAGATGTTTTTTTACAGATGTTTGTAATGCTGATTCTGAAGCTGCATATGTTGTTGATTTCATTCTTGTAAGTGCATCCATTTTGGTATTTACAGTATTACTTTCTGCTTTAAGTTCTGCATAACTATAGATTTTCCCTGGAAATGTTATTCCTTTTTTTACACACACAAAACCAAAAATTAATGTAAATATTAACATACCTGTGAGAATTAATTTTCTCATTTCATTTCTCCTTTTTGAATTATTCTGTTAAATCCCCTTCTATTGTAACTAATATATAGTCTTCATCTGTTGATTCATCATGATATCTTATACCTGTACTTGCTTTGACATTTTCTAATATAGCTTTATATGACGTTCCTTCTGATGTTGGTGTTTCAAGCAACGCTTTAAAATATCCTAGTTGTTGATATTTTATTGCTCTTGCTTGAATTACAAAATGTCTTGCTTGGGTATTTTCCATACTTACAAGTTTAACTTCAGTAGGAATTATAGTTTTCAATTTTGTTAAGAAATTATTTATTTCATCAGTTCTATAAACAGCTTTTCCATTTTGAAGTGATTCATTATTTAGTTTTGAAATTAATGATTCATATTCTGATGTTAAATATTCAACTGCTGTTTTAGTTTTTGCCATTGATGCAATAGCTGATGACGTATCATTTGTTTTTTGTTCTGTATCGCTAATTTTTTGTTCCATATTCTTATATAAACTTTTTGTTAATGTTGAATACATCATTATACAAATTATAGCTAATATTAAAACTCTAACAACAAGTTTTTCAAATGCATCTAATTGTTCACCAGCTGTTTCTTTAAGTGATTTTACTTTTCCCCCATTTTTTTTAGAAAGTCCTGTTAATTCAAGTCCTTGAAGATTCAAGCCACCTTTAGTAGCAAAATTTAATTCATTTCCGCTTTGCAATCCTGATAATGCTAAAGAAATAGCACTATTCACCTCTATATAATCTTTGATTCCAATTTTTAATGATTGAGAATCTAGGAATGGTGGTTTTACTAAATCACATTGAATATCATTTAATCTATCTTGGAAATACATATCGACATTATTTATTACAATACCTGTTCCAGTAAAGTATATTTTATTTATTTGTCTTCCGTATTCACTCATTTTTTCTTTTATTTCATTTAGCATTTTGAATAGTACAGGAATTATAACATCCATATACTCATTTCCATCTTGAACTGTATCCATGTCTTGTGATGAAATTGTTGTATTCTTTAATATTTCATATGCTTTTGTTTGCGAATTTTCTGTTTTGCTTATGTCTCTAAGAGCTTCTGTTATGCTTGTTTCTATTTCATCCACTTTATCAATTTGTCCGTTTTCGCAGAATGTTAATGTAGTTTTTTCTTCCATATTAACAATCAATTCATTTGTACTATTGTCTAGCTTCACCAAATTCATTATTCCAATTGGCAATGGCTCAATTGTAGCTAAATTATATTTTTCAAACAAAGCTTTTTTGGAATCTAAAT
Source organism: uncultured Clostridia bacterium (assembly GCA_934149275.1). Lineage (GTDB taxonomy): Bacteria > Bacillota > Clostridia > TANB77 > CAG-508 > UMGS1994. Next base: position 139,278 of record CAKPEG010000003.1, on the reverse strand, counting down.
TGCTCTTTTCAACAGATACATTTATTGCTTTCATTTTTTGTGCATCATCTTGATCTAATGCGAAAATATTTTTTCTCTCCATGTCATCTTTGTTTGTACCTTTTTCGGCGCATAACATCTCGAAATCAATATCTATTGATTTCTTTAAAGCACTTTTATTTAACAATGCAAAATAGCTGAAATAGTCGTAGTATTCTTCTGACACATTTATTGAAATAGGAATTTTAGTGCTGTTCGTTTCTGCAACTATTTGGTCTATAGCTTGTTGTAAATTTTCATAAAACTTTGTCCCAAAAGCCTCTATTTTCAAGTTGTCTCTATCTTTTTGAACTTTAGCATATTTAATTAAATTATCTTCTATATAAACTCCTAAACAGCTTTGCATTTCATTCTCCTTTTATTGTAAATAAACAGATTTTTTGATTTTCTCGCAATCGCTTATATATATATTTTTACCCATTTCGACATCAAAAGTCAATATTTTTAATAGAAGTGTTACTTAAACGTAACAGTAATGTAATATATCTTTTGTGAATATTATTTTTTTATTTGGAAAATATATGTAGTAAAAGGAGGCTTTTATGGATTCAATTAATACTAATAAAGATTATCAAAAATATGTCGATAAAAAATCCCCTAACTCACCTATACTAAAAAATTGTTTTAATGCTTTTTGGGTTGGTGGTTTAATTTGTGTTATCGGACAATTAATTTATGATTATTTTATTTTTAGAAATTTTTCTACCGAATTAGCTGGTACTATTGTTTCTATTTCATTAATATTTTTAAGTGCATTTTTAACTGCTATAAATGTTTTTAATAGAATAGGAAAATTTGCTGGAGCAGGTTCTCTTATTCCTATAACTGGCTTTGCCAACTCAATTATTTCACCTGCTATGGAATATAAGTCTGAAGGTTTTGTTATGGGTGTTGGTGCAAAAATGTTTACAGTTGCTGGTCCTGTTTTAGTTTATGGTATTTCTTCTTCTGTAATTGTTGGACTTGTTTATCTTCTTTTTAATACTCAAGCGATTATGCTTGTTTAATTTTATTTGTGAGGTGTTTTTATGAAAAAAATTGGTACTCAAACTTTTAAATTAGATAATCCTGTAACTATTTTTGAAACTGCTAGCATTGTTGGTAAAAAAGAAGCAGATGGTCCGCTTGCTAAATATTTTGATGTATGTCTTCAGGATGAGTTTTTTGGTGAAAAAACTTGGGAAAAATCTGAATCAAAAATGATTAAATTCGCTATCGAAACTGTTATTAGAAAGTCAAATATTGCCGTTTCAGATATTGATTATTTACTTGCTGGAGATTTACTAAATCAATGTATTTCTTCTAGCTTTGGAATTAGAGATTTTGAGATTCCCTTTTTAGGAATTTTTGGAGCATGTTCTACTTTTGTTGAGGGAATGATGATTGGCTCAATGCTATTAGATGGCGGAGCTGGAAATTACGCCTTAGCCGCAACCTCAAGTCATTTTTGTAGTGCTGAAAAACAATTTAGATTTCCTCTTGAACTTGGGAATCAACGCCCGCCTACTTCTCAATGGACAGTAACTGGTAGTAGTGCTGCTGTGCTTTCAAAATCTGGTACTGGTCCATTTATCACACATGTTACTCCTGGAAAAATTGTTGATAGAGGTATTACTGATGCTAATAACATGGGAAGTGCCATGGCGCCAGCCGCAGTTTCAACTATTTTAACTCATCTAAAGGACACTGGTAGAAAACCAACTTATTATGATGCAATTATAACAGGTGATCTTGGTCATATTGGAAAAGGTATTGTTTTGGATTTATGCAAGGCTGAGGGATTTCAACTTTCTTCTGTTTATAATGACTGTGGTGTTCTTATGTTTGATAAAGAAAAGCAAGATACTCACTCAGGTGGTTCAGGCTGTGCATGTTGTGGCACTGTTTTTTCTGGCTACTTTTTTAATCAACTTAAAGAAAAGAAAATTAAAAATATGTTACTTGTAGCAACAGGTGCCTTGATGAATTCTACTTCCACACAGCAAGGTGAAAGTATTCCTGGCATTGCTCATGCTGTAAGTATCGAATTATAAAATTATGAAAGGATAGCTTATGGGAGAATTTATAAATAGTTTAGATTATATGATGTTGTTAAAAGCTTTTGTTGTGGGTGGTGTTTTATGTATTATTGCTCAAATTTTAATTGACAAAACTAAGCTAACGCCTGCCAAAATTCTTGTTTTGTATGTTACGTTAGGTGCTATTTTAGGTGGGCTTGGAATATATAAATACTTAGTTGATTTTGCTGGATGTGGTGCTACTGTTCCACTGACTGGATTTGGCTACAACTTATCTAAAGGTGTTATTCAAGAGGTTCATCAATCTGGATTTTTAGGTGCATTTATTGGTGGATTAAAATCTGCTGCTGGCGGTATTACAGCTGCTATTTTCTTTGGATATATTGCTGCTCTTGTTTCGAAACCTAAAATGAAAAAGCAATGATGTGATTCATTTGCAATAATGTTTTAAAAATGAAATGTATAAGACATTTTTTCATTTCTACCTAAGATATTATCACATTTTTTTGTGTCCAAGCATGAGATGAAAACAGTGATTTACATTATGTTAATATTATGGTATAATATTTTTCGTAAAAATTTTAAGGAGGTAGTATCTATGAGACAATTAAGCTATACTACAGCAAGGTTGATCTGTCGGCCTTTAAACGCTCTGGATTATCCAGTATTTGCAGATGGTGTGGTTCAGGACCAGGAGGTTCAGAAATACTTCCGGATTGGTAGTTCATATGGAAAAGTCTGTGACTTTTTAGATGAACTACCAAATACCGACTGTATTCCTGTCGGAATATTCACCAAATCCACAAATCAGTTGCTTGGCTATATTAATGGCTATGCATTTGGTAATGATACTTTACTAATGGAATTTTTTGTTTTTGAATATTACAGATCTTGCCGGTATATCACAGAAGCGTTAGAAGAGTACTTCAGACAGTGCATTAGTAAGTGCGGTATTAGAGACTTCCGATTTGAAGTTGAACCGGATAACATCAAGTCTCTCGCAATATTGCAAAAATTTGGAGCACGTCATGCTGAAGAAGAAGACTATAAAGATAGTGAACGTGAATTTTTAGTGTACAGTCTGCAAATTTAATTTTTACGGAAAAAGGCAGCATTCGTAATTTGAATGCTGCTTCTTTCTTTTTATTTTGACCTCTTATGATATTTCTATATTTATACTACTTGTTATTTTACAACTTTGTTAATTTTTTTCTTTTTATACTATATTTATTATTTTGCAAGTATATTAAGTATTTTTTATCCTATTTATTATTTTACAACTATGTTGAAGATTTTTCCTTTAACATATATTTTCTTAATTATTGTTTTTCCTTCTGTTAATTTTGATATTGTTTCATTTTCTTCAACAGCTTTTGTTACTGTTTCTTCGTCTGCATCTTTTGCAACAACTACTGTTGCTTTTAATTTTCCATTTATCTGTACTGGTATTTCAATTTCATCATCAATTGTTTTTGCTTCGTCATATGTTGGCCAAGGTGTTTGAGAAATTTCTTTTTCTTCTCCTAACTCACTCCAAATTTCTTCTGTCATATGTGGTGCAAATGGATTTAACAATTGTAAGAATGTTTTATATTCTGCTTTGTTAATATGTTTTGCCTTTGTAAATTCATTTACCATTGTCATAAACGTACTAACTGATGTATTAAATTTCATTTCTTCAATATCGTTTGATACTTTCTTTATTGCTTTATGCATCATTGACTCAAATTCTTTTGAGTATTCTGTTCCTTCTGTTAATATGTCTTGTAATCCCCATACTCTATCTAAGAATTTGCTACAACCTCTGATGCTTTCCATTGACCATGGCGCTGTTTGATCAAATGGTCCCATAAACATTTCATAAACTCTAAAGCTATCTGCTCCAAATTCTTCTACTATATCATCTGGATTTATTACATTGCCTTTAGATTTTGACATCTTTTCGCCATTTCCACCTAATATCATTCCGTGTGATGTACGCTTTTGGTATGGTTCTTTAGTTGGAACTACTCCAATATCATATAAGAATTTGTGCCAGAATCTTGAGTATAGTAAGTGCAATGTTGTATGTTCCATTCCACCATTATACCAATCTACTGGTGACCAATATTTCAATGCTTCTTTTGAAGCGAATTCTTTATCATTATGTGGATCCATATATCTTAAATAGTACCATGATGAACCTGCCCATTGTGGCATTGTATCTGTTTCTCTTCTTGCATCTTTTCCGCAGTGTGGACATTTTGTTTTTATCCATTCTGTTTGTTTTGCAAGTGGTGATTCTCCATTTTCTCCTGGTTCATAATCTTCTATTTCAGGTAATTTCAAAGGTAATTCTTCTTCAGGAACTGGTACCCATCCGCAATCTTCACAATATACCATTGGTATTGGTTCTCCCCAATATCTTTGACGTGAGAATACCCAATCACGTAGTTTGTAATTTACTTTTCTTTCACCTAATTTATTTTCTTCTAGGTATTTTATTGTTGCTTTAATTGCTTCTTTTGTTTTTAATCCATCTAAGAATCCTGAATTTACAGCTATTCCGTCTTCTTTACTTGTATATGCTTCCTTCATTTCGCATTCTTTTCCTGCTTCTGTTCCAGCAAACAAGTAATCAAATCTAGCTTCTAACTCTTTTTGAGTTTTTTCATAATTGTCTTTTGTATCTGGCATTATTACAGGTTTTATAGGTAAATTAAACTTTTTAGCAAATTCGAAATCTCTTGTATCATGTGCAGGAACTGCCATTATTGCTCCTGTTCCATATGTAATTAATACATAGTCTGAAATCCAAATTGGAATTTTTTCTTTACTTAATGGATTAATTGCTTTTATTCCTTTAATTTCTACACCTGTTTTTTCTTTATTTAATTCAGCTCTTTCAAAATCTGATTTTAAAGATGCTTTATATTGATAATCTTTTACTTCATCTAAATTTGTTATTTTATCTGCATATTTTTCAATAAATGGATGCTCTGGTGAAATTACCATATATGTTGCACCAAACATTGTATCTGGTCTTGTTGTGTATATTCTTAAGTAATCTTTTTCTGAAGTTTTATCTTCTGTTATTACTTCAAAGTTTACTTCTGCTCCTTCACTTCTTCCAATCCAATTTATTTGTTGTGCTTTTATTTTATCTAAGAAATCAACATCAGCTAAGTCATCTATTAATCTTTGAGCATATTTTGTTATTCTTAACATCCATTGTGATTTTTCTTTTTGAACTACTGGACTTCCACATCTTTCGCACACACCGTTTACAACTTCTTCATTTGCCAAACCTACTTTGCATCCTGTACAGAAGTTTATTGGCATTGTTGTTTTGTATGCTAATCCGTGTTTATATAATTGAATAAATATCCATTGTGTCCATTTATAATATTCTGGATCTGTTGTATTTATTTCTCTTGACCAATCAAATGAAAATCCTAATGATTTTAATTGTTGCTTAAAATGACTTATATTTTGCTCTGTTGTTATTCTTGGATGTACATGGTTTTTTATAGCATAATTTTCTGCTGGTAAGCCAAATGCATCAAATCCAATTGGATATAAAACATTGTATCCTTGCATTCTCTTTTTTCTTGCTATTATGTCTAGTGCTGTGTAACTACGAGGATGGCCAACATGGAGTCCTTGTCCTGAAGGATATGGAAACTCAATTAATCCATACCATTTTGGTAATGTGTAATCTGTTTTTGCATTAAATGTCCCTTCTTCTTCCCATTTTTTTTGCCATTTGTGTTCTACTTCTTTAAAATTGTAAGCCATGTTTTTTCCTCCTTTTTTGCTTACCACTCTTACGTGTGATATAAGATTCGTGCTTTATCACGTTGGTGTATATTATATACCACGTTTGACTGTTTTTCAATATTTTTAAAGTAAAAAAAATACACCCTAAGGTGCATCTTTTTTCATATTCTTACGCTTTTTTTGCTATTTCAGCTATTTCGCTAAATGCTTTGCTATCTGAAACTGCAAGTTCAGCTAACATTTTTCTGTTTATTGCTACATTAGCTTTTTTTAATCCAGATATTAATTGGCTATATGTTAATCCGTTCATTCTAGCTGCTGCATTGATTCTGATTATCCATAATTTTCTGAAATCACTTTTCTTATCTTTTCTTCCAACATATGCATACATTCCAGATTTCATAACAGCTTGGTTTGCCATTCTGAATCTATAATGTTTTGCTCCATAATATCCTTTTGCTCTTTTTAAAACTTTTTTATGTCTAGCTCTTGTTGTTCTTGCTGTTTTTACTCTTGCCATTTATTTATTCACTCCTTTTTTCAAAACTTCTAAATATTAATCACCATATGGTAATAATTTCTTTACATGTGATAAACATGTTTTATCCATAATTCCGTCTTGTACTCTTGCTGTGTGTTTTGTTCTCTTTGTTTTGTTTGCTAATAAGTGTCTTCTATTAGCTTTTGTTCTTTTTACTTTTCCTGTTGCTGTAAATCCATATCTTTTAGCTGCTGCTTTATTTGTTTTTAACTTTGGCATAATAAATTTTCTCCTTTCTATTTCTTAGCTAGTATTAAAAACATACTTTTTCCTTCTAAATGAGGTTTCTTTTCAATGTTTGAAATTTCAGATAATTCTTCTGCAAATTTATTAAGAACTTCTTCTCCTAATTTCACATTGTTAAGTTCTCTTCCTCTAAATCGTACTGTGAATTTTACCTTGTTTCCTGATTCTAAAAATCCTCTTGCATTTTTGCATTTGAAAGAAAAATCGTGATCTCCTATGTTGGGAGTAACTCTTATTTCTTTTGTTTCAACTGCTTTTTGATTTTTTCTAGATTCTTTTTCTCTTTTAGCTTGCTCAAATTTGTATTTTCCATAATTCATTATTTTAGCTACTGGCATTTCTGGATTTGGTGAAACTAGTACTAAATCTAAATTCTTTTCCTCTGCTATATCCATAGCTTCTTCTAAACTTAGCTTTCCTAATTTTTCTCCAGTTTCGCTAATTACATTAACAAAGCTAAATCTTATCTGCCTATTAATAGGTAATTCTTGTTTTATAGTAAAACACCTCCGATTTTTTATAATTTCATTTTCTATCGAACATAAAAAATGACTTGTTGTAAAACAAGTCAATTCATTCGCAAAAATAACATTTTTATATTATATTATTTTTTAACCTGTTGCCTTAATTGGCTAAGGTGAGAATTGACTTCTTCTTTAGAACAGTAATATATTACCACGATTTTTTTGACATGTCAAGGCTTTGACGTTATTTTATAGATTTTTTTGAAGATTTTTCTAGACAGTTTTTAAATAATATTGTAAAATAGTTAGCATAGGAAATGATGAGAAACAGATGTGGTTTTGCCACCTAAATTTTACGAAATATCGTAGGAGAGGTGGTGATGTTTATGATTAAAGTGATACTATTTTTAATATTATCCCTAATGTTATCTTTAACATTAAACGTTGCCTTGACAGCAGTTCTGTATAAGAACTGGGTTGATAAGCAACTACATAAATAAAAAAAGCTCACATCTGTAACTTTTGGCGAGTTAGGTGTGAGTTTTTTCAAACTTAATTCGGCAAAACCACGTTTGTGGATTTGTCATTTCCTATATTTATTATAATCTATTTAAAGATAAAAAGTCAATCAAAAAGATAAAATTTGTTTCTTAATAAATTCAAAAACCTCGGTAAAAATATTACCGAGGTTTGTTTTTTGAAAATTATCTCTTTGAGAATTGTGGAGCTTTTCTTGCCTTTTTAAGTCCATATTTCTTTCTTTCTTTCATACGTGGATCTCTTGTTAGGAATCCATTTGATTTTAAGATTGCTCTATATTCACTGTTAGCTTCTAATAAAGCTCTTGATATACCATGTCTGATTGCACCAGCTTGACCTGTATATCCTCCACCTTCTACTTTACAAATTATATCATATTTATCAGTTGTGTTTGTAACTGATAAAGGTTGTTTAACTATAACTTTTAATATCTCTGTTCCAAAATATTCATCTAAAGGTTTTCCATTAACTATGATTTCACCTTTACCTTCAGCTAATCTAACTCTAGCTATTGATTTTTTTCTTCTACCTGTTCCGCAGAAAACTATTTTTTCAGATTTCTTAGCCATTATTTTACCTCCCATACTTCTGGTTTTTGAGCTATATTTTCGTGTTCGCTACCAGCATATACTCTTAATTTTTTGATCATTTGTCTTCCTAATTTTGTATGTGGAAGCATTCCTTTGATTGCTAACATCATTGCTTTTTCTGGAGTTGTTTCCATCATAACTCTAGCTGATGTTTCTTTCATTCCTCCAATGTATCCTGAATGATGTCTGTACATTTTTTGATCTAATTTTTTTCCTGTTAAAACTGCATCTTTACAGTTTATAACGATTACGTGATCACCTGTATCAATTGTTGGTGTGTATGTTGGTTTGTGTTTTCCTCTTAATAATTTTGCTGCTTCTGTTGCAACTCTTCCTAATGGTTTTCCTTGAGCATCAATAACATACCATTTGCTTTCGATTTCGCTTTTCTTTGCGCTATATGTTGTATTATTCATGGTAATAATTACCCTCCATTCAATTTTTTATTTATTATATAAAATCTACTAGATACCACCGGGGAGAAGTATTTAGCAAATTTATATTTACATACAATGCGTTAATATTTTAATACAGATATTTCAAAAAGTCAACTGTTTCTTTGTAATTTGTGCAAAAAAAAGCAATTTTTTTTTAATTTTTTTCATTTTGGATAATTTAAAGTTTTACTTTTAATCTTATGGCAATAGGTTTAGTTGGTCTGAGGGTGTCATTGTGTCTATTTTGTAGTAATTGTCTGGTGTGTTTCCTACAATTACTGATTCTGATAAAAGTATTTTATTATTTATACTTTGTGAAACTGTTTCAAATGGAGATAATATACTTGCGGTGCAATCAATATTCAAGTATATTCTGTGCAATGATTGGTTTACTCCTACCGAATAAAACTCTGTTTCGAGTGTACTAGTTATTGTTCCTGATGGGATTACTTTTATTTTTATTTTTGGTCCTACGTTTGATACTAGTCTGCTACCTGTTAGAGCTCCTAACCTAATTTCTATATTAGTATCTTTTTCTTCTGTAAATCTTTTTTGTATATTATTTACTATATTTGCTTTTATCTGATTTATTAAAACTACGTTTGATTCTAAAAAAGTTACATTCCCTTCTGAATCTTCTTCTATATGAACTAAATCTTTATATGTATAGTTTTGCATTATTTTTTCAGTTTCTTCATTGCTTACTTGTGTTACAATTACTTTGGCTTTATACACACATTTTTTCGAAAACAGTGGATATATAACTTCGTTTAATAAATATGCTATAAGTAATGTAATAACTATTATTAGTATTATGAATTTATATTTCTTATTTATTCTTTTGAATCTTTTTCGCGAATATATTTTTTCCATTATATCGCTCTTGGAATATATAGTTTGTCGCCAATGTTTATTTTATCTTCGTTTGCTATTTCATTTAATGTTGCAATTTCTTTTATTGTACTTTTGAATCTTTTCGCTATTTTCCATAATGAATCTCCTGGTTTTACAAAATAAATTACCATGCTGTAGCCTTCGTCATTTTCTTCATCATTTAATTTTATTTCATTTATTAATTCTAATTGGTTTGTTTCACTGCTAAAGATCTGAATCTCTAATTGGCTATTAATACTTGAGTCTGGCATAATTGTTGCGGTGTTACTTGATATTTGAACGTTTAGTTCTGAAACATTTTTTTCTAATTGAATTGTATTTTTAAATGTTTCTTCTTTTCTATTTAAAGACTGATTTTCAAATGAGCTATACATATAAGCTGCTCGTATTTCAAGTTCTAATGATTGTTCATTTCTTGACATATTTACAATTTGATATTCTGCATTGTATATTTGATTTATTTCTTCTATTATAGTTTTTTGATTTATTGTTGCTGTTTGCATTGGAGTGCTATTGCAGTTTTCAATTTGTAACTTTCTTTTTGTGAATTCTGTTTTATAATTTAAATCATATAAATCTGTTAATATATTTACTTCTTTTGCTTGATATGCATCTCCTGTTAGATTTAACTCCATTTCAACATTTATTCCTGGTTTTATGTCGTTATCAATATTGTTTATATTTATATTCTTTATACTAAATGATGTTGTAACTTCATTAGTTTCTTCAACATTTTCTATATCTAAAAATCCCATTATTGGAACTTCTTTTTTGGCAAGATAAATATGTCCATTTTCTGTTTGATATAAACATTTTAACTCGCAATCTGCTTTTATTAATACTTTATTATAACTAATTTTCTTTTCTACATTTCTTATTCTATGTGTTATTTGCACTACTTCTATAGTTTCCTGTAAGTTCTCAGTTTCAATTTTTTCTTTTAAGCCAATTTTAGATTCTCCATGTCCTATAAAAGTGTCTATTGTTTGTTTTTGTGTTAATGTTTGTAGGTTGTGTACTTTATTTATTTCATATATAAATTCTGTTTCTTCTTTTTTAGATGCCTCTGCTCTGTAGTTTATTTCTGCTTTATAATGTATTTTTCTTTCATTTAATATGCTCACGCTTGTTGTTCTAACACTTGCGCTATCATTTATATAGCTTTCTGTAGTTAGTCCCTCTATTTCTAGCACTTCATTAAAAGCTTCTTCAATTTTTAAGACTCTGCTTTTTCCTTCGCCTGTTAAATATGTTATTCTTGTTACTATTCCTCCATCAACTTTTAGTTTACCTTCCATTTTCTCTTTTTTATTCATATATATATTACTGCTTTGACTTTGTATTTTTATTATGTCTGGTTTACTATCTGGGAGAATAACATCTTTTTCAATTATGATTGTTTTATTCTTCTCTCCTATTTTCTTTTTTATATTTATTTTTTCTCTCTGAATTTGTAATTCCATCCTTAACCTCCTTTATATTATTACTAATATATATTAAGAGGCAAAAAAAAAATTCCTCTTTCAAGGAATTTTTTGAAAAAATAAAAATTAAAAAGAATTTCCTAGGAGCCTATCTATATATTATGCAAATTCTTCCCTATTCTTCTTTGAAATTATTGCTGGTGGTTCTAATGCTTTAAATTGTTCTCCATCATATATTTGAACTTCTACTGCTTTTGTAAATATGTCTGTATAATTATAAGAACTTCTTCTTTCGTTTTCTTCAAACTTTACTCTAAAGTAAGTTGGATACACTTGCTCAATAATAGCTGCTTTTTCTAATGGTTTACTTCTTTTGCCTGGTGACTCTTTTACTATTATTTTGTGACCAATTTGCTCTTCCATATCCTTCTTTAAACTATTAATATCTGATTTGTAAATCATTTCATCACCTACTTCATTTTTGATAGGCTCAGTATATCACCCTGGTCGTTTTTTGTCAAAAATGTAGCAAATGGTCGGTGGCTATTTTTTAGCTTAATTTCAACGCTTTCATGGATTTAGCTTGCTTCTTTTCTTTTATTTTACATTTGTATTACAAAATTGTAACATTTTCACTTTTTGTCATTTTGACAATGAATTTTTCTTTCCTCTTGCTTTTGTTCCGCCTATTCCGTTGTAATTGCTTTTTAGGTATGGTAATAGGTCTTTCATTCTTACATATTTGCTCGAATCTGTATAGGCTATTTTGCTTGCAATTATTAATGGATCTCTATATTCTACCATAATTCTTGCAGGTGATGATGCAAAATTTGCTCCTTCTAACATTATTGCTTCATAAAAACTTTCACATGCTCCGGCTATTATTATTAATTTTTCCTCGGATTTTTCCCACATGCGTGCATTTTTTACTGTTTGCACAAAATATCTTGAGTTTTTATAATTATCTAATTTATACAAATCTTGTCCCTTTTTTAGCATGAGGTCATGTCCCGTAGCGACTAAAATATCAGGTCTATATTTTTCCAACATATATATAACTTCATTTGGTTGATTTCTTTCTGAAATATTTTCTACAATTGATTTTAGATTAAGACTATTATAATAGTTTATAGCTCGTTTTGAATATTTTCTATCTCCGTCCAAGTGCAATATTACTGCTCTACTACTACTTGCTTTTTTATTTTTTAATGCATCTGTAAACATATTCTATCACCTAATATAAAATATGTTTTTTAAGTATAGAATGTGAAATCTTAAGACATAAAAAATAGGCAGCTTCTATAACTGCCTATTTAAAAATTCTATATATTTTTTATTCTTGACTATTGATTTTTATACTTCCCGCTCCTACTTCTATTGTTAAAATAAATCCTTCATCAGTAATTTCTGTTTCTACTGTTATTAGTTCATCTGCTGGACTAGCAAGCTGTCTTTTATTTTTATCATCCATTATCATTTCAATATAATTTCCATTATCTTTTAGATAATCCATATATTTTTTTACTGTTTCCTCTTTATTTGAATCAATAAATGTTAGCTTTAATACATCATTATTCATTGTGCTATGTGAATATTTTTTTATTTTCTTTTCTCCAACCGCTGATTTTACTGAAGGTATTTTTTCTCCGCTAACAACATATTCATCTGCTTTTGTATATTTGCTTATTTTACTTTTTCTGACTATTAAGTTTATGCATCCTGCAAGTATTGCTATTACTGCTATTGTAGCGATTACTATTATTATTTTTTTGTTTTTCATACTTCATTTCTCCTTTGTGCTTTCTATATAATTATTTTAGCTAAATTTAATATAAAAAGTCAATAAAATATATATTACATTTTCATTTTTTCATATTTCTTTTTTGTTGCTAATCCTCCTCTAATATGTCTTTCCGCCTTATTTTCATCTAATACTTCTCTTACCTCTAAATAGAGTGCATGATTTATTTTTTCTAGTCTTTGACTTAAATCTTTATGTACTGTACTTTTACTTATTCCATATTTTTTGGCTGTTCCTCTTACCGTATCTTTAGAATCTATTATATATCGTGCTAATTCCACTGCACGTTCTTCAATTGATATTCCTTTCATAAAGAAAACCTCCATACGAATACTTTGTTTAATAGTATTCTGCTGGAGGTTGTATTAGAACAGCTATATTTAATTTATTTCTGTGCTTCTAATATTTCTTTATTCATATCGGCTATTAAATTTTCAGCATCTGGTACTTTTTGTGTAAATATTCCTATTAAATATTTTTGCTTTGAAAAGCATATTCCATAATCATGAATGTTTCCTTCATAACTTCCATATTTATGTGCAATCTCACATGTAGTTATATTCTTTTTTAAATATCCTCCACCAGATGATTTTTTCATAAGTTCAATTAGTGTTTTGTATTTTTCTTGGTTTTCATATAATTTCTTAAGGATATCTAAAGAATAATTTGCAGATGTTATATTTTGATCATTAAATTCAGATGGTAACTCTTGCTTTGTATATTGTTTTATTAGTATTCTATATGCTTTTTCTCCTCCAAGTCCTGTTTTCAATATATTAGTTGCTGTATTGTCAGAGTTTACTATCATTTGTTCTAATAAATACGATAATGGTACATAATCCCCGACCTTATATATTGCTGCTGTTGTTCCAGCCCCCTCTTCATAGTCTCCTTCCTGATATTGAAACGTTGAATCTAAATTTAAATCTCCATTATTAATTTTATCATAATATATCATTGCGAGTGGTACTTTTATTGTACTTGCTGCTGTAAAATAGCTTCCACCATTATATATATATGTTTTTTCAGTTTCTGGTTCATAATAAAAAAATGCAAAATTATTTTCATTCAATTTTTTTTCTTTTAGGTATGTTTGTACTATTTTCTCAACTTCATCTGCGTTACTTTTAGTTTCGTCTACGTTATTTGTATTTTCTTCTATATTGTTTTCTTCTATTTCTGTATTGTCTATTACTGGCGTTGATATTGTTTCCTTTGTAGTATTATTATTTATTGCAATTTCACTTTCATTTTCTTTTACAGGTATTATTTCATTTTTTATAATAAATATATCCTGAAATTTTATTATATCGTTGCTATTGCAAAAAATTCCTAGAAGTATTATTAATATAGCAAGTCTTAACTTTGCTTTTCTCTTTTTTTTCTTTTTTAATCTCTCAAGTTTTCTTTGTTCTTTTCTACTCAAATTTATTTCTCCAAATTTATAATTATTTTATAATTATTCCTAGTAATTTTGATAACTCAATTGCTTGAAAATTGTTTACAATCATTCCTTTAATGTCTTCAAATGTTGTTATTATTCCACCTATTTCACATGTTGAAATGTCTATTCCTTTTAATCTAGTTTTAAAAAATTGTGTTTGCTCTAATTTAGATAATTCAAAATATGTATTTTTTAATTTGCATTCTGTAAAACTGCTATTTGATAAGTCACATTTTTTAAATAGCACTTCTTCTAAACTTGCTGATGAAAAGTTAGCATATCTGAAAATAACTTCTTTACCAGTTAAATGATATACCCTTGAATCCGAAAAATCACATCCTACAAATTTGCTATTTCTGATTTCTACACGTATAAAACTTCCTTCTCTAAACAAGCAATTTGACAAGTCACAATTTTCAAATATTACATCATGAAAAACTGCTTTTTCGAATGATCCAGTTATTTTACAGTCTTTGAATATGCACTTTTCAAATTCTACATCCTCTGCATTAAAATCTATCTCTTCTAATTTTGATATTAATTTATTTTCTATTGTTATTCCTTCTTGTTTATATAGATCAATTGATGAGTGTATATTAGCTATTTCTTCGAGCGTTCCTATTATTGGTTTGTATATATTCATCTTTATCACCTATCCTTTATGGTAAGTATTATATAATATTTTTAGTAATTAGTCTTGTTTTTCCTTGAATTTTTTTATTTTTATTTGTATTATTTTTTTATAATATATATTTTACACAGAAATTCATTTTTAGATTTTGTGTGTAAACAAAGTCACGGACTTTTCAATATTGTAAATATGTTCATTTCTTATTAATGTCCGTTTTTATTCTGGAGGTATTTATATATGAAAATAAAAAAAATATTATTATTAATTGCTATTTTTTTAGCGGTATTAGTCCCAATTTCTAATGCTGATACTGAAGAAGTAAATTTAGATCTTTCAAAAATCGCTGACAAGTTCAATAAATGTTACTATACTTCAGCTTTATCCAATATAGGTATTACTGTAAAAGCTACTAAAGCCGATAATTCTTTTATTTTAACTTATAACAATTCCAAATCTATTACTTATAATTATGACAAATCTGCTGGTATTCTTTCTACTACTTATCCAATCACAAATAATACTGAAGAAAACATTCTTAGTGCTCTATTTATAGATACTATTTCTACTATCGAAGGTAATGAAGAAGGAAGTTTTATTTTTCCTGCATTAAATGATACTTTTTGTTATACATCTATAAAAAGTAATGGAGTAGCTAAAAATTATATTTCATCTGATGGCGGTTCCACTGTCATGACTGAATTTCAGATTAGTACATCTCAAAGGCTCTCACCTTCGTTGGATTCCTCAGTACTTTCAAAATCTGATTTTAATAATTATTTGGAAACTTTTATTTCAGATAAAAATTGCATTATAAAAAATAGTAATTTGATTTTTTTGAAATCTACTGATGATTCTGGGAATATTATTTTATATATTGGTCAACCTACTGAACTTTTAGATAATGCTTATGAATCAATACTTAATGCAATTTCTTACTTAGTTTCAATGGATAAGGATGATGAAACTGCATCAAATGTTGTTTCATACTTTAGACAAAACTACGCAGGCTTTTCTGCTGGAAATGCTGACTTTGATGGTGTTAGTATTAATACGGATATCGATTCTTTACCTGATACTACTCTTGATACAATATTGGTAAGTCGTAATATGAAATATGCTAAATTTACAATAAATGTTGATACTGTTATTTCTAAATCACAAAATATTTCTCCTTCTCCATCTATAAATGATAGTACCAATATTTCTAAAAAACATATCTCACCTATATTAAATGTTGCTATTGGTATTATTGTTTTAGTATTAATTATTATGGTTGTTGGATTTTTTGTTAGACGATATATGGATTAGAATTTTATGATTGAAAATTGTTAAGAAAATATTATATTTATTTTTTCGTTCCTTGCTAAAATATTTTTCCCTAATCTAAAACTTCGTTTAGTAGATTAGGGAAAAACTTTCAAACTGTGCGTCACTCAAAAACCAAATATAATATTTTCTTTTTCTATATAAGAGCCAAAAAGAAAGAAACAGGTATTTTCTCTTTACCTGTTTCTTTCTTTTCGAGCACATACGTTGAAAAAATCATAAGCTAAATATTTTGATAAAATCCTCCTCTGTCATTTCTCCTACACCAATGTACATTTCTAAATGTTCAGCCAGTTCTACTGCGTTCACATTTTTTTCTTCTCTAAGTACTTTGGCCATTTGGGGCATATCATGAAATATGACTTCATCCTCAATAAATCGCTCCGGGTCAATGGTATTCATTATTCTTATCAAAAAGCAAATTTCAACTGGATGATCTGAAACTTTAATGTTTTTCTTAAGTGGATAAATCCAGTCCACTTCGAGTGTTTCGTAACACTGATTTTTCCAGCTCATACATTCATTTTTGTATTCAGACAGAATTTTCCGCCATTCTTTTTTTGCTTCTTCAAGATTTTTTCCCTTCAAACGGTATGCTGTTTTTTTTTCGTATAACTTGCTTACTATCCGTTTGAATCCCTTTCTGAATTCTTTCATTTGGCATTCCTCCTAACCCAATAGTTTTAATATAAACTGTTGTTATTTACGTGCCTCCTATTTTTAATACATTACGTATTATACTACATTTATTAGGTGCTTTCAAGTTTTATGTTTACTTATTCTATCTCCATTACTTTTTTAAATTCATCTACATCTTTTTTGAAGTTTTCAAATGCTTCTTTATAAAGATTTTCATCTAATTGATTAACTCCTGCCATTGTTAATGCTTCAACTGGACTCTTAGTTGATCCAGATTTTAAGAATTTCAAATAATTTTCTATTTGTGTTTTATCTCCATTTGCAACTCTTTCGGCAATTACTGATGCAACGCACATTCCAATTGTATATTTATATACATAGTAATTGTAATAAAAATGAGGTATAGCAAAGCATCTGTATTTTGTTAATTCGTGAATTTGAACTCTTCCTTCATATTCATCTTCTGTTACTTTTTGATATAGGTCTGTTATTGTTTGGCTTGATAGTCCTTCATTGTTTGCAACTTTTTGATGCAATATATTTTCAAAGTTCGCAAAGAATGGTTGTGTATAACAACAACCTATAAATTCATCTATTTTTTTGTATAACAGATATTTCTTTTCTTCAGGTGTTTTAGCTGTTTTTATTAGTAAGTTCATTAATAAATTTTCATTTACTGTTGATGCAACTTCTGCAACAAATATTCTGTAATTGCTGTTTATATAGTCTTGATAATGATTTGATAAATATGAATGTGCTGAATGTCCTAATTCATGTATTAATGTAAATACTGATTCTACGTCGTTTGTAAAGCTCATTAAAATAAATGGTCTACTGTCATAACAACCATTGCTTGAATATGCTCCGGATCTTTTTCCTTCATGTGGCATGTAATCAATCCATCTTTCTGATTTGGCTTTTTGAATAATTTCTCTATATTCTTCGCCTAAATTTTTAGTTGCTTCAAAAATTAATTCAAAAGCATCTTCTACTGAATATTTTTTATCTGGTTCTTTTACGATTGGATATCTCAAATCATAAACTTGTAGAATGTCTTTATTCATTATCTTTTTAACAGCGTCTAAATATTCTATATAGTATTTATGGTATTTGTTATTTGCTGCATCCAATACTTTATAAAATAGTTCTTCTGTAACTTCGTCTCCAAATGTACTAGCTTCTAGTGGACTTTTGAATTTTCTTACTTTACTATAGAATACATCTCTTTTCATTGTTCCTTCTAATGTTGATGCATATAGGTTTGCTAATTTTTTGTATTCGATATTTAGTTTTTCATATGCTTGTTTTCTAACACTTTCGTCTGGATTTCTATAGAAGTTTCTTACTGTTCCTTCATTTAAGAAATATTCTTTTCCGTCTATTATTACTGGTTCAAATTCTGGTTTTATTTGTTTATATGTTCCGTATGATGTTCCTAAAACTCCGCTTGCTTGTGCAAGTACTTCTTCTGTTTCATCGCTTAGGATATGTGGTTTCATTCTTAATACTTTATTTATCATATTTGTGTATTTCTTGCATCTTTCGTCTTCTAGTATTTTTCTCGCTTTATCTTCATTTTTTAATATTTCTAAGTCTATGAATACTGTTTCATTTCTGTATGCTTCTTCTAGCCCTTTAATTTTTGAGTTTAAATCTTGCACTTCTGCATTATTTGGCTCAACATCTACTGATTCTGAAGCATATGAGTACATTTTGTCTATTCTTCTATCTATTTTTTCGATTAGTTCCATAAATTCGATGAATGTATCGCTTTTTTCTAAAAATTTTCCTTTATATTTTTCTACGTTTGGAAGTTCTTCTTTTACATAATTAAAATCTTTCATAAAATCTTCAGTGGTTTTGTATGCTAGTGTCAAGTCCCACTTATACTTTTCTTCAATTTCTTCTCTTTTCATAATATTGACCTCCTTTTTAACATTGGTTATTCTATCATATTTTTTGTTTGTATTGAATATATTTTATAAAAATTATTATTCGGAGGTATGTGTGATGGATGATTTTCAAGATACTTTTAATCCGGCTTCTCAGTATGAGCAGGGGTATTGGTATTATAGGTTTATGACTCAGCAGATGGAGTATCGTATTAAGTGTAAGGAGTTTGAGTTACTGGGGAAGGGTTCAAATATTAATAAGTAGTTTCCTTTAACTACTAGATATAAAAAATTATATTCAAATTTTAGTTCCTTGCTGGGAAGATTTTACCGCCCGCTAAACTGCGTTTATCCGGCCTGAGTAAAAACTTCCAAACTGCGCGTCACTAAATTTGAATATAATTTTTGTTTCTGAAGAAAAAAAGAAAAATACATATTAAATTTTTGAATCGCCGCGCAGCGACCAAAGGAACGGAGCGCAAGCGGAAGTGACTGCGATTGAAGCATTCTACCCGGTTTGAAAATAGAAATAATAAATTTCTATTTTCAAGAACCGAAGAATGCGACAGCAAGGTGTGAGAAAATTAATATGTATTTTTCTTTTAATTCTAAAATAATAATTATTTCTTATCTGCTTCTAGCAATTTATCAATCAAGCCACAGCACTCTCTTCCTTCACCACAATAACGATCCGTCATGCATGTAGCACCTAGACCTTTACCAAGTAATGGAGCAATCTGCTTTACTTGACCTGCAATATCTTGTGCAATTTTTCTTATCTGCCATTGAGCTTTATTACAACAACGTAATCTCAAAATCCATTTCAAATTTCTCGCATCAATTGTAGTTACAACATTTAACATTTGTGCACCTATGTAGAAATAAATCAAATCTTCTTGAGCTACTTTCTCTGATTTGAAATATTCAAACATTTCTATATTTTTTCTAGCAGCTTCTTGATATATTTCATTAGCGCCTGCTTCTACTGTTGCAGGAGTTATATAATTTTCCATGTTCCATAAAGGTACAAATTCTGGAACTAGTAATGAGTGCATTCTATGTCTTGTTAAATGAGTTAGAATTGATAATGAGATAGGAATTTGTAGAGTGAAATTAACTTGCTCTAATTCTCTACATTCATCTTTGTGTAATATATTATCCATTATTTTTTCTCTTGCTTTTTCATCTTTTGCTTCTAATTCATTTAAGATTTTTTCCGCTTCTTGTTCAGAGCATTGATAATGATACATAATATTACTTTTGGTTATAATATCATCTGCATTTGGTGTGTGTGATAATATTCTTGGTCTGTCGATAATTTTTATTTCTGGTCTTTTTGAATTTGCTTCTAAGTATTCAAATTGATTTTCAGAATTTACGTTTGCGTTTTCTATCATTTCTGTTAAGTATGGAACTTTTTCTTTTGCTATTTCAAATAATCTATCGCCTAATTCTTTTAATTCTTGAATCCTGCTTAATCTTCCTAATCTAAGTGAATTTATCATTTTTTCTAATTCTCTAGCATCTAGTCCCATAATTAAATTGCTGTGATAACTATATGGTAAAATAAATCTTGCATCTTCAACACTTACTCCACTATCAACTATTTTTCCATATGCATTAAATAAATATCTCATATGTTCTTGATATTTTTCTTTTAATTCTTTATTTTTAGGATGGATTTCTAAGTTTTCATCTCTAAATTCTGGTACATAGTAGCCTACTGTTCTGAAGTCTACTTCTCTTCTTGACTTTACAGTAAATGATGTTAGTCTGTTTCCTATGATTGTTTGTTCAATAATTGGTGTGACATCACATAATGCAAATACTAGGTAATCGTGTTCTATTATTGATTTATGTCCCATTCCTATTATTCTTTTTATTAATTTTAGATTTTTTTCGTAGTCGTTACAGCTTTCTAATACTTCAAATACGTTTCCTTTAAATCTTGATAATTTTCCTGCTGCTGCTACTGTTTGTATTCTTCTTTCTAATTCTTCTTGATTGCAACTTCCTAATAATTCAACTTTCATAATTTTTGTACCTCTTTTTTATAATTTACTAATTTATATCATACTGACTTTTAATTATCAATATCTAAAAAATATTATAATAAAGAAACATTCATATTAATTTTTTCACACCTTGCTGTCGCATTCTTCGGTTCTTGAAAATAGAAATTTATTATTTCTATTTTCAAACCGGGTAGAATGCTTCAATCGCAGTCACTTTCGCTTTGCTTCGTTCCTTTGGTCGCTGCGCGGTGATTAAAAAATGTAATATGAATGTTTCTATATATCAATCTATGAAATTACGAACATTATATTTATTTTTTATTCCTTGCTAAGAGATTTTACCGCCCACTAAACTTCGTTTAGTCGGTTAGGTAAAAACTCTCAAACTGCGCGTCATTCAAAAATAAATATAATGTTCTTTCTTTTGCAATAATTTTAATCTAATTTTATTTCATCTATTTTTTCAAGTGTTTCTAAATTATATTTTGTAATTTTTGTTTCTGCTAATATATAGAAACTATCTCCTATATAAATTCCTCTCTTGATGTTTGTTCGCCAATCTTTTTTGGTTTGTTCAATTTTTCCGTATTCAACAAATCCTTTTTCTAAATCTATTGTATATAATGTAAATTCTTCTTTTGTGTCATTGTAATCAGTTATTGTTACTGGGAAGCCTATTAAATTTTTAGCCTTATTGTAGAATAGTGCTTTGTGGTTTGATGTGATTTCTGAATATGCATATTTGTTTCCTATGTCTACACTAAACATTTCCTTTGGATTTTCTAAATCAGATACATCGAACATTGACATTTTCATTGTAGTATTTTGTGTTCCACCATACTGATTTGTTTTTGTATTATGGCCAATTCCTATAATATGTGTTTCATCATATGGATGAAGGTATGAGCTATAACCTGGTATTTTTAACTCTCCTTTTATCTCTGGTTTAGTTGGATCAGATAAATCAATTACAAATAGTGGATCTATTTCTTTGAATGTTACTATATATCCAACTTTTCCAATGAATCTTACTGAATATATTTCCTCTCCATTGGCCATATTGTCTATTTTACCAATTTCATTCAAGTCTTTATCATATATATATAATCTATTTTCTGTTTTGTCTCTGCTTCCAAGTGTTGTTGCTACACGAAGATTTCCGTCATATTCGTCTATAGAAAATTGGTTATTTATGTTTCCTTCCATTTCGGTTTTGCATTGTAATTTTATTTTTGCTTCTTCTAAATTAAATTTGTAAATAGTAGTTTTATAAATTTCTCTTTCTATAAATGCGTTGTAAGAGTAATCTACTGATGTTATATATATGTTATTTTCACTTGCGTATATTTCTTCACTTGCTCCATAAAATGTTTCGGTTATTGCTGGTTCATTTTTTTCTGTATTGAAACCTGCTACCATTGTGAATGAATTGTTTTTTGTTCCTTCAAAGTATGCAATTTTGGTGCAATCAATTCTTTGCTTTTCTTTGCTTACCGCTGTATCTCTAGCAAGTGGTAGAATGTCATCATCTTTTATTCCACCATAATACCATACGGTTTTAGAACTTATGAAATATAAATTATCTCCTATCATTCTTGAATTAACGTAATAACCATCTAATGCAACTTCTCTTATTTGTTTAGGATTTTCTTTATCTGAAACGTCATACACAATAGCTCTTGACATTGGTTCTACATTGCCACTAACTCTATCTATATATGTCTCATCAGTTGATGCTACATCTGTTTGCATAGTTTTTACCATGTTACTATTTACTAACACTATTAATTTATTTTTATTTATATATATCTCTGATGGATAAATTCTTTCTTTATCTGATTCTATCGCTATAGTGCTTTCTTGTTTTAAATTTTCACTATTTACAATATACACTTTATTTTGAGCAATATAATAAATATATTTTCCATCTGTTTTCACAATGTCTGCTTCATCAACATTGTCTACTTGTGTATTCGTTCGCGAATAATCTGTTTTGGCTTCATTTGTAGTTGTAGAAGCTGTCGTTGCATCTGCTGATTCTAATATTGATTTTGCATTTTTATATGTGTCTTTTGAATTATTTCCTTTAATTACTTCTTTTAATTGATCCATATCTTTAAATCTTGGCAAGTTGTTTTCTGCATTTGCAATTGTTTGCGGTGATTTATCAATTTCAAATTGATTATTTGCTTGTTTTTCTTTGACATAGAATGCTCCTACTGATAAACAGATTGCAAATACGGCACATGCTGCTATGTATCTGGTTAGTGCAATTCTTTTTTGTCTCTTCTTTTGCGTAACTTTATCAAATGTCTGATTTTTTAGTTCTTCACTTGGATGTATTTGACTAATTGCTTTTTTATAATTTTCTTTATTACTGTTCATCTTCAAAACCTCCTTTTATCTTTTCTTTTAACATATCTCTAGCTCTCGAAAGCCATGTCTTTACTGTCCCTTCTTTTTTCTTTAGAATTTTGGAAATTTCTTTTACTTTGTAACCTTCATAATAGAATAAGTATATAACTGTTTTATAGTTCTCAGGTAATTCACATACAATTGAAAAAATATCATTTTCCTCTTGATTTTCAAATTTTATGTTTTCGTCTAGTGTTACTACTTTTCTATTCCATGCTGTGTTTTTCATGTTTTTACTCATGTTTATTGTAACTCTAATAAACCATGCTTTTTCATGTTCGACATCTTTGAAACTTGGCAATTTCTCGCTGAATTTTGTAAAAACCTCTTGGAATATATCTTCTGCATTTTCTATTGTATCTGTTCTGGTTAGCGCTATTCTATATACCATATCAGAATACTGCTCAATTTTTTCTTTTATATATATTTCATTTTGCATGTTTTACCTCCATTCTATTTATAAAACAAATCATCTTTTACTATGGTTTCAAATTAATATATTTTTTCAAAAATTTTATTTTTATTTCTACTAATATAATTATTTATAAAACTATTTACTATAAAGCTTAGCATTAATATTGATACTAAGTATGCAAATTGATTTCTTATTAATTTACTTATTAAAAATAAAATTACTAATGTTATTAATGTTTTAAACAATACATTCATTATATTGGCGTTTTGTTTCATCATTGAGTATTCATTGTCCCAGTTTATTTGTGGCTTTCTTGAATCAATGTATAATTTTATTTTTTCTCCCATTGAATCTAACAAATATAAAATTGCAAACATTACTATTGTTTGAATTGGATTTTTCGTGGCTTGAAAATATGCAAATGTTATTATTAATACAGATAATAAATTCATTGTTTTTCCTAGATATGTTTTTAAATTAAACTGCGTTTTAAATCCTATTGGTATTGTTTTTGTTAGGATTGCGGATTTGCTTTCTTTTGATATTCCTATTATTGAGCAAAAGTTCATCATAAAAAATACTTCTCCAACTGCAATAAAAATCATTGCCATTTGTGAGGTATTCATTTTGTTCATTAAATCTGATATCAAATCAACTCCTATTAATTTAGATACTACTACTGCAATTGCTACAACCATCATTATTGTTAATGGGTAGATTATTGGAATGATTAAACATTGAATACAAAAAATTGGCGTTCTTGCTATTACTTTTATTTCTTTTGATAAGTATGCTTTCTTATTATCTCTCTTTTTAAAGTCTTCTATTGTTAATTTTCTGTTTGTTTTATTTTCTTTTTGACTGTTTATTGTTGTTCCTATTGCACCTTTTAAATATACTTTAGAAATTATAAATACTCCGATGATATATGTAGCTATACTTTCTAAAATATATAAAATGCAATTTCTAAGTCCTACTATATTATTGTAATTTAGCAATGTGCTCATTGTTGGTTTTATTAGTACGAATCTGTTTGCTATCTCTTCTGAAATTCCGTTCATTCTAAAAACAGTCTCTTTAAATTCTGCTATGCTGAAATTTATATTATGGTTAAATCCTGTAAATAATAAGTCTAGTGTTATTAGTGATGCTATTATTGCTATATACATTACTTCTGTTTTGTTTTTTATTATGTTAGTAAATCTCATTATTATTGAAATTATTGTTGATGTTATTACTATTGGAATTATTGGCAATATTGCTAATATTATTATCATGTATGCGTAAAATAGCACTCCTGCTTTTGTTAAAATCCCGTATACTATCATTGGTATTGCTAACATTATTGTTTCCATTTGATATTCGGAAAGTATCATGTTTATTAGCTTTCCGTTTACTATATCTTTTGATTTTATTGGCATTCGCAATAAAATTTTTAAGTCTTTTGAAAAGTATAGTGCATTCAAACTTTCAAATATACTTTTTCCAAATAGTATTATGAAATTCATTAATAGCAATATGTTTATAAATGTGTATTCTTGGTTTATTTTGCCTAGTTCTTTTGTTACATATATTGATGTTACTATCATCGTTATTGCTAATGATAGAAATACTATTAGGAATGCTATTGCTGATAGTATTTTTTCTTTTAGAGTGTCTTGTTTTTCTTGGCGTTTTGAATTTTTTATAATTATGCTTGTTATTTTTCTCATATTTCTCATCCTTCGTGAATTAATATTTGTTTAAATTGTCATAGTACATATAATTTTTAAAATAAAAATGGCATTTCATAACTAATATCAATTTAAGAAAAAATGCTCGTTTGAGCTAATTTGCACAGAACTTCTAGTAAATTTTTTCGGCACCCTTTCACGGCAAGCGCGAACTATTTCCAAAAAAATTCACAAGAATTTCTAGCACAAATTACTCTGCAATGCGCTTTTTTCTTAAATTGATATTTGTTATATATATTATTCTTCAATTATTTCTAAGAATGATTCCTCTAGTGTTGAATCCTTCTTCATTTTTTCTTTTATTTCTTCAACAGTTCCAACAAATATAATCCTTCCTTTATTAATAATTGCAATCTTATCACAAAGTTTTTCCGCAACTTCCAAAACATGAGTAGAAAAGAATACAGTGTTTCCTTTTTTACTATGCTCTCTCATAAGATTTTTTAGTGTATATGAAGCTTCTGGATCTAGTCCCGTCATTGGTTCATCTAAAATCCAGTTTTTGGGATTATATAAAAGAACACTTATTATTAATAATTTTTGTTTCATTCCATGTGAGTAACTTTGGATTCTATCTTGTAGATGATTATAAATTTTAAATTCTTTAGCAAGTTTTTCTACAATTTCTAATCTTTTCTCTGGACTTACATCATACACATCACCAATAAAATTCAAATATTCTAAACCTGTTAATTTTTCAAAAACTTCTGGCGAATCAGGTACAAAGCCAAATAACTTTTTTGCTTCAATTGGCTCTTTTATTATGCTTTTTCCATCTATTAATATGTCGCCTTCATCAATTTGAAGGACACCGGTTACCATTTCTAAAGTAGTAGTTTTACCTGCTCCATTTGGCCCTATAAATCCAAATATAGTTCCATCTTCAATTTTTAAATTCATATTATCTATTATTTTCTTACCTTTTGTATAAGATGTGCTTACATTTTTAATTTCTAGCATAGTGTCTCCTTTTAAAATTAAAGACAATATTTTTTCGAATATTGCCTTCTTGTTTTTATTTTATTATTCCTATTATAGCTTTTTGTTTTGCCACTCTTTTTGGATCTAATTCAAATGCATTTTTAATGTTTCTCAATGCTCCATCTATTTTAGTTTCATCATTAGTATGAAGATATGCTAAAACTTGTCCTACTTCAACAACATTTCCTATTCTTTGATTCATTATAATACCTGCTGCATGGTCAATTTCGTCTTCTTTTCTCATTCTGCCTGCACCTAAGTATACAGATATGTTTCCTATCATTTCTGTATCAATTGACTTTAATGCTCCTCTTTCTTCTGCAAATACCGGAATAATATGTTTAGCTTTAGGAAACTTATCAGTATTTTCAATATAACTTATGTCTCCACCTTGTTTTTGAACTAGCTCTTTAAATTTTTCATATGCTCTTCCTGAGTTTACGGCATCTACAATCATTCTTTCTGCTTCTAGTAAATCTTGTGTTATTCCTGCCATTAAAATCATTTGTGTTCCAAGAGTTCTGATTATTTCTTGGATATCTTCTGGCATATCTCCTTTTAAAGCTCTTACTGCTTCTATTACTTCTAATGAATTTCCTATTGCATGACCTATTGGTTCATTCATATTTGTAATAACGCATCTTACTTCTCTTCCAGCAAGTTTTCCTATTTTTATCATCATGCTTGCAAGTTCTTTAGCTTCTTTGGGATTTTTCATAAAAGCACCTGCTCCACATGTTATATCTATTAATATTTTATTTGCTCCTGCTGCTATCTTTTTACTCATTACGCTTGATGCAATTAATGGAATATTTGCTGTACATGCAATTGTATCTCTTAAGGCATATATTTTTTTATCTGCTGGTGCTAAATTTAAACTTGCTGCAATCAAGCTTATTCCAATGTCTTTAACATTTTCTTTGAATTCATCTATACTTAAATTAACATTATATCCAGGTATTGATTCTAACTTATCAATTGTTCCTCCTGTAAATCCTAGTCCTCTTCCTGACATCTTTGCAACAGGAATTCCAAGTGATGCTATTATTGGCATTAGAATTAATGTTATTTTATCACCCACACCGCCTGTAGAGTGCTTATCTACTATGTTTGGTGAAATGTCTGTTAAATCTAATGTATCTCCTGAATGTGCCATTGCTAATGTTAAATTTGTTATTTCTTCATTGTTCATTCCATTTATATAAATAGCCATTATTAAGGCTGCTGCTTGATAATCTGTTATTGCCAATCTTGTATAATCTTTAACAAAAAGTTCAATTTCTTCTTTACTCAAAACTTTCTTGTCTCTTTTTTTAGCTATTATGCTTAAAATATTCATTTGTATGTTCTCCTTTATTTTATAAAGTTTTTTATGAAGGTTTTTCTATGTAATATGCATGGTCCATATTCTTTTATGGCAGCAATATGTTTAGCTGTTCCATATCCTTTGTGTCCACTAAACCCATATTGAGGATATATTTCATCATATTCTCTCATCATTCTGTCCCTTGTTACTTTTGCTAGTATTGACGCAGCTGCTATAGAATATTCTTTTGCATCACCTTTTATTATTGATTTATAAGGTATTCCTTTTGTATCAATGTTTGTAAGTGCATCAACTAAAATTAAATCCGGCTTTATTTTTAATCCTTCAATTGCTCTAGTTAATGCTAATTTTGTAGCATTTAAAATATTAATTTCGTCAATTTCATTTTGGTCTGCCATTCCAACATTCCATGCAATTGCTTCTTGAGTTATTTGATCATATAATTTTTCTCTTTTTTTCTCAGAAACTTTTTTTGAATCATTAACGCCCTCAATCATAGAATCTTTCGGCATTATCGCAATTCCAACTACTACAGGTCCTGCTAAAGGTCCTCTTCCTGCTTCATCAATTCCTGCAATTAATTCAACTCCATCTAAATGTAGTTTTTCTTCATCTTTTTTTAGTTCTTTTAATCTTTCTTCTTCTTTTTCTTTCATCTTAATTACTCACTTCATCTGTTTTTAAATTTTTTATATCTGAATAGAAATATTTATATATTCCTGCCTTTGTTTTTATTCCTTGATAACATTTTTTTCCGTCTTCACCTGTTTCTGTTGTTCTTTTACAATAAGCTACATCCAAATTTTCATAATTTATAAAATATAATTCATCATTTTCTATTTTTGTGTCTATTCCAAGTTTGTCTATATTAGATGCATCAAGTTGAAACCAATAGTTTGATACTTTTCCTGTATCTCCCTTATATTGTAATAGTGCAACAATAATTTCATTTGTAGAATCTGGCATGCAATGTCTTCCTACAAACTTATCTGATATAGTAACATTTCCATTACTATCTACTGTTTCCTCATCTAGATATTTTGATCTATATTCACTTGCTACTGTTTTTATTGTATCCATATTAGCTTGTATTTCTTTTAAATCTACTGTTTTATTTAATTTCATGTTTATTGCCATTATTACTGAAGCCAATATTATTAACACTACTATTGTTACTATTAAAACTGTTAATGTAACCCCGGATTGTTTTTTTAACATATTTCCTCCAAAATTTAAGTTTTTTTTAATTTTATATTTTTATTATATATATAGATTTTATATTTTTCAACATAAAATTTTTTTCTGCTGTATAATTATTATAGCCTAGTAAAAAATTAAATTTTATATATTCAAGGAGGTTATTATGGATAATAACAAAGAAAAATCTGAACATGGTTTTGTTAAAGTTTCTTCTAATAGTAAAAGTTCCGGAGTTTCTCTTAACAAAACAAAAAAAGAAAAAAATTCAACATTTAAAGTAGTTGTAACATCTTTCGTTTCTGGAATTGTTGGTGCATCTTTAGTATTGGGCCTTTGTTTCTATGTTCCTGCAGTTAGAAATATTTTCATTTCTTCTGACTCTGATGATACTAACAAGGAAGTTTCAAAAATATTTACTTCAGAAGGATCTGTAAATAAAGGAGTAAGTATTGAAGATTATTCAAACACAGCTATTTCTGTTGCAAACAAGGTTTTACCTTCTGTTGTTGGTATTGAGGTTGACTTCTCTGTTTCAGCAAACTATCCTACTTTTTCAGCTGCTACTCAATCATCAACATCTAAAGCAACTGGATCTGGTGTA
Organism: uncultured Clostridia bacterium; assembly: GCA_934149275.1. Taxonomy (GTDB): domain Bacteria; phylum Bacillota; class Clostridia; order TANB77; family CAG-508; genus UMGS1994. The sequence continues at coordinate 109,906 of CAKPEG010000003.1, read as the reverse complement.
ATTATTTCAAAAGATGGTTATATTTTAACAAACAATCATATAATTGATACTTCTTCAACAACTACATCAAAATATTATACAGTATCTGATGCAAATAAAGTTTTAGTATATTTATATGAAGAAGATAATCCTGTAGAAGCCAAAATAGTTGGTTCTGATAGTGTTACTGATTTAGCTATATTGAAAATTGATAGAAATGATTTAACACCTGCTGAAATTGGAGATTCTGATTCAGTTCAAGTTGGTGAATTTGCAATGGCTATTGGTAATCCACTTGATATGAGAAATACTGTTACTTCTGGTATTATAAGTGGTACAAATAGAGAAATTGAAGATGATAATGGTACTATGTATACATTAATCCAAACTGATGCTGCAATTAATGCTGGTAACAGTGGTGGTGCTTTGGTTAATGCTGATGGAAAATTGATTGGTATTAATACTTTAAAAATGTCCGGTACTGGTATTGAAGGTATGGGATTTGCTATTCCTATTAATTCTACTTTAGATATATCTGAACAGTTAATTTCTACTGGAAAGGTTAAGAGACCTTATATTGGAATTAGTGGTACTGATGTAAGTGAAACATTATCTGAATATTATAATATTCCTGTTGGTGTTTATGTAAGAAGTATTCAATCTGATGGTCCTGCTAAATCTTCTGATTTAAAACCTGGAGATGTTATTGTTAAATTTAATGGTGAAAAAATTGAGACTATGTCTCAGTTAAATAAAAAGAAAAATGAGTGTAAGATTGGTGACGAAGTTACATTGACTGTTTCTAGAGGTGGCGAGGAGGTTGATGTAAAGGTTACGCTTACTGAACAGCCTTAATTTTATGAAAAATTAATAGATGAAAAAAACATATTAAATTTTGAATTATCTTGCTGGCGCATTCCTCGATTTTTGAAAATAAAAATTTGTTATTTTTATTTTCAAATCGGGTAGAATGCTTCAATCGAACTCACTTCGTTCGTTTGGTCCCTGCGCGATATTCAAAATTCTAATATGTTTTTTTCGTTTGTTTATATTTTCAAACTTCTTTTTCCTTCGACAATGTTTTCAGATTTAACTTTGTAAATCTCTTTATCTCTATTCATGAATGAATATATAAGTGCTGTTATTGGAACTGTATATACAATTCCTACACTTCCAGCTATTGCGCATACTGCTTCTGTTGCAATTGCTTCAATATTTATAACATCCGTAAATTTTACGCTTGATGACATGTATAATAAAACTAATACTAGTGATGATCCTATAAATGAAAGTATTAATGTATTTGTCATTGTTCCAATCATATCTCCACCTATATTCATTCCACTTTTAAATAATTCTTTTCCTGTCATACTTGGATTTTTCATTTTCAATTCGCTTAGACTTGATGATATTGACATTCCTACGTCCATGCATGCACCTAATGCTGAAACTATGATTTCTGCAAATAATAATTCTCTAAAGTTAAATACAACGTCTTTTGAAGCTACGCTTAACATTATTGCTTCTTCTTTGCCTGCTCCTGATAATTGTGCTAGGTATCCTGTGATACTTGCAATTACTCCAGCTAGCACTACACCTCCTAGTGTTCCAAGTGCTGCTGAAAATGTTTTTTTGTTCCATCCTCCAATTATTGCAAATGTTAATACTATTATTAAGAAACATGTACCTATTGATACTATAATTGCATTATAGCCTTTAAATATTGTTGCAACTAATATAAAGAATATTGCTAAAACAGTTATAACCAAGCCTATTATTGACTTCAATCCTTTTTTTCTTCCTATAAGAATTATACTAGCAAAAAAGAATACAACCAATCCTATTAAATAATTTTGTCTAACAATATCTTGAATTGATACTTTAACTTTTTCATTTTCTTCAGAAATATTTACAAATACAGTGTTTCCTTCTCTTAGTTTATATCCTACTATTTTATTATCTAAATCGTATGTTAATATGTATGTAGTACTAAATTTTTCGTCCTTGTTCTCTCCTTCTAGTATTTTTACTTTTACATCTTGAACGGTTTCTTTTCCACCACTTCCATTGTCTCTTTCGTATGGATTTCCTACCTCAATAACTTTTGCTTTAATACTTTCTTCTTTTAAATTTGTTCCGTCTTTTTTTCCTTCTGTACTTTCTACTGCTGTTTGGTTTGTTGCAATCTCTTCCGTCTTATTTTCGGCTGGTTCTATTTTATTCTCACCATCAACTGCTTCTGTTTTATTTTTACTTTCTTCCGTATTTTCATTCTCATCCGCTTTAACAATATAAAAACTAAACATTACAATTGTTATAAACATTCCAAGTAGTATTTTACCTATCGTCTTTTTCAAAATTTTGCCTCCTATTCAAATATTATTATATCCATCTTATTTGTATTTTCTGTATTTCCATACGCATAAATCAAATATAAATATCCATTTTCATTCACTATAAAATTCTCTGTATTTTCAATTTTATATATATTGCTTGATAAGTCTCTTAAACGAACATCTGAGAATTGATTTTTTAACTCTTCATCTTTTTTCTCAAGATCCTTTAATTCAGCATCAATTTCTTTTTGTAAACTTTTCTGAGTATATCCTTTTGCATCAACTAAATCCATTATTGATACTTCTGTATTATTATTTAAATTATAGTTATATGTTTTTATTTTAACTGCTTGTGTATTTTTTCCTTCACGAATAGTTTCTTTTATTATTAATGATAATAAATCTCCATTTAAATATGCTTTATATGTTACACTATAATCTGTTTCGTCTTTGTTTTTTCCTTCAATTATACTTTCTATTTTATCTGTATAATTAACTTTTATTTGTGCATTAATTTTTTCAGCATAATCTGCATCAATATTTATCTTTGGAATAGTCGCACTTATATTGTATTTATTAGTTTCTTTTTGATTTGCAGTTTGTAATGTATAAACCACATCTTTGTTATCGTCTTTTTTCTTTATATTTTTATTTGTTTTTCCTGATAAATCATTTGTAAAAATTTTATTAAAATTATTTTTCAATTCTGTTATTTCTGCAGCATCTTGTGTTTTTCCAACGCCAATTCCTAACATGAATGGATCTGTGTCTGAGTATCTATAAAATACTTGAGCATAAATTCCTATACTCAAAGATAATATGCATAATAAAATTACTATTACGAAAAACATTGTTCTATTCATTCCTAATATTTTATCTGTATCTTTTTCTTTATTTTTTTCCATATTTACTCCTCGTATGATTCATATTTTTCCAAAATAAAAATAATTTATTATAGTATAACATTAAAAAGCTGTAATTTCAATTATAAAATTTATTTATTAATTCCCTCTAGCCTTGACTATTACGTTTTTTTGTTGTATTATATTTTAGTATATTTATTCACATTTTTATGGGAATATTTAGAATTATTTTTAAGGAGAGATTACTTATATATGTTATGTTCAATATGTAAAAAAAATACAGCGGTTATATTTATAAATAAGATTGAAGATGATAAAAATTCAGTTGAAGGTTTATGCTACAGCTGTGCTAAAGAAAAAGGAATTAATCCTCTTGAAGTATTAGCTAAGCAATCTAATCTTTCAGAAGAAGAGCTTAATGATATGTCATCTCAATTAGAAAATATTTTTAACGACATTACTGAAAATATTTCAGATATGGATAGTGAAGATATGCAAGCTTTAGGGCCAATGCTTGGTAATATTTTTGGATTAAATAAAAAAGATAATTCTTCTGAAAGTTCTACATCAGCTAATTCTTCAGAACAATCTGGTAGAAAAAAGGTTAAAACTGAAAAACGTCCTAAAGATAATAAAAAGAAAAAATTTCTTGATTCTTTTGGAACAAATTTAACAGATAAAGCTAAACAAGGAAAGCTTGATAGAGTTATTGGTAGAAACAAAGAAATTCAAAGAATTACTCAAATATTAAATAGACGTTCTAAAAATAATCCTTGTTTAATTGGTGAACCTGGTGTTGGTAAAACTGCTATTGCTCAAGGTTTAGCTATAAGAATTGCAGAAGGAAATGTTCCTGCTAAATTACTTAATAAAGAAGTTTATTTACTTGATATGACTTCAGTTATTGCTGGAACTCAATTTAGAGGTCAGTTCGAATCAAGAATGAAAGCTTTAGTTGATGAGTGTAAATCTTATGGAAATATTATATTAGTTATTGATGAAATTCATAATATTATTGGAGCTGGTGATGCAGAGCATTCAATGAATGCTGCAAATATTTTGAAGCCTTCTCTTTCTAATGGTGAAATTCAATTAATTGGTACTACTACTCTTACTGAATATAGAAAATATATTGAAAAAGATTCTGCTTTAGAAAGAAGATTCCAACCTGTTATTGTTGATGAACCTTCAATTGATGACACTATTGAAATTATTCAAGGAATCAAAAAATATTATGAAGATTATCACAAAGTTTTAATATCAAATGATGTTATTGAAAAAACTGTTAAAATGTCTGAAAAATATATTCATGATAGATTTCTACCAGATAAAGCAATCGATTTAATCGACGAAGCTTGCTCTAGAATAAATCTTAATAATAAGGAACTTTATGAAATTGAAGTTATAAAAAATAAATTAGCTAAAATAGCTGAGGAAAAAGAAGAAGCTGTTTCTTCTGATTCAACTGAGGATTATCAAAAAGCTGCTGATTTAAAAACTAAAGAATGTATCTTAAATGATCGTTTGGAAGAATTAAATAAAAATTTACAGTTAAAAGCTTTAACTGTTCAAGATATTGCTGAAGTTATTGAAAACTGGACTAAAATTCCTGTTACAAAAATTACTGAAGCTGAAACTCAAAAATTATTAAACTTAGAAGCACATCTTCATAAGAGAATTATTGGTCAAAATGCTGCTGTTTCTGCCGTTGCAAAAGCAATTAGAAGAAATCGTGCTGGACTTCAAACTACCAAAAGGCCACCTTCATTTATATTTGTAGGTCCTACAGGTGTTGGTAAAACTGAACTAGCAAAGGCTCTTGCTTCTGAAATGTTTGGAAGTGAAGATTCAATTATAAGAATAGATATGTCTGAATATATGGAGAGTCATTCAACATCTAAATTAATAGGTTCTCCTCCAGGATATGTTGGATATGATGATGCTGGTCAATTAACTGAAAAAGTTAAAAGAAAACCTTATTCTATTATTCTTTTAGATGAAATAGAAAAAGCTCATCCAGATGTATTTAACATTTTACTTCAAGTTTTAGATGATGGCAAATTAACTGATTCTCAAGGAAATACAGTTAATTTTGAAAATACAATTATTATTATGACATCTAATGCTGGTTCAAATTTAAATACAAATTCAATAGGATTTGGTAAACAATCTGTTGATAATGGAAAAATAAATTCTGCATTAAAAGAATTATTTAGACCTGAATTTTTAAATCGTGTTGATGAAATTGTTACATTTGATAGTTTAACTTCAGATGAATTAATTCAAATTATAGATTTATTACTAAAACATACTGATGAAGCATTGGCTAATAAAGATATTAAACTTTCAGTTACTGCTTCTGCTAAAAAATATGTTTTAGAAAAAGGTACTGATTTAAAATATGGTGCTAGACCTTTAAGAAGAGCAATTCAAAAATATATTGAAGATGAAATTGCTGAAATGCTTTTAAGATCAGAGGTTATGCCAGGTCAAACTGTTAAAGTAGATTGTAAAAAAGATGAATTAAAATTTACAGTAGTTTCTAAAACTGCTAAATCAAAAAAGAGCGAATAATCGCTCTTTTTTTCACTTTACCTATCTACCAGTTATACTGAGAAATAATTATTAAAATTCTAATTAAAATGATGATAATATTGTACAGTAAAGTTTGTATCACAAATTGTTCTATATACTCAATCATAATAATATTTATAATTCTATTACTTAACTTTCTAAATTTTCTAATACAGAATTCAATTCTTCTTCTCCAATAATCTCAATTCCATTTTCTAATTTTGACTGCTCTTCTTCAGGCAAATATTCTAATGATATATTTGTCATCTCATACAGTTCTTCTTCTCCATTTTCATCTTTTCTATATATGTTTATTACTCCCTCTGCTACTCCTATCTTATAATGCTCTGGACACATTTTATCTACTTCATTATATATTGATACTTGCTTATCTGAAAATTCTTCTATTTGATATTCTTTATATTTTTCTTCAAACTTTTTTTCGTCTAAATTAACGATATCTGTTGGAACCTTGCTATTTTTTGCAATTTCATGTCCACATTTTTTATACAACACAACTTCTGTTAATTCTGCATTTGGAGAAATTTTTTCTTCTGTTGTTTCTGTTGAAATTGTTTCGTTTTCTACATCATTTTTTATTACAGTTACTCCTTCATCTGCTTTACTATCATTTCTTTGATCCGTTCTTGTATTTAAATAAAAATATCCAATTCCACAGCTAGCTAAAAAAATTAGTAACATTATAATAAAAATAATTAATTTCTTCACAAATATACCACCTTTTTCTTTTGTTGGTAGTATGTACCTTTTTCGAAGAAATTATACACATAATAAAAGAAGAGACCTAAGTCTCTCCTTTTATTTTCTTTAGCATAGCTTCCAAATCCCGTACAAATACTACCTGTCCAACATATTCATCTGGCGGTGTTTCGCCTAGTCTTTCCCATACGTTAGTAATAGGAATTAATGAATTTACTATTACTTTAGGCATTTTTTCCTTGTACAGCTCTTTCAGTTTTTTTATAAGCTCTGGACCCGCATTTCTCTCTATGGGCCCTTCTTTTTCTTTTGGAAACTGCATATCTGTTATTAAGATATCATATTCTTTCTGCATTGCTAACCGCATTGCACCTGTTTCGCATACAGCTACGTCGTATTCGTATTCTGGTTTTATAATATCCAGAACTGTATGTAGCTTTATCCGGTCGTCTTCAACGATTAATATTCTACTCATAGTTTTTCCTCCTATTCGTTGATATAAAAACGTTTACAAACTTCTATTTAACATATTACGTATTATAGCATCTTTCTATGTTTTTTTCAAGATTTTTTATTTACATAATACTCCTTTACTATTTATTTTTATATTAACTTCTCCTTCTAAATCTGTTCTATAAATATGTATGTTTCTTTGCTTAAATCTATTTATTACACTATCTGAAGGATGTCCAAATTTATTATTTAGTCCCACTCCTATTAGCACTACATTTGGATTAACCTTATCTACAAACTCTTTAGTTGAAGATGTTTTTGATCCATGATGAGCTGCTTTTAAAATATCTGCCTTTAATTTATATCCATATTTTTTTACTAACTCTTTCTCAGCTTCTGCCTCAATATCTCCTGTAAATAGTATACTGGTATTATTATAAATTAATTTTGCTACAATTGAATTATTATTTAAAGGATTAGTTGATATTTCTAATTTTTCGGTTGGCCATAGCACCTCTATATAAATATTTTTTTCTATTTGAATAATGTCTCCGGCTTTTACTACTATTATTTTAATATTTCTTTTTTCAGCAATTTTTAAAAACTCTTGAAAGTTCGAACTATCTTCTTTTTGCTGTGATATTATAACTTGCTTAACTTTTAATTTTTCTAAAACTTTCAATGTTCCGCCTACATGATCAGTGTCAAAATGTGAAATCATTAAATAATCTATTTGTTTAATTTTCTTATTTAATAAATATGGTATTAGCACATTTTCTCCTATATCATAATTTTCATTCCCTCCTCCATCTATTAATATCTTTTTATTTCTAGGAGTAACTATTAGCGTACTATCTCCTTGTCCTACATCTATCAAATTTATTTCAAACCTTCTAAATAACATAGAACATGAAGACTGTATTAATTGACTAATGATTGAAATTACTATAATGCTGGTTAATATTTGGTTTACGATTTTTCTTTTAGGCTTAAATAGAAACTTAATAATAATTGTATAATATAAAATAATTTGAATTATATTTGGAACTTTTAAATAGATAGTTAAAAAATTAATTGACGATAAAAAATCAAATATTGATATAAAAAACTCAATAGGTACTTTTAAAAATTTTAGAATAAAACTTGGAATAATTATGCTAAAAATCCCTATTACTTCTATTACAAATATAAAAGGTGAAATTATTATTCCCATTATAATCATTGATAATGAAAACTTTTTAAAAAGACATATTACTATTTGTGCTATTAAAATATTTGCGGATATTGTTAATATCAAACTGTCTGCAATTGATTGAATTATCTTGTTTTTACTTACTTCTCTTCTTAATTTTTTGTATACATATACAATGCTTATTGTTGCTGTAAATGAGAGCAAAAATCCTGTATCGACTAAATAATAAGGGCTTATTATTAATATTATAAAGCTTGATATTGAAATGTTTACTAAAAAGTTATCCTTTTCTAATAAGATTAATGCTGTTTGATGCATAACCGCCATTATTATTGCTCTTGTAGCTGATGGCGTAAATTCTATTATTAATCCATAAGTTACTAGCGTAGTAATTGTGGTTATCTTTCGAATTTTGTATGAGTTTATTGTTTTATTTACTATGTATGTAATTATTAAAATTATGCAGTTGATGTGCATACCTGAAATTGCTAGTAAATGTGATATTCCGCCATTTTGAAAATTCTCTTTTATTTGCTTATCTAATTCTGATTTATCGCCTAAAATAATTGTTATAAAATAGTTTGCTGTTTTCTCTTCAAAATTTTGTTTAAACTTTTCCTTTATTTTTTGAGGAATTCTAATTTTATTTTTAGTTCTCTGCTTTAGAGTAATTTGATTCGCTTTAATTTTTCCATATATATTATCTTTTTTCAGATAAGTTTCGTAATTAAATACTCCTTTATTTTTGTATGAACTTATTTTTTCATACTCACCTTGAATTTGTATGATATCTCCTTTTTGATGTTGAATATTTCTTGTTTCTGTCATTTTTAAATTCGTTTTTTCTATACTTGGATGATTCTCACATTTTACTATTTTAATTACATACTCTGTATAATTTTCTTTTTGTATACCGTCTGTCTCCAGTTGCACAATTGCTTGTATATTCTCAATATTTTCATATGCTTTTTTAAATTTATTTTCTTTTTGGATAACAATTATTCCTGATGTAATTTGTGCAATTAAAAATATAATAAAAATCTTTTTATTTATTAATAATTTTACATATCGTTTTGTTTTTCTTATATTTGAGATTACTATGTATATTAATATTTCTACACATAAAAATAGAGCTATACCCTTGTTTATGTATAGCCCCATTAATATTCCTAGTATATACCCAAAATTTACTACTAGTAATATATTTATTTAATTCACCTCATTTTGATTTTATAATCTTCTTGCTCCTGCATAATTGTCTGCATAATATCCTGATTCTATTGAATCATATACAACTCCTCTATTTGAGTTTGCTGCATGTATAAACTTACCATTACCTACATATATTCCAACGTGTCCTATTGAAGAACTACCATAATAATGGAATAATAGTAAATCTCCTGGTTGTAATTCTGATTTACTTACCGCAGTTCCTTGTGTTGCTTGTGTGTATGATGTTCTTGAAAGTGTAACTCCACATTTTCCATATACATATTGTGTAAATCCTGAACAATCAAATCCTGATGGAGAACTTCCTCCAGAAACGTATCTACTTCCTGCATAGCTTTCTGCAACTTGAACTACATTGTTGCTTGATGCTTGTGCAGTAGTTGTTGCACTTCTTGGTTCTTCTTGGCTTCTTGATGAAGTAGTTGCAGGTGGTTCACCTTCTGTTACTAATGTTTTTGATATATATCCTTCTTTACCATTATAAGATACTTTATACCAACCATTTTCTTCACCAATGACTGTTATTTTTGTGTTTTTAGGTAATTTTCCTAATGATTTTGCTGATGTTGATGGTTCTGATCTAAAATGTGCTGATGCATTTGATGAAATATATGCTGCTTTGTTAACAGTAGGCTGTTTAGTTTGTTCTGGTTTTTGTGTCTCTGGCTGAGCTTCAGTTGTTCCTTCTGGTTGTTGTTCAGCTGGTTTATTTGTTTCTACGCTAACTTCTTTCATTAAGAAAGTTTTTGGTATCCATGCTTCTTTTTGATTTATTTCAATTTTAGCCCAATTTGCCATTGTTGTTATTAATTTTATTTCTTGGTCTTTATTTACTTTTTCTATTTTAGTAGATGTAAAATTAGGAAGTAAATATGCTGATGTTTCTTTATTAACTACATTTCCTAATTCCATTGCTTTATCATTAGTTGTTTCTGTAGGAGTTTGAGTTGGAGTTTCTGATGGAGTTGCTTCTGGTGCTGTTGATGTTTCTGGTGTTGTTGATGCTTCTGGAGTTTGATTTGTTTCAGAACTATTTTCATTAGTTTTATCTGATGTTTTAACTTCTCCATCTGGTGTTAGATAATCTTTGTAAATGTATCCTGTTTTTCCTTTGAAACTAACTTTATACCAGTCACCTTCTACCCCAACTATATCAACTTTTTCTCCAGCATTTCCAATTTCAATTATTTTTGAATCTGTTGTTGCTTCTGCTCTAATTCTTATTGTTTCTGCTGTTATTTTTCCTGTGACTCCTAAAGAATATTTTATATTAGTTAAAATAAACAATATTACAGCTAGTGTTATTGCTACTTTTTTTAGTTTATTCATTGAAAAAAGACCTCTCTATCTTATATTTTCGCTTATAGTATATATGGTTTGCCTAGCATTGTCAATAAATTAGTTTTCTTTTTCATCTAAGTCTAATTTTATATGAACGTCTTTTAATTGTTGCTCTGAAACTTTAGATGGTGCTCTCATTAATACATCTCTTGCTTTTTTGTTTTTAGGGAATGCAACAACTTCTCTGATATTGTCTTCTTTTGCTAGAAGCATTACTATTCTATCAACACCTGGTGCAGCACCTGCATGTGGTGGTGTACCATAACTAAAAGCATTATATAAAGCTCCGAATTTTCCTTTTACATCTTCTTCAGTATATCCGGCAATTTCAAATGCTTTTATCATGATTTCTTGATCATGGTTTCTTACAGCTCCTGATGCTAGCTCATATCCATTACCAACTAAGTCATATTGATATGCATAAATATCAAGTGGATCTTTGTTTTCTAAGCTTTCCATTCCGCCTTGTGGCATTGAGAATGGATTATGGTTAAAGTCTATTGTTCCTTCATCTGATAATTCATACATTGGGAAATCTACTATCCAGCAGAATTTATATATATTTTTCTCAATTAAATCTAATCTTTTTCCTAATTCAATTCTTACTCCACCAGCTATTTTTTGTGCAGTTTCAAATTCATCTGCTATAAAGAATATTGCATCATTATTTGATATTTTTCCAATCTCAACTAATGCTTCTTTATTCTCAGGTGTAATGAATTTTGAAATTCCTCCTGTTAATTCTCCATTTTCGTCAACTTTTGTCCAAGCTAATCCTTTTGCTCCTAATTCTGAAACTGCAAATTCAGACATTTGGTCAAAGAATTTTCTTGGCTTTTCTGCCATGTTGTGTGTTACAATCGCTTTAATTGTTTTTCCTTTAAATGCATTAAATTCAGTGTTTTCAAATACTTTTGTAACATCTATTATTATCAATGGATTTCTTAAATCTGGTTTATCTGTACCATATTTTTCCATAGCTTCTTTATATGGAATTCTTACAAATGGTGCTTCTGATATTTCCCAATCACTATTTTTCTTAAATACATTTGAAATAACTTCTTCTCCAACAGCTAATACATCATCTTGTGTTGCAAAGCTCATTTCAAAGTCTAATTGATAAAATTCTCCTGGTGATCTATCAGCTCTTGGATCTTCATCTCTAAAGCATGGAGCTATTTGATAATATTTATTAAATCCAGATATCATAAGTAATTGTTTAAATTGTTGTGGTGCTTGTGGTAATGCGTAAAATTCACCTGGATGTAATCTACTTGGTACTAAGAAGTCTCTAGCTCCCTCTGGTGATGAGTTTGCTAAAATTGGAGTTTGGATTTCTGTAAATCCTAATCTATCCATTTCATCTCTCATTGTTTTTAATATTTTAGATCTAAGTAAAATATTTTTATGAATTTTATCGTTTCTTAAATCTAAAAATCTATACTCTAATCTTAAATCTTCTCTTACTTCTTGTGCTTCTTTTTGATTTATTTCAAAAGGAAGAACCGCTCTACATTTTCCAAGAATAGTGATTTTTTCTGCAACAATTTCTATATCTCCGGTTTCTATCTCTTTATTTTTATTAGATCTTTCAGCAACTTTACCTGTTACAGTTATTGCACATTCTGTTTTTAAATCAGCCATTTGTGATTTTAAATTTTCATCATCTGAAATTATTATTTGTGTAATTCCAAATTCGTCTCTTAAATCAACAAATGTCATTTTTCCTAAATTTCTTATTTTTTGTACCCATCCGGCAAGTCGTACTTCTTTTCCAACATCTTCTAATCGTAATTCATTACAATAATGTGTTCTATATTCGTTTGCTCTCATACTATTCCTCTTTTCCGTTAAATAAATTTGTGTAAAAATTATATAACTTTTTTCTTAATATTTCAATACTTTTCAATATCTTGGTATAACAAATGTTGCATTGTTCTTTTTATATAATAGGTAGTTCTTCGATTTTTCCTATTACATAAAAAGAGGTGCGAGATTTCTCGCACCCTTTTTTTGCTTTGACAATATTCTGAATTACATTCGAAAATAGATTAGTACGAATATGGATAAGGCATTTGTTTCATTATCTGATCCATCTGATCACAAATCTGCTTGACTTCCTTATCATACTTTTCAGTAATCTTATTAAGTCCAGCTAAATCATGCTTATTGCACGCTTCCATGATTTCATCATAAAGCCCTATTTCTTTTATCTGGTGACTTAATTGTTTCAGCCGCTCTACCCCTTCTTCGTAAGTCATTTTTGGACTTTCAACAGTAACTGTTTTGCCGTCATCGTCAACCACCTGATCTTCAACAACAACTGTTTGACTTTCATCATCAACTACTTGCGCTTTAACTGCAGTTGTTTGACTTTCATCATTAAATTTCCGTTTCTCATCTGCAAACGCTTTGACTTCATCATCAGTTACCCGTTCTTTAACAGCATCTGTTTGATATTCGTCATCAACCTTTGTTTCATCATCGCCAAACATACATTCAACAATAGTTTCAAAGTCCATATCGTTATTTCTTGTCATAAAGCACCTCCTGTAAAAACAACAACTTGCTACTTGCTAAGTATACCATTTCTATCATTTTATGTCAACTCATTGTTTTATTGGAATATTCATTAACTTTTCCAAATATTCTGTTGCAATTTTTTTCATTTTTTCAAATTCTTCAGGTTTATGATATTTATTAACAATTTTGTCAGCTGTTTTTCTTATCACCTGATAATCTGTCTGGTCAATTTCTCCCATTTTAAAAGCTTCTTCTAGCTCATCTTCATCTAAAAATATAACATCATTTTCTTTAGTTAAAACAATGTCTAAATACCAATCATCTGTATATGGCACTCTAGCTTTGTAATTTATCTTTTTTGCAATATCAAAATAAAATTCTACTAATTCTGACTTTACATTAAACATAGCGATTATCGCATAATTCTCATTACGAGGATAAAGAGTTATCCATCTATATCCAATGTCTAATATAACTTCTTCTTTTTCATTGTCTCTTGGAACTCTCCATTTTTTTAAAACCTTTTTTATGTATGACATACATACTGCACCGAAAAATGAATCATTAGGTGTTTCTAACTTTACAAAATCACTATCTATTATATCTTTAACTTTTGATAAATCGCCATATTTCTTTTTCATGTATTTTCCTCCGTTTATTTTAATGAAATCTTATACTCGCTCGTATACTATGATTATTATACATAAAATTCTAAAAACCTTCAAATAATTTATTTTTTATTTTTAAATTGTTTTGCATTTTTTATTAAGCCAACAAATAAAGGTGCTGGTCTGTCTGGTCTTGATTGAAATTCTGGATGGAATTGTCCTGCTATAAAATATGGATGATCCTTTAATTCAACAATTTCAACTAATTTACCATCTGGTGATGTTCCTGAACAAATTAATCCATTTTCCTCTAAGATTTTTTTATACTCATTGTTGTATTCATATCTATGTCTATGTCTTTCAGAAATTTCTTTAGTATTATAAACTTTATATGCTAATGTATTTTCTTTTATAACACATGGATATGCTCCAAGTCTCATTGTTCCACCTTTTTTGGTTACACTTTTTTGCTCTTCCATTATGTGTATTACTGGATTTTTTGTTTTTTCGTCAAATTCTGCTGAATCTGCATCTTTTAATCCTAGTACATTTCTTGCAAATTCAACTACTGCCATTTGCATTCCTAAACAGATTCCTAAGAATGGAACTTTATTTTCTCTTGCATATTTTATTGCAGTAATTTTTCCTTCTATTCCTCTGTTTCCAAATCCACCTGGAACTAGTATTCCATCGTAATCTTTTAAAATTTCTTTAGCATTTTCTTCTGTTACATTTTCAGAATCTATAAATCCTATCTCTACATTTACTTTGTTTGCGTATCCCCCGTGTCTTAAACTTTCTACAACTGATATGTATGAATCTTCTAATTTCATGTATTTACCTACTAATGCAATTTTCACATTTTCTGTACATTCTGATATTTTTTTATTAAGCTCTATCCAATTTTCATTATTACATTCTTTTTCTAGTCCAAGCTTTTTGCAAACCGCTTCTGCTAACCCTTGTTTTTCAAGTAATAAAGGCACTTCATATAAGCTATTTGCAGTTATGTTTTCTATAACATTTTCTTTTCGCACATTGCAAAATAAAGCTATCTTTTCTCTCATCTTTTCCTCAATGTGCCCATCTGCTCTAGCTACTAAAATATCTGGTTTTATTCCAAATGATTGTAGTTCTTTTACAGAGTGTTGTGTTGGTTTAGATTTAATTTCTTTTGAACCGGAAATGTATGGTAACAATGTTACGTGAATGTAACACACATCATTAATATCTTTTTCTAGTCCAACTTGCCTTATTGCTTCTATTAATGCAAGTCCTTCCATATCTCCTACTGTGCCTCCAAGCTCAGTAATTACAACATCTATTCCTTTATTTTCAAATGAATATATTTTATCTTTTATCTCATTTGTAATATGCGGGATTACTTGAATTGTTTTTCCTAAATATGCACCTTTTCTTTCTTTTTCAATTACGTTCGAATAGATTTGTCCCATTGAAACACTAGAATCTTTTGTTAGTGCTTCATCTATAAATCTTTCATAATGTCCTAAGTCAAGATCTGTTTCTGCTCCGTCATCTGTTACAAATACTTCTCCATGTTCATATGGGCTCATTGTTCCTGGATCTACATTTATATAAGGATCAAATTTTTGAATTGTTACTTTGTACCCTCTATTTTTTAGTAACCTACCTAAAGATGCTGCCGTTATTCCTTTTCCTAATCCTGAAACTACTCCACCTGTTATAAATACATATTTAGTTTTCACTTTTTTCCCTCCTTAAAACGAAAAAAACAGATTAAAAAAAGGGTTTTTTTTTAATCTGTTTTTCGTCTCTTCAAATTTATGAAATTATTTTATCATTATCTTTTATTTTATGCAAGTATTATTTATTTCTTTGTTTAACAGCTTCGTACATTACTATACCAGCTGATACAGAAGCGTTTAAAGAAGTAACTTTACCTTTCATAGGAATTTTTACAAGCATATCTGTATTTTCTTTTACAAGTCTGCTCATTCCAAATCCTTCACTTCCTATTACAATTGCAATATCTCCTTTTAAATCTTGATTATAGTATAATGTTGTTGCAGAACCATCTGTTCCTATTATCCATAATCCGTTTTCTTTTAATTTTCTTATTGTATCTGTTATATTATTTACTCTAGCTATTTTCATATGTTCTACAGCTCCTGCTGAAACCTTTGCAACTGTGCTATTTACAGTTACAGTTCTTCTTTTAGGAATTATTATTCCATGAACTCCAGCTGTTTCAGCTGTTCTTATTATTGAACCTAAATTGTGGGGATCTTCTATTCCATCCAAAATTAAAATAAATACATCTTCATTTTTGCTTTTAGCATATTCTAATATATCTTCAACTTCACAATAGTTAAATGGCGGAACTACTGCAATTACTCCTTGGTGATTTTTCGTTTTTGACATAAAATCTAGTTTGGATTTTTCTACTTCTGTAACAACAACTTTATTCTCTTTTGCAATTGCAATTATCTTATTTATTGAGCCATGTCTTTCCCCACTTTGAACAAATATTTTATTTATATCTCTATCAGAATCTAGTAATTCAAGTACTGCATTTCTCCCTTCAACAATATCATCATATTCATTCTCTTCTAATTGTTTTTCATTTTTAAAATTTTTATTTGAGTTTTTTCTAAAATTTCTTTTGTTATCATTTTTTCTAAATTCTTGTTTCATTTTTATTTCCTTTCATGTTTTTCTTTAACTGGTCTTAACATTTCTATTTCCTCTGCCTTATTAGTTACCTTTCCCAAAACGTATAATATTATTGGAAGTACAATTAATACAACTTTAAGAATAATATTTCCTGATATCACCGGTACATTTTCTATTACATACCACATATCACATAAACATATTGGAGCATATATTAAAAGATTTTTATTCTTATAAATATAAATACATGATAATAATACCAGTACTGTTCCTAGTAGTTGTAGCAGAACATCTAATACATATATTATATTTCCTTCAACGCTATATCGTAATACATAAGCTAATATTCCCAATATAGCTATTAGTAAACCAGACTTTGTAGATGTATCTATTGCAGTTGTTTTAACTGTCATGAAAATTACAATAAAGAATAAAACTCCTTCAAATATACAGAAATTTTTGTACCCATCTTTTATTTCTACAAATTTTTTAAATTTTTGCTTTCCTTCTGCTGAAATTATATTATAATCCGTTTGAGCTTCTTCCACATTGTTTTCTGTCGCCATAACACTTGGCAAAGTTATTAAGGTTATTAAACTTAATATTAATACTATTTTTTTTAAAATTTTCATCTTTTGCTCCCCTATTCTTCATCATCTAATTTTAGTACTGCTAAAAACGCTTCTTGAGGCACTTCAACATTTCCTATTTGTCTCATTTTCTTTTTACCTTTTTTCTGTTTCTCTAAAAGCTTTTTCTTTCTTGTAATATCTCCTCCATAGCATTTAGCCAATACATCTTTTCTCATTGCTGATAATGTTTCTCTTGCAATTATTTTTCCGCTTACTACAGCTTGAATTGGAATTTCGAATAATTGTCTTGGAATAACTGTTTTTAATTTTTCTGCCATCTTTCTTCCTCTAGTATAAGCACTATCTTTATGTACAATAAATGATAATGCATCAACCGGTTCATTATTTATATAGATGTCTAATTTCACAAGTTCTGATTGTCTATATTCTTTGAACTCGTAATCAACTGAAGCATAGCCTTTTGTTTTTGATTTTAATGTATCGAAGAAATCATATATAATTTCATTTAAAGGCAAGTCATATTCTAGTGTGACTCTGTTGCTGTCTAAATATCTCATGTCTATATATGTACCTCTTCTTTTTTGACATATATCCATTACATTTCCAACAAACTCTTTGGGTGTCATTATTTCAGCTTTCATAATTGGTTCTTCTATATATTTTATTTCTTGTGTTTTTGGTAAATCTGTTGGATTATATAATTCTATCGTTTCTCCATTTGTTTTATGAACCTTGTATATAACTGATGGAGCTGTTGTGATTAAACCTAAATCAAATTCTCTTTCTAATCTTTCTATTACAATTTCCAAATGTAATAATCCAAGAAAACCACATCTAAATCCAAATCCTAATGCTATTGATGTTTCTGGTTCATATTCTAATGCAGCATCATTTAATTTAAGTTTTTCTAATGCGTCTTTTAGATTTTCATATTCGCTTCCATCTAACGGATACATCCCGCAATATACCATTGAATTAGCCTTTTTATATCCTGGTAGTGGCTCATCTGCTGGATTTTCGAAATGAGTTATTGTATCACCCACATGTAAATCAGAAACATTTTTTATACTTGCTGATATATATCCAACTTCTCCTGCTTTTAACTCATCTGCTGGAATATATTGTCCTGCTCCAAAATATCCAACTTCAGTAACTGTAAAATGTTTTCCTGTTGCCATGAATAATATTTCATCTCCAATTTTTACAGTTCCTTCTTTTACTCTTACATAACTAATTGCGCCTTTATAATTATCATAGAAGGAGTCAAATATTAAACATTTTAATTTTCCCTCTCTATCTCCTTGGGGCGCTGGAATATCTGAAACAATTCTTTCTAAAACTTGATCAACATTTAATCCAGATTTAGCTGAAATACATGGTGCATCCATTGCAGGAATTCCTATGATATCTTCAATTTCAGCTTTTACTTCATCTGGTCTTGCATTTGGTAAATCAACTTTATTTATTACAGGTATAATTTCAAGATTATTATCTAATGCTAAATATACATTTGCTAATGTTTGAGCTTCTACACCTTGACTACTATCAACAACTAAAATTGCGCCTTCACATGCAGCTAAACTTCTTGAAACTTCATAATTGAAATCCACGTGTCCAGGGGTATCAATTAAGTTTAGTTCATATGTTTGACCATCTTTAGCTTTATAATTCATTCTTACGGCTTGAGATTTTATTGTTATTCCTCTTTCTTTTTCAATATCCATATTGTCTAATACTTGGCTTTCCATCTCTCTTTTTGTAAGAACACCTGTCATTTCTATAAGCCTATCTGCAAGTGTTGATTTTCCATGATCTATGTGAGCTATTATGCTAAAATTTCTTATTCTTTTTTGATTGTCGTTCACTCTTAAATCTCCTTAAATAAATTTATATTATTTTATCAAATTAATCCTTTTATTTCAATATATTGCGATATAAAAAGGCATCCGTTTTTTACGAATGCCCTTTGCTTACTTTTTATTTTATATAATAAACCATATTGCTCCTGAAGGTATTGCTGCCCACACTAACATTACTGCTACAAATAGTTCCCAGTCTTCTCCTTCAACATGTACTGGTTTAAATCCATCTTTTAATTTAGTTGCAATTCCGCTTGCTCCATTTTTTACACCTTCTGCTGTTCCATCTAAGCTTACTCCATCGAATTTTGATACGAAAGCTTTAGCCTTATTAAATACCTCTACGGCTTTGTCTATCGCTTTATCAACAATTGTTCTATTTGATGGAATTTCATCAACATAAGAAACTCTGAATTCATCAATTTGACCTAATGAATAAAGTAACTTAAATTTTCTTTCTTCTCCAGGTTGCATATTCTCAAAAGCTAAATACTTTTCTTGCATTAGTTTTCCTTTAAAATATGAATCAACTTTTACATATTGTTTTTCAATTACTTTATCTGAATTATTTTTTACTGTTCCAGTAAAATATGCTTGTCTTCTATTTGAATTTGCCTTATCAACTTCTATTTCAAATCCATTATTAGATTGCTCCATTTTTATCTTGTCTTGTTCTACATCCTTATATGAACTGCTTATTCCAAAATCTATTAAAAAATTTGAAAAAAAGTAAAATCCTATAATTATTAAAGCATATGTAAGAAACGTTTGCATTCTTTTCATAGCTTCCTCCTATTATTTCCTTATTTTCTCAATCAATATTATTATACTACACTTTACATAACTTGTAAATACTGAGGTTGCTACCTTTTTTCCAAATTTATAGCTTTATTTGCATAAATCGAATAAATATATGTTTCTTTTACAGGATTTTTTAGTGCTTCTTCTAATGCTTTTTTGTATATTTCTAACTGAACTTTATATTTATCGACTAAATCTTCTCCCTCATCTTGAGTATAGTCCGTTTTGTAATCTACTAATATTAATTCATTATTTTGATTTATGTAATACAAGTCTATAATACCTTGTACAAGTATATTTTCAGAGTTTTCCGTATTATAAATTTCTTTTGTATTTATATATGTATAAAATGGCGTTTCTTTATGAATTTCTTTAGCTGATTTCAA
This sequence comes from uncultured Clostridia bacterium, assembly GCA_934149275.1. Classification (GTDB taxonomy): domain Bacteria; phylum Bacillota; class Clostridia; order TANB77; family CAG-508; genus UMGS1994. The sequence goes on along the minus strand of CAKPEG010000003.1, from coordinate 89,793 downwards.
ATTCTTTATAAAATCAGATTCAATAATCTTATATATTTTATCAATATCTATAGCATCTTTTTGATTTTCAGTTATCAAATTTTTCTCACACATATTTTCTATAAATTTTGATAAATCTTTTTTAGTATAATCTTTTTTGAAATCTAACTTTTGCAAAATTAAATGTATTATTGTTCCCTTTTCAGCTGCTGAAACTGTTGTACTTTCAATTGTGAACTTTGGCTTTATTTCAACTTTTCTTTTCTTGATATTCTCTTTTAATTCTTTAATTTTAGTTACACTCATTTTGCTTTGAATATTTGTCATTTCTTCATACTCATATTTCCAATTTAATATTTCATTTATTTTTTTGTAATCAATATCTTCGCTAAATTGTAACTTGTTATCAGCCTTTTCTTCAAGCTCTTCATCTTGTTTTATTATATCTTTTTTATTTATCTTTTTAAGTTCTATATAATCTTCAATATTCTCATGATTCATATATGTAAGCTCTATCCAGCCTAGATAACTCAAATATTTTTTTAGTAATAAATGATTTATTTTTCCATTTTCTCTTTCATATATTTGAACTAATTCTTTTTTCTGCTCTAGAGATTTTTCTAAATCACTTTCTACACCTGTTATTATTAGCTTTTCTTTTGCTCTGGTTAATGCAACATATAATATTCTCATCTCTTCTGAAATTGATTCTTCTTTTGTTTTTATCTTTATCGCTTCTTTGCTTGCTGTTGTATATTCAATCTTTCTTTCATAATCTATATATTGCATTCCAAATCCCAAGTCTTGATGTAACAATATTGGTTCATTTAATTCTTTTTGATTAAACTTTTTATCTGTTCTTGAAATTATTGCTACTGGGAATTCTAGTCCTTTACTTTTGTGAATACTCATTATTCTTACAACATTTTCGTTTTCACCTATTAATTTTGCAGATGATAAATCACTATTACTATTTTTTACTCTTTCTAAATATCTAATAAAGTTGAATAGTCCTTTAAAACTAATTTTCTCATAGTCTTTTGCTCTGTCTAAAAGCATTTTTAAATTAGCTTTTCTAACTTGACCATTTGGCATTAAATTTACATAGTTATAGTAATCTGTTTCATTATATATTTTTAGTATAAATTCATTTAAAGGTAAATATTTTTCTTCTTCTCTCCACTTTTCAATCTTTTGAATAAACGCTAATATCTTATTTTGTAATTCATTTTTTATGTTTGGCGATTTGCTTGCTTCTTTAAGTGAATCATAAAAATAGCTATCTTTTTTTACTAATCTAATTTCTATTAATTCATTATCTGTAAAATCTCCAATAGTAGATCTCATAACTGTTACAAGTGGAATATCTCTATATGGATTATCTATTATTTTTAGTAATGCTGTTATTGTTCTAATTTCTATAGACTCTAGATAATTTTCCGCTTGGTCGCTAAATACTGGTATATCTATATTTAAAAGCTCTTTTTCAAAAACATTTGCAACATTTGAAGTGGCTCTTAATAAAATTACTATATCTCTATACTGAATATCTCTATAACCAAGGTTTCTATCGTATACTTGATATTTTGAATCGATTAATTCTTTAACTTTAGTTGCAACAAATTTTGCTTCAATCTCTGTCTTTTCAAGTAATTCTGCTGAGTTGTCATTTTCTTCTTCATCCTCTGTTTCTTCTTGTTTTAAGTCAATTATGTCTAATTCTGCTTTTCCTGCAAATTGCACATTGACATCTGTTGGTGGTTCATAATTTGCTCCTAAATTCAAATATTCACTTTCATCATATTCTATTTCACCAAAATCTTTTCTCATTATATCTTCGAATATCAAATTAGTTGTATCTAGGATATTTTCTCTACTTCTAAAGTTTTTGAACAATTTTATTTTTTGTCCAAATTCATTTGGAGTCATTCCATATTTCTCGTATTTGTCTAAAAATAATTCTGGTTTTGCCTGTCTAAAACGGTATATACTCTGTTTAACGTCACCAACCATAAAGATATTTTGATTATTTGAGATTGATGTCAAAATATATTCCTGAACTAAATTACTATCTTGATATTCGTCTATTGCTATTTCTTTGAATTTTTCTTCATATTTTTTAGCAACTTCTGTTTTTTGATATATTCCATTCTCATCTTTTTTTAATAATATTTTCAATGCATTATGTTCTATGTCACTAAAATCCATTATGTTTTTGTTTGCTTTTTTCTCTGCAAATTTTTCAATAAATTTTAATGTAACTTCTTTAAGTTTTTTTAGTGTTGGATAAATATTATTAATGTCGTCTATCGCTTCTGCTGTAGTATATACAAAAGTTTGAGCAATTGCTTTGCTAACTCTCTTTTTAGCATTATCTCTTACTTTTTTCGTTTCTTCTTTTAAATTGCTTACAACTTTTTTATCTGTTGGCCAAGTTTTGAACTTCAAGTTTTGAGCTATTTGATATGCTTTATCCCAATTATCTAAATTTTTCTCTAAAAATTCTAATTGGTTTATATCATCTTCTACCACTATTGAAAATTTTGATAATTCTGAAATCATATCTAGTTTGATTTTACTGCTTTTTAATATTTGAATTGAATTTAAAATTTCATCTCTAAAATTTCTTAAGATTATTTCTCCCCATTCAGTTTTTGCAAAGTCTTCTATTTGAGGATTATTAAATTTCTCTATTTTTTCTTCAAGCCAATCTTCTGGAAATGGCGCACTTTGAATATAATTATGTATTTTCAAAATTATATTTTTAAGGTTGTCATCGTCTTTATAACCAGCATATAGTTCTACTAATTTATTAAAATCTTCATCATTTTTTATATATAATTCTTCAAAAGTTTCTTCTATTGCTTCTTGTTTTAATAATTCTAGCTCTGTGTTATCTGCAATTCTAAAATTTGATGATGCTTCAATTTCAAAGAAATTATTTCTTATTATATCCAAACAAAATGCATCTATTGTACAAATACTAGCTTTATTTAACAAAACAATTTGCTTCCTTAATTGCTGATTTAGTGGATCTTTATCGATTTCTTTATATAATGCATTTAGTATTCTTTCTCTCATTTCTGAAGCTGCTGCATTTGTAAATGTCACGACTAATATTTTATCTATATCAACATGATCTTCTATTATTTTTCTAATAATTCTTTCAACTAATACTGTTGTTTTTCCACTACCTGCAGCTGCTGCAACTAATATATTATTTCCTTTTTGAGTTATGGCACTTAGCTGTTCTGGTGTCCATTTATTTCCCATTATTTAATTCCTCTCTTTATTTCATTAGTTTCTTCATTAAATTTTCTATATATTCTTTCCTGTTTTTAGTCTCTTCTTCATCGATTCTAAATGTATCATTTTCTCTAATCACTACATCACCATCTTTTATTTGTTCTGGGAACATACTTTTATCAAAATTCTCCATCTTTTTTGTTTCTTGATTTTCACATATTACCATATTGTTTTCGATTCTATCTATTATATATTTCATAATATATTTCTCCTTTTCTCTGCAGAAATTATACCAATTTTTTTCGTATGTTACAAGGACATTAATTTTGATTATGCGTTGTAAATTCACATTATTAAAGCCCCAACAGTTGTTGGAGCTCTTCGCTTTGTACTTTTTATTTTATAAAAGCGAGTACGTTTTCCAGTACTACTACTGGAACCATTTCTAATCCAAGTTCTTCAGCTATTTCATATGCTATTCTTCCATCTAAAAGCACACCATTTTTGGAAATCACTAATACTATCGGCAACTTTTCGTATTTCTTAACAAAATCATAAATTTTCACATATGTTTTTCCTGATTTTGTCTTTGATCCCTCAAAGTTTTTAATAGTCTCCAACCGTTGGTATCTAATCCATTCTTGTGGAATATCGTAAGTTTCTTTAATAGCAATACTATATTTTTTGTTGTTTTTTCTCAGCGAATTTTTTTCATAAAAAACTTTTCTTTGAACTTTGTCATCCATGCTTAACCATTCTCTGTACTCTTGTTCATTCATGTCCGCTTTTGTGTTGTTGCACAGTTTACATGCTGGTACTAAGTTATTTGTAACTGAAATTCCTCCATAAGCTTCTGGATAAAGGTGATCAATTGTTACTTCTGAATCGCGTAGTGGCTTTTTACAATAGTAACACTGGTGTTTTCCTTTTAACTCGTATGCAATTTCAACCATTAACCTTTTGAAACTCCAAAAGCCATGAATTTCGAGAATTCCATTCTTAACCTCGGCATATTTGTTCCGTGCCTTTCTTTTATAAAATTTTTCAGGTATTTCTATAATCATATAAACACCCCCTATCGCTACTCTGTATCTATAAGTTGGTTTTATACTATCATCTTTTTGTTTCAAAATCAATATTTTTAAATATTAACATGAAAAAGGCCACCCTATTGTGGGTGGTCTTTTCGGAGAATAATAACAACTGTTACTAACAACATGATACTCGGAACTTATCTAGCCAGCAGATCTTCCAGGTACTCAATGCAGGCATACATAAACTCTGAGTTGGTAAGCTTGCCCTTTGTGGCGCTAACTTTGGTACCAAACACTTCGTTTATCACATCATAGTTGCCTCTTTCAAAGGTCCTTTCTACCGCATGTCTGATTGCTCTTTCAACTCTTGAGCCTGTTGTGGCGAACTCTCTAGCAACCTTTGGGTATAATCCCAGTGAGATCTTCATCCCCTTTTCCTTTGACAGGGTTACAATCGCACTGCTAAGGTATCTGTATCCCTTGATGTTAAGAGGAACACCCATCTCCTTGAGAAGTTTCTTGACCATTCTTTCGTCAATCTCTCTCGGGGTTGAGTCGCTTTCAGTCTTAGAAGCTGTTACAGTTACATCTGCAGCAGGTACACTCGACTCTTCATCCTTTTCGATTACTGTCCGCAATGTACTCATCGCTGACTGGATTGTGTCGATAAGTTCCATAATCATTTTCTTGTCTTCATTTGTCATAATGCTCTCTCCTTTTTTTATGAAAAACTTTTAACGGTTTACATAACAATATTACCATTTTTTACGCTCTTTGTCAAGAAATCTACCTTTATAGTTTGTTGATTTTTATTTTTTACTATATTATAATATAAATACTTTGTGCAAGATTTTCGCACATAAATAAAGATTAGAACATTACATGTTATGATAGATTTGTATTATGTTCGCTTATTCTTAAATTTAGATGGAGATTTTATTATGATTTTATTTGATTTACCTGTATACCAATTTATAATGTTCATTTTTGGACTTACATCTACAATGATGCTAATTATGAAATTTATAACAACACTTGGCTCAACTCTTGTTATTGTAACAAGTATTTTATGTATAGCTGTTTTAGTAAAAAATAAAAAATATTTTTTAATTTTTACTTTTGCTAATTTAATTGGAGTAATTTTAAACAATCTTTTAAAAATAATAATTAGAAGACCTCGCCCTACTGAAACTCTTGTATTAACAGCTGAGTCATCTTATTCATTTCCAAGTGCACATTCAATGATGTCAATGATTTTTTACGGATTACTTATTTACTATGTTACTAAATTTGTTAAGAAAAAATGGCTTAAAAACACATTAGTTGGTATACTTTCAGCTATTATATTATTTGTTGGAATTAGTAGAATTTATTTAGGAGTCCACTATGCTACAGATGTTTTAGCTGGTTATATTGTTGGAATTAGTTATTTAGTATTTTTTATAAAGTTTCTTAAAAAGAAAAAGTTAGATTAGAAAAAGAAAATTATTCTTAAAAAAATATATTTGGGTCCATTTTTTTAAAATGCATATATTTTAATTTTTAAAAAAAAGAAAAGGCTTTCTAGCAAAATATTTTTATATACTTTGTCAGAGCAATATAATAAGACGTATAATTTTTAGTTATACGTCTTATTTTTCCCAATATGCTGTTGGGTTTACATTCATATCATCTTTTGTCATTTCAAAATGCAAATGCGGTTCATCAGCAATTTCAAAAGCTGCGTTATCTCCTACAGAACCAATAATTTTTCCTTTCTCAACAGTTTGTCCCTCTGAAACAAATTCAGCTGTTTGAAGATTAGAATATATTGATTTAAATCCATTTGCATGTGCAATTGTTACTGTTAATCCATATCTCGGATCATTTTTTATAGATTCTACAGTTCCCGCTTCTGAAGCAACAACAGAACTTCCTTTATCAGCCTTTATATCTATTCCTAAATGAACTGTCCATTCTTGAAGTGTTTCAGAATATGTTAAATTTGAATCTGAAAAATCTTTTGCAATTTCACCTTGAACTGGTACAGAAAAATGTAGCTCTACTACTTTAGGCTCTTCAACCTTTTTCTCTTCAACTACTGGCTGACTTTCTGTTTTTGCTGTATTTGCTGGTTGAGTGGTGTTAAGGATAGATGTATTTATAGCCACTTTTTCTGTTTGAGTTGTATTAGATTCATTTTTTACTTCATTTATTGTTTTATCTTCTGTTGAACTTACCATTGTAGCATCACTTCCGCCAGATTCCTCCATTTGTGCAATTCTTGCATCTGCATCTTTTTTGCTCTTATAACCTGATAACGCAAATATAAAAATTAGTAAAACTGTTAATGCGCATACTCCAAGTATATAATAAATTTTTTCTCTACTTAAAGAGTTGCTTGTGTATCTTTTTCCTCTACTCATATGTTCCTCCTATATATCTTTATTTATTACAAGTATTTCCATGTTTTAATTATTTATACAGAAGTGCATGCAGAATCTAATTATTTTTTATATTTTCTATTTGTATATTCTTAAAAAAATGTTCAATTATTTCTTTATAATTTTTTCCTTCTTTAGCTAAAGTATTGCTTCCTGTTTGGCTTAATCCAACCCCATGTCCATATCCTATTACTTTAAATTTAACCTTATCTTCTGTAACTTCAAAAGTAAAATTTGATGATTTTAATTCAAAAATTTTTCGTGCCTCTACACCTGATATATTCTTATTACCAATTTTAATTGTTTTTATTCTCGAACTTTCTGTATATTCTAATATTTGTATACAATCTGCTTGACTCCAATCTATCTGAAAATCGTCATAACTCGATTTCATTTTTTCCTCTAATTCACTTTTAGTGTATTCTTTTTCTGAATAATATTGATTGTATTCGTCCTCTCCACTTGTTTCTACAACTTGCAAATATGGGAAATCACTTCCACCCCAAACATTAACCGGAATCTCAGTAGTTCCTCCACTATTAGAATGAAAAAAAGCATCTATTGGTTTTCCTTCATATGTTATAATTTCGCCTGCTGTTGAATAGACTGCTTCTTTTAATTTATTCCATTTTTCTTCTTTATTTCCATCCCATTTTTCAAATCTATTTTCCTTAGAAATCCATGCTTGACAACATGTACTACTATCACAAATATCTGCATTAGCATGCTTGTGTCCATTTTCTATTTGATATAAAGTATATGTTCTTGCAACTGTAGCTTGTGCTTTCAGCGCTTCCTCTTCATAATCTACAGGCATTTCAGCTGCTACAACATTAACTAAATAATCTTCTATATTTAACGTTTCAACCACATTATCATTATTATGTAATAAATTAATATCTTTATATCTAACACTAAAATCCAATATTGGTTTTTCAACATTAATTTCTATCTTTTTAGTATCATCATTTATTTGAAATTCTTGTGTAAACCACATCGGAAGCAAAACAAAAGCTCCGCACGGTGGATAAGAAAAAAAATAATGTATAATGTTTTTTTATTTTATCAGTTATACTTTTCACATTTTCTCCTTTATGTTTTCTCTCATTTTTAATAAAACTCTCTTTTCAATTCTCGACACTTGCACCTGGCTTATTCCATATTGACTCGCAATTTGACTCTGTGTTTTATTGTAAAAATACCTTAAGATTATAATATTTCTCTCCTTTTCATCTAGCTTTTCAAGTTCTTGTTTTAATATTATTTTCTTAATTGTGTCTTCCTCATAACTTTCTACTTTTACTTTATTAAATAATATATTCTCATTGCTATCTTCAAATTCCTCATCAATTGATTTAATTTCCTTATTCGCCTCTAATGCCAATAAAATATTTTCTTTACTTTCCTTTAATTCTTTTTCAATCTCATTTATACTTAATTCTTTTCCTAATTTCTCATATTGCTTTTTAAGCATTTCAATTTTAATATTCAATTCTTTTAAACTTCTACTAACCTTTACCATGCCATCATCTCGGAGATATCTTTTTATTTCTCCTATAATATATGGAACTGCAAAAGTTGAAAGCTTAACATTATATTGATTATTAAACCTTTTTATTGATTTAACTAATCCCATTGCACCTATTTGAAACAAATCATCTGTTTCATACTTATTATTTTTAAATCTTTTTACAATACTCCATATTAATCTTGAATTATTTTCTACAATATCATTTAACATTTCCTGGTTTCCGCTCTGTGCTTCTAGGATTTCTTCTATTGTAGTTTCATGCAAAATTAATTCTCCTAACCCTCTAATAAATTTTGATCTCTTCTTATGATTTTTTTCATAGTAACTTTTGTTCCTAAACCTAAAATTGACTCAACTTTTAAATCGTCCATAAAAGTTTCAACTATTGTAAATCCCATTCCGGACCTTTCTAACTCTGCTTTTGATGTATATAAAGGCTTTCTCGCCATTTCAACATCTTCAATACCTTTTCCTGTATCAGAAATCTCTATTGTTATACAACCTTCTTGAATATAACTATGTATCTTTATAATTTCTTCCGTTGATTCATATGCATGTATTATTGCATTTGTAACAATTTCAGAAACCGCAGTTTTTATGTCAGAAATCTCTTCAATTGTAGGATCCAATTGTGATGCAAAAGCAGCAACCGTAACCCTAGCAAAAGACTCATTACAAGACTTGCTTAAAAATTCAAGACTCATCTCATTTTCATATTGTTTTTTCACTTTTTTCTTCCTCCTCTATTATTGGAATTATTTTTAATACCCCTGTCATCTCAAATATCTTTCGTATGTTTTTTCTTACATTTTTCATTTCAAGTTTAGCCCCAACCATCGATGCAGTTTTATATCTTCCTATAACCATTCCGATTCCGGCACTATCCATAAAATAAACGTTATTAAAATCAAGAATAACTCTTTTAGGATTACGTCTTTGAATTTCATAATCTGCATTCCTCCTTAAAATTTCAGCCTTGTGATGATCTATCTCTTCATCAATTTCCAAGTTTAAGAGCTTGTCCTTTTCATTAAAATTAATTTTCATACGATACTCCTTTAACCTATTCTACTTCTTATATTCTTCTTTTCCCTAAATTTTCCTTTGACGAAAAATGAGAGGTTTTCGACACACTTCGACACATATTTTTTAGGAATCTCTTTCCATTAAATATTGCTTAATTTATTAATTTTTAAGCATAAAAAAACATGCTATTTCTAGCATGTTTTTACCATTTTTTTTATAAAAAGAGCCATGTTTTCATAGCTCTTTTTTCTTGTTATTTGGTCGGTGTGCCCCTTCCGACATTTCTTTTGACCTATTACTAGGTGCATAGCAGCACAATCTCTACTTCAAATAATTATCTAAATTCATAGTAACACAATTATTAGTAATTGTCTATGTTGCAGTTTATTTCATCTTCTCTAACTTTTGATTTACGTTCTCTAGTAGTTCTTTGTAGTTGGCTAATTTTTCTTTTTCTTCATTTATTTTAGCTTCTGGAGCTTTGTTGATGAAACCTGGATTTGAAAGCATTTTCTCTCCTCTTTGTACTTCTGATTCTAGTCTTTTCTTTTCGCTTTCTAGTCTCTTTTTCTCTTCTTCAATGTCTACTAATTCTTCGAAAGGAATGTGTACTTCCATGTTTTTAGAAAGAATTGCTACTGCGTTTTCTGGTATATTTTCTGTTGTTGCTTGTATTTCTATTTTGTTTGCAAATCCTAGTTTTTCTAAGAATGCTTCTGATTTTTCTATTTCGTCTTTTGCTGTTGTTGTTACAAATATTAATTTTGTCTTCTTACTTGGGTGTACATTCATTTTGCTTCTAATGTTTCTGATTTCTGTTATTATATTCATTATTTCTGTAGCTAGTTCTTCTTCGTTTTTTAAGTCTAATTCTTCTTTGTATTTAGGGAATTCTGTCATCATTATACTTTCTGGTTTATGATATAGTTTTGAATATATTTCTTCTGTGATGAATGGCATAAATGGATGTAATAGTTTTAAACTTGTGCTTAGTACATAGTTTAATATGAATTGAACTGTATATCTTGATTCATCTTCTTTATTAAATAAACGTGGTTTTACTATTTCTATATACCAATCGCAGAAGTCGTTTCTTATGAAATCATATATTTTTTGTGCTGCAACTCCTAAATCGTAGTTTTCTAAGTTTTCTGTTACTTCTTTTACTAATGTATTTAATTTTGAAATTATCCATTTGTCAACGTATATCATTTTTGATAAGTCTAGCTCTGTAATGTCGTTTTCTTTGAATTCTTCAATGTCTTCTAATTGCATTAATACGAATTTTGATGCATTCCATAGTTTGTTTGCAAAGTTGCTTGATGCTTCTACTTTATCACTACTGTATCTTATGTCATTTCCTGGTGTTGTTCCTAAAATTAATGACATTCTTAAGCTGTCTGTACCATATTCGTCTATTACATCTAATGGGTCTACTCCATTTCCTAATGTTTTTGACATTTTTCTTCCTTGGTTATCTCTTACAATTCCATGTACTAATACATCTTTAAATGGTACTTGATCTGTTAGTTCAAGTCCTTGTGTCATCATTCTTGAAATCCAGAATGTTATAATATCAAATCCAGTTACTAATGTTTGTGTTGGATAAAAATCTTTATAATCTTCTGATTCTGTATTTGGCCAACCAAGTGTTGAGAATGGCCATAATGCTGAGCTGAACCATGTGTCTAGTGTATCTTCGTCTTGTACTAAATTTGTGCTTCCGCATTTTTCACATTTTTCTGGTTCATGTTTTGCTACATTTATGTGTCCACATTCTTGACAGTAGTATGCTGGTATTCTATGTCCCCACCATAATTGTCTTGATATACACCAATCTTGGATATTATCTAGCCAATGGAAATATTGTTTTTCGTATCTTTGTGGTACAAATCTTGTTTCTCCATTTCTTACGCTGTCTGCTGCTCTTTTAGCCATTTCTTTCATGTTTACAAACCATTGCTCTGAAATTTTAGGTTCGATTGTATTTTTACATCTTTCGCATTTTGCTACATTGTGTGTGTAGTCTTCTGTTCTTACTAATGCTCCAATTTCTTCTAATTTTTCAACTATTTTCTTTCTTGCTTCTAATAAGTCCATTCCTTTATATTCAGGAACTAGGTTACCCATTTTGAAGTTTTCGTCAAATACTTCTATTATTTCTAAGTTGTGTCTTAATCCTGCTTGATAATCGTTCATATCATGTGCTGGTGTTATTTTAACACATCCTGTTCCAAATTCTTTTTCAACGAATTCGTCTGCTATGATTGGTATTTCTTTATTCATGATTGGTAATATACACTTTTTACCTACTAAGTGTGTATATCTTTCATCGTCTGGATGTACTGCTACTGCTGTATCTCCAAGCATTGTTTCTGGTCTTGTTGTTGCCACTTCAATATATTCGTCTTCTGTTCCAACAATTTTATATCTAATATGCCATAGGTGTGATGGTTCTTCTTTGTATTCAACTTCTGCATCTGAAATTGATGTATTACAGCTTGTGCACCAGTTTACCATTCTCTTTCCTTTATAGATTAATCCTTTATTGTATAATCTTACAAATTGCTCTAAAACCGCTTCTGACATTCCTTCATCTAATGTAAATCTGTTTCTTTCCCAGTCACAAGAACATCCTAATTTACGTTGCTGTTTTTGAATTATTCCGCCATATTCTTTTGTCCATGCCCATGCTTCTTCTAGGAATTTTTCTCTTCCTAGATCTGATTTATTTATTCCTTGTGCTTTTAATTTTTGAACAACTTTCATTTCTGTTGATATAGCTGCATGGTCTGTTCCTGGTAGCCATAATGTTCTATAACCTTGCATTCTTTTGAATCTTATTAATATATCTTGTATTGTGCCATCTAATGCGTGTCCCATATGTAGCTTTCCTGTTACGTTTGGTGGTGGCATCATTATACAGTATGTCTCTTTACTTTTATCGTTTGATGGTTTAAAGTTTCCACTTTCTTCCCAATTTTTGTAGATTTCTTCTTCGAAATCTTTTGGATTTAATTTGTCTTTTAATTTATGATCCATTTTTCCTCTCTCCTTTATTGTTTTATTTTTTCTATTAAATAAATATTATATTCTGTCTCTTTGTTTTCGGCTTTTTCTTTATTATATTTTGTAAAATATTGCTTTTGTGCTAGTAATCTATAGTTTTCATTATTAAATTTTTCATTATAATAATCCACTTTGTAGAAGTCTAAAATAAGCCATATTCTTCCTTGACATTCTTCATCGTTTAAGAAGTCATCTGTTGTATATGTTTGCATTGCTGGTCCGAATGCCTTGTATGCTTCTTCAACTCCCCAATTTTCTGCATTGTAAAAATATTGTTTGTATTGTGGGAATTTGGCTGCCATTATAGCTCCTGTTCCTATTCCTGGATATACTATTACGTCATTTTCTTGAATGTTTTCTTTTATAAAATCTATTGGTTCATTATTTGATTTATCATAATTGTGGCTTATCATAATTATATTGCTTGGTATTGTTGTTAAAATTGTTAGTGCTATAAATCCGTATACTATGTATTTTGGGGCTGATTTAATAAACATATATGATATTGCAAACATCATAAGTCCTGCAACTACTGTCATATATCTATAATATAGAATTGGTGATTTTAGTATTGCTGACATTATTAGGGCAGCTATTATAATTAAAACTATTACTAATAATGAATATCTTGCTGGTTTGGTATTTTCTTTTTCTTCTTTTCTTATTAAATATATTAAATATCCATATACAAAAAGTGAAATTATAAATCCTATCCATGCATATAGACTTCCTGCAAATAATAAGCTTCCTATTTGTACTATTGTTTGTGGGCCTAAGCTAATCCAGAATCCATTATCGTGCATTGATTTTAGCTGTGATGAAAAATAAATTAACCATGGTAAATATAATAGTCCTTGTATTACTCCTAAAATTATTTGCTTAATGTATACTTCTTTTTTCTTATTTTTTACTAGATAAACTAATAAAATTATATTTATTAATCCTGCTGCCATAAGTCCATAGTAATGTATGTAAATACTTCCGCAAACTGCTTAAAAAGAAAATTATATAGTAATGTGGTTTTTCTTCGTGTGCTAATCGCCATGCATATATTGCTAAAACTGTGACTAATAATAATGCCCAGCTGTACATTCTAATTTCATTTGCGAATGTTGCTGACATTGGTGAAAAATATGCTAAAAATGAAAATAGTAGACCTGTCTTTTCTCCAAAATCTTTTCTAATGTGTGTATATCCTAATATTCCTAGTATAACTATTGGTATGGCTGAGAATATTCTGTATGCCATGATTGATCCATTTGTTAATAGGTAAATAATGTGTAATGCCCAGTAATATAAAACTGGATGAACGTCATGCCCGCCTATATTCCAAATTTCAACAAAAGTTTTGTTTGCCATTCCTACTGAATAACATTCATCAAACCAGACATTTGTATGAAATATTCCTATGTTTACAAATATAATTCCAGCGATGATTGTTAGTATGTGTAATTTTTTTGTTTTCATTTTGAATCTCTCATAATCAAATATATAGAAATATTAATCTATTTAATTGATTAATCCCTTTCTTTTAAATTTTGAAATATTATACTTTGCTATGTATAATATACTCTTTTTTAGAAAAATTTGATTTTATATTTACATTTAAACTTCTCTTTTGGATTTAATCCAATTATTTTTTGTTTTTCTTCAAATATTCCTGTTGATTCTTTATAATCTGCTGTATTATACCATGGTTCAATGCAGACGAATGGTGCTCCTTTTTTAGACCAAATTGCTAAGTATGGGAATCCTGTAAAGTCAAATTCTAAAATTGGTTCTTCTTTATCAACTTCTTTTAAATATATTTTATTAGACTGTATATTTTGCATTATTATTGCATCTTCTTCAAATATATCTTTAGTTAGATATATTCTATTTTCATCTAATATTTCTTCTTTTAATCTTGCTTTACTAATTAGACCTTCTTCTAGTTGTAGAATTCCAATTTCATTTTCTTCTTTTTCAAATTCTAAATAATATTTTTCTGTTGAGTAATCACATTTAAATGCTGGGTGTGCTCCAATTCCGAAAAATATGTTTTTAGTATCTGTGTTTTCTACTTCATATGAAACTGTTAGTGTATCATCTTTTACATGATATTTAACTGTTAATTTGAATAGATATGGATATCTTTTTAAAGTTTCTTCATTTGCTTTTAATACATATTCTTTCTCATTTGGCTCGTCTTTTACTACTTCAAATTTCATATCTCTAGCAAATCCATGTTGTCCCATTTCGCACACTTTATCATCAATTATTGCCTTATTATCTTTTAGTTTTCCTACTATTGGGAACAAAATTGGACTTTGTCTGTTCCAAAATTCTTTTCCATCATGGAGCTTTTCTATTCCATCTTTTTTTATGCTTGTTAATTCCGCTCCTTCTGATTTTGCTTCGATTTCTAACATTTTTTCCTCCTTTGCAAAGCATTTATATTATATTTTGTCCATATAATATCAAAAATCGCCCTTGCTAAATTGCAAGGGCGACATATCTTCGCGGTACCACCTTTATTCAAAATAAATTTCTTTATTTTCTCATTAGATTTTAACGTATCTTACACGGATATGACTATTTTTAATTTCTCATCATATCGGCTCAGAAACTACCTTTCATTTATTTTTTATAAGAAGTCTCAGCTATTTCTTCTTTTCTCTGTAATAAATATAATAAATGTACTCCTTTTCTTCATTGCTTTTGATTGACATTTATAATTATATCATATTTTTTCATTTTGTCAAAATTATCTATATATTCTATAAATTATTTGGTTTACTTCTTGGTCTCCTTCATATATTAGTTCATAGTTTGTAAAGCCTGTATTTGCTAATACTTCGCTTAAAACTTTTTCTGGTTCCATATTTCTATGTACACTTAATATGAATTCGCTTTTGTCTGATAATTCTTCATTTCCTATCAATTCATCTGTTTGATCATTGTAAATCATAAATGTTTTTTTGTAATTTGTAAATTCAGGTAAACTTTGTATATGGTTGAAGAATGTATATCCAACGTATACTAAGTCATCTTCGCTATATTGTTTTGATATATCTATGTATTTTGTATAGTCTTTATATAAATATAACGGCTCTTCTGTTAAAAATCCATAGCTTATTAATAGGATTAATGCTACAGTTGCAATCATTATATTATATTTTTTATTTTCAAATATTGAGCCAATTGCCATCATTATCATTATTGATACGATTGGTAAAATGTTCATTACATATCTTAATTCTAAAAATTCTGCTAATTTTGCGACTAACATTATATATATGATTGTTGGGAAAATTATTAATGCAGTTACTCCTCTTTCTGGCTTTCTTCTTATAAGTATTGCAAGTAATGCAATTGCAAACAATGCTAGCATTATTTCCCACTTACTTCCGAAATATCTTAATATCATATTGAAATATGTTAGTACTCTATCTAAATAATTTGTTGCTTGGAAGTTTCCAACTTTTCTATCAGAAAACAGCATATGATTTATTGAAAATGGGAATATTACTAATCCTATAATTGCTGATATCACTAGGCTTCTAATGTATCTAAACATCTCTTTATATTCTTTATTTTTGATAAATAATATTACCATTACTATTGCAACTAAAGCTGCATATATTGCAAAAAAGTATTGTGTCAAGAATCCTAATACTGATGTAAGTATAAGGAATATTCTTGTTTTTTTATTTACTTTATACTCGCTTTTTACTATAAATAGATTTAAGAATAAAAATGCTGTTGTGAAGAATGTAAGCATCATATACATTCTTTGGAACATCATTGTTGAAATTCCTCCAATGCTTAATCCATATAGTAAAACTGATAATATTGAAATTGATTTTCTTCCGTATCAAATTTAAAATTTTCCAAATTAAAATACAAGTTCCTATGAAAAATGGTAAGTTTACAAAGAAAATTATATATTTTGAAAATGTATTATTAAATATTGATGATACTGTGTGTACTAACATGTAAAACAATGGTGGATGAACGTCTTGAACTTGATTATAGTAAACAGAAGCATAATTAAATCTATTATCTTTTGCTTCTAAATAGTCTATTGCTTCTTCACGTGTTCTCCATATCATCTTTTCTTCTGCCATTTTTTCAGAAATAAATGCATCTTTTTCATCTACGTGGTCTACAAAATAATATTTAACTCTTTTTACCCAGTCAAAAACATTTCCATCTTGAAATATTTTTGCTTCTAAAAATTTATGCATTGGTGTTTTATCTCTGTATGACCAAAAAACATTTTCATAAGCGCTATTTGATGAACCATATGAAAAGATTTCATCACAGTGAAATCCTTGTTTCTGATTAACAAAGAATAACATTACAAAACACATTGCTATAATTGCTATTGCTAATTTAATTTTATCTTTCTTGCTTTCGTTCATTGTAACTATTTCATTATCTTCCAAATTTGTAGTTACTTTTTCAGTTTTCATTGCTTCTTTTTTATATTCCGATATTGGCTTTTTTGATATTTCTTGAATCATTTCATCAAGTTTTTCTCTATCTATAACTTGAAGTTCTCCTGTTTTAAATTGGACAACATCTTTAATATCATCTAGGATTTCTATTTTATATTTTTCAATTAATTCTTTATTTAATATATCATAATCGTTGTATTGTTTTGTTTCATTGATTGCATTGGGAAAGTACTTGTTATAAAATAAATAATCAACTATTAGATGTAAAAAATATCCTTGCATATACGCTGTGCTTATTGAATTATGTTTTAGAAATTCTTTTAAATTAACTTCTGCTCCGCCATCTTCACTATAATGCGTTGCTTTTTTATCTCCATGTGAAAGCAAGTCTGGTGCTATTGTTCCTCTTAAAAATTCTTTTTCGTCTTTAATTCTGAAATTTCTTAAATATTCTTTAGCTACTGCTAAATGGATTACGTATCCTGCCATTTCTTTTTCTCCTCCACCGGCTCTTCTTTAACTGGTTATTAAAATATTTATTATTTTATCATCTTTACTACTATAATTCAATATTTAGGGAAAAATGTTATTTTAACATAACGTTTTCTTCACCTACTATTTCTTTGAATTGTTCTAATATTGCTTCTGTTAAATAAATTGCTCCACATGGCTTTTCTTGTGCTTTATCTAATACACTAATTTTCATGTTCACTCTGTCTCCTGAAAAGAATCTTATTGCTCCTTTTAATCTTTCTTTTTGTGTTTCATTTAACTCAGTAATGTCAATTAATACAGTGTTTTTTCTGATATTATCTCCAGTGTTATTTTCTCCAGAAAATTCTTTTATGTTTTGAACAATAATTCTTGCATCTTCATCTTCTTTTATACTTAATCGTCCTTCAACTATTACTATATTTTCTTCTACTAAGATATTGTCACATCTTGAAAATACGCTATCAAATACAACTATTTCAGCACTTCCATATAAATCTTCTACTGTTACAAATGCCATTATCGTATTTCGTTTTGTATATTTTTTCTTAACGCTTGTTATTGTTCCTGCATATTTTACATTTTGTCCATCTTTAAATTTTCCTGCATTTTCTCCGTTTAAATCTTTTATTTGAATTGAATTTATATTTGTCTGTCTTTTGATTGCTTCTTTAAATTTTTCTAATGGATGACCTGAAATATAAATTCCTATCATTTCTTTTTCCTGAGCTAATAGTTCTCTTTCATCAAGCTCTTTTAATACTGTATATTGATATTTTACTGTTTCTTCTGGTTGAACTAAATCAAACATTGTAACTTGATTAGCCATTGAATTTCTTCCTTGGTTGTTTATTGTATCTAGGATTTTTTCATATGATGCAAGTAGTGTTGCTCTAGTTTGATTCATTTCATCAAAACATCCTGCCTTAATCAAACATTCAATGCACTTTCTGTTAACAGTACCACTTTGAATTCTTTCGCAAAAGTCTGTAAATGACTTGAACTCTCCGTTTTTTTCTCTTTCTGAAATAACAGTTTCAATTGCGGATATTCCAACATTTTTTATGCTTCCCAATCCAAATCTTATTTTCTTGTCTTGTACCGTAAATTTCGTAAAGCTCTTGTTTATGTCAGGTTTTAAAATTCCAATATTTAATCTTTTACATTCGTAAATATAAATTGGAACTTTATCTAAGTTTCCTAAAAAGCTGTTTAATGTTGCTGCCATAAATTCTTCTGGATAATAAGTTTTTAAATATGCTGTTCTATAAGATACAACTGAATATGCTGCTGCATGTGATTTGTTAAATGCATATTTTGCAAACTCAGCCATTTCATCAAATATTTTATTTGCTGACTCTTTATCTATTCCATTTCTTACACATCCTGGTACAAGCACATTTCCGTTTTCATCGACTTGTCCATTTATAAAATATTCTCTTTCTTTAGCCATTACATCTAGTTTCTTTTTTCCCATGGCTCTTCTTACTAGGTCAGCTCTTCCAAGAGAATATCCAGCTAGTTCTCTAACTATCTGCATTACTTGTTCTTGATATACCATACAGCCATAAGTAACATTTAGGATTGGCTCTAATGCAGGATGAGTGTAAACATTATGTCCTGGATTTTGTTTTCCTTTAATGTATCTTGGAATTTGATCCATAGGTCCTGGTCTATAAAGTGAAACTCCAGCTATGATATCTTCTAAGCAGTCTGGTTTTAGCTCTTTCATAAAGTTTGTCATTCCTTGACTTTCAAACTGAAATATTCCAATACTTTCTCCATTTGCCCAAAGTTTATATACTTTCGGATCATTCATATCCTTGTCATATTCCACATCTATTCCACGGTTTTGCTTTACAAGCTTTTCAGTGTCTGAGATTACAGTTAAAGTTCTTAGACCTAAAAAGTCCATTTTTAATAAACCTAGTTCTTCAAGCAAATTCATTGTATATTGCGTTGATATGTTTCCATCATTTACATATAGTGGCACATATGTATCAACTGGATCTTTTGTAATTACTATTCCACAAGCGTGTGTTGATGCCTGACGTGGTAGTCCTTCTAATTTAATTGCTATATCTATTAATTGCTTTACACTTGGATTAGATTCATATAATTCCTTAAATTCTCTATTTTGTTCTAATGCTTTTGGAATTGTTATATGAACTTCCATTGGTATCATTTTTGCAAGCTTGTCTGTTTCTGAATATGGATAATCTAGCACTCTTCCAACGTCTCTTATTACCATTCTTGCAGCCATTGTTCCAAATGTTATAATCTGAGAAACATGATCTTTTCCATATTTTCTTTCAACATATTCAATAACTTCTCCACGTCTTTCATAACAAAAATCAACGTCGAAATCTGGCATGCTTACTCTTTCAGGATTTAAAAATCTTTCAAAAAGTAATCCATATTTTAATGGATCAATATCTGTTATACCTATTGCATATGCTGCAATTGAACCTGCTCCTGAACCACGCCCTGGGCCTACTGGTATTCCTACTGATTTTGCATAATTTATATAATCCCAAACAATTAAAAAGTAATCTACATATCCCATTTTTTCGATTACTGAGATTTCATATTCTAATCTTGACATTACTTCTTCTGATGGATTTTCTCCGTATCTATTTTTTATTCCTTTATAACAAAGATCTTTAAAATAATCTAAATGTGTTGCATACTCTTCTGGTACATCGTAGTTTGGTAGTTTAGTTACTCCAAACTCAAAATCGTAGTTACATTTTTCTGCAATTTTTACTGTATTTTCAATTGCATCTGGAAACTCTGAAAAATAATCTGCCATTTCTTCTGGAGATTTTATATAAAATTCTTCAGTTTCAAATCTCATTCTGTCTTCATCTGACATTCTTTTTCCAGTTTGAATACATAATAAAACTTCATGGAAATAGCTATCTTCTTTTTTTAGATAATGTGCATCATTTGTTGCAACTAATGGAATATCAAGTTTTCTTGCTAGCTGAATTAGTTTTTGATTTACCATTATCTGTTGTCTTAAACCATTATGTTGTATTTCTATATAATAATCATCTTTAAATACTCGTTTATGCCATAACGCAATTTCTTCTGCCTTTTCCATATTGCCTTGTATAATTGCTTGGCTTAGACTTCCTGCTAAGCAAGCACTTAAGCAAATTAAGCCTTCACTATATTTCTCTAAAATTTCTAAATCAATACGTGGTTTATAATAAAAACCTTCAACAAATGATAATGAAACTAATTTTGACAAATTTTGATATCCCGTTTTATTTTTTGCTAATAAAATTAAATGGTTATATCCATTATCTCTTCCTGCTTCTTTATCAAATCTGCTGTGTGGTGCTACATATACTTCACATCCAATGATTGGTTTGATATCATTCTTCTTACATTCTTTATAAAAATCAACTGCACCATACATGACACCATGGTCTGTTAGTGCAATTGCTTTCATTCCTAATTCTTTTGCTCTTACTGGTAAGTCTTTAATTCTACTCATTCCATCTAGTAAACTGTATTCACTGTGGACGTGTAAATGTACAAAATCAGCCATTTTTCTCTCCTTTTCTCTAATGCTTTTTATATCACATTCTTAGCCATTTTTCAATACACACAGAATCTCTTGTTGTTTATTGTGTTAGTAAAATTAAATTATTATAAAAGATTCTGTTAATTTTAATTTGATATTGTTGTGCAATTTGATTATTTCAATGTTTTAATTTAACACAAAAAGAAATAGAGGGACGCTTTTGGCATCCCCCTACCCTTGTACTGTTTGTTATTCTTAGTAACGTTAGAAAGTAAAATCAAACTGAGCTTTTTCAAACTCTTCCGGATTTCTGCTTCTCATCACAGCATATGTACCTTTGTTCACAACTTTCTGGTTGTCTTTGCCAGGAATGTTTGAATTTCCGCTACAATTCCAACCTCCGTGGTACATATAAAGGTACGTTCCTTCTAAGCTATACTTAGTCGTTTTTGGATCCAGGAAGTACATCCAGTTTTTCCAGATGTCCTGGGTTTTTGGACTGGTAGTTACGGTCTTAATTCCCATTATACTTGCCAACTTGTGGAAGTACTCTGAGTATGCTTCTGCAAAACCTAATACGATTGTATGGACTCCCGGAAAGAATTCCTTGAATCTATCTTCAATGAAGTACATATTGTACCCATATCCACAAATCATTTCCGATAATCGCCGGTATTTAGGCATGTATTCCGTCTCAGATGTCATCTCAAGTGGACGGTTCTTTTTCCGCTGTTCAGTAACAATCTGATCAATTTTAAACTTTAACAGCATATCAAGCGGCACATCATTAATACGCTGCATTGCAGCGACCTCCTCCGGTAATGTGTCATTGAATGCTTTTAAAGCACCCAAAATTGCACCCATATTGTACTTACAGGTACCTTCCTGCTGTGCCTTCATAGCTTCAATTGACTCACTTGGAATCGTGAGCTTTTCTAAGGCATTCTTTACCTTAACGCTATCCTGATATTTTTCAATCCGGCTTCTCAGTTCACTTGTTTCATTTTTAGATACCATTAATTCACACATATTGATTCTCCTTTGTTGTTTTTCTCTTAATGGTTAACAGTTCCAGAATAATTAGTACATAAAGTCATCTTCAGTATGAAATATTGACTTTCTGCAAATATTATTCATATTTTATATTTTACCACGTTTACATAAAAAAGTCAAAGATGGCTTTATTTTTATGTGCTTTTTCAATGTTTTATTTGCAAAAAATACACCTCAAAAAAATAGACTTTCTTCTATCTTTTGAGGCGTTTAAGGTATTTAATTTCCTATTTTTATAATAATTTTATAGTTTCTTCTAATTTTTTTCCTTGTACTTTCGGAATATTTACAATTTCAAATTTTGAAGCCTTATCTCCAAATTGAATTTCAATAATATCCCCTACCTTAACATCATAACTTGGCTTTACAATCTTCCCATTTACACTTACTCTACCACAATCTGCAACTTCATTTGCAACGGTTCTTCTTTTTATTACTCTACTCATTTTCAAAAATTTATCTAATCTCATTTCTTTCTCCTATTTATGTATTAAAATATTCTTCTCCTATTACTGCATCCGCAACTATTATTGTTAGAATTTGCTTCTTGAATTAAATCCTCTAACGACGTTCCTGAACACTGATTTTGTGTCCATTGTTTTGTAATCCATGCAACAACATATGATAATATCGTATATAAAATTGTGAATATCAAAAATGTTTCATCTGCTACTGCAAATGTAAAAATCAGTAATATAGAAAATGTTATTCCTGCTATTTTTATTGGGCAATTTATTAATGTCTCAAATATAATAGATAATATTGTTATTGCAACAGGAAGTGCAAAATATAATAATAAAAAATTGTTCATGTCATTCTCCTTTTTGCTATATTGTATTCTTTTTTATTATTATTTGTTCCTGTTTTAATAATTCACTTGCAATAAATACAGCCCATGTGCTGGTAATGTTTTTCCAGCTTTAGTTCTATCTTTAGATTCTATAATTGAAGGAATGTCTTCTGGTTTTATTTTGCCTAATCCAACATCTAATAACGTACCAGAAATTATTCTAACCATATTATATAAGAATCCTGTTCCTGTTACTTCTATTATTACCCTTTCTCCTTCTTTTCTTACGTTTCCATCAAGAATTTTTCTCACACTGCTTTTACTACTTGTCCCACTTGCTTTGAATGCTTTAAAATCATGTTCTCCAATAAAATATTTTATTGCTTCATTCATTTTTTCATAATCTAATTTCATTGGTACATGATATTCTAAGCCTCTGTAGATAGCTGTTCCATTTTCTGAATTATTTATTATATATCTATATGTTTTTGATTTTACTGAATATCTGCTATGGAATTTTTCATCAACTTCTTCGGCTGATTTAATAACTATGCTTTTTTTCAATCTTGAGTTTATCGCTTTAGCAAATTTTTCTGTTGGAATTTTTGAGTCTGTTTTAAAATTTGCTGTTTGCCCTAAACTGTGTACTCCAGCATCCGTTCTACCTGAAGCTGTTAGGTCAACTTCCTCTCCTGTTATTTCTTCAATTGCTTTTTCAATTTCTCCTTGAATATTTAGTCTGTCGGGTTGTTTTTGCCAGCCATTAAAGCCTTTTCCATCATATTCTATTATTAATTTTATATTTCTCACTTCTTACTCTCCGTTAGTTTTTAAGTTATTTCTTTTTTAATTTTTCTTATTTTATTTCTTCATCTGTACAGCCACGGTACAGCCACGTAATACATAAAGAATATTTATTGCTCAACTTTTATTTCTTCAATCAATGTCTTATCATATATTCCTCTAAAATAGATTTTAGCACATACATTTAAATTACTCAATATAAATTCTTTTTCATCTTTTTCTAGATCTAGTTCTTCAACTCTTTTCTTAAATATTTCTTCCATACACTTCTCCTTTTTAATACTTCATTTACCTCTTTATAAATATTAACGTAACGAATATTAAAAAAGTTGCTCTATCTCGCTATGACGAAGTTCGTCTTAGCGAACCTAGTTTGGAGTGTAATTGTATAGCTTAGTAATTTCTACCTCTAATGCTTCTGCCAACTTGCATAAAGTGAGTATCGTTGGCATTTTTAAGTTGTTTTCTAATTCACTGATGTAGCTCTCGGAAATACCGCTCTTTTGACTTAGCTCTTCTTGGGTCATGTTCTTTTCAATTCTTATCTTTTTTACAAATAACTCTATCATAGAATTATTGTTTGTATTTTTGCAGTAATTATGCGAAATAAAAAAGAACTAAAATCATTATTTTATAATAATTTTAGTTCGTATATAATTTATTTGTTTTTATATTTGCATTTATATGTTTTATATTTGTTTTTCTTTTTACATGTTATTTCAAAACCTTCACTTGTTAATCTTACAAAAAAATTAACAAAATCGTTTTTGAACCTCTGATCATTTTCTATTTGATGAATAGTTTCTACTAATACCTCCATCGGATCTTTCAATTTATAGCCTATTGATATTATTCCGTAATTTTCTTTCTTTTTATACTCAAAAAAATCTTTATCTATAGTTACAATTATTCTTTTTTCATCAAATGCTATTTTAAACACAGTAGAATCTGGCAGACTTTTTCCAAAATCATTTATTCTTTTTATATCTGAATATCCATTTTGTTTCAAATAATTTTTATATTTGTTTGGAATATTCTCATCTAACAGAAATTTCATTTAATAAATATTATTTTTAGCAAATTTATATTATCTCTTACAAAACAAAGCATCGCAGCAGTAATTTGATCTTCATTTTCTAAACTAGGATATTCTTTTAGCAAATCTTTAAAATTTTTTATTTTATTAGTAACAAAAAAACTACCTATACTGTTAGCAGAAATTCTAGTTCCTTTTATATAATATTTGCTATTCTCCTCCACAATATTTTTCTTTATAAGATTTTGGGCTTTATCACTCTTTATTGCTTTTTTAAATTTTAAATATGATAATATAAGTTCTAATTTTTCATATTTTTTTACATCTATATCTTTATCAACAGTTTCAATTAAGCAATCAAAATTTTCTAATACATTTTCCATATTTAAGCCCTCCTTTTTATATATTTTTCTCATAATTTGCAACACCTCATATAGAATTATACATCTATATGAATAAAAAAAATGTCATAATACAGTTTAATTTTTTATTATTTACATAATTATTTTAACATTTTTTGCTATGTTTTGCAAATTTTCTCCATTATCTGCCAGTTTTTATTAATTATACCATTGTTTTTCATTATGTCAACACTATTAGACAATTTTATATCTTATTACAAAATATCAATATTATTTACAACAAAAAAAGAGCAGAAAAAACAAAACGTTTCTCCTGCTCTCATTAATACTACTATCTAACTCCACCTGTCCACTTTGCAAATCCTATTTTGTAATTACCTGTTCCAGTTACATTATATCTTACCATTGGTCTCCCATTAAATATTCCAAAGCAATCACATTCTTCGTATGGGCTTAAACTTCCTATTACTTTTGTTAAGCTTGTATCTGCATATATAATTTCTTTTGTTGAACCGTTTTTATATCTTCTCACTGGTTCATCACTCCCTTCAACTTTTGGTACTGCTACATTTGTTGTAGCTTGTCCTAATTTATTTGCAACATCATTTTTGAATTGAATCCAAGCTTGTTCATTTCTTACATAATACCTTGGGCATTCTTTTCCTGTTACATCATAATGTCTTATAATTGCATCTATACCTAAATTATATCTTCTACATATATCTGCACATAGTTCTACTAAACTGTTGTATGTATTCTCGTTGAATTTTCCGTCCCAATCTGGGTGGCAATCTTCTATTCCTATTGATTTTCTATTCATTGAATAACTACCACTATGGAAAGCTACCTCATCTTCAGGAATACATTTTATTATTTCACCATTTAATCCTATTACATAATGAGATGAAGCATAAGTTTTATGTGTATTTTTTAGATTTTCGAAGTAATTTCTATTAGCTATTGCTGAACTGCCTGCATTACCAACCCAATGAACAACTATTTTTTCAATTCTGTTTTGTTTCTCTCCACTTCTTGAATATGGATTAATTGATAATAGTCTTTCTAATATATTCATTACTCATTTGCCTCCCCTCTTGTATCTTCTTCTGCAAGTTCCATTGTTTCTACAATTTCTTCTTCCATAGTTTACTCCTCCTTATTACTTATTGCTTTTTGTCCCAACAAATACGTTCCAATTACTCCTTGTGCAACCGCAATAACTTGTACTATTTGTATTGCATAAGGTATTGTTATTCCATCTACTGCATTAATACCTGCAACTAATGCACTTACTATTGCTAAAATGTTAGTTGTATATTTTGCTATTGTCTTTAATTTTTCCATAATAACTCTCCTTCCTAAAATTTTATATAAAAAAGCTAGAAACGACCGTTTAAAATCGATTTCTAGCTGCTTTTATCTTTAGTTAATATAACTTGTTAAATAAGTCCTTTTTCCTTTGCTTTGTCCCATTCTGTGTGAATATAACTGTTTCCGCCATTTTTTGTATAAAAGTCATATAATTCTGAAGCTCTTTGCTTTTGATACTCGGTTTTATGTTCACCATTATTCAAATCTGATAGAAAATCTGTCAAATATGTTTTGTCATTTTCAACTTTCATTTCTATAATCTGCTTTTCAAAAGTTTCTTTTACTTCAGCAATTGAATCAACCTTTTTATTTGTCTTATTCGCAATAATAGCTGTCGATATCGTCGTTACTGATGATATGACAGCCAGCAATATAGTTATTACATATTCCATTTTTTATTCCTTTCTTTTGTTATAATAGTTCTACTATTAAAATTGAACCAACAGTTTTCCCTGAATTTCCGTTTATTGTAAAGCCTGCAACAGAGCCATTGACTGCAATATCATAATTTTGAGTTCCAGTATTTTCTACTATTTTTTCAATATTAACTGTTGCATAGCCTGATGAATTATCATCAATGACTTCTGTTAAAAACTCTTTTGAATCATAATTTTGTAGTGTAACCCACGGTCTAAAACCGACAGGTCCATTAATCCATATTTGAGCTTTAATTCGCACCAAACCGTCATAGTTAATAGTAATTATTCCGTCAGATTTGGCTTGAACTCTTCCATCGGCTGTATCAATATCCGTATTAGAATAACCTAATATTGCAGATGCTGTATCGTACGTTGCACTATTCATGTATGCTTGCAATAATTTAGTTTTACAAACTGGTACCATTAACTCCACTCTCCTCTCGTTACAATTTCTAAATAATCACCTGACCTCAAGTTCCAGTCTGTTGTAAGTTTTATTTGATTGCTTACTGCTCCTGCTTCTCCGACCTCAACATAGTGACCGTCTGTTCCAGCTTCGTCAGAACTTTTTATCAGTTTTTCTCCATTGATATAAACATCTAATACTCCTGCTCCGACCTTATACTTCTTTGAAAGTGTTACAGTTGCACCTTTAGCAGTATCTGCTGTTATTTTTACAACTGCTGAAAATTGTTTAATGGCATCAGATAATAATAGATTTAAATTTTCTGCACTCGCAGGCGCATCACAATTGACCGTTGCCTCGTGTACTTCATACTCAACTCCGTCAATAACCACATACGCATTTTTTACAATCTCTCCATTTTTAAATTGAATCATATTGCTCTCCTTTCTTTAATTTATTATATAAAAAGCATCAGTTCATTAACCGATGCTTTAATTATTAATATAAACTTACTTGTTCCTCTTCCATTCTTGGAAATAATCCTTTAGCTTTCAAGAACTCATATAAGAATAATCTTCCTTTCTGAGTCCACATCATACTTGTCCTACTACCTTTTGTTCCGTTTGTATGTAAAAATTCAAATGTTTTTGTTTGTGTATATCCTTTTCCTCTATATTTCTTATATAGTAACCAGTCTTTACCCTGCTTGTATTGAATACCAAATTTATTTAATATTTTATTAAATTCTATTGTTGAAAATCCATAATCACAAGCTATTACGTTTGTTTTTGTTAAATCATCACATTGCAAGATTCTATCTGTATAATCTGCCTTAGGTTTTAGTTCTCCAATAATTTGGTCTTTTCTGTCATTCTCAACAAGCAAACTTTGATTTTCTGCTTTTAAATTCTCTACTTTGGTATTTAATACATTCATTGCTTTTAATATTAATTCATCTTCTGTCATTGTTTCTTCTCCTGCTATATATCCTCCTGTCTTTCTTATTGCTGGTAAGACTTCACTTGTTACCCATTCAGTAAATTTTTCTGCCTCTGGCTTTCTGCTCTGAAATATTACTTTATATAAATTGCTTTCACTTATAAAAGTTGCTTGTTGCTCTCTTCCTAATTTATCTATGACCTTACTAGTAGTAACCCCATCTTTATTAAGTCTTGTTTTCACTCTACTTACTTGTTCTAATTCTAAAATCTTACATACATCTGAAAGACACACATAAGGCTTATTATTTATTTCTAAACTTCTAATTTCTCCAAATTCTTCATTTTTAAATATCATTAAATCATTCATTATTTAGTACCTCCTAAATTTAATTTTCTTAATTCTATTTCCCATGTTGTATTTTCTCTAAGTACTTTTCTGTGCATACTTGAAATGATTTTATAAAATTGTCTGCTATAATCTCTTCTTTCCCCTATAAATTCTTTAAAATATTCTAAAAATTTTTCCATAATAAAAAGACTCCCTTCAATTCCAATTTTTAATTTGGTGCTTGAACAAAGTCTTTATCCATGATACAATATTCATAGATAAGAACTTTGTTCTTTTCGTGTGAGATAATGTTGTGGTTTGGCGATTACACATTATCTCTCTTCTTTTTTTAATAAATCTTCTACGTTTAATTTAAATACATCTGCTAATTTTTGCAATACTTCTAATTTTACTGTCTTATATTTTTCATTTTCAATACTACTTATTACAAATCTTGTTTCATTTATCTTACTTGCTAACTGATTTCTATTCAGATTAAGTCTTGCTCTTTCCATTCGTATTTTTGTAGCATCTACTTCAATCGGTATTTTTACGATCATATTATCACCTCCTCTTTTTCTTTCTTATTGTGACAATATTATCACTCTAAAAAAGTAATGTCAATATATTTTTCACAAAAAAGTTGTTTTTTTTCTCTTTAAGTGATAATATATTATTAAGGAGTGTGATTTCAATGTTTTCAGAAAAATTAAAAACATTAAGGAAACAGCATGGCATTACTCAAGAACAATTAGCTAAAGAACTCGGCATTGGAACTAGTACAATAGGAATGTATGAAAGCAACATTAGAAAGCCAAGTTATAAAGTCTTAAAGAAAATTTCAAATTATTTCAATGTTTCTGTTGACTATCTTGTTAATGAAGCAGAATATGAAAATACTTTTAATTTAGACTTTTATATTGAGCACATACAAGCATTATCATCAGAAGACCGTGAAAAAGTTATTGAGTTTATCGAATTTTTAAAAGATAAACATAAAAAATAAAACACTTACATAAGTAGGTGTTCTATTTTTTATACACTATTTATTATGGTAAAGAAATACTAGTTTGTGTGTTGAAATTTAAATCTTTCATACAAATAGTTATTCCGCCAGCAATTAAGGTAATTAATTTTTCTCCTGTTCCATTTATCGGTATAGTTAAAAAATCATTATTTGCATAGTCAACTTTTGTATTTTTATATATTGTTTTGCCATCAACTCTTATCTCTATAGTATTCGCTTCTTGATGTTTTTCCCAGCCTTGATCTTCAGCTATTTCTTTTACATTTACTATACACGTTATTTCTTTCTCAATTATAACATTTTCATTATTTTGCTCTTTTACCGTTGCTTTTGGACTTGCTGTTGTCTTTGGCTTTTCCTCGTTTTTATTCTCTGTTTCTTGGACTTCAACATTATTATCCTGCTCAACTGTTTCTACGGTTGTATTTTCATCATTAATGTTTTCTTCACTTATTTCATTTTTATCTATTGTATTTCCCACAATATTAACCATCAGATTATTACCTTCCTTATTTTCTATTATTTTATTACCTGTAATTACTCCTGCTGTTGTTATAGTTCCGACACCTATAATACCTAGTAAAATTTTGATAAACTTTTTCATATCCATTCTCCTTTTTTGTCATATTACCAAATATTTACTACTTTTTCAACTGTTTTATATCATTTTCTAATTTTTCAACCTTAAAAATTAATTCTTGACATGCTTTCCATAAAATAGATGTCATTGAATAAGTATCTATTCCTTTTCCTGTTTGAGAAATAACCTCTTCAGGAATTTCAAATTTTCCTCCTTCGTCTGCTATTACAAATCCATAATGTTTCTTATCTGCATCATTTTCTATTTTCAAATTATATTTATATATATCACCATTTCTAACAATGCCTGTTGCTTCTTCTAAAAGTTCAAAATTTTTCTTAGTACTTTCCGTAGAAGTTTGAGTTACAGTAGGTGTGGTTATTCCTCTAGCTCTTACCGTTGTACTACCATTTCCTGACAAATCAATAATACCTTCATTATAGTTTGCAATTCCTATTGTTAAAGCATTACTTGTTCCATCTGTATTAATACCAATAGATTGATCGCTTATATAAATAGATCTACTAGGATAATTTGAATTTTTCACTCTAAATACATTCCATCCAGTTCGGGTATCTATAACTAAGTTTCCATCACTATCAATATTCAGATAGTTGCTATCTATTATTAGATTTCTAGAAGTAAGGTTTATTATATTACCCGCAATTATATTTAAAACGTCTTCTGCAGATATTTGCAACTTTTGAGCTAATATTTTTATTTGCTCCGGACTAATATTAATAGCTGCAATTACTTCATCTTTTCCAACTTTTTTACTAGCCATTAGCTCTATTTCTTGATTTGTTTGCTCAATTTTAGTGTTTAACTCTACCGTTGCCTCTTTTAATTCTTCTTGAGTTGCAAATTGCTTGATGTATTCATTGTCTGTTATATATCTGCAGAAGTATTCTAAGTTTGGATATTCTCTGACGTATACATAAGTGTTGTCTTTTAATGTAGGCAATTTTAACTCACCTAGTTCTTCTGTTTGCTCTGTTTGTAAAACATATTCTTGGTCACTTTCATTTACTCCTATACGTCTGATAATAGTAACCTTATTGTTGATAATATCCAACTCATCTCGAACATTGCCTAAACTTCTTAACTTTTTACCATAATTGATTGTAAATACTTGCTTGTCTTCGCTTGGATTCAACCTGCTTTGACTATCAACAATTAAATCTATCGTTGTACCTAACGGTGCTACTGTTAATCCTGGTGCTAATGATGTACTTGGTACTAACTCTTTCCATTTTTCTGTATCACCAAAGATTTTTAACGTCAACACTAGGTTTTCTGCGTAATCTGCAGTGTCTACTAAATGTAATTCTCTTCGTGAAGAAATATCTCTTGTGAATTTCTCAATAGTATCAACTTCTAATCGAATTGAATCCGCTTCTTGTTCTATCATGGTTTTAGTTTCTTTAGTAGTACTATAATTGTTTTCTAAGTTTTTGGCTGTATCGCTTGCTACTTGATTTGCCTTGTTTATGCTATCAGCCAAACAAGGTGTTGTGTATGACGTTGTGTTATCAGTCCACGTTATGAATGACCTTGTCCATATATACTTGCCTTCTTCCCATTCATCTTGTGTATTTTTCCAAGCTCCACCTGTTTGCTTTGTATTTGATGTTGATAAGTAATACTGATCTTGTACAGATTTTATACCTTTACCTGTCGCTCCTGTTTTTCCTTGTTGACCAGTTTCGCCTTTAATTTTTGTCCAAGAATATTTGGCCGGGTCAGTACTGTCCGCTTCTATAAAATCAGTATATTGACCAATATATGTTTTATTTGTTGAGTCTGAAACATCAAAATCAGTCTTTCCATCTTCACTATTAGCATAAGCTATATGTAAATAACTAGTTTTTCCGTTTGTTCCATCAATACCTGGTATTCCTTTCTCGCCCTTTTCTCCCTGTACACCTTGAAATCTAGACCATGTGTATTTAGTTGGGTCTGTACTATCTTTTGCTGTATAGTCAACGTATGTACCAATATATGCTGAAGGTGTTTCTGTCATCTGTGAGGCAGTTGGATTTGCTACTGAGCTGTATTTGATATGAAAATATGTTGTCTTACCATCTGCTCCTTTATCACCAGTATCACCTTTATCCCCTTTAATTTCTGTCCATGTATAATCATCAAATGTTGTACTAGGTACAGATGTATTTGAACTTAAAATACCTATATAAGGACCTGCCTTTTCGCCCAAAACATATTCACTTTCTTTACAAATAATCGGTTCTAAACCATTTTCCACTAAAACCTGATATGTTTCAACACTAATTTTATCAGAACCACTAAAAACAGCAAGTGTAATTCCCAAATAAGCTACATCTGTTCTTATATAAGCAGATTTACCATTTCTATTTTCTCCCATTGTTAATATAAATTTTTTATTTTTATCATAACAGCGAATAACAAAATGTATATTAGAATTTTGCCCATTTAAACTATCATACCTAGTATCTGTTATATATCTGCCAGACGTTATTGGTAATAATTCTTTTAATCTTATTCTATTATTGTAATCTTGTTTTTCTCCTGTTTCCATACTATATTGTCCATTTTCCCAAGCATTTACGTCCGTAGATATCAAATTATTGATTGGTGCTGTAAATCTTTTTCCATTGTCAGAATATTTTACGTGCATATAAGCACTTATTCCTGAATCACCTGGATCGCCTTTATCACCTTTTTCACCATCTTTCCCATCAACTCCATCTGCACCTTTTGCTCCTTGTATGCACGTTGCATTTGATTCTGATACGCTACCATCTACAAAAGTGGTTACAGTTTTCTGCCACATGTACTTGCCTTCTGTCCACGTTGGTGCTGTTGTACTCCAACCTGTTGTAGGTGCTTCTGTTGAGCTATCACCCAATGAATATTTCACTTCAACTTTTTTTACAGATGAATTAGCTGTTGATTTGACACTTTCAACATCCTTTTCAATCTTTGAAACGGTATTAGTAAAGCCATCTACCGTTTGCTCCATAGAAGTTAACTTTTCGCCTTGCTCATTTACACTCGAAGTCAATGATGTTATTTTTTTATTTTGTTTATCTACTAATATATATGCTTGATTTATTCGTTTATCAGTTTCGTCTGAATACTTATAATCAGTCTGCGTCTCAGTAGGTTCATCCATATATAAATCTTCTGTTAATCCATCATCAAAAGCTATTTCATCATTTAATAATAATGTTGAAAATTTTTCATTATTCAACGATAAATTAAATCTGTCATAAGCCTCTAAAAACAATATTCCTTTAGACTTTACATCAAAGGTATAAAATTCAAACTTTTTCAGATAGTTAAACATTTCATCTATATATGCATCTCTATCATTTGTACTTAACAGCTGATTGTCTTTTATTCTATATTCATGAAGTCCCTTTTCTGCTATACTGTCATTATCTTTTCTATAAATATTATCACTTTCTTCAGCTCTGCTGAATACTAATGAATTGAAAAATACTTTCTCTCCTATTATTATATTGTCTTCATCCAAATAAGTCTCATCTATACTTTCTTTTGTATCTTCAGGATATTTCATAGTAGGCACATCGTTTATAAATACTAATGCACAACATGCTAGTGTAGTCAGTTCATCTAAAACCATTCTAAAAGTATATTTGATTCCTGTATGCAAACTAGGGTCTACTAACTTTTTAGAATTTACAAAAGTAGCTGGAATATTTGATATATCCCAGCCTAATCGTTTGAAAATTCTAATAAAATATTCTCTCAATGATATTTTTTCGGTAATTTCTAAGTCATAATCTATCATTGATTCTACCATTTTATCATAAGCCATTATTTTATAAGATGAAGTATCTTCATTTCTACTTATATTCTTTATATAATAACTATTATAACTAACGTACTTATATGCAGAAGAATTTACCTTTACCCCTGCTTCTATATTAATCTTGTCGCCTTTACTTAGATTATACTTTGTATCTATTTCTACTTGATGCATTATTGTTTTAAACAAATTAGCATAAAAACTAGGTTTTATGTAATTGAAATTATCTATATCTACTGCTATATTATTTACTTTTATGTTATAATTCAGTTGTCTCCCATAAGTTCGTATATCTTGTTTAAATGTGTTATCAACTATTTTCATAATACTCCCTCTTCTTATTTGATATTACTGCGCAACTATACCCATTAATTTTAGTTAAGTATTCCTGTTCCATTTCTTGATCGTTAGAATAACATGACATATCTACTATCTTTTTCTTTAAATCCGGATTGTAAAAAGTTACTTTGTTTTCAGCTTTGTTAAATAGAGATAACACTATTCCAGCTTCTTCTTCATTTAACCTTCTAAACGTCATCGTTATTTTAGGATAAATTCCTTTCAGCGTTCCAGAATTATCTCCTGATAAAGACCTACCTGTATCTTTTCCCCATATTTTATGATATCCAAACTTAACTTTTTTCAAGTATTGAGCCATTGATACACCATCTATTATTAAATCGTTATTATCTCGTAACATATCTACCCTCCATTCTTAGCAAATGCAAGATTTCTATTTCTCTGAGCTATTCCCCTTTGTACAGCCTTTCCATCTATGTTTAAAATAAAGTAGCCTCCACTTGAGTTCATTTTGCTTGCTAGTTTTTCTGCTAAGATATCTAAATATTCTAAGTTATTTTCAAGTGGCATAACCATTTCTGCTCCTGCCTCTCCTGCTATTACTGGTGTAGGCTGTGTCAATACACCTCCTTTAGCCAGCATTGGTATTTGGGGTATATTAATACCAAACTTCATACCTCCTATTCCTGGTACTCCGTTTGGTATATCAATTCTTATTCTATTAGCACCTTCAATTAATCTATTAATGCCTTGAATTATTGTATTTATTGGCGTTTTGGCTATACTCCACAAGCTGTCAAAAACTCCTTTAAAAATACTTTTAAAACCGTTAAGAACTGTTTTCATATCTCCTGTAAAAATTCCGTCTAAAAACTTGCATAATACCATTTAAAACTGTTTTAACTCCATTAAACCATCCATTAAGGGCATTTAAAACATTCTGTAAAACCAGTAAAAAAGCAGTATATATAGCCACTCCTACTATTCCAAATTGCTTTCGTACCCAATCCATTTGGGAAAATAACCAATCTATACCTCCTTGTAAAAAACTCTGTATATTTTCCCAGTTCGATGCAATTAATCCTACAATCACAGCTATTACTCCAGCTATTATTAAAGGAACATTTCCAATAATTATTCCTAACCCTAACAATATTAGCCCTATATTAGAAATAACACTTCCAAAATTCTCCCATGTTGGATCATTAAAATAGTCAATCAAACTATTAATTAGCCCTACTATTCCAGCAACCAAAACACCTATTCCTAATGCTTTTATTCCATCTAATCCTAATTTAATTGCTAAAACTCCTGCTATAATTCCTGTGAATAATTGCAATATCAAATCTTTATTATCTATTATCCATTGCAACCACTCAGGAATTGGCGCTTGCAGGCTACTTAAATCCATGTTTGGCATTGATACCCCTCCTGCTCCACCACCAGATGAACCGGAATTTGAAGTATCGGACATTACGTTTGCTTCATCAAAGCTTTGCATTGACTTGTCCGCTTCTTTAACTGCCTTGGCAACACCACTAGCTCCTTGCTGGGCTTTTTTAAAGTTCTTTGCACTTGCATTACTGAACAGATTAATTCCAAACCATGCACTTGTTATCGCATTAATATATGATAGTAAAATCATTGCTAAATTTATTAATCGTTGTATGGCTGGTGCAATGGCATTGGCAAGACAAAATTTCATATAATCTAAATTTGTAGAAACTTGTGTATTATACTGTGATACAAGATTAATTGCACTTCTTACAGCTCCCCACGCAGTTCTTATACTTGCAATACCTATAACCATTTTACCGATTGCTGAAATTTGTTTGGTTATACCTTTTCCTACATTGTTTATAGAATTTTCCACATGACTGGTCTTTATACTTTCAATTTTTTGTTTATACTCTGCTATCTTCTGATTATTTTCTGCTTGCTTAGCTTTCACTTTATCAAGTTTTGCATAAACATTATCAATTTTAGGTCCTTGTTTTACTATCTCCGCTGATGTTTCGTTGTATTTTTGCTTAATAGACTCTAACTGATTTTTTAAGTTTATTAATTCAGAACTATCTTCTCCAACAACCAGCTGTGGATTTTCTTTTAGCATTCTACTTTTTTCCATATCAAGTTCTTTTATTTTTTGTCGATAGCTTTCAGCTTGCGCTGCTAATCTTTCATAAGCATTTATTTCGTTTTCTAGGTTTCTTTGTTCTCCCGACTGCTTAGTATTATCAGTTTGTATTTTTTTGATTTTATCTTCAAGCTCTTTTACTCCTTTAGGTATTTCACTATTATCAAGTTTTGTTTTTATTTTTAAGTATCCATCTGCCATTATTTCACCCCCTTTGAGGTTTTAGTTGTTCTCTGAACAATTTGTCTAATTCTTCTTCCCTTCTTGTTTTCTTAATTTTTGAAAATGTCTTTTTCTTCTTTAATGCTATTCTTTCTTTTTGTCGTATCCATTTTTCTCTTTCTTTTCTATCTTTTATTTGATTAACGTCAAACGTTCTCATATACCTAATTCTGTTTAAAATACACTTTTCTGATAATCCACAAAGTTTTTCATAAAACTCCCACCAATGCATTTTTTCTGTGTTTAAATCGATTTTATAGTCATAAAAAAAAGAGGTCCTTATATATCCCATATCTTCTAAATATGACATGTCGACTTCTTTATCAGGATCTTCATTATTTTCATACACACTTTGGCATGAAAAAAACTTCTTGGCTATTTTTAATAATCTTTCCCAATGTTGTGGAGCTTTCAGTCCTTTTTCGCCAAATAGTTTATAAATTATAGCTAATCCCCTCTCTTCATCAGAGATTTCTGATTCAGCTATTTCATTACATTCTAAAGCTACTCTAAAATCTGTATTTATCGGATATCGAACATTATCTATTTCTGCAAATTGTGGATAATTAGACATCTTTTAATACTCCTTCATCTTCTTTTAAACTATATTTATTTTTTATACTATTTACCATGTCATCAACTGTTAGCTGTAATTTATCCATGTGTGGTTGCAAAGCTTCGGAAATATCGTCCCATACTTCCCAATAAATGCTTCTGCCATTAAGAAATTTTTTAGTTCCTCCTTTGCCTAAGAATATGTCCATTGAGTTTTCCATCTTTCTATAAAATTCTTTTATGGCTTTCGCTTTTTCTTCTTCATTATGAGATAAGAAACCTTTACCTTTTCTATCTTTTTGTCTATTAATTAT
The DNA here is from genome assembly GCA_934149275.1 of uncultured Clostridia bacterium. GTDB lineage: Bacteria > Bacillota > Clostridia > TANB77 > CAG-508 > UMGS1994. The sequence goes on along the minus strand of CAKPEG010000003.1, from coordinate 52,557 downwards.
AATAATTTTATTTTTCAAATCTTGCTGAGCATTTTTGATTTGAGTAACACATTGATTATATTTTATTGGTAGTTCTATGTCTCCCAAATTAAATTCTATGCAAACTTCATTATTTTTTTTATCAAGTACAATATTTCCATCTGAGTCTTTAATTCCTAATCTCAATATGTCTTTTCTCTTTTTCAATTGTATATAATCCATATAATATACTCCTTAAAATAATTTAAGAGGGATGTTAATCCCTCTTTTAATTTTCTGTGAATACAGGTTTTCCATTAGTAAATGATACTGTTCCGAATGTTGGGTCACCCTTATAATTAATACTATATTTGATTTTAACACCCTCTCCACCTTTACGACTTCTTGAATCAATACCAATGCAAACTTTGAATAATCTTGCTTGATATTTTGGAGTTGAGTTTTCATCAGTAACTTTGTACTTGTCAATTTCTAATATTTCAGTCTCAGCATCTTTTCCCGTTTTTAAGCCATATCTAATACTATCAATAAACTCAAATACTTCATCACCTTTGTAACAAGTTTGCTCCGGACCTGAGGTTAATCCATAGCCATCAACATCCTTGTTTGCATTTTTATTTATAATCCAATGTTCTTCTGATACATTTGCATTATAAGATTCTTCATATTCCGTTACACCAACTCCAAATAAACTCCATGTTTTATTTGTTGCTTTTGGTGTAGTATTCATATAAGATACAATATCCGTTGTATCAATTTTTTCCAAAGTTACTTCGTCCACCGCATTATCAGTATCTGCTTGTGTTTTGATTTTATCTTCTTCCATTATTTTTTCCTCCTTTTTAAATATTCTATTTGACATTGAATACGATAAATGGCTTGATTTGCATTAGTAGCATGTATGTAACCATTCGTCAGAGCTTCAATTTTATATACTCCCTGAATATCAGGGAATTTTTTCATATTATTGTTATCTTCTAACCAATCTCTAAAATTTTCAAAGAATTTAGAATTATCTATATTGTTTTGAATATCCTCATTCCAACGTAATTTACTATCAAAAGTAAATAAAAATTTCTTTTTTTGATTTCCTACAATATCTTCTGAAATTATTGGTTCATATCCAGCACTTTCATTAATAGAATATGTATTTACTTTATCTACTAAATATTCAACATTAAGTTCGCCATATTCTTTTAAATATGGGCATTTAGCAATATATTTTCTCACTTCTTCTATCATTTATCTATCTCCTCCTGACCTGCATTTAATATATCTTCAAAATGGTCTGCTAACATTCTTTCAGTAAAATGGTCTCCTCTATTGGCTCCTCCATGATAATTTAATTTTTTACCACTAGGAACTTTTTTAACTCCTGGTCTACTCCAATATCTTCCGCTTACTGGATCATAAAAAGCTCCTTTGCCTGTTTTAGGGTCAACATATTTCTCACCCTCATTTTGATAATGAGCATACGGTACATTAATATTTATTTCACCCGAACCAGGTCTAGTTGAAGCATACATACTATTAATCATTTGGAGATTTTCATCTGCTGGCATGTATTTATCCAAAAATCCCATAAAAACACTATCAATTACTTTTTGGGTTCTACCTCCATCTAGTCCGTATTTATCTACTATCTGTTGTTGCTGTATATTAGAAAAAGCTACTTCATAATCAACTTTCATAATTAAGCTCCTGTAATAGCAAAATGCCACATATCTTTGCTTCCATAGTCTTTTTTAGAAACCTTAGTAACTTTTATTACCTCTTCATAATTATCTAACAAATTACTTATAGTAGTGAAATCTACTACTTTTCCTTTTACAAGATAATCATCATTTTGTAATGTCCAAGTTTTTGGTTGCTTTCTAAAGTCTTCTGGCTTTTGATATGCTGAATTTCTACTATCATTCATTAATATTCTTGCAGACAAACCATCGTTTTTAATTAATTGTGTTCCTTTTATAGATATTCCATCATCAGAACTCCAATATCCTTTTACATGACTTATTTTGTATGCTTTTTTATGGTCACTATCTATATATTGATTTATTATTGTTATATCTTTATCAAACATATCTTCCATATCAAACACCTCTATACAATAAGCCTGTATGCAACAAATACAATCTAATTTCTTCTATAATTTTATTTTTATGGTTAGAAATATCTGTTTCCAAATCATTTATGCTAGTTGCATTTGCAAACGTTCTTGATAAATCTCCAACACTTTCACTAGAGACAATTTTATCAGCAGTATTACTACTTACTAATTTACTTTTTCTTACTTCTAATTGTTCGATTTTAAACAATATATCAGCAACAGAGCAAGTTGCCATTTGTACCTCATCTTCATAGCCTGTTATGTCTCTATTGAAGATGTTTTTACGTACCTCAGCACTCGCTCTTATTACCACTTTATCAAAATCGGATTCAGGCATGGTGCCTTTATATGTATTCTTATAAAATTCATAATCAGTATAATTTGTCATGCCTTTTCAACTCCTATTTTTTGAATTTTGCTAAAACAATTTTTGCACCGTTTGTTAATGCTACACCATAATATCTTGCAGCTGTGAAATCATGAATTTGTTTCTTTGGAAACCACTCATGATCTAATGATGTATCTTTCTTTAAGAAGATTGTTAAAGCAGGCAACTCATCTTCGTCATATTCTGTTTCTGAGCTGTCTGGTTGCATTTTTATAACTGGGCATACATAAAATTGTGATGCTGCTGCCAAAGCTTTTACCTTATCTCCAGCTTTTAATTCAACAGTTGGGTCGACTTTAGCTTGATATTCTGCTAAGTTGTCTGCTGAAATTGTTACAGTTCCATTTTCATCTTTTGCGTAAGTTACTAATTTTACTTTCTTAGATTTCTTTACTTGACAACCTGCAACTTTACCAATAGCACCATTAATCATTACTCCTGGTTCATATTTATCAGCTGATATAAAGTTACTATCTTTTAATAAAGTTCCTTCTTGTGCTGGGTGTATAAATAATACTTTTTCAATACCATCGTTTTCATCTTCAAATTTTGTTGAAGCATCTACTAACCCTGAGTAGCTTATTTGATTTGTACCATCACCTGATGACATTTTAGCTTTATATGCTTGCTCCAAAACGTCATTATCTACTTTTCCCGCTATTGACATAGCTAATTGTTTTTCAGCTTGTCCCACTGGGTTTCCTAAACCTGAATTGATAGATTCTTGTGTTATTGATACAGATTTCATAGCTTTTTTGATTGTAAATGTCTCTTTGCTTGCTGTCATTTTTGTTGTATCAACTTCCTCTCCTTCTGCTACATCTTCTGCGTCTCCAATGTAATTCCAGCTTGGTACTGTTTTAGTATCACCTGGTACTCCTTCTAAACTCGTATCTACCTTTGCGTAAGGTGTTAATTTTAACTGTGCCTCTATTTTGGCATCTAACATGTCTCCCATTACTTCTGGATTAATAATATTGTTTAATTTTGTTGTTTCCCCCATTTAAAATTCCTTCTTTCTTTTATTGATTTTTTAATTGGTCGTATAGTTCTTTATTTTCGTTGTACAATTTGACCCTTTCTTTGTATCCCATCTTGTCAAATACTTCTTTTGTAATTTGATTACTTCCAGGCTGTTTTATATCACCTGTAAATGATGGCAAGGTTTTATCACTGGCAAATAAATAATCGTGGCTCTCTTTGATGGAGTTTATTTGGTCCTCCAATCCTTCCACGATTTCGAATTTGTCGTTATATTTAACCTTTTCCATGTCTAGCATTTTACTTAGAATACTAGTGTCTTTTGCTTTATACTTAGATAAAGCTTTTTCTAAAGCACTTTGCTTTTTGAATGTTTCAAGTTTCTTAGAGCCTTCTGTTTTTCCTCTTTCATACTCAGCAGTCTTAATAGCTTCGACGTCCACTTTTTCAAGTTCAGCTATTTTGTTATTCTTTTCTGAAATAGTAGTATCTTTAACATTAATTTGTTCTGTTAAATCATCTACTTTAGCTTTTAATGCCGTTGTGTCCTTTCCAGATTCAATCATTATTTTTTCGATTGCATCTGCTTCAAGCCCTAAATCTTCTAAGAATTTTCTTTTCATATTATTCCTTTCTACTACTACGAACTTTTACGTGTTTTTCGTTCACGATGTAGTTATGCACTTGTTCACGACCTGCATATAGTCGAATTTGGGTATAAAAAATAGAAGTCCATTTTTGAACTTCTATGATTTAACTATTTACTTATTATTAAGGGTTAGGATTTGCACCTAACATAGAGTACCAGCGTATACTCCTACGCCACTTCTGATAACGGTTACCACTGTATTTTATTCGATTCGGATATTTCTATCACACTTAGCGTCTACCTATTCCGCCACCTCAATAAATTCAATATCATTTTAAACTAATTTATATCTTAGGTATACTTCTGGGTAATCCATAATTTAAAAAATCTATATAATAATTAATCATTCCTCTTAATACCTTAAACAAATTTATTTTTTCCTTTCTTCATATTTATTGCCAAAATATTTTACACAATTAGGTGTATAATGGCATTTACTACCTCTTACTACTTCTTGAGTATTATTGTTTCTTATTGTATATGCTTCTAAATTATCAGTAAAACTGTATGATATTTTCTGTTCTTTTAGCACTTTCTCGATTTCTTCTTTTGTTCCATCAAAAAGTATTTCTAAAATATCATCTATTTCCATTATTCCACCTCCTCATATCAAAATATCTTTTTATTATTTTATTTATATATATGTGTCTATCGTCATCGCTCATATTTTTTAGTTTTTTATAATAACTTGTATTAGTACTTGCTATTTTAGCTTCTAATTTTTCATGCAATAATGAGTCTATTAGAAATTCTTTTGTGTTTTTATCTTGCTTTCCTACTTCTATTTTTGTTATTTCTTTACATTCTCCCCAAGGATATTCAATATACTTAGTTCTTCCATTATCTCCTATTCTTGGATTATATTCTGGTTTCTTTGGAAATTTTATATTTTTCAACTCATTGTTGCATATATTATCAATCTGTTCTTGTGACAATGAGTATGAATTTCTTTGTGCTCTTTTTTCTTTTATTATTATATCACTTTCTCTAGGTTTTGTCATATTTTTATAGCCTTTTATATGTTGTCTTGTATAATCTCTTCTTAAATTATTTTCTTTAGTAAACTCATTTAATCTTTCTTGCCATTCTCTTGCTTTTATGCTTGATTTCTTATATTCTTCTTCATCAAGAAGCTTCTTGGCTATTACTTGCCTTTTTTTCCACTTACGTACACCATTTTCTAAGTATCTTTGTTGCTGAGACTTTTCATATTGCTCTTGATTTTCATCGTACGTAAATCCCAAATCCTCTTTTTTAGTTGAGCCATACCAAACAGTAAAGAAGTGTTTACAATTAATGCCTACAATGCCTTGTACATCTCCATAATTGCAATGTTCTATAAAATCAGGTAGCTTTTTTTCTTCTTCTGTGGCTTTACCATCATAATTCCAACAAAAAAACTGTTTTTCTTGCCACCATGCATGATTAGTATAGTTTTGACCTCCATCTCCTGTTCTAGCACCAAAATGATTTGAAACTCTTATTATGTGATGTCCACTTTCTTTTATTACTTCTTCATTAACTTTACCAACTAAACCCCTCGTTGCAATCAACAAGTCTCTCCTTACTGTTCCCACAATGTCATAATTCCTCATTAAGCCATTTTTATCTTGGTATGTTAATATTGATATACCTTTGTCTCCTAACTTGTTTAAACTCTCTAATATTGCCTCTTGATAACTATATACTCCTGCATTTGCCTTTATATATGTTTCTGTTACTATGCTTGTATATATATTTCTTACTTGTTCTTGAATAGTTTGATTTAGATTTAAGAATGATTTTTCTATATCATAATAACTATGTTTTATTAGGTTTTGTATATTAACACTATTTATAATGCTTTCAGGATTTAATAATGCTCTTTTTTGTGTTGCAATATTTAACTGGTCTACTGGTATTGCATTTATACCTACATCTTGCATTGCTTTTAATAATTCTTGCTTTGTTCTACCTGTATATTTCTCTAATAGTTTTAGTGTTTCGTTATTCAACCCACCAAGCTCTTTCAGCTTTTCAAAATACCAATAGTCTGAATTTATAAATTCTTCATTTATATTAAAATGTTCTGCAATTTTTTCTATTAATTCCAACTCTATTTTAGAATATAAACTTATAATAGGTTTTATTGCATCTTGAATCTTATCTTCTATCATAAACTATTCCTCTTGCTCTTCTTTTGCTACTGTTTGATTGTTTCGTTCTCGTATTTTGCTTACATATTCTGTTGCTTCTTCTTCTGAATAGCCTCTTGTTTGTACAAAATATTCAATATCATCTATTAAACCTGCATTTCTTTCTATCAAACTTTGTGATTGTTTTTCTTTGCTATCAACTAATATACTGTCGTCCCAATCAAAGCTCACAGATGCTCCAACTTTATGTTTTATTCCATATAAGCTCATTAGAATATCAATACTATAAATTAAATCTTCTAATGCGATTTGTAATGCTGTTTGTATATCTGAAACTGTTACATAATAATCTTGTTTACTTGCTTTTATCTCTGTTGCTGTTTTTTCAACGCTTTCTATTTTAGATATAGTTCCAAAAGCTAAACCACATTGACTTTCAGCTTGCCTTAATAGCTCATTTAATCCATTGAATAATGCTGTATCTCTTATTTGCGGACTAAATACATTCCACTGTTTCTCATCGCCAAAATCTATCTTTCTGTATAATCTTTCTTTCCCTTTTGGCAATATAGAATTGCCTTGTTTATCTTTTTTAAAAGCTGTTTCGTCAACATCTATTGCTAGTTCAGAACCTTCATATTCCCATAAAGTTCTACTAAATTGTTTATCTATTTCCTCAAGCGTTTTTGTAGCATTTGCAAATATTGCAACGCCCACAGGACTAGTATTATCAACCGTATTTGCAATTGGTATTCTAAAATATCCGCCCAATAATCTGTCAACATTATTTATTGTAATTTCATCTTTAATCATTGCCCATTCTTGAACTTGTGATAATGCAATTTTTGTTCCTAACATATTAGGATTATGTATTGTAGTTTTATATGCCTTATTTTCTATTTTTAGCATTGTCTCGTCTAGTTCTTGATATTCAAGTCTTGTATATATTTCGTTTCCCCTTGTGATTTGGTCAATAAAAATAGCCCCTAGCAATTCGCCAGTGCTATCAAACTTAGTTGGTATAAATTTATCAGCTTGAATACAGCTAATTTTTATTTTGCCATTAGCATAAAATGGTTTAAAGAACATACCACCTTTTCCTAGTGCATACTCTGTATTCGTTCTTATGTTTTTCATAAACCTTTTATACACTTTGTTGATTTCTTCATCATCAACTTTTGTTTTTAATTCTATTGTTACAGCTTTAGCTACTTTTTCGCATATTGTTTTAGCTACTTTCAAAGACTTAACTTCTTCGCTTAACCATGGGGCTTTACCATTATAAATGTTCGACCATTTTTCAATTGCTGCTAAAACTTCATCACTCGTTGATATATCTATATTAAAATCTTTTGCTATCTCTGTTTTATTAAACATTTTATTTATCGCTCCTTTTATAAAATTTACTATTCTTTCAAACATTGTATCCTCCTACGCAACTCTACTATATTGTTTTATATATCTCTCCCAACTATACTCAAATGCATCTAATGTATCTATATCTGATGTTCCATCATCTAATCTTTCATCTTTTCCTTGTTCTTTTGGTTTATCACTATATACTGCATTTTCGAATGCTAATTCTAATGTTTTGCAATCACGTGTCATAAAGAACTTAAAACTTGCCATTAAACTAGTTGTGCATCTAATTCTATCAATTATTTCGTTCTTTATACTGTTTCTAATACTTATATGAGGATATTTTACTGATACCATAGTTTTTATTCCATTTATCAGCGTCTGTTCGGCACTATCTGGATATATTGTACTAACTTGTCCGTATTTATTTTGAACTCTTTCAATAAATAAATCTATAGCCTTATATAATTGTTGAGGAGTCATCCCTGTAGCTTCTATTCTTTCGGACATTAATGCTGTAAGCCTTGAATAATTATTTTTTATTCCACTTGCGACAAGTGTATGTGCAGAACCATTACCACCAAAATCTATTCCTATTTGTATAAAATCATAATCAGGATTATCTGTGTAATATGCTTCTTTATTATTACTATAAACAGTATATATAGAACCTTCTGCAGTTACCCATAAACCCAAAATATTTCGTTTGTAGAATACTCCTACAAACATTCTCTTATATCTTTCTTTTACTGCTTCTGATAATGTTAAATTATCATTCATTGTAAAGTGCAAATATAATATGTTTTTTTCTTGTATCTTATCTATGTATTCTAATTTAAACCAATGATTTGGATTTTTTGGGTTACAATTAAACCAAAATTTTGCACCTTCAATACTCAATCTTGCTATACCTTGTTCGACAAACGATTGTGGCATTAATGCCACTTCATCAAAGAATATTCCAGCTAAAGTCATACCTTGTATCAAATCTTGACTAGCTTCATCTTTTCCTCCAAATAAATAAAAATAGTTAGTTTTTCCATTTTTACTAACTATTAATAAATTTTCACTTCTTTTATGCTCATATCTGTACTTAAGTGAATGTAATTGTTTTTTTAATGTGTTTATAACATTTCTATTCAAAGAACCTATCGTTTTACCACATATAGCAAAATCACATTCATCATATTTTTCCATTGCCCACATTACAAAACTTGGTGCCATGCTTATTGTTTTACCACTTCTTACAGCCCCATCTGCAATAATTCCATCTTTGTCTTTCATTGGAGAATTATCATTCCACCAAGTAAATACTTTTAACTGTTTGTTAGACATTGGTTTCCATTTGAAATTTGATTTACTCCTCTTCTTCATTCCAAATCTCCTCCGTCTTTCCATTTAATGCTTCTATAAATGAATTATCCTTTTCGTCATCATCTTCTTTTGGACCTAATATATCACTTAAGTCCTTTAATGCAGATGTAAGCTCTTTTAGTCCTTTTCTGTCTATTATACTTATATAATCTTTTATTTCTTCTTGCTCTGTTATTACTTCTTTAGATGGCTTTGAAGTTTTTTTATCATATACTACAGCTTTTACTTTTGTTTTATGTTTTGCTAGATGTTTGTTTAATTCATTATTAGCTTGTACTATTTTACTTAATAAATCATTTGCTACATCTTTTACTTGTATTATTTTGTTAGCTTCTTTTTCTGATTGCTTTTCTATTACCTTTTCTACTATTTTGTTGCTCTTTTGTTGCTCTTTTGTTGCCTTTTTCTCTGCCCAGCCTTTCGTCTGTTTATTAGTATTCCCAGTAGATTTGATGTCTTTACTTCTTAAGAACTCTTTTACTGACTTATATTCACTTAATATGTATTCTTTCTCTAACTGCTTCCAATCATATTTAGCCATCTCCTCACCTACTTGCTGTTTTTAGATGTAACTACTTTTCCTTCACTTAAGAAACCTTGTCTGAATAGTTCAAAATATCTAGTATCATCAGCTCTAAATGTATCGCCTTTAGTATATGTTTTTAAGTTGTTTTCCTTGTCGTTGAAACTTCTTAGTACTTTTCCTTCTTTTATTATTTTCTCCATTATATTCACCTCTTTCTTTAAAACATTTGTCTTTTCTTTTACACTCATCGCAACGATGTTTCATACACATTGCAAAATTATATTTCTTCTTTTTCATAGAACTCACACTTTGTTGTTATGATTCCGTTCAAGACAGATGTGTGAATTTCGCATAAGTTCTTATCTTTGTTTTTGCAGTTCCTACACTGTTCTTTGACATATTTATCAAAGCGTTCTTTTTCACTAATCATAATAACACCTTCTTTTGTAATATAATCACTACAAAACACGCAAGTTATATATAATTGCACTCTAGAACTGAACGGCTGATTTGTCACTCTGCTATATATGTTTGCGTGCTTTGTACTAATAATAAAAAGAACCTGCTAGGAAGGTTCTTACGGAATGATTTATATACATGTTTAAGGATATTTGGAAATTTGCAACAAAAAAGCTAATCAAATCAGTTTATTTTATATCAACAATACCTAGCATTTTGCTAATACCATAAATAAAAAGTAGCTTGACAACATTAACCTTTCGTCAAGCTACCTTTTTTAATAATTAAGAAAAGAAAATCAAATAATATAAGAACCTCTAATTCTTTTATTTAATTTTTCATAATACTATTTTAGCACACTTTTTTTGATAAAAAAGCTCAATTTTGGCTCATTTTTTTCAATTCTTTATGAACCGCTTGAATTAAATCGCTTTTTCTTCTTTTAAAAGTTGCTTCAGACATACCAGAGTCAATTATTTCCCACTTTGATTTACTTTTTATATACATCTCTTCAAATATGTATTTACTGTCTTTATTGACTAATTGTATAGCTTGTACTACTGCTTTGTATTCTTTAATTGCTACTTGCAAAGCTTCGTCCTCTTGCAACTTGATTACACTTTCTAGTACACGATCTGATACATTATTCTTTGGCTTTGGTAATCCATCCAAGTTCTGTGCTCCTAAATCCATAATATCTGCTCTTATATTTAATATTTTAACACAGTTATAATTGTATCTCTTTAAACATCCTTTTGCTTCTCTGTATTCTTCTTTAGATAACTTCATTTGTGTACCTCCTACATACTTTTTAATTTCTTTATCTCTGCCTCCAGCTTCTTGATTTTTTCATTAGCTTTTTGCAATTCTGTTTCAAAGTATAATGTACGTCTTTCTTCTGATTTCTTATCTCTATAAAATATTGCCAGCATGTTGTATGTTGCATGAAATTTCTTAAATAGTTCTATTGTTCTGTCGTCATCAGTATATTCTATTAAATCTCTAAGTTCTTGTATTTCAGCTTGCGTTAGTACTCTTTTAACTTTCTCCATTTTAATCCTCCCAATCTATTTCTTTTTTCCCAGCCTTGTTCCATGTCTAATAGTAGTCCTCCTAAAAAAATCATTTCTCCAAATAAAACTATAAATCCAAAATATATGTTAGTTTTAAAAGCTAATACTGCAAACGTTACAAATCCTCCAATAAAACCACATATCATTAAAATTGCTCCAATTATTCCTTCCATTTACTTTTCCTCGCTTTCTTTTAATATTTGTTTCAGTATTTTTACTTGCGCTAAGTTTTCAAGATATGCAGTATTGCAATTTTCTCCACCATTGCTATATTGTTTTTTTATACGGCAAATATTATCTTCTAATTCTTTAATTACCTCTTTTATTTTCTGTTTTTCTATATAGTCTTGCGTCAAAACTGGTACAATGCTCTGTATTGAATTTATGTAACATTGATTTTCTTTCTTTAATTTTTCTATTTTTTTCGTATCTTCAAACCAACTGTTTTGAGTATCTCTTAATGTTCCTTTTAATTCTTCGTTCTCTTTCTCTAATCGTCTTACTTTTTCTGCTCCTGCAAATAGAAGTATTGTTTTTTCTTCATTTTCTTTTTGTAGTTTATTTATTAGATTTAATATTGTTTCTTGAACTTTTATAATTTTATCAGCTTCTAATAACTTATTTTTATTTCTTATGTTGTAATCTTTCCAACTTTTCAATGTTTCAATCGCTTTCTTTTCTTCTTCAGTCATTACTTATCACCTCTTTTGCTTTGTTTTTAAAATATTGCTTAATACAATTTAAGCACTTTTCACAATGTCCATCTATATAATTATCTGCATAGCAACCTTCCTTTGTGCAAAATTCATCTACTGTTAATTCATCCTCAATAAACTCAGCCATCAAATTTATTGTTTTTTCCTGCTCAACTTTTTTTCGTTCTAATCTATTACATTCGCTGTCTACTGCTTTAAATTCTTCTTGTAACTTCTCATAGTCTGCTAATAAATGTTCTACCGCTGGTTTTAATTCTCCCCACAACATGTCCCCAAAATATTCATCTTTGAACTCTTCTTTTATTATTTTTATATCTTCTTCTATACTACTAGCATTAGTGTCAATAACTTTATTTGTTTCGTTTTCTATCTCATGTTCCTCGATTCTGTAAGCGCCTATGTCCTCGTTGTATTTTGCACTTTTAATTGCTCTGTCTTTTTTATACTGATTCGTTTTTACTAATTCTACAAATCTATTTTCTGCTTTTTCTTTATCTTTATATATTTCTATTATCCAGTCTGAATAATCATCGTATTCTTCTTCGTTATTTTTAAAAATTATATAGATTTTTTCTTTCACTTAAAACACCTCCTAACTCTTGTCTTATCGCTTCAATATGCTTTTTACAATAATCTTTGTTATTTATCTTTGTTGCACATTTAACACATAATTTTTTATCACAAGTTACTCTTTTTGCTTTTCCAGGTCCTACTAAATCAATGTTATGTCCTATTTCATAATCACATAATCTTGTAGCTTCTCTCTTTTTACATTCTTCACATATTATTTTAGGAATTTGTACTATTGCTGTTTTTTCTTTCACTATGTATCACTCTCCTTAACTATTTCACTCTCCTGTCTTGTCTCTGCTATAATTTCTTTTTTGTATATAATTTTAAATGTTGTATATACAATATCAGTTCTAAACCATGACATTTTATTGCATAACCATTCTAAAAAATCTGACAAATAATCTAATATTACAAATGGAAATAACAATATGTAAGTAATAATATACAAAGCATTCATTGTCTTTTTATGTTTATCAGCCATCTTACTTGTTATTTTTAAATCTCTTATTTTCATATCTTATTTACTCCTTTATCAAATTTCTTTATCTATTTCTTGCATAAATTCTCTTGCTTTTCTGCGTGCATCTTGATAATACCTACTATAAACATGTGTTGCTATTATGTCTTTCTTACTCCATTTATACACATAATCGTCTATTACTGTTGAATAAACATTGTACAATTCTTTATCTTTCTTTTTGTGTAATTCCCAAGCCATATTTATTTTTCCTCCAATAACTCTGAATTTTCATATACATTGCCTATTACTTCTAAAGTATCATTATCTTTGTATAATACGTTGAATATATAAGCTGATTCTCTTCCTGTTACATTGAAGTAACAATTTTCTTCGCAATATTCTACAATTCCTTTGTTTATAAAACAATCATCGTTTCCACCTTCATGGTCTTCCTCCCAGTCTTCATATAAAACTATGTCTCCTTCATATATTTCTTTTCCATTTTTATCATGTAATCCTGTATATTGTCCTATTGTATCTTCTAATACGCTCCAAGCCGTTGTATCTTTCTTTATCATTATTGCTTTTCCTTGTCCCCACTTTTCTTGCACTAAATCACCATATCTCCATTTATTATTGTAATCTTTTCCTCTAAACTTTATTTCTCTATTCATCTTTTCCACCTACTTTATATGAATTTTGTTCAAACTGTTCGTGTGTTAATACCGATACAATTTTCATAGTATATTTTGCTATTCCGTTTTTTATAGCAATTAATGTTCCTATATCGAAAATTGGAATTTTTTCAACGTTTCTAAAGCAACTTATGCGTTCTTTTATTTCAACAATATCTCCGACTTCAATTAGATCTATTAGATTTTTGCTGTGTTCTTTTATGTCTCTTTTATCTATATAATTTAAGTGCTCTTTATCTACCCATTTTCCTTCAATATCAGGGATAATACCAATACCAACGTCTACACTATCTTCAAAAAATTCTTCTCCATCTTCAATTCTATAAATAAAGCCTTCTTTAGTTCTTACATATTCTTCTATTTCAATTTTATCTTCCATAAAACCTCCTAAAGTCCGCTCTTGACCGGACTTTTTTTGCCATTAACCGGACATTTTTTAATTCTCATCAATTTTTTCTTCTTCAAATATTCCTAACACATTTCTCTTAAATTGCTCTGTTTCGTTCTTCTGACTTGTTTGAGCTTCTTTAACTAACTTGAATTTGTATAGTTCTGCTTCCATATCTGATTTAGTTTTCATCATTTCCTTATGTATTTCAATTGCTGAATCTAACAGCTTGTCTATATCTTGAAGTGTTTTAATTCTTTTTATAACATCTGCTGTAAGCACTATTGCTATAATTAACAGTACTGATGTTACAACAGTTTCTACTGCCATAATCATTATTTCCATTTTATTTCCCTCCCAGTTTTTTCTTTAGTTCGTTATAATTTATATAATATTCACATCTGTATATTTCTTTGAAGTTCTCTAATTCTTGTTTATTACAGCCTATACAGGTTTTACATTTTGTTTTAGGCTTATCCATACTTAGTCCCCCTAAATCCTCGGTATATGGTTCATATTTATAGCTTCAAATCCTTTTTGTGTTCTTTCATATACTGCTACTGTTTTGCCTGTGTACTCACATTTCTTTTTATCTATAACTTTTACCATTCCCATCCTTGATAATTCTGTCAATCTCGGTGCCGTGTAATTTCTCTCTGTACTTGGTATAAAACCTAAATCGTATAATTCAACTGCTAATTCCTTTGCTGTTTTTGGTTTGTCTAATCTATTTAAAATTTGTATGTATCTTATTTTGACTTTGTCTTGTATATCATCGAAGCTCATCTGCCTTGTCATTTCAGTTATCATTCGTATCACTCCTTTCAGTTGTTGCAAAATTTTCGAAAGTTCATATTCCTAGTTCTTCTAATGTATATCTCTTGTTAAGTTCCATTTCTTTATACATTGTCCCTTTTTCAAAATAAGGTAAAATTATCTCATCATTATTTAATTGTATTTGTAGAAATTCTTTTTCTGCTGGAAACATCGGACTTTCTATTTTGCTTATACCTTTAAATCTTTTCTTAAATGGCTTAATCACGTTTGTTAAATAATTTTTTTCAACTTTATCTAATATCTCTTTCTTCTCTTCTTCAGTTCTTTCGTATACTGTTTCGTATTTAACTGGTCTTTCTACTTTGATAATATCTAAACATTTTCCAGCTCTACCTGTATTTTTTAAATCCTCTGTATAACTAGATAGAGGTATAACCATATTATTATTATCTAACCTTCTTATTTCATTGTCTCTCTCGTTCACTATGCCTTTGTTCTTATCTCTTCTTGTCACTATATCTCCATCTTTTAAGTCTGATTTTGTGAATTTCTTTGATTCTACTAACTCAAATGTATCATCTGACCATTTCCAATAACCTTTATCTATATCTAATGCATATCCAGTTTTACCTCTTACTGCTACTATTTCTGCAACTTTTCCTTTATACTCTTCCATTTTAGATACGATTGCTACTCTATACATTTTGTTACTATCCAAATCTTTTTTAATTCTTACTTTATCTCCAACTTTAAATTTCATTTTTTATCCTCCTAATTGTTAATTTTTTAAAACTAATCTATTAACATTTTCACATCAGTTCCCACCTTTAAAAGCATTTCTTTCATTCTTTTTGTTTCAGGCAACATTTTCTTATCATCGTCAATTCTTTTTTGTATTATTTCTATCTGCTTCAAAAATTGCCCTTTTATCACACTATGTACCACGTCACTATCCATCATTGCCATTTCTTTTAACTGTCCTGGATTTCTGACAAAGCTTTGCACTTCTGGACTAAGTTTTTCGAATTGTTCATTACTGTGATATATACTATCTTTCAATGCTTTTTCTAACTCTCCCCATAACTCTGTTGGTGTCCTTATAGTACTTGTTAAACTTGCCATTTTGTTTTTTATATCTGCTATTGTTGGTGGAAATTGAAAACTATTTATTAATTCTTTAACAGCAACCATTACTAATTGACTATCTTCATGTTCAAACATCATGCTCCACAAGTTTATTGTATTTTCTGCTTCTTGTTTGCTCATATCTTTATAGAAATTAGGATATGCTGTTTTTAATATTGTTAACGCACTTACTATTTGTTCTCTTGTCATTAAAATATGCCCTCCTCTTTTCCGATATCATAGAAAATATTACTGCTTTTTTGATCAGCTGTATTGAAGTTATATTTACCTTCTAAAATTGCTGTTGATTTATCAGTTCGCATTATAAAATCAAAATCTGCTCTCCACTTTCTATTGTTTTTGCCTGTTAAAAAGTCACTAGAATTAGCTTTATTACAAATATCTTCAAACTGTTCAACTGTAAATTCTTTTAAATAACTATCAATAGCTGTTTCTCTTTTCTTCGTTATTTTCTGAACTTGTGGCAAATTAGTACAAATGGTATTGTATATTTCCACTATTCTTTTTCTCTTATCTTCTATTTCTTTTCTATTATCTTCTCTTCTATTCTTTTCTATTATATTAGGAGCGAAGGCTCGACGATTATTCGTCGAATTTTCGTCGAATAATAATTGCATTGTTTTATCATCATATTCTGGTATCTTACTTGGACTTGGTTTGTCTATTTTTTGAAATGTATGCCAGCTTAAAAGGCTATAATAACTACTTCCGTTATAAGTATATAGAACTATGGACATAATAGAGCTTATCTCTGATAAGGTCTTTTCAATGTCGGTACTTCTGATATTTTCATCATAAGGGAATAACGTAGACTTTAAATATACTGGTTTACATCTACCTCTACCTTCATCATCAGCAAGAGAAAATAAACCTATGAAAACAATTTTAGCTAAAGTAGATAATCTTCCAAAATCTTCACTTTGCCAAATATTTGGATCAATCATTCTCTTTCTTGCCATAACACTCTCCTCTCTTGTAAAATCAGGGGTAAAACTTGTGTCTTACCCCTGTTGCTATTTATAAATAATTTTTTCCTATTAATCTAATAAAATCTTGTACTGTATGTCCTTGATTTAAGTATTTCTTTTCACATTCTTGCTTCAATTTAATGTCTAATACATGGCCTAGTTTTCCATGAACTCCTATCGTTCCTCTGTGATGTTCTTGACACAGATATACTTTAAATCCATTTTCTTCTGATATCCTTCTGTTAGGATTTCCAAAGAATATATGATGTTCTTCAACTGGTGCATATAATCCACACACATAACATCTTTTTTCGTTTTGCATTATTGAATCCATTTAATCACCCCAACTCTTTAATAAACTATCTATCTCGGCTTGTGGCTTTGTTTCTATACCTAAATTCTTACAATTCTGAACAATTATATTTACTAATCTGTTCATTTCAGCTTGTGTATATCTGCTTGATCCGTGATAACACATAACATTTATAAATCCATCTAGCTTACTCGGTTGTGTTTCACATACCCAACCTGTTCCATTTCCTTGCCACAGCTTAATCCATTCATCTAGTGCTTTCTCTTTAATTGGAACAATTGTGTATGCTCCTACATCTCTAATTGCATCTCTGTATACTTCTTCTTTTGTAATTGTTATCTCAGGTGTTGATATTCTTTCTGCAATTTTTTGAATTAGAACCCACATGTAAGCATTACAATCAAGACTTCTTTTTTTGCTATATTTCTTTAGCTCAACATTCAATTTTAAGCCGTTTAGCTCTTCTATATTAGTAAGTTCATTACTGTCTAATAAAATTGATATTTTAGGCTTTCTTGTTTGAAAATCTATGCTAATATCTGTTAGCTTTCCGTGTTGTTTGCATTACTTATCACCTACTTTTGATTTGGTAAATCTCTTATCGCATTCAATATACTTGCATATTGTTGAGTAGTAAGTTCTTTTACATCAGTTATTCCATAATTAATCTGTAACTGTTTCTCAACATTTAATCCTTTCTGTTCCATCATGTCGTGAATTATCCTTGCTTGTTTTTCTGTAACTAATTCACTTTCTTGTTCTTGTATTTCTTGAGATTCTTCATCAGGATCTTTTGATGTTTCTTCGGTAGGAATGCAAAAAACTTGAGATAATGCGTATTTCATTGCTATTGCCATCGCCTTATTAGTTGCCTTATCTCCACTGTCCATTCCCTCGCCTACTGTAATAGCCTCAACACTCGTTCCATCTTCTGCAAAGAATTTATATTTAATTTTGCAAATTGAATAAATTAGTGTTGCACCCTTTGAAGACGTTCTTTCTTCTCTGATTTGGTCCATAAGTTCTGGAACAATGAAAACTTTATTCTTCGCTAGCAATGGTTGTAATGCGTTCATTACATCATCTATTCCTCTATATTTAAAACCTTGTTGTTTATTATTTTTTTCCTTTCCCACTGCTGGAACTTCTTCCATTATCTTGGTTATACTTTCATAAATATTCACTTATATTTCCTCCAACTTATATTCAATATTTAAATTATTTAAAAATTTTCTTAATTCTTCTAATTGCTCTGGGTATAAATTAATTTCACATTTTACTTTCTTTTTTTCAGGAACAATCACAAAGCTCTTTGAACTAGAAAATCTATCTAGTGCATTTTTGGTTGCTTTAGTCTGTGCTTGTATACTTTCTTCTGCAACTCTTTGAGCTTCTTCTAATTGTTTCTGCTTTAACTCTTCAATCGCTTTAAATCTACTTGTTACTGTTGTAATTGCTTTTGATACGTTTAAATCGTTCTTATATTCAACTAATATTTCTGCTTTGTGTTCTTGCGTTTCTATTAGTTTTAAGTCATCTACTATTTTGTCTATAAATGCTTTTGCCTGTTCTTTTAAGCTCTTTTTGCTTGCTGATAACGTTACATTTATTCTTGCTTGTTCATAAGTAATAAAATCAATATCATTTGCTTTCTTGTACTCTTCAAAATAATCTTTTATTTCTTGTTCTTTTTTGTTTTTTAGTTCATTCTCAACCGTATCAATCTTATTTTTTAAATCTATATCTGCACTTTTGTATTTATCTGATATGTAAGTTTTGTAAATTTCTTCAAATTTTGTGTATGGTGCTAATATCTGCTCTTTTACCATTTTTCTTTGAGTTTCTACTTCTTTAAATTCTTTATTTAACTCAGCCCTTACCTCTTTAATTGTTTTGACATTTTCTTCTGTGCAAATTAAACTTTTTGCATTTTCAACCTTTTTTTCAATTTCTTCAGAACGTTCTTTTAAATGTTCTTCAATTTGTGGCAATTGCTTGACTATTATTAATTCGTTGCTCATAACCTGCTCCTTTCAAATTCAATTATTTGCGCTCTATTTTCGCTTTTTTCTTGTTCTCTAAGTCTTTCTTCAACTGTTTCTTTTTCTTCTATGTATTTGTCTTTTATTGACTCAATTTCAGCTACTATGTCCTTTATGTCGCCTTTTATATCTTTTGATGTAAAACCTTCTGATAATCCTTTTAGATCATCTTCAAAGCTTTCTAAATCATCTATGATATTTTCTAGTTCTTCACATCTATCCTCATCATCTAAAATCATTTTGTTCTCCTCTCTTGCACTTTTCCACTAAAAATGCTATACTAGTGGAAAAGTATGATTATATATGTACTTTATTTAATCTTGTTAAGTTCTAGTTTAGATTCGCAGTCAGCTAGAACTTTTCTTATTTGGTTTTGATAATTTGTAGCACTTCCTAACTGATTTTTGCTTAAAGTTTCTTTTATATCTCTAATTGCATTTTCTAGTATTGCTACCTTTTTATTAGCTCTATATCCTTTTAGCTCTAACTCCTCATTTTCATTTCTTAAATCTTGATTTTCAGCTTTTATGTTTAATATTTCTGCTTTGTTTTTTAATCTACCCATTCTTTATTCACTCCTTTCAACATTGATTTCTTGTATATATTCCATATACTAATTTTTCTTCCTGATAACTGATAAACTGTTCCTTGTACCGCAACTGCTATTGCTAGCACAGTTACAATTTGTTTAAACAAAATCATTAAGCAAGCTAATGCATCTAAGTACTTTTCCATTTTTCTCACTCTCCTCTTACTCTTTTTTGACTGTACCATTCTCTAATTGCACTACCTAGTGCAACCTTTTCTTTTCCAAAATTTTCGCTTGGAAAATCAGGTGAATTATAAATATTTAAGGCAGTTGGTACGCTACAATTTCTCATTTTTGCAAATTCCGTTGGTGTATAAAAAATATCGTCTTTTAGTTCCATTTTTTCCTCCTTTACTTTTATCTCTTACTGTGATATATTGTTGACACTTATAAACCCTGTTGGGTAAATTTAATTATGAAAGGACTGATGTATCTTGACAAAAATATTGAGTTTACCCTGTTTCTTAAAAATTAGAGGTCGTATTGCTGGATAGCCATACAATTAGCTGGATAGCTTAAAATCTAAAATTCTAGTTGCTATGGGGTACAAAACATTATATTGTCAGAATCACAACTGATTAAGTACTAGGGCTTTCATAGAAGTTATGGGCGTCAAACATAATATTAGTTGAATATATATGGGCAATATTATCGACACGGAATGTCGTAAAACAAACGTACTATATTGAATGTATGGGCTATATACTAATTGCAAAAGTTTAAGATAAACAAATTGTGGAGAAATGCTAATCATATTGACGCTATGATTAGTATTTTCTATTTATATAGCTCCTCTACTGTTGTTTCTAATACTTTTGCTAATATAATTGCTTGTTTTATTTTAGGCTGTCTCATATCGTTCTCCCACTGAGAAATAGTATTTTGATTTACCCTCATAATAAGTGCTAACTCTTTCTGAGATATTTTTTTCTTTTTTCGGAATATTCTAATTTGATTCATTATTCAAATTCTTTCTCCTTTCTTGTTGTCTGTTTAACTGACATTCGAATCTAAAAAAATATCGTCCTTTTGATACCTCAAAACCTCTTTTATCTTCAATCCAGTTTCAAGCGATGGAGTTACAGTTCCATTTTCATAACCTGTATACGTTGTTCTAGCAACATTTAGTTCGTCTGCTATTCCTTTTTGAGTGTATCCTCTTTTCTTTCGAATTTCTATAAGTTTCTTTCTCATTTTATCCTCCTTTCGTTCGTTCTGCTGACATTATATATTTTGTCAGCAGAACTGTCAATAGTTTTTTTATATTTTTTTCAAAAATGTTTGCATTACTGACATCGCAATGTTATAATTTACTAGAAAGGAGTGACTTTATGAGCTTTGGAAATATTTTAAAAAAACTTAGACAAGGTTACGATCTCACGCAAGAAGATTTAGCAAAAAAAATTAATACATCAAGATCTAATATTGCTAATTATGAAAATGATAAAAATATGCCATCAATAGATGTTTTAAATAAATTATCTGAAATATTTAATTGCAGTATAGACTATTTACTAGGAAAATCTAACGTTCGTAATACATCTACTATTGATTTTTCAAAAGATGAATTACATATTGCTCTTTCTGCTGAAGATAAAGGCTATATAAGCGAAGATGTTAAAAAGGCTATTGAAAACTATGCTAAATTTGTAATTGAAGAGGAAAAAAAGAAAGAAGAAAAAAATAAAAAGGATAAATAATATGGATTTAGAAAAATTATATCAATTAGCCGAACGTGAAGGTTTAAATATATATAATTGTCATATCCCTTCTGTCAACGGTTGCTATATAAAATATGATAAGTATAAAGTAATCGGTTTGAATTATTCAAAATTAAATACACTAACAAAAGAAAAATGCACACTTGCTGAAGAACTAGGTCATTACTATTTTGATGCTACATACAAGCTTGATTCAGATTTTCAATTAATTTCAAAACAAGAATACAAAGCTTTGAAATGGCGAAGTTTAATTTGTGTGCCTTTAAAATCAATTTTAGACTGCTTTTATAATCGGTATATATAATTTATGCGATATTGCAGAATATTTAAATGTTGAACCAAATATGGTTGAATTTGCATACACTTATTATAAAAACAATGATCTACTTTTTACAGAAGAAAAAATGCTTTATCCAAGCATTTAATTTTTTATATTTTTGAACGAACGGAGGTTTGCATATATGAAAAAGGCAAAAAGCAGAGGTAATGGTGAAGGAACTATTTTTAAAAGATTAGTTCACGGAAAGCCTATGTGGGCTGCTGAATATACTATTTCCATGTATGATAAAACAGGAAAAAGAAAAAGGAAAACTATTTATGGAAAAACTAGACAAGAGGTTAAGTTAAAATTAGAAAAAGTTATTACAGAATTAAATACAGATACCTATGTTGATAAATCAAAAATTACTTTTTATGAATTAGCAAAAGAATTTATTGATACTGGATATAAGATGAACAAATTGAAAGAATCTTCATATTCTAGAAAAATATGTACATTAAAAAACATTTCTTCTCACTACATTGCAGATATGCCATTACAAAAAATTACTGAAGAAGATTTAAAAGATTTTTTTATTTATATCACCAAATATTCCGATTCAGTTATTGCTAAGATATATGGGATCGTTAATAATACATTTAAAATTGCTGTTCGTAAAAATATTCTTCGTTACAATTTTTTAGACAACCAACTTGAATTTGAAATTCCTTCATCTAAAAAATTCAGTAACAAATCAAAAGTGGTTCCCGCTTTTTCAATTGAAGAGCAAAAACAACTTATTAAATGCTTAAAAGATACAAATAAATTTAGATACAAATATCAGATTTTTTTAAGTTTGTATACAGGTATGCGAATGGGAGAAATAAATGCTTTAGATGTTAATGATATTGATTTTGAGAAAAAATTAATTCATATTAGAAGAACTATAACTCGTACATTTAATAATAGAGCGATAGTTGGTTTATATCCTAAGACAGTAAATGGAATTAGAGATTTAATGATGAACCCTTTAGTGGAAAAATTACTTAAAGAATATTTATCATCTGATTACTATTCTGAAAACAGTCATAATCTTCTTTTCTGTAATTCAAACAAAAATTGCATAAGTACTGATACTGTTAATGAAATGTTTAAAAACTTTTGTAAAAACAATAATATAGGTGAAGGATATGATGTGCACCAACATATGTTAAGACATACTTTCGCTACTAGATGTATTGAAAGTGGTATGCCGGCTCCAGTTCTTGCTAAAATAATGGGACATGCTAATGTTGCAACCACATTAAACGTATATTGTGAGATATTCGATAAATTTAAAAAAGAACATCTAGATATGTCCTTCGATTATCTTGCTAAGCAAGGCCTTGTAATTGATTAAGATATTTTTTTGTACAGCCATATGTACAGCCACGCGAAACAATTTTAAAGAGTTTTACGTTTATTTGAAAATATGATAAACGCATGAAAAGCTTTAATATATAGGGTTTGACGTATTTTAAAATTAATTTAAAATATGTTCAATTCCTTACCATTAGCCTGTTTTTGCCAGCCATTAAAGCCTTTTCCATCATATTCTATTATTAATTTTATATTTCTCACTTTAATAAATTCTCCTCACTTTCGATATTATACCATACCAAGCCGTCTATAACAAGCCATTCAGCCATTTTAAGTTTCATTTTTAAAAAGGAAAAATTAAGTATTTACTAACATTTTCTTCTATCTTATAAGTATATTAAATAGATCGCATTTATTATCCTGAAAAGGAGAAAAAATAGACTAATTTTTAAAGAATGGTCTATTTTTATTTTTTAATTGATTTAATCTTTTTACTATTGTATAATTAGAAAAAAATTAGGAGACTATTTCTATGTCTATAAAATTAGTGGCAAGTGACCTTGATGGTACTATTGTTAGTGAAAATAATTATATTAATAAATCAAATTTTGAAGCCATTGATATGATGAATAATCGTAATATTGATTTTGCTATTTGTACTGGAAAATCTTATTCTGTGAGTCAAGATTTGTGCAGAAAATGTCATGCTACTTATGGTATTTTTAATAACGGTTCTCAAATTTATAATTTAAAAACAGGAGTACCTATTTTTAAAAATTTTCTTTCTATTAATGATATAAAAAAATGTTATGAAATTGCTAAAAAATTCAAATTACATGTTCATGCATATAGTGATAATCAACTAATAACTGAAAAGCTTGAATTTCTGGACTTTAGGAATTTTAAACTTCAAAAGTTACCTGGATTTAAATTTATTATTGTCTCTGATGTTTTAGATTATATTGAAAAAAATAATTTACCTATCTATCAATTTATTATTTCTAGTTATTCTTCTTTGGATAATGTAAAAGAAGAAATTTTGTCATCTTCAAATGTTTCTATTTTAAAAATTTCTAAATTTGGTCAATATATGGATAAGATTGTTGGAAAAGAGTATGAGTATTTGTCTGTTGTTCCTTCTAATACAAGTAAAAGTAATGCTTTAAATATTCTTAGTAAACATCTTTCTATTAGTAATGATGAAATTATGGCTATTGGAGATAATTTGAATGATATAGATATGGTTAAAAACTCTGGTGTTGGTGTTGCTGTTGCAAATGCATATTCTGAATTAAAAAATGTTGCAAAATATACAACTGAAAATGATGTTTCATCTGGTGGATTTGCAGAAGCTGTTTATAAATTTATTGAAAGTCCAAAACGGAAATTAATTTATAACACAAGCTGACTTAGCATTTACACTTATTATAGCATTTTTATGGCTGTTTCTTTGTTCGTGTGAAAAATTTGCATATCAAATTCTGGGGCATTGTTATTTTTATATAAAAAATGGAACATGACAATAAAAATTTTTTCAATCTTTTCTTTATAAAAATATAGCAACCTTTTTTATTTTAAGGTCGCTATTTATTCTTCATCTTTTTTATAAAACTTTTTGAATCTCTTTATTTTTTCTTTTTTCTCTTGTTCAATATCTTTTATAGTAATCAAATATTTTATCAAGATTTTCTTTAAAGTTTCTTCCTTAACATCTGCTATAAGTGTACCTTCTTTTGCAATTGAGATTTTTCCTGTTTCTTCTGAAACGACTACTGCAACGCAATCTGTTTCTTTTGAAATTCCAATTGCTGCTCTATGTCTTGTACCTAGTTCTCTTGCAATATCTTTATCATCAGCTAAAGGTAACATACATGATGCTGCTGCAATTTTATTATCAGTAATTACAACTGCTCCATCATGAAGTGGTGTTCTTGGAGTAAATATATTTACAAGTAATTGTGGTGAAATCTCTGAGTCCATTAAAATTCCCGTATCAATTATATCATTTAATTTTATGTCTCTTTCAATTACTATTAAAGCTCCCGTTCTTGTTTTTGAAAGCTCAGTTGCTGCAATTACTATTCTATATATATTTTCTTTTGTTTTAACTTCTATACTCTTATCTATTCCAAAAAACTTTCCAAATTGGTTTGTACCTAATTGTTCAAGACCTCTTCTCAATTCTGGTTGGAATATTATCATTAATGCTAAAACTCCCCAATTCATTATTGCTGTTAAAATTGCATTGAATATATATAAATGTAGTAATTTAGTTAGACCTGTTATTACAATCAAAATTAAAATACCTTTTGCCAACTGACTAGCTCGTGTATGTCTAATTGATTTAAATAATTTTACAACTAAAAATCCAACTATTATTAAATCTAATATTAGCATAAATAAATCAAGCGGATGATCTTGCAAATTTTCTATATAACTTACAATATTGTTTTCATAGAAGTTTGTAATGTCTAATTTAAATCCTTCGAAACCTTCCATATTCTACCTTTCTATTTCATAAGTAAATAATATATTAGTGTGCTTGCTGTTGCTAAAAGCATTGCAGCTATCATTACTATTGCTACTATTTTTGTTACTATTTTATGTTTATCCATTTTAATTCCCTCTTTCTTTAACAATACTGTTAATATTTTATATCATATGAAAAATTTTTTCAATAGCATTTTTTACTATTTTGTAAGGCAAAACTCTCTTCAATAAATTGAAAGCATACATTCTCTAATTTTAAAATAGAAATGCCATTTTGCTGAGCCCAAAAATTCTAGATATTTGAAACTAGAATTAGTATATTACAAAACAAAGCACTCTTCAATAATCCGAATGCGTACAAAGGTACGTTGAGGTTGTTGAAGGGTGCTTTAACATATTAATATGCTGATTATCGTTTCAAATTAGATACGTTCGTGAATAGTACGATTAATAACATCCAACTGTTGTTCCCTAGTTAACTTAGTAAACTTAACAGCATAACCAGAAACACGAATAGTTAATTGTGGATACTTTTCAGGGTGATCCATTGCATCTAGCAATAAATCTCTATTAAACACATTAACATTAATATGATGACTCAATTGAACAAAATATCCATCAAGTAATGCAATTAAATTCTTAACTTTTTCGTCCATATCTTTTCCTAATGTATTAGGAGTAATAGCGAATGTATAAGAAATACCATCTTCTGAATATTTATATGGTAATTTAGCAATTGTATTTAGTACAGCTAAAGCACCGTTTTGATCTCTACCATGTAGTGGGTTTGCACCTGGTCCAAATGGAGCTCCTGCTTTTCTGCCGTCTGGTGTATTTCCTGTATATTTACCATAAACTACGTTAGATGTGATAGTTAAAATTGACATTGTTGGTACTGAATTTCTGTATGTTGGTTGTTTCTTTAATTTTGTCATAAATGATTTTATAACTTCTACTGCTAATGAATCAACTCTGTCATCGTCATTACCATACTTAGGAAAATCTCCTTCTATTTCGTAATCTGTAACTAATCCATCTTCATTTCTAATAGGTTTTACTTTTGCATATTTAATTGCTGATAATGAATCTGCAACAACTGATAATCCAGCAATTCCACATGCCATTGTTCTTAAAATATCTTTATCATGTAAAGCCATTTCTATTGCTTCATATGAATATTTATCATGCATATAATGAATTATATTTAGTGCGTCTATATATGTTTTTGCTACCCAATCCATCATTACATCGAATTTTTGCATTACTTCATCGTAATCTAAATATTCTGATGTTATTGGTTGGAATTTAGGAGCAACTTGTTTTCCTGACATTTCGTCTCTACCGCCATTGATTGCATACAATAATGCTTTGGCAAGGTTTGCACGAGCTCCAAAGAATTGCATTTGTTTTCCGATTCTCATTGCAGATACGCAACATGCTATTCCATAATCATCTCCCCAATAGTTTCTCATTAGGTCATCATTTTCATATTGGATAGAGCTTGTATTTATTGATAATTCTGTTGTAAATTTCTTAAATCCTTCTGGTAATCTAGTTGACCAAAGTACTGTTAAGTTAGGTTCTGGTGATGAACCTAATGTGTTTAATGTGTGCAATACTCTGAAAGAATTCTTTGTTACTAATGTTCTTCCGTCTATTCCCATTCCGCCAATTGATTCAGTTACCCAAACAGGGTCTCCACTAAATAATTCATTATATTCTGGTGTTCTTAAGAAACGAACTAGACGTAATTTCATAACAAAATGATCCATTAATTCTTGCGCTTCTGATTCTGTTATTTTTCCTTCTTTTAAATCTCTTTCTATATATATATCTAAGAAAGTAGAAGTTCTTCCTATACTCATTGCAGCACCGTTTTGATCTTTTATAGCTCCTAAATATCCGAAGTATAACCATTGAATTGCCTCTTGTGCATTTTTAGCTGGTTTTGAAATATCGAATCCATATTTTTCAGCCATAATTTTTAAATCATTTAATGCTTTTATTTGATCACTTATTTCTTCTCTTTCACGAATAATTTCTTCTGTAAAGGATGTTGAAGTGCAATTTGCAAAATCTTTTTTCTTTTCTTCTATTAAGAAATCAACACCATAAAGTGCAACTCTTCTGTAATCACCTATTATTCTTCCACGTCCATATCCATCAGGAAGTCCTGTAATTATATGTGAACTTCTTGCTGCTCTAATTTCTGGAGTATATACTGAGAATACTCCATCATTATGTGTTTTTCTATAGTGATGATATATGTCTTCTAATTTATCGGAAACTTTTGTATTGTATGCTTCACATGATTTCTCCACAATACGTATTCCTCCATTTGGCATTAATGCTCTTTTTAATGGAGCATCTGTTTGAAGTCCTACGATTTTTTCATATTCTTTATCTATATATCCTGCTTCATGGCTAGTAATTGTAGATGCAATATCATTTGAAATTGCTAAAACTCCACCATTTTCTGTTTCTTTTTTATATAACTCTAAAACCTCATCCCAAAGTTTTTTTGTATTTTCTGTTGCTGGTGCAAGAAAGGAATCGTCACCTGTATATGGTGTGTAATTTTTTTGAATAAAATCACGTACATCTATTTCTTTTGACCATGTTCCTTCTACAAATCCATTCCATTCATCAAATTTCATAAATTTATCCTCCATTCTTGAATTCTATATCTATATTTTGACCATAAAAGATAGTCTTTTATACGTCATTGAAAGTATAGCATAAAAATTTTTTTCATACAACATTAATATGACAAAATCAAACAATTTTCATGCAGTATTTAACATTGTTTTTTTCTTTTATTATGCTATAATATTTTTGGTTAAAATCAATTTGAAAGGGTTATAATTTATATATGATGGAAAATAATTTAGGTAAAGTTCATTCAATTGAAACTTTTGGAACTGTTGATGGTCCAGGTATAAGATTTGTAATTTTTATGCAAGGTTGTCCTTTAAAATGTTTATATTGTCACAATAGAGATACTTGGGAAGTCAATGCGGGAAATTTAACTAAAGTTGAAGATTTAGTTTCTGAAATTAAGAGATATCTTCCTTATATTAATTCATCTGGCGGTGGTGTTACTGTTTCTGGTGGGGAGCCGCTTCTTCAAGCTAATTTTGTAACTTCTTTATTTAAGGAATTGCATAAAATTAATATTCATACATGTCTTGATACTGCTGGCAGTTTACCTATCAATGATTCTATTGAAGAACTTTTGAAATATACTGATTTAGTTTTACTTGATATTAAACATATAGATGATGAAAAAGCTAAAGTTTTAACTGGTTTATCTAATAAAAATAACTTGGCTTTTGCTAGATATTTATCTGATCATTCTATTCCAGTTTGGATTAGACAAGTTTTAGTTCCTGGATATACAGATGATGAAAATGATTTATTACGTTTAAAAGATTTTATTTCAACTCTTTCTAACGTGGAAAAAGTTGAACTTCTTCCATATCATGACTTAGGTAAATTTAAATGGAAAGAGCTTGGTCTAGTATATCCTCTTGAAAATGTTAGACTAGCAAATAATGATGATATTTTAAGAGCAAAGAAAATTCTTAATATTAATTAGTGTTTCACCATTATTTATATAAAAAATTTTAATACAAATAAAAATACATCAATATTAATGTTCACATCCTAATTTTTTCAATACGAGTGGCCGAGATATGATAAACTTCTGTATTGATATCAACATCCGTACTTGAATTTACATAATGTTGACGTATTTTTTTATTTGTGCTATAATAATAATGTAGCAAGAAATTGTTTTATCAAAAAGGAGGATGTCATTATGACAAAGACAGGACTTAGTTACTCACAGGAGAAACACTTTCGGAAACTTGCAGCGGACGAGCTGATTAGAAAGCAGCGCTGTTCTACTACAAAAAGCGGGGATTTCACATATCCGTGTTACGGAGAAGACCTCAATACTTTGGATGCACCGCGTAAATGGTTATACGATGCTGGTTTAGCAGAAGGAATGACTACAGAGCAGGCGCGAATATATGCAAATAAAGTAATTTTGCATGTTAATCCAGAGGAATTGGAGGCTGAGTATCAGAAATTGCTTCGCCAGGCAGTTACTGCTTAAGTTCAGTTAAGTTTTCCGATTGTTGTCACAGCAGTTTTAGGACTCTCATCGGTAGATAATTTTACCGTATGGGGGTCCTCCTCATTTTTATATTACAGAAAGTTCTTTGAACTTCTCATAATATAAAATTAATAATGTACAGAATTTTACCTTTCGAATTTATGCACGCTCAAATATGTGAACTTTAAAATTTGTAATAAGTTCAATTTGGCCTTTTTCTACATTCCTGTTACAGGCAATTTATAATTTTTTTCTGTATACGTTTTTTCTTTTTTAGGTTCTTCTTTTTCTTTTTTGTTTGTAATTGTTACTTCAACTTCTTCATTTAAATCTATATCAAATTCTACTTTATTATTTAATTTTATATATCCTTGTTTTGTTGATACTTCTTCTATAAAATATTTTCCTGGTAAAATTCCATCTATTATTATTTCACCTTTTTCATTTGTTTTTACTTTACTATATTTTATTTCTCCATTTGCATCTATGATGTTGAACTCCACACCTTCTAATGCTTTTCCATCATTGTCATCTTTTTTTATAATTTTTAATCTGTTTGTATTTTTATTATAATTCACTTTTATCTCTCCTTCTCCGCCTTCATATATTTCGCCTGCTAATGCATAATTTTGATATGTACTATTATTTGAGTTTCCATATAATACTGGCTTTGTTTCTAAATTGGCTTGTACTTTAATTCCTATTGTTCCATCTTTTTCTAATAAATTTATTGGCATTTTAATTTTAAATTTATTCTCTTTTGTTTCTTTGATTTCATTATCGTTCATATCCGTAATTTTTATTTGATTTTCTTTTGTATCTTCTAAAGATATAATATATTTTTGTACTGAACATTCTGTTTTGATTTCTAATGTTTTTGTTATATATGTTTTATTTTTTTCATCTATTTTCCAATCTTCATTTTCTATAATTTTTATCTGATTACTTGGCTTTGTATCTCTTGTGTTTCTTGCAATGTCTACAATTTTTTTAATTGCATTTAGAGTTCTTTCGCCTGCTTCTCCTATTGGTGAATATCTAGATAAATCATATCCATAAAGTACGCAGTATACTGCTTGTTTCGTTGCTGCATAAGCTTCGTCTTCATCTAAAACTCCCAAGCTTTCTAATGATTTATATGGATATCCATTTGTTATTGCTCTCCATACTTGTGGATTGCTAACTGCTTCATTTATTGTTACTGAATAACTTCCATATTCACCTACTCCACCTAATTCTTTATTTACGCAATATGCTGGATATTCTTTTCCGTTGTTTTTATAAAATACCTTTGTTACTGTTATTTCTCCTCCATTGCTTGCTACTTTTAGTAATGGTTTGCATTTACCTTTAGAATATAATTGTGTTTCACTAATAGTGAATGTAGCATTTGCTATGCTTGTTGCTAATACTAAAATTATTGTTAATATTCCTACTATCTTTATTAATTTCATTTTCTTTTCTCGTATATTTCAAAATTATACGAATTTCTCCTTTCATATTTTTAATATTCCTTGTATACATCTTCTTAATTCTGGTTTATTTTCAACGCAGGTTATTAATGTTATTTTATTTTCTTTAGTTGGTTTGATTACATCTATATCTGTGTCTTGGATTATTTTTATTACTTTTACTATATATACTAATTTCATATTTTTATATTGATATATAATTTTATCTCCTATTTCTAAGTTTTTTAAATTCTGAAAATAATTTACTTTATATCCTCTGTTATGGGCTGCTAAGCATATATTTCCACTAATATATCCACTTTCTTCGAAATGACCTACATATTTATTTAAATTTTCTTGGTCTACACCATCTTTTATTTCTGCATTTAAATTTATTTTTGGTATTTCAATTTTCCAAATCTGTTCTTCTTTTTTATTTAATTTTGTTTTGTATATTTGAAAGTTGTTTTGACTCAAATTAAATGCTAATGGACAAAATATTTGTGTAATTGTCATTAAAATGATAGTAAATCCTAAAATTGCTTGATTTTTCAACTTTTTTCTCCTCTTTTTCATTTATTTTTAATGATTTTTCTGTTATACTATATTTGATGGATTTATTATTAGAGTAGCAAATAAGAAAAGGAGGTAATTGCTTTCATGCGGGATTTCTTGAAAATTATCAGCTTAATTATCATTTTTTTAGTTGCTGGCGTTTATGTTGTCAACTATGAAGCAACTGGTGATTTAGAATTCACTACTCAAAGCACCAAGTTGTATTCTACTCCAGAAAAAAATGAAGTCATTTGTACTTTAAAAACTGGTTCCAAAGTTTATAGTCTAACCTACTATACTGATGATGGTATGGATAAGGTGAGATATACAGATCCAAAGACCAATAAAAAAATCGTTGGATTTGTTGAGGAAAAATATGTGGCTTGGTATAGCTTTCCAGATCAGTCTGTAGACACCCTTGGCAAGCCCATTGTTTTGTCTACTTATAAGGATGCTTCTTTAAGCACTTTTATAGACAGACTTGTTTCATTATTAGATGAAAATTCATTAATTGGAGTATATGTGGACACAGATTCTGATAAAATGTCAGAAATTATTAATTTCTGTGATGAACAGCACATTCCATATGGGTATATCACGACATTTGATGATACTGCTTATGAAGTATATACATCAAATGAAATGTACTCAACTGCCACTTACAACATCCTGCCACAGGTTTTCAGAATAACATCTAACAACATTAATCTAAATCTAAAAAAATATGATTTACAAAATTGTATTTTGTCCGTAACTGATTCATCCACTCCCGATGATTCTTATAATTATTGGGTAACAATTAATTCAT
The DNA here is from genome assembly GCA_934149275.1 of uncultured Clostridia bacterium. Classification (GTDB taxonomy): domain Bacteria; phylum Bacillota; class Clostridia; order TANB77; family CAG-508; genus UMGS1994. The sequence goes on along the minus strand of CAKPEG010000003.1, from coordinate 20,094 downwards.
CTTCACGTAATGCAAGCGTGTTTGATGAGAATTTATCCATCATGGCATATAAATATAATTCTGATTCAAATTTTGGGTATTCTTATATATCTGACGAATTTGAAGCACAGATTGAACGTGCATATGATTAAAAAATGCTACTCGGAATAGGGGCTTTGCCCCTTTTTCTTTTTGGAATTTTTTGAATTGAAATTTTAAATTGCAATTTATGTTTTTATATTAATACGTTTTCATCGTTTTGTAAAGCTTTTTTCATCGTGCCATTTCGACATTTTTTTCTTTAAATTAAGTTTTCTTTATTTTTTTCTATTCTTTTGTAAATTTCTGTGTTATAATTACGATAATTGTTATGCTAATTATGAAAGGATTGTGATTTACTTTATGAAACTTACTGAGGATAGTTCAAGCTTGGCTGAACATAAATTACTTGTTTTATATATTTTAAATAAAATTGGAAAGCCTATTAATCAAAAAGCTCTTTTAGAACTAGTTACTTCTATTACTGAACTAAATTATTTTTATTTTCAACAATTTTTACTTGATTTGATTGAAAATAAATATGTAATTTCTTATAAAAAAGATGATGAAATTTTATATAATATTACTCCAGAGGGGAAACGTACGATAGAACTTACTGCTGATATGATTCCTGGAATTTTAACTTTACAAGTTGATAATAATTTGAAAGAAAGTCTTGATGATATTGAAGATAAATTTTCAATTTCTTCTGATTATACTCCAATTGATGAAAATCATTTTACAGTAAAATGCAAGATTGTTGAAAATAATAATATTGTTTTTGAAATTCAAACTTTTGCAGGTTCAAAGGAACAGGCTAAAGCAATTGTAGATAATTGGAATAATAAAGCTGCAGATATTTATCCTAAAATATTGGAAATACTTACTGAATAGAAATGTTGTTATATAAAAAATTGAGCATAACTTTAATTTTTTATTTTAAACTATAATTATTAATTTTAAGAACAAAATAAGAAAATATTAAATTGATTTTTGAGTGACGCGCAGTTTGAAAGTTTTTCCCTAACCTTCTAAACGAAGTTTAGTAGGTTGGAAAATATTTTAGCAAGGAATGAAAAAATCAATTTAATATTTTCTTTTTCTATAATTAGTATAAGCGAACTATTATAACATTTGCACTTTTTATTTTAATTTATTTCTCATTGCTTCATATAATATTACAGCTGTTGCAACTGAAGCATTTAAGCTTTCTGTTTTTCCTGGCATAGGTATTTTTATTTTTTCATCTGCTAATTCTAAAATTTCTTTTTCTACTCCATTTGCTTCATTTCCTATTACAATTGCAGTTTTTTCGTAGCTTATATCATACATCGATTTGCTTGTTTCTAAACTTGTTGCCATTACTTTTATTTTATGTTTTTTCATTTCTTTTATTGTTTTTACTAGATTGTCACTTTCTATTATGTTTATTCTAAAAATTGCTCCCATTGTTGATCTTACAACTTTAGGATTATATGCATCTGCGCAATCTTTTGAAACTATTATTTGTTTCATGTTTAGACTATCTGCAGTTCTTAATATTGTTCCCATATTTCCTGGATCTTGTATATCGTCTAAAACCAAATATAAATCTTCATTATAATCTATTTTTTCATCTTGCTTTTTTCTTTCTATTACAGCTAAAATTCCTTGAGGATTTACTACGTTAGTTAAGCTTAAAAATATTTTTTCACTTACAGATATACATTCATATTTAGCTATTTCGTACTTTATTTCGCTTTCTAAGTCATTTTCTTGCTTACAGTCATCACATATAATTATTAGTTTTATTTTGGCATTTTCTTGAATAGCTTCTTTAATTAATTTAACGCCTTCAATTATATAGCAGTTTTCTTGGTCTCTGTATTTTTTCTCTTTTAGCTTTTTTAATTTTTTTATTGTTTCATTATCTTTACTTGTTATTACCATAGCAATTTCCTTTCACTTTTTATGTATTAAACGTCTTGTAAAAATTCTTTTATTTCTTTAAGTATATCATTAATATTTTTCAATTTATATGTTACATATGGATTTTTTGCTGGTGAGAATTTTATCCTCATTCCATATTTCTTCAATAGTTTATCTACAACTGAGAAGTCAAATGCTTTTTCATCAAAATAGAATATTACTTTATCTGATTTTTGTGCTACCTTTATTATATTCTTTGCTCTACATGCATTTCTTATTCTTGCAATATCTAATAATTTTTCAATTTCTTTTGGCATATTTCCGTATCTATCTATTATTGAATCTGTTATGTCTTTTATTTCATCTTCGTTTTTGCATAGTGCTATTTCTTGATAAATTTCTATTTTTTGATTTGAATCTTCTATGAATTCATCTGGTATATAGCTTGATACTTCTAAATCTAACTGAACATCTATCTCTTCTTCTACTTGTATACCTTTCATTTCTTTTACAACTTGATCTAGTAGTTTACAATACATATCATATCCAACTTGTTCCATATGTCCATGTTGCATTTCTCCTAATATACTTCCTGCTCCTCTTATCTCTAGATCTCTCATTGCTATTTTAAATCCTGAACCGAATTCTGTAAATTCTTTTATGGCTTTTAATCTTTTATCTGCCACTTCTGATAATAGTTTGTCTTTTTTATACATAATATATGCATAACCTTGTTTTTCACTTCTTCCAACTCTTCCTCTTATTTGATATAGTTGTGCTAGGCCTAGTCTGTCAGCATTTTCAACTATTATAGAGTTTGCATTAGGAATGTCAATTCCTGATTCTAGGATTGTTGTACATACAAGTACATTTATTTTTTTATCAATAAAATCTTGCATTATTTCTTCTAGTTCTCTACCAGACATTTGTCCATGTGCCACTCCTATTTTAGCTTCTGGTACTAATGCTTGAATCTTATTTGCCTTTGCTTCTATTCCTTCTACATTGTTAAATAAGTAAAATACTTGGCCATCATGCTCTAATTCTTTTGTTATTGCTTCTCTTACAATTTCATCGTCATACTCTAAAACATATGTCTGTACTGGTTTTCTGTTTTGTGGTGGTTCATATATTACTGACATATCTCTTATTCCTAAAATTGACATATGTAATGTTCTTGGAATTGGTGTAGCAGTCATTGTTAAAACATCAACATTTGTTTTTATTTCTTTTATTTTTTCTTTATCTTTTACACCAAATCTATGCTCTTCATCTATTATTAAAAATCCTAAATTTTTAAATTTTACGTCTTTACTTAAAATTCTATGTGTTCCTATTACAACATCTAATTCGCCTTTTTCAAGTTTTTCTAGAATTTGTTTTTGTTCTTTTGGTGTTCTAAATCTGTTTAAAACATCTACTCTTATTGGAAATTTTTCCATTCTTTCTTTAAAGCTTTCATATTGTTGCTGAGCCAAAACTGTTGTTGGAACTAAGTATGCTACTTGTTTTTGATCCATGCAAGCCTTAAATGCTGCTCTTATAGCAACCTCTGTTTTACCATATCCTACATCTCCACAAAGTAGTCTATCCATTGGTTTTTCTGATTCCATATCCTTTTTTACTTCTTCAATACATCTTAACTGATCTTCTGTTTCTACATATGGAAAACTATCTTCAAATTCTTTTTGCCATATGGTATCTTTTGAAAAACTATATCCTTTCGAATGTTGCCTTTTTGCATATAGTTCTATTAATTCTCTTGCTACTTCTCTTAAATTATTTTTTACCCTTGCTTTTGTCTTCTCCCAGTCTTTGCTTCCAAGTCTATTTATTTTTGGTGCACCTTTTTCTGCACCTATATATTTTCTAATGTTATCTAATGAACTTATTGGCACATATAAAATATCATTATCTTTATATTTTACTTTTATATAATCTTTTGTTACCCCATCTGCTTTTATAGTATTAACACCTATGTACTCTCCTATACCATGCGTTTTATGTACCACATAATCTCCTATTTTCAAGTCTGAAAATATTACTGTTTCGCCTTCTTTAAAGCTTTGTGATAGACGTGTTCTTTTCTTTTCTCTACTTACAAATAATTCTGAAGCTGAAATAACAAGTAAGTTTAAATCATAGCTTTCAAAGCCTGTGGAAATAGTCCCAGATGTAAGAAATGTTACCCCTGGAACTATTTCTGTTGTTAAATTTTCGTCTAATGTATATTTTATATTTTTCTCTTCTAGTAATTTTGATAGCTTTTTAGCATTATCATAATTACCACATAGGACTACTGTTTGTTTTGATTTTTTATTTGCTTTTTGTAATTCCTCAAACAATAAATCCATTGAACTACGAAAAAAGTTGACCTCCCTATAGCTAAAGCTATATCCGTTTCTTTTTGCATGCATACTTTGGACGTCTGTAAATCCAATTTCCTTATTTTCTAAATATATTGTTTGTTTTTCTTTGGTCTTATCTATTATTTTAATGTAATCCATTGTTTGTTCTAAAATCTGGATTGGAATTTTTCTTTTTTCAACTAATCCTTTTAATATTGTTTCATTGTCTTTTATTATATTTTCTGATCTTGCTTTTATCTTAGAAATTTCGTCTAAAAAGACAATACAATCTTTATCTAGGTAATCTAATATACTTTCTTGTTTATTATAAAAGAACGTAAAATACTTGTCTATTTTGCTGATATAATCTCCACTTTTTATTTGTTCAATGTCTTCTTCAGCAATGTCATTTAAAACTCCTGCATATTTGCTCTCTTCTATTTTTTTGCAAACTTTTTCTATTGAATTTTCTAATACATATTCAAAAGCTGGATATATTGATGTTTCTTCAAGCATATCAGTTGAACGTTGTGTAAGAATATTAAACTTTCTTATAGAGTCTATTTCATCTCCCCATAATTCTATACGTACACCGCTTTTTGAATTGACTGCTATATCTACGATTCCACCTCTTATGCTAAATTGTCCTTTTCCTTCTATTACATCATATCTTTCATATCCTAAATTTATTAACGTTTCTTTTAATTTGTCCAAGTTTAATTCTTGACCAACTTTTAGATTTAATAAATTTTTATACAATGTTTCTTTGGCTATCATCGGTTGCATAACCGCTTCTATAGTTGTTACTATTACTTTAGCCTTCTTATTTATTATATTATTTAATACTTCTATTCTTTCAAAAAGAGAATCTTTGCTTTCTGTTAAATAGTCATATGCCAAAATTTCTTTTTTAGGAAAATATTCTACACTATCTTCAAAATATGCAAGATCTTTTATTATTTTTTTAGCTTGCAATTCATTATATGTAACAATGCATATTGGTCTTTCTGCATAAAAACATGTAGAATATGCTAAATGTACTTTTCCGCTATCTGTTAATCCTGAAATCATCATCGGATTTATTTTATTTTTTACATCCTCTAAGTAGGTTTTGTACTTTTTTACGTTTGGTACAACCTTAACAAGTGAATTCATATGTACTCCTTTATATATCTATTATTTTCATATTAATTATATTAAACTCAGTTTATTATTATATCACAGGGGTTGCATTTTTTCAACATTTTGGATTTACTAGCATATTTGTTTTTTGTATGAATATTTTTTACTATGAAAAAAATTAGTAACTACTTTTTAACTTTTATTATTATACTTTTTGGAGTTGGATTAATTTTCTTTTCTTCTTCGAATATTGTGGCTGTTAGAAATTCTTTGGATTTATTTTTAAATTCAGTTTTTCCGAGTTTGTTTCCTTTTCTAATTGTGACTGAATTACTTTCTTACACGTCTCTTGTTCCATGGATTTCTTCTAAATTTAAACGTATAATGCCTACTGTGTTCAATGTGTCTGCAATTGGAATTTATCCTTTTATTATGGGAATTATAAGTGGATATCCTGTTGGTGCTAGAATTGTAGCCAATTTGCGTGAAGAAAATAGAATTTCTAAAATTGAAGGCGAACGTCTTTTAGTTTTTACAAATAACGCTGGTCCCTTGTTTATTATAGGATGTGTTGGATGTGGTATTTATTTAAATTCTTCGATTGGATTTATTTTATATTTTGTGCATTTTTTATCATCTGTAACAACTGGATTTATTTTTGGACATTTTTATAAAAACTCTTATAGAGAAGAATCTGTTAACAGTCAATCATTAAATTTTTCTTCACTTGGAGAAATTATTAGTAAGTGTATTAAAAAAGCTTTTTACACATTAAGCATTGTTTGTGGATTCGTTATAATTTTTTCTTTGATTGTTTCAATGATTGATGCATCTAAAATTTTAACGGTATTTAATAATGTTTGGATTGAAAATCTTTTGTTTGGAATTCTTGAAATCACAACTGGTGTTCAACTTATTTCTTCGATTAAGAGTGCCACTCTTTTCTATAACTTAATTGCTACAGCTTTTTTACTTGGAATTGGTGGAGTGTCTGTTTTGTTGCAGGTTTGGAGTGTTATATCAAAAACAGATTTATCTATAAAACCTTATATTATTGGAAAAATTTTTAATGGATTTGTGTCTGCACTTATTATGATTTGCTTATTAAAATTTTTTCCTATATTCCAATTTTCATTATAAAGAACGATTGCATATTCAATCGCTCCTTTTTCATATAATTGAACTTCCTATTATAAAAAAAACAATGCACAGAAATTTGCAAAGCAAATTTCTGTGTACGAACAAAGACGCGAATTTAAAATATTATAACCAGTGCAAAAGCTATAAATAGTCCGCTTTTGTTCTAAAAAATTATTTTTGTAATGCATATTCTTCTAGCATTTTTATTTCTTCAATTTGATTTAATCTTAAATCATAATTTTCTTCGCTTACTTCTGTTATGTAATTTTTATCTTTCATTCCATGTTTACATAGCCAATCATATTCTTTTCTTAAGTCTTCCTTGCTTTCGTGTTTTCTACCATGTGTTTTTTTGTCTATGTATCCATCATTTTTTATTGCTGATGCAAAATGTACTTGTTTCACATATTTCTCGCAATCTTCTGCTTTTAACTCTTCATCGACCATTTCAATAAGATCTTTTTTGTAGATTCTTGCTTTGCAATTAACATGTGTTGTATCTATACATGTTCTTAAATTTGGATGATCCATATATTTAACAATTTCTAATGCTGAACATTTATTTTTCTCATCCAGTATCATATAAATATTTTCTATAAGCATTGTTACTTGTGTATTTTCAATTATCTTTAAAAGTTTGGCTAATTCATCTGCTAAATGTGTTGAGATATATTGTTCTTTTGTCCAATATGTATGATATAAGAATGTAGTTTTCATATTTAGTTCTTTTGATAGTTCAACCATTTTCTTTAATTGTTTTTCTACTATTGTTTTATCTTTCATAACAATCATTTCTAGATTGTAATTTGATAATGGTGGATGTACTATAATTTCTTTTAAATTAGGGTATTCCTTTTTTCTTTTTCTTATTTCATCTTCAAAATTAAATTCTGATGTAATTCCATTTTCATCAAAAAATTGAATTTCAATTCCTTCACTATTTTTTACTATTTTATCCATTTTTTCTCCAACAACTCCTGGACTAATCTTTGGATATATCTTCATTTATTGCGCCTTCTTTCTCATATTAATTTTTTGATTTATATATTTTGAAAATATTTTTTAAACTCATTTTAGTTCCATAATTTAATATTGCGTCTGAATAAATTTTTATTGATACCTTGGCTATTATTAAAATACTTACACATAATATTATAATTGAAGTTATTATTTCAGGTAATTTAGCACTTCCTACTAATATTCTAAGTGGCATACAGAAAGGTGCTGAAATTGGGAATATAGAAGCAAATAGGTTAATATTGCTTGCTGGATTCATCATTGAAAAATATGCTAAATAAAATCCAATTACTGCTAATATTGCTACAGGTGTATTAGCTGATTGTATATCCTCTGGCTTACTTACCATTGAGCCAGTTAGTGCATACAACAATGCATACATTGAATATCCTAAAAGGAAGTATACTATAATTGAAACAGCAAATGTTTGTGTTATTGCTGACATATCAAACACACTTTCTAATATATCTGATGGTAAAAATGATTTAGCTGAAAAGAATGCTACTCCTGCTATTACTATTATCTGAAACAACCCAACTAATCCTATTCCAATAGTTTTTCCTAATACTATTTGTTTTGGAGATGTTGATGTTACTAATGTTTCTATTATTTTAGATGTTTTTTCTGTTGTTATTGATGTTGATACTTGATATGCGCAAAAATAAATTGCATAGAATAATACTATACTAAGCATCATTGCTATAAAAGTATTTCCTGAAGCAGCATTTTCATCAGTTTGAATCACATTCACATCAAATTGTGTAAACATTTGTTGTAATTGCTCTTGTGTTAAACCTGCTTTTTGAATTTGTATTGCTGTATATTGTGTTGAGAAATTTTTGATTAAATCTTCTGGAACTGATTGTCCCATCATTAAACTTTCAACTATATAATCTATTTTTATTTTTCCATTTTCTTTGCTGAATTTTAAACATGAATCAAATTCTTCATTTTTAAGTTTCTCTTTTATCTCATCATCTGATAAGTTTTCTTTTATAATTGTATATTCATAATCTGAATCTTCATTATCTATTTTTATTAATGATTCTCCAAATATGTTATCATTGTCCATTATTAATATTTTTTCTTTATTATCATTTTGATTTGAAAAATGATTTATTATATTGGGTACATTAAATCCAATTACTATTATTCCAATTATTATTATCATTGATATTATAAATGATTTTCTTTTAATTGCTTCCTTCATAGTAAATTCTGCAACTGTTACTATGTCTTTCATTTTTGTTCACCTACCTTTTCTATGAAAATTTCATGAAGCGTAGGCTTTATAAGTTCAAATTTATTAATGGCTATTTTTCTATTTACTATTTCTTTTAGTAACTCATTAGCTTGTTCTTCATTCTTTATTGCTACTATGTATTTCCTTTCTGTTTGTTCTTTTATTTCTAATCCTTTATCGTAAATTAATTGATTAATGTCTGCTTTCGTATCTATTTCTATCTTGTTAACTTTATAGGAATCTTTTATTTCATTCAAGTTGCCTTTTAATACTGTTTTTCCTCTATTTAATATTACTACGTCTTGGCAAAATTCTTCTACTGAATTCATTTGATGACTTGACATTACAATGTATTTACCTTCGCCTACTAGTTCTAATATTATATTTTTTAGTAGTTCTGTATTTACTGGATCCAAACCACTAAATGGTTCATCTAGAACAACTAGTTCTGGATTATGCATAACTGCGGTTATAAATTGTATTTTTTGTTGATTTCCTTTTGATAATTTTTCTGCTGTCTGAAACTTATATTCTGTCATTTTTAATTTGTCTAACCAATAATCTATACTTTTATTTGCTTCCGCTTTTGACATTCCTTTAAGTTTTGCTAAATATTCTAGCTGATCAACTATTTTTGTTTTTGGATAAATCCCTCTTTCTTCTGGCAAATATCCAAATTTGACATTGTTTCTGTCTACTTCTTTTCCATTCCATGTAATTGTTCCTGTATCTTTTTTTATTATGCCTAACATCATTCTTATTGTTGTTGTTTTTCCAGCACCGTTTGTTCCAAGTAGAGCAAATACTCCTGGTTTATCAATTTTGAATGAAATATTATTAACTGCTTTTTTGTCTATAAATGTTTTACTAACATTTTTTAATTCTAACCCCATAACTATCCCCTTTTTATTAGCATTAGTTATCTATTTTTTCAATAAAGTCTGAAATAAATTCTATAATTCTATAGTATTTATACATATATTTTTTTGTTTCTTTGTTATTCGTAATTGGTTTTGTTAAAATTTCATTATCGAAAAATCTAAAGAATACTAGTTCTTTATTTATCATGTATTCAAATTTTGCTTTTGTTTCTTTTGCAAAATCCTCTACAAATTTAAGGACATCATCGTTTAAAATTTTTCTTGCTTCATCTATTCTTTCTGCATACATATATAAATCCTGATTTGGAATTTCATATTTTTCTTTCTTATTGTTTTTACTATTAACCCTCATTACATCAATTTCATCTACATCTTTGCTTAGTGTTCCATATACAAAAATTCCTCTAAATAGTTCTTTACTATTTGATTTTACAACTATATTAGATAATGATATTGAGTGTCCATTTCTTGTTCCTGAAATTACGCCTTGTGATTCTAGTTCTTTATATATTCTATTAAATCCAGATTTTCTATAATAGCTTCCTGATAATTCTTCGTCTTTTTCATATATAAAGCCATCTTTTATGTGTATTGCTAACTCTGATAAAGCGATCTCACTAAATTGATTTTGTTTTTCTATTATTCTTCTTTCATGTTTAAATGAATAAAATGTACAATATAAAAACATCATTGCAGCTACTGTGACAAAAACGCACTTTGCATTAGATGATGGAGCAAAAAAAGCAATTATTAAACTTACTATTATTATTCCAACTATAAGAACTTCTGACTGTCTTATATCTTTCTTGTACTCTTCTAATTTTTCTTTCTCCTTTGCAATTTTTTCATTTGTCCATTCATAAATTTTCTCGAATTCTTCTCCCATATCTTACCTACCATCTTTCGTAATATTTTGATGAAATTATATCATACTATATATTTTTTTGCTATAGTTTGTTTAATAAAAGAACAAAAACGGCCATTAATAGCATTTGCAATGATTATAACATTTTTAAATCCGCATCTTTGTTCGTGCGTAAAATTTGCAAATTTCTGTGCATTATTATTTTTATACGATAGGAATTTTGGAAAACTTTCCTATTATATAACAAAAGCGGACTATTTATAACATTTTCAAGTCCGCATCTTGGTTCGTGCGTAAAATTTGCAAAGCAAATTTCTATGCATTATTATTTTTATGCAATAGGATTTTCGGAAAATTTTCCTATTATATAAAAAATGAACCCAAAATGTTAAACTTTTTTGTCTAACATTTGGGGTTCACTTCATTAACGCTACCTTTTTTATTTTACTATTCTAAAAAGAATCTTCTATTATTGATTTTAATGCTTCAATTGATTTTAAGTCATCTAATAATTTTTCTACTTTTGATTGTGCTTCTTCTTGGTATTGTTGTAGTCCTTCTTCATCTTTTATATCAATTGAATCTTTTGATGAAACTTTTGGTATTGAAACTCCGCCTATTTTTATATTATTTTTCATTGTCATTGACATTTTGGCAGTTACATAATCTGGTGCGTCAACATCAATTGAAATTTCTGTAGTATCAGCATATTCTTTATCTTCATTTGTTGTAACATCACTTGATAATGTTATTGTTCCATTTCCATATGATCCTGCATTTACTGATAATTCCATTTTTGCTTTTGATTTTTCTTCTGTATATTTAATTTCTAATGATAATTTATCTGATGCATTTTGTCCAAGTTGTTCTTTTACAAATTTAGATGCTTCAATATTTAAACTTACACCATTTTTTTCCTCTTTTAATGTTATAGTTGCAATTTCAGCTGAAACTCCTTGGTAATTAACTGATATAACTGTAGTTGTATCTTCTTTGTTAAATGTTGTTTCTAGGCTTACTTCTGCACCTTCAATATTAACAATTATGTCTGTTCTATATATATTTGTATTAGAACCATATACAATTAATTTCATATCAGCTTGAAAATCTGCATCGTCTATTTCTTCTTTTAGTTTGTCTATATTATTATATAATTCATTGATTGTATCTGTTATTTCTTCTGCTGTACTATCTTCTCCTGCTGATTTCATTACTTCTGAATATGATTTTACAGAGTCAGTTAATATTTCTTTTAATTGATCATCTTTAGCAAATGTATCTAAATAGTTTTTAGCTAATTTCTTTATGTCTTTTTCGTTTAATTTCAAAGTTAATTTTGTACATTTTTTCTCTTTTCCATCAACTTCTACTTTGTCTTTCTCTGACTTTATTTCTTTACTTTTTTCATTTACGTAATCTTTTAAAATCTTAGAATATCTTTCATTAATTTCTTTTTGTTCTTTTTCATCTATTTGTATAGATTTTGATATTTCTCCAAATTGATTCATAGTTTCTGAAATTGTATTTTTTAAATCGTCAAGATTTAATCCATTTTCATCAGCTAAATCTTTTAAATCATCTTCAGAAATTGTAATCCATTTTGAATTAATTTCTTCTGATCTTAATGCAGCTTGAGAACCATCATATAATGCTTCTCCTGATACTTTAACATCATCTAGGCTTCCATCAACTTTAACGTATGCTGATTTTTTTCCATCATATCTTATGTTAGTTGAAATTTTGCTCTTATTTATTAAATCAATTATTGTTTTTAGACTTGATTTTTCTGATGATGTTAATCCATCAATATCTAGAGTATCTATTTTTGCTGAAATTTCTGATGAAACTTCTACTGCTGAATCTTTTCCTAGATTATTAATTGCTTTGACATCCAAGTTATTTTTTTCTGTATTGTCCCCTAGATTTTCTAATGGTTTCGTATATGCTTCACCTAATTTCTCTATACCTGAAACCATTTTACTTTTTTTACTAAAATTAAGATTAATTTTTCCTGTTGCAGCTAATACTCCAAGTATAATTGCAATTACTGCTATTATTGCAACTATTATGGATATAATTTTTACAGCTTTTTTTGGTTGCTTAACTTTAGTTTCTTTTTTCTCTTCTTCCATATTCCCCTCCAAAAATTTTATTTTTTTATAATGCTCTTTTGGCATTACTAATATTAAAAACATTATCTAAACGTGTATTCTTGTTGATATTCATTATCCCCTATTTTTACTGATACACTTATTGAATCTTTAATTAAACTTATATCTGATGATTTATGATATGTAATTTTAAAGTCTGATACACTATCTGCTATTTTAGTTTTATTAAAATATATTCTACCATTGATATATCCAATTACATTTCCATCTCCAAATTTCAATGCATTACCAGCTTCATTTACATTATCATTTTTTGAAAAAACATAATCGCTTACAACACCACCAGTCATTTTTCCGATTTCTGCTGTGGCCTTTTCTTTTTTTACTTCAGATAATATACTATAATTTAACAAACTAAAATCGCTTGATGCTTTGTTTGCAGAATCTATACTGTTCAGATCTCTGTTAAATATACTTGTTATTCTTCCTATAATTACAATTACAGTCAATAATACTGCAATATATGTAAGTAAACTAATTAAAGTTACACCTTTTTCTGACTTATCTACCATAAATTCACCCCTTATAATAATATATTAAAAGAACTTTTTTAGCAACTCTTTTTAAGAACAAAATCGATATTTTTACTTTTATGTTCATTACAAAATTTTAAGTTAATTTTTTTTATATAAAAAAAGATATGGTTAAATATCTTTTAACCATATCTTCATAAATTGCTAGCTTAAAGTATTTTAAATTATTGTAATTCAACAACTGCTCCAGCTTCAACAAATTTAGCTTTGATTTCTTCAGCTTCAGCTTTTTCAGCTCCTTCTTTAACTGTTTTTGGAGCTCCTTCAACTAAATCTTTAGCTTCTTTTAATCCTAATCCTGTAACATCTCTTACAACTTTGATTACAGCTATTTTGTTAGCTCCTGTTTCTTTTAATACAACGTCAAAGTTTGTTTTTTCTTCAGCTGCTGCAGCTGCTCCACCAGCTGCTGGTGCTGCAACTGCTGCTGCAGATACTCCGTATTTTTCTTCAATTCCTTTAACTAATTCTGATAATTCAATAACTGTTAAGCTATCGATTTCTTCTAATATTTTTTCTATTTTTTCCATTATAAAAATCCTCCTAAAATTTTATTTTAATTATTTTTTCTGCAATTACTCAGCAGACTCTTTTTGTTTTGCTACTTGATCAAGTGCAACTGCAAGTTTTGAAATGTTTCCAAGTAATGCACCAGCAAGTTGTGCAATAAGTACTTCTCTTGATGGAAGTTTTGCAAGTGCGATTAATTCATCGCAAGGTACTACTTTACCGTCAATTACACCAGCTTTAATTTTGTAGAAATCATTATTTTTTGAATATTCATAGATTGCTTTTAATGAATCTAAGTATCCGTCTTCTGACATAATAACAGCTGTAGGTCCAGCTAAAAATTCATCTAATCCTTCAATTTTGCATTCTGCTAATGCTCTTCTTGTAATGTTATTTTTTATAACACTATAGCTTCCATTAGCTTCTCTTAATTTTTTTCTTAATTCTGTAACATCTGCTACGTTAATTCCTCTGTAGTCTGTTAAAAGAATTAAAGATGATTTTTGCATTTTTTCAGCTAATTTCTTAACTTCTTCTTCTTTTTGTTTTAAAATTACTTCGCTAGCCAAAATTACACCTCCTATTTAATTTATTAATTATTATTATTTATTACAAAAAAACTTCAATTCGCCAAATCCCGAGGCAAATTGAAGTCATTTATTTTATACTTCACAATTTAACCTCGGTAGGACTTATTATGCCTACTGTCTTTGGCTAATTATTTAATTATTTTTGGTTTATGTATAAACCAGGTCCCATTGTAGTAGAAATTGACACACTCTTAATATATTGTCCTTTTGCTGCTGCTGGTTTTGCTTTGATTATTGCATCTATAATACAGTTATAGTTTTCTAATAATTTGTCAGCTCCAAATGAAACTTTACCAAATCCTAAGTGAATTATATTAGTTTTATCTAATCTGTATTCTACTTTACCAGATTTAATTTCAGCGATTGCTTTTTTAACGTCCATTGTAACTGTTCCAGATTTAGGGTTAGGCATTAATCCTTTTGGTCCTAATACTTTACCTAATCTTCCGATTACACCCATCATATCAGGTGTTGCAACTATAACATCATAGTCAAACCAGTTTTCTTTTTCTATTTTAGGTACTAATTCTTCTGCTCCAACGAAATCTGCTCCAGCTTCTTCAGCTTCTTTAGCTTTGTCACCTTTTGCAAATACTAAAACTTTTTGTGTTTTACCTGTTCCATTTGGTAATACAACTGTTCCTCTTACTTGTTGGTCTGCGTGTTTTGAATCAACACCTAATTTAACATGTAATTCAACTGTTTCGTCGAATTTTGTTTTTGGCATTTTTTCGATTACTTCTAAAGCTTCTTTAGCTTCATAAGCTTTTGCTGCATCTACTAATTTAGCAGCTTCTTGATATCTTTTTCCTTTTTTCATAAAATCCTCCCGTGGTTCTAACGAATTAAATAAATTAATTCTCCCAATTTTTTTATAAAATGAATATATTAGTCAACTACAACAACACCCATAGATCTTGCTGTTCCAGCTACCATACTCATAGCTGCTTCTACTGAAGCTGCGTTTAAATCTTCCATTTTTTGTTCAGCGATTGCTCTAACTTGTTCCTTTGTTATTTTTGCAACTTTATCCATGTTTGGCTTTCCAGATCCTTTTTGGATTTTTAAAGCTTTTTTGATTAAAACTGCAACTGGTGGAACTTTTGTTACAAATGAGAATGATTTATCTTTATAAACAGAAATAACAACTGGTATGATCATACCTGGTTGGTTAGCTGTTCTATCATTGAATTCTTTAACGAATTGCATGATATTAACACCGCTAGATCCTAAAGCTGGTCCAACTGGTGGAGCTGGTGTTGCTTTTCCTGCTTCAATTTGTAATTTGATTACATTAACTACTTCTTTCTCTGCCATTTTACTGCACCTCCTTTAAAATGATTTCTAATCAATTTTTTGCACTTGTGAAAATTCAAGTTCTACTGGAGTTTCTCTTCCAAACATAGATACTAAAACTTTTACTTTATGCTTTTCTTTATTAATTTCTTGTACTACACCAATGAAGTTCTCAAGTGGTCCATTCATAACTCTTACGTTATCATTAACATCATAATCGATATTAACTGGAACATCATCAAATCCCATATTTCTAATTTCTTCATCTGTAAGTGGAATTGGATCTGTTCCTGATCCTACGAATCCTGTAACTCCTCTTGTATTTCTAACGATATACCAAGATTCTTCTGTTACAATCATTTTTACTAAAACATATCCAGGGAAAACTTTTTTCAAGTTAGTTTTTCTTTTTCCGTCTTTAATTTCAACTTGTTCTTCCATAGGAACAACAATATTAAAGAAGAAATCTTCTAATTCTCTATTTTTTATTGTTTTCTCTAAATCTGTTTTAACTTTGTTTTCGTATCCAGAATACGTATGAACTACATACCACTTTGGCTCTAAGCTATTATCACTTTGAGACATTTTTGTAGCCTCCTTTTTTTAGATATTATTCAGCAGTTCCTTCTTCTGTTGTTACATTTTGGTCAGCATTTTCAACTGCATTATCTTCAGTAGTAGTTGCTTCATCTGTAGTTGTTTCATCTGTTGAATTTGTATCTGTAGCATTTTCATCTGTTGTATTATCTTTATTTATAGAGCTTGATGCTTTTGTAACTATAAATTCATAACCTTTGTCAAATGCAAAGTCTAATACAAATACTATTGCAGATATAATTAAAACTATTGCAATAACTACTGCTGTTTTAGTTGCAAGTTGTTTCGCTGTAGGCCAAGTAACTTTTTTTAATTCTGCTTTAAAATCCTTGAAGAAAGTTTTGTTATCTTTCTTTTCTTTCTTATCTTTAATCTTTTTTGTATCTTTAGCCATTCTTTTTCCTCCTTAAAGGACTATTTTGTTTCTTTGTGTGTTGTACGTTTTTTGCAAAATTTGCAATACTTAACTATTTCTAGTCTGTCTGTGTTATTTCTCTTATTTTTTTCTGTCATGTAATTTCTTCTCTTACATTCTGTGCATTCTAATGTTATAGACTCTCTAGGTCCTTTTGCTGCCATCTACTACACCTCCGTTTTATTTTTGTGAAGTTTTTTATATTTATTCTCAACGATGTGATGCATGAATAAATCATGCTTTAATACTTTATCACAAAACATATATATTGTCAACATTTTAGCGATTTTTTTGCTTCTTTTTTTTCTTTTTTTCAACAGAGAATCCAAATTTTCCTATTTTGTGCCCTAATTCATAATATCCTCCGTTAGCATATGCTATTAAATTGCATTTACTTATGTCAAATGATCCCTTTTCATTTATGTATTTTTCATCAGCATCTATTGACATTACATCTGCTATGAACATGTGATGAGAACCAAATTCTTTTATATCTGTTACTTTACATTCAATTGATACAGGTGATTCTTTTATTGCTGGTGCACTAACAAACTCACATTCTTCTTTAGTTAAATGCATCTCTTTAAATTTATCAACTTTAGCTCCTGTTTTTACTCCGCACCAATCTGTTGCATATGCTAAATCTTTATTAGTTAGATTTATTACAAATTCTTTTCTTTCTTTTATTATGTTATATGAATATCGTTCTGGTCTAACTGATATGTATACTCTAGCTGGATTTGTATTTAAAATTCCTGTCCATGCTACTGTTATTATGTTTGAATTCTCCATGTCTCCACAAGATACCATTACTGCTGGTATTGGATATATAAATGTTCCTGACTTCCAAATTTTTTTAGCCATCTATCTTTCCTCCGGTTGTTTTGTTCTTTTTCTATCTAATCTTATTCTTATTGCTTTATCTTCTGGATTTCCTTTTCCTTTTTCTTTTTGGTATTTTTCGAATTCTTTTGCCAAGCATAATTTATCCTGATCATGATATACTACATATTCTCTTGATTGTCTATCAACATATACCTCTCCAATATATCCGCCATTATGCTCTATTGCTTCATCCATATTTAATGTTGATAATAAAACATCATTATTATATCTTATATATTCTAAATCAACTTGTGAGTTTGTTAATAGTTGTGTATTTATATTTCCATACACAACGAACTCTTCTCCATTTCTTTCTTCATTCCATTTGTTCTTATTTAAATCTTTTCTTTTTTTAGCAACTTCTTCATTTTTATATGTTTTTATAACTTTATATTCTTTTAATTCGTAAGGGCTTCTAACAGTAACGTCTCCGTCCTTCTTTCTAAATCTACCATATCCTAAGTCTCCAGTTTGAATTATAAATATTTCATCGCCATCTGAATTATGTGCTAAGTAACTTGGAGTTTGATAACTTCCATTTTTTCTTTGTACATATTTCTTTTCTGGGATATATGTTATTTCTGCAAAATTCTTTGGTATGTAGCGTTGCTCTTGATTTGGATTAAAATTAAATAGTAATATTTCATCTAATTGTAATTTATAATTTTCATCTTCTAAATTTCTGTGTGCATCTTTTAGTATATCAAATAATGTTTTATTTTTTATAACATATTCTTTGGTAATTTTATTATTTTCAATTTGATTTGTTAATTCACTATTCCACCATGATAACATTTTTCCATACTGGTCATTCACTTCTTGAATTGGTGATCTAACTGGTACTTTTAAATCTTTATATTCATTATATTTTCTGGGATTTAATTCTCTTTCTTCTTTTTGTTTTACATATTCTTTTTTTGATTGTTGCTCAATATTATGAGCTAATTCAATAATTTCCTGCTTTTCGAATAATCTGTCTTCATCTGCATTTGTTTCAGGATACTTTTCCTTATATGCAATATACAGCATCATATATGCCATTTTGATTTGTAAAATCTCTTCAAGTTTTAAAGTTTCTGAATCTGCTTTAAAATTATTCTTTAGAGATTTTTCCATCATATTCATTCTACTTTTTATTTCATTTAATGAGATTAAGTGTTGTCTTTCAATCTTGGCTAAGTTTCTTGTTAGTTGTGTAATGTAATCTTTATTAAGCCCTATTTTTTTCATCTTATTCTCCTTTTATCTTAAATGTTTTTCGTATTCCTTACATGCGCATAATTTATCTTGATAATGATATACATCATATTTTCCGTTATCATTTTGTACTATTTCTCCAATATATCCACCATTGTGTAATTGTGCTTGTTCTAAATTTAAATCTGAAAATAATATATCTGCGTGTAGTGCTGTAAATTCTGGATCACTTGTTAAATGAGCTATATTTAAGTCTGTAAAAATGTTAAATTCTCTTTCTGGTATATCTTTATCATATTCTAAATCAATCATACTTTTATATTCTTTTTTTACTCTATAATTTTGTAATGTATAATTATCTCTAAATGTGTTTTTACCTGATCCTGCGTTAAATTTTTCATAGCCTAATGTACCTATTTTTTGAAACATTATTATATCATTAAATCTATTTTTCATTTTGTATATATCACCATTTTGCTCTGGGATATATGATAATCCATTTATTCCAACACGTGAATATAAGCTTTCTTGGTTTGGTTCAAAATTTATCATAATTTCTTCATCAATGCTTCTTTTTAGCTTAGGACTAGATAATATTTCAAATGACTGTTTCTGTAATAAAAATGTAGCAAAGCATTCTATTATTTGTTTTGGATCAATTTCTCTTTTATTTTGTTCTGAATCTAGCATTCTGCTTAATACATTTAATTGTCTTTCATATCCTAATATTATTTCAACATGTGTAGCTGAATTTCCTAATAATAAATTTTGATATGGATTTATATGAGAACATTTACTTTTATTTTTTTCTCTAAGAACTTCTTTATAACTTTCTGCACTTTTAAAAACTTGTCTAGCCATATCTCTTAAATCGTTTTTTCCTACTTCATAGTCTTCACTATATTCTTCTAATATTTTCTCTAAACATAAATATGAAAATTTCAATTTTATTTTATCTTCTAGTTTTTCATATTCTGGTCGGCTTTTTCCAAATAAAAATGCTGAATCTATTAATGCTACATATGATTCTTTTATTTGCTTTTTATTTATTGAATTAGCTTCTTCTTTTACAGCT
The DNA here is from genome assembly GCA_934149275.1 of uncultured Clostridia bacterium. GTDB lineage: Bacteria > Bacillota > Clostridia > TANB77 > CAG-508 > UMGS1994. Next base: position 283 of record CAKPEG010000003.1, on the reverse strand, counting down.
TTTGTTGTTGTTAATTGTTTTACAAAATCTAATTCTATTGACATTTTCTTTCTCCTCGCGTTTTCCTAGTTATTATATTTTATCATATGGTGAATATTATTCAATATTGTTTTTATTACATATTTATTACATTTTTATAAATTTTATAAATATACATATTAATTTTAGATGTTTTTTATATTTTTAATTTTCATCCTGCTTATTTATATCTTATTTTTTTATTTCTTATATTTATTACTTGCCTTTTGTAGATTACTAATTTTATATCTATATTTGCTACTTT
>CAKPEG010000002.1 GCA_934149275.1 uncultured Clostridia bacterium | reverse complement strand
TTTAGTATATATAGTAACTGACTCAACTCCATCAATCATTCGTATTTTGTTTTCCAACTCTTTTAGCTCTTTATTGCTAGTTTCATCTGTAACATAAACTCGTAACTTTTTATCTTCTTCACTACTATATTTATAATAATCTGTCAATGTTATTTCATTTGAATTAGCTACCTCATTATTAGCTACTTCTGATTTTTCTTCACTAGTTTCTGTATCCTCATTACTTTTTTTATTTAATTTCATTAAAATTCCAACTGCAATAAAAAAAATTAAAATTAATACTATTACAAACACACGTAAAAATATGGAAATAGATTTTATATTTTTTCCCTCTTTGTGTTGCTCTGAATTACTATCATTCATTTCAATCACCTTTTATCTTTTTATTTTAAACTTCTTCATATCCACCTTTTCTATCGCTGATTATGTTTCCTTTATCAATATGAATAACTCTTTTATTCATTTCATCAACTATATTCTTAGCATGTGTTGCCATAACAACTGTAGTTCCTCTTAAATTAATATCATTTAATAAATTCATAATTTCCCATGCTGTATCTGGATCCAAGTTTCCTGTAGGCTCGTCAGCAATAATCATTGATGGATTATTAACTAAAGCTCTTGCAAGTGCAACTCTTTGTTGCTCACCACCAGATAACTCATTAGGATACATTTTCGCTTTAGCGCTAAGTCCAACTAAAGATAAAACCATAGGGACCTGTCTTTTTATATGTCTTGGCGTAGCTTTTACAATATACATAGCAAATGCTACATTTTCATAAACTGTTTTGTCAGGCAACAATCTAAAATCCTGGAAAACAACGCCCATACTTCTTCTTAAAAAAGGTACTCTTTTAGGTTTTAAAAAAGTTGTATCTTTTCCATTAATTATTATATTACCTTTTGTAGGTTCTTCTTCTTTCAAAATTAATTTTATCAATGTTGATTTACCTGAACCAGATGAACCAACTAAGAAAACGAATTCACCTTTATCTATCTTAAAATTAGCATTATGAACCGCTTCTGTTCCAGTATCATAAACTTTACTTACATTTTTAAATTCAATCATTTTTATCTCCTCATAATTTGACTAAATTTGCTTCTTTACCACATAATAATACCAATAATAGACTATATTTGCAATAGAAAAAATTGAAAAATTCTATTATTGTATGCAAGCAGAATATTATATTTAATTTTTTCGTTCCTTGCTAAAAGATTTTACCGCTGACTAAACTTTGTTTAGTCAGCTAGGTAAAAACTTTCAAACTGCGCGTCACTCAAGAAATTAAATATAATATTCTTTTTGAATTAAATATCGTTATTTTATATACAAAAAAAATATAGATAAAATCATTATATCATGTTAAGTTAAACTAACCTTAAAATACAACAATTTTATCTATATTATTCTTTATTTTTTCTCTTCAAGTTTTTCTTTAAAATATTTCATATAAAATTCGTAAGCAGACATTTCATAGCAAATCAAATATATTGACTCAATTTCAGGAAATTTCTTTCTTGCTTCAGCAATTGCAAAATCAATCGCAATCTTACCACCAATTTCAACCGGACAACCATATACACCCATTCCTAAGCAAGGAAAAGCAATTCTCTTGCATCCAAAATCAACCGCCAATTCCAATGAATTTTCATAGCATTGTCTTAAAACTTTTTCCTTATCTATATTAGGTGAATCATACCATTTGGGCGCAACTGTATGAATTATATAATCAGCTTTTGAATTATATCCATGTGTAATCTTAGCCTCACCCGTTTTGCATCCATTTAACTCTTTACACTTATTCAATAACTCTAGTCCAGCAGCTCTATGTATTGCACCATCCACACCTTCTCCACCTAATAGTGAATTATTAGCAGAATTCACATATGCATCAACATTTAATTTTGTAATATCACCTAAAATAATTTTTACAATATGCTCTTCATTTCCATAAACAGGTTCTGGCTTATCAAACTTTTTGCTACTTGAACGTAAAGCTTTATCAAACTCTTCGCACATATTTCTAATATAAATATATCTTTTTAAATCAATTCTCCATTCAGGATTAATCGCCTTTAAGCCATAGAACAATCCAGCAAGTCCACCTGTACATGCACCTATTGTGTCCGTATCATCACCTAAATTAATTGCACCAATAACCGCTTGATTATAATTTTCTGTATTCATGAAAACCCATAATGTAGCCTCTAATGTATCAACAATATAACCTGTTGATCTAATAGATTCCAAAGGCATTTCTCTAATATTTTTCTTCAAAATTCTATTATATAATTCTATTGAACTCCTAGAAAATCTAGAATAACTAAGCTGTTGTATTTCTCTGTACGCATCAAATTTAGATTTTTTCTCAAGCAATTTTATAGCATACATAACATAAATATAACATCCTAGTACGCTTACCTCATGAGCATGTGTTATATATGATACTTTTTTCACAACATCTAATATATCATTTGGTTGCAAATGTGCACTATAACAATAATAAGCAATCGGAAGCATTCTCATTAAAGAACCATTCCCATTACTATCCTCTGCCGTAGAACCACTCTCAAAAGGATGCCCTTCTTTTTCAAATTTGGCAAGAGCAATCAAAGTAGTTCTTCCTATGTCAAACCTTTCACCAGTAGCAGTATATTCTGATTTTTCCATCCAATTAACAAATCTATTTCCCATATCTTCTGTAGAAATTCCAAAGCAGTGAATTATCGAATCCATTGTTGCAAGAGTTAAAGAAGTGTCATCAGACCAAGTTCCTTTTGGCTGATTATGGCTTCCTCTATCCAGCATTTGCGTTACTGGATTATCCATAAGTTTATCTCTTGACATAAATTCAATTGGAACACCCATCGCATCCCCTACTGCTAAACCAATTATACCGTCTCTACTATTCATAAAAATCCTTTTCCTTTACTACATCTTAAGCATCAATCCATGCTATTTCATCTTCAAAATAATTTCTAACATCACCGTTAATACTTACCATATATTCATCACCTAATATAGCAATTACAAAACCTCTTTCGTCAGTTTCAACAACTCTAACATTATCACCAGTTTTTATAATTCTTCCATTAGTACTATCTTCTCTTTCAACGAAAAATCCCATTATTTCTCCTCCTTCGTAACAGGGAATTTAAGTTCATACTCCCTTTGAACAGCAAGTAATGCTGAGTGAATTAAGCCACCTGGATTATGGAAATATAACCCATGATAATAATCTATTAACAATAAATAATTTTCTCTTGTTTGAAATTCTTCTTTAATCATTATATCTTGCATAGCCTTTATTAAAGAAGTATATGCAGGAATTATATAATCAGGTCTCTTATATAATAAATCTTTTCTTTTTAAATATTCAATAGTTCCTAAATCAGGATAATATTTAAGCTTAGTTCCAAATCTCTTCTCCAAAAAAGCAATTTCTGTATCAGCTTCTTTTCTTGGGAAAAACAACTTACTATATAAAAACAAATTATAAGCTATTTCATCTTGTCCTTTCTCAATCCAAACATATCCAAGCTTTTTATAAAGCATTGCTAAATCAAATGGACGTACCGCATATTTAATAGCTTTTTGGAAATAATAATCAAACTTTGTGTAATCTCTCATTCCAATACAAGCTTCAAGTATCTCATTATAAATATGCATACTTGCTGGATTCCATTTCAAAGCTTTTTCAAAGAAATTAATCGCCTCTTTGAAACTTTTATTCTCAAATAATATTATACCTTTTTGTAAATAAATATCAGATAAAAAGTTTCTGCTCCATGAAATATTAATCTTCCTATCCATATGACAATACAAAAAGAATTCCAATCTATTTGTAAAATCTAAAACTCTGCCATGATTATCAATTTCAACAGGCTCTATTTCTTTTAAAAGTTTGTCCAAAATCTTATCAGCCTCTGCATATTTCTTTCTTTCAATATAAGCGTTTGATCTGTTTAGTTGTTCTACTGTTTCTTTTATTTCCATGTACATCCCTCCAAAAAACTAGTTATTAGCTAGTTTTTCATTAATATATCTATTAAGCTTTTCTCTAGCACATTCCATTCGTTCTTTTGTTGTTTCATCTTTATAATCTATTCTATCTATAACTTTATTTATGCAATCATTTTCTTTCAAATATTGCAAACTAGGTGCAAAATTATAATCATACACCCAAGCAAGATAAGAAAGCCATTTATCCATATTAGTTACTCTCTGTGAAGATATTATTGTTTTCTCTTGCAAAAACACATTCCATATATCATCAGTAATTTTCTCTTCTTGAACCTCTTGCTCACTAACCTTAAATAAAGATTCAAAGTCTTGATATTGCTTAACTTCAAAATTATCAGTTTTATCTGCATCTCTAATTATTTTTGCAAATAGCAACTCTCTTTCATCTAAGCCTTCTTCAATTTCATATTTATTATGATTTCTAATTGCTTCTTTTATAATATTGTCATATTTATCAGTGTCTATAAATTCTCTAATAAATCCATCTCTAAATAAAACTTCAACTCCTAATTCAGCATGGTCAATAGTATCGTAATCATCATAATTATCATATGTTACAGCTTGCTCAAATCTACCAATATCATGAAGCAATCCAATTAATTCTGCAAGTTCAACATCTTCCTCAGTTAAATTCAATCTTCTAGCAATATACTCTGAAGCTTTAACAACACCCATTGTATGAGTTATCTTAATATTAACTTTATTATCAGCTACTTTAAATTGTTGTGCATAATTTTTAAATTTATCTTTTGCAATTTCTAAATTCATTTTATTTCTCCATTAATTCTTCAACCTGTTTTACAATTGCTGTAGAATCTATTTCAAATTTCACCATTAAAACAGTTGCTTTGCCAGATTCTCCAAATCTATCTTTTACTCCCATTTTAACTAGTTTTGATGGATATTCTTCAGAAAGTACATCTGCTATTATGCTTCCAAGTCCTCCGATAACACTATGATCTTCAACAGAAATAAGATTCCTTGTTTCCTTTGCACTATTTATTATAATATCCCTGTCAATAGGCTTTAACGAAAACATATCTACAACTCTAATATTTATATTTTTTTCTTTTAAAATCTCCATTGCTTTTAATGCTTCTGAAACGCAAATTCCAGTTGCAAAAACAGTAGCATCAGTTCCATCTCCAAATTGAACAGCTTTTCCTAATTCAAATTCTTGATTTTCATCATATATTATATTTGAAGCTAATCTACATGTCCTAATATAACAAGGTCCATTTATTTCAGCCATTTCTTTAACAGCCCATTTTGTTTGAACATCATCAGATGGACAAATAACTTTCATATTTGGTAAACACTTCATTATATTAATATCTTCAAGCATTTGATGAGTTGCTCCATCTTCGCCAACCGTTACACCTGCATGACTTCCACAAATTTTAACATTTAAATTTGGATAACATATGCTATTTCTTATTTGATCATATGCCCTTCCAGTAGCAAATACAGCAAATGTACTTGCAAAAGGAATTTTACCACAAGTAGCCATTCCAGCTGCAGTAGCCATCATATTTTGTTCTGCAATTCCCATATCAAAAAATCTATTAGGAAATTCTTTTTGAAAAATTCCACTTTTCGTTGCACCAGCTAAATCAGCATCTAGTACAACAACATTTTTATTAGATTTTCCTAATTCCAATAAAGCTTCCCCATAACTTTGACGTGTTGCTTTCTTTTCTTCTTTCATATTAAGAACCTCCTATTTTCTCAATTCTTCTATTGCTTTTTTATACTCTTCCTCATTTGGAGCCTTACCATGCCAACCAGCCTGATCTTCCATAAAAGAAACTCCTTTACCTTTTATAGTTTTTGCAATTATTGCTGTTGGCTTTCCTTTAATAGTACTAGCTTTTGGGAAAGTCATTATAAGTTCATCAATATTATGTCCGTCAACTTCATAAACTTCAAATCCAAAAGCTTCAAACTTTTCTTTTAAAGGATATATGCTCATTACATCAGAAACTTTTCCATCAATCTGCAAATTATTATTATCCACAATCAAACATAAATTATCTAATTTATAATGAGCTGACGCCATTGCTGCTTCCCAAATTTGTCCTTCTTCAATCTCACCATCTCCGACTAAACAATAAACCCTAAATCCTTTTCTATCCATTTTAGAAGCAAGAGCCATCCCATTTGCAACAGATAATCCTTGACCTAAAGAACCAGCTGTCATATCAACACCGGGAATATGCTTCATATCAGGATGTCCTTGTAACATAGCTCCATATTTTCTAAAATTCTTTAATTCATCTTTTGAAAAATATCCTCTCTCAGCTAAAACCGCATATAAAGCTGGAGAAGCATGTCCTTTTGACAATACAAATCTATCTCTATTTTCGTCATCTTTTCTATTAGGATTAATATTCATTTGATTAAAATATAAAACAGTTAAAATATCAGCACATGATAAAGCTCCACCTGGATGACCTGACTGTGCAGAATACACTTCTTCAATTATGTCCATACGAACATTTTTAGAAATCTCTTTTAATCTTTCAATTTCCATTTCAGCAATCTTCAAAATAATACCTCCTAAACTATATTTTTCTTCATTAATTACGTTCAAATTAAATGCAATAATACTATATCATATTCATTAACTTTTTTCTATAATAAAAAGAACAAAAGCGAACATTAATAACATTTGCATTTATTTTAACTTTTTAAGTCCGCGTATTTGTTCGTGCGCGAAATTTGCAAAGCAAGTTTCTGTACATTGTTAATGTTATATAATAGAAAGTTCAGAGGACTTTCTATTATATAACAAAAGCAAACATTTATAATATCTCAATTATTCATATATAAAATACAAAAAACGTCATTGCAATTTTATAGCAACAACGTCTTTTTTTCAACAAATTTTCATTTACATATTCTTATTTTTTTCAACATATTGTGCATATTTAGTTAACTTCTCATTTGCTAAGTAATTAATTGTACCTGCTGGAAATTTACCATACTTGTCTTTCTTACCAGCTGGAACACCTGTTAAAATTTCAATTCCTTCATCAATAGTACTAATAGCATAAATATGGAACAATCCATTTTTAACAGCGTCTACAACTTCATCATTCAAATGCAAGTTTCTAACATTCTGTATTGGAATAATAACTCCATGCTCACCATTTAAACCTCTCATCTTGCAAATTTGGAAAAATCCTTCTATCTTTTCATTAACACCACCAATTGGTTGAATTTCACCTTTTTGATTTACAGAACCTGTAACAGCAATTGATTGATTTATAGGCATTTCAGATAAACTTGAAAGAATAGCATATGCCTCTGTACTAGATGCACTATCTCCATCAACTCCGCCATATAATTGTTCGAAACAAATACTAGCATTTAATGATAAAGCTTTATCTTGTGCAAAAAGTTCACCTAAGTATCCAGTCAAAATCATAACACCTTTTGAATGAGTTGAACCTGACATTTGAACTTCTCTTTCAATATTCACAATTCCTTGTCTACCAATATAAGTATTTGCAGTAATTTTAGAAGGTTTTCCAAAAGAATAATCACCAATTGTTATAACAGTTAAACCATTAATTTGTCCAACTTTATAACCTTCTGTGTTTATAAGCAAAGCACCTTCTTTAATCATCTGTGAATATTTTGTATCATACTTTTTAATTCTTTCAATTCTCTCATCAAAAGCTTTTTGAACATACTTTTGAGTTACTATTTTAGATTTATCTAGCTTAGCCCAAGTTGAAGCCTCGCCAACTATTTGACCTATCTCACTAAATTGTGTAGATAATTTTTCTTTATCGCCAGATAATTTTGATGCATACTCAACAATTTTTGCCATTGCCTCTTTATCAACATCTAATAAATCTTCTTGCTCGCAATAGCTTCTAACAAACTTAACAAGTTTAGCAATATTTTCATCTGTTTTTGGAGCATCCTCTTCAAACTCGACTTTAATCTTAAACAATTTTCTAAAATCATCATCCATTGATAATAATGTATGATAAATCTCAGAATTACCAATCATTATAACCTTTAAATCCAAAGGAATTGGCTCTGGCTTTAAAGAAACAAGCATCATTGAAGAACGTTGTTCCATATTATTTTCACTGCTAACTTCTTTAACAAGCAAAACTTTTTTCAAATTTTCATAACATTGTGGATTTGATAATAAATCCTTTGCTTGGAAAATAATATAACCACCATTCGCTTTTTGTAATAAACCTGGTTTCAACATTGTAAAATCAGTTTTCATTATTCCATATTGATTCTCATATTCTAATTTTCCAAAAATGTTTTGGAAAGTATAATTTGAATCCATTATAACTGGAGCACCTTCTAAGTTGCTATTATCCACAAATAAATTTACTCTATAATTTAACCAAGGCTCATTATTTTGCATTGCTCTAACTTGAGGTGGAAGTTGTTGCTTATTATCATTCTCATTTTCTGTATTCATAAAAGCATTAACATTCTTCAAAATATCTTTTTTAACATTATCCAAGAAATTATTAATCTTTTTATTTCTCTTATAATTTGCCTTAACATTATTAACATGAATATTTACTGTAAGTAAAGCTATATTCGCTTTCCACTCTTCTATTTTTTTATCAGCTTTATTCTCTATAATTTTCAATTCAGACAAAGTATCAAAAATCATCTCTTGAACAACTTGAGATTTTGATTCAAACTCACTCTTTACTTCTAACGGTAATTTTTCATACTCTTCTTCCTCAATAGTTTTTCCCTCATAAACAGGCATCATATAAATTCCATTTTGAGCAGACTTAACTTGGAATCCATGTTTCAAAGTCTTATCATTTAACTTAACCAAAATAGAATCTTTCTTCTCTTCAAATTCTTGTTTTATAAGTTTCTTCTCTTTTTCGAACTCATCATTATTAAAAGTTTTCTTTATATCTTTTCTAATATTTCTAATAAATGCATCCATTGTTTCTTGGAATACTTTACCTTGACCAGCTGGCAAAGAAACAGCTATAGGTTCATTTGGATCATTAAAATTATAAATATAGCACCAGTCATTTGGTACCTTTTCTTTTGCAGCTCTCGTCTGCAAAAACTTTTTAGTATACATTGTTTTTCCGACACCTGTTGGACCTTCAAGATATAAATTATATCCCTTCAAATCAACATTAACACCAAACTCTAGCGCTTTAATTCCTCTATCTTGACCATAAACTAAGTTAGTTGTATCAGCAACTTCCTTAATTTTATCAAACTTAAACATATTAGGATTGCATACATCTTTTAAATCTTTATAACTTAATTCATTTACTTTTCTCATTCGTAAGTTTTTCCTCCAATTTTCACTCTTTTTCTTATGTATTTTTACAAACAAATTTTATATCATACACATTTTTTATGCAAGTACATACACTTATTATTTCCAAAAAAATTCTTTTTAGTTTTCATATCTAAAAACTTTTTGTCATAATAATCGCATCATTAACATTGTTATAATATTTTTTTCTTCTTCCAAGTATATCAAAATTAAATTTTTTATATAATTCGATTGCAGGAATATTATCATCTCTAACTTCTAAAGTAATACACATCTTTTTCTTTGATTTTGCTTCATCAATTAAAAAATTTAATAATTCAGATCCAATTCCATTTTTTCTAAAATCTTTTCTAACAGCAATATTCATAATATGAGCTTCATCAATATTAAACCATAATCCAGCAAACCCGCACACAATCTCATCTTCACAAATAACAAAATACTCAGAATTTTCATTGTAGAATTCATCTTTTAAAATTTTCTCATTCCAAAAATCATCATATTCATTTAAATCTTGAACTAATATTTCTAAATGTTGCTCCTGCATTTTAAGAATTTTTCTTTGCATCTTTCATCCTTTCAGCTTGTGATTTTCTCAAATACACTGGTACAACTGAATCAGCATCAACAAACTCATTTTCATTAATCTTTTTGTAAGCAATTATCACCAAACTCTCAGCATTTTGTTTATTATTTTCAGAAAAATTAATATTTTTTCCTGCTAACTTTTCAATTATTCTCTCTCTATGTAAAACAGTTCCATCACCAACAAATGAAATATCATCATATTTTTCTAAAACCGCAAGCACATTCTCAATATCATCAGCTAAATATTCTTCTAATTTATTTATTTTCTCATCATAAATTCCACAATATACTTGATTATTTCTAGCATCAATCATTGAACAAATAACTTTACTTTTCCAAATTTCATTTGTTGCCAATGAATCCAAAGAAATAACTGGAACGACCTTTAAATTCTTTACCTCAGCCATTGCCTTACAACTAGCAACACCAATTCTAATTCCTGTAAAAGAACCAGGTCCAACAACAACCGTAATATAATCTAAATCATCCAAAGTCATGTTAGCATCATTTAATGTTTTCTTAACCAATGGCATAAAATTTTCTGAATGAGTCTTTCCATTATCCAACTCATTTTTTGCAATCAATTTATCATCTTCAAATAATCCAACACTGCAAACACTACTAGATGTATCTGTAACTAAATTCTTCATAAAATCGCTTCCTTATTTATTAATCTCTTCAATAACAATTTCTCTTAAATTTTCATCATTAAGATTTCTACTAAAACTAATTTGAGTATATTTATTAGGTAAAGCAGACTCAATCATTTCACCCCATTCAATTAAGCAAATTCCTTTTTCAAAATATTCTTCTCCACCTATTGCATAAAATTCATCCTCATCTTCTAATCTATAAACATCAAAATGATAAACATTCACTTCTCCGTTTACATATTCATTAACAATATTAAAAGTTGGACTTGAAATTTCATTCTCTAATCCGAAAAACTGTAAAACACCTTCAGTAAATTTAGTTTTACCAGAACCCAAATCACCTGTAAGAACTATAACATCGCCCTTTTTCAAATCTTTTGCAAATTTTCTACCAATTAATTTTGTCTCTTCTTCTGAATTTGATATTATTTTTTTCATTAAAATTCCTCAATTCATTTTTCATTAATAACCACAACTATTTTATTATAAAATTGCCCAATTGTAAATAAATTTATAACCATATAATTATGTACCTTTATTTATTCAAAATCGACATTTCAAGGTTGAATATTACTACTGGCACATTAACATTTATTCAAAACTAACAATTTAATTTTTACCATTTGTACTATAACAACAAAATTCAATTTTTATTATATTACCATTTAGCATTTTTTGTCGAAATTTGTAATCACCTATTGACATTTTAAATTAGCGCTTTTAAAATTAGCTTATGTAACTTTATAGTTTACAGCACATTTTAAGGAGGGCTTATTATGTATGTTAGTTCAGACTCAAAAATTCGGGTTTCCGAATTAAACGAGATTTCTAAAGAAAAGGCTTATCGGTTCATAGTACGACTCTCAGATGACTTAGGATATGCTGAAGATGTAACTGTAATACTGCAGAAGTACCATAGTTCAGCAAAAGAAGAATTCCAACTGAAATATACCAATTCTAAAAATGGTACAAGTACATTTATCAGTGACTTCATCCATTTTAACTTTGGTTCAGGATTATATTTTTACTGTTTCAGAGTTTCTCTAAACGGAAAAATACACTATGTAAAAACGAATTATGAAGAAGGCTTATCTTTGACAACATTAGATTTGCCTTGGATGCAATTCACAGTTACTGACAACACATTCCTTGTTCCAGAATGGGCAAAAGGCGCAATCATGTTTCATATCATGGTCGACAGATTTGCTCGTGACGAGAGCGTACCGGTTTTTGAAATGCCACGCAGAACCATTCACAAGAACTGGAACGACATTCCCGACTGGAAACCCAACGAAAGAGGTGAAATTACAAACACCGACTTTTTCTGCGGTAACCTGAAAGGAATTACAAATCACTTAAAGTATATCAAGAAATTAGGAGTCAAGATCATATACCTTTCCCCAATCTGCAGAAGCCAGTCTAATCACAGATATGACACAGCTGACTATCTCAGCATCGATCCATATCTTGGTTCATCAGAAGATATGAAGAACTTGTGTGACAGGGCTCATGCACTTGGAATGAAGGTTATCATCGATGCCGTTTTTAACCACACAGGTGATGACAGCATCTACTTCAACAGATTTTCAACATTTCCTGAAAAAGGTGCAATCTGCGGTAGAGACTCCAAATATTTTGAATGGTACAAAAGAGACAAATTCGATCATTTCATTTACTGGTGGAACTTTGGAAATCTCCCAGTTTGTAACCCAGACTGTAAAGAATGGCAGAACTTCTTATTTGGAAATATTGGTGTAATTGCAACTTGGTTTACTGTATGGGGAATCGATGGAGTACGGTTTGACGTAACAGATGATCTTCCAGACTATTTTCTTGCAATGTTCGTTGAATGTATAAAACGCTACAAAAAAGATGCATATATCCTTGGTGAAGTTTGGAAAAACGCTATTAGAATAGATGATGGCAACAGAAAATATCTGCTTGGTACATCACTCAATAGCGTAATGAATTATCCATTCACTAACGCAATCTTAAAGTACGTGCGTTTCAGAGACACCTACTGTTTGCGAAACAACATCAACGAAATCTGCGCCGATTACCCAAGAGAAGCTCTTTTATCCACAATGAACTCACTTTCCACTCATGACATTCCGCGTGCAATCACCACACTAGTTGGAAATGGTTTCTTGCACAATGGTTATGAATGGACTTGGGACATTGGTGGAAAAGATCGAAACTGGCAAAATGCAAACGATAGCGCATTTTCACATGCAGATTACAAAAAAGGTAGAGAGCTGTTAAAAGCTGCATTATCTATCCTCTACTTTCTCCCTGGAAATCCATGCATTTTCTATGGTGATGAAGTTGGTCTCTATGGCTACAAAGATCCATGGAACCGGAAAACTTATCCTTGGGGAAAAAGAGATAAAAAATTAATGCGTTTCTACAGAACATTAGGAAAAATCCATAACTCACTGCCGCTCAGTAATGCAAACTTCAAATTCATTACTGTAACAAACGACATAGTTATGTACGAGCGGACATGGAAAGATAAAAGAATTTTGGTTTCAGTAAACATTACTGGTCAAACTCAGGCTATCCTTGTTCCCAAGCAATACGCAAACGACCCAGTAATCTTTGCAACTAATCATTCAAACAATAAGCAACTGACTCCTTATGGATTAACAATCATAAGTAACTGTAATCTTGAGTAAAAACAAAACACTCAGGAAAAGGCGCGATTTTAATAGATCGCGCCTTTAACATTATTTTAACATTATTTTTTTTAAATTTTTTCAAAAATTCTATTGACAAAAATGTTTTCCTACTTTATAATCTATACTTGTCAGGAGGAAATATGCAGGTGTAGTTCAATGGTAGAATTCCAGCCTTCCAAGCTGGCTATGCGGGTTCGATTCCCGCTACCTGCTCCATTTCATTTATAAAATAAATATTATGCAAGAAATTGCAGGTGTAGTTCAATGGTAGAATTCCAGCCTTCCAAGCTGGCTATGCGGGTTCGATTCCCGCTACCTGCTCCATAAAAAAGCTTATGATAAAAATCATAAGCTTTTTTATTTTCCCTCGTCTTCACAAAAACGTTTTTCTTGACAACTCTCTTTTTTATAAAATTACTAATTTAAAAATTTTTTAGAAATATCATTTACAATTTTCTTATCAAGTACAATATTTGAACTAAAAGGATTAATTACTATTCCAACATTGTTATTACCATCAGCTAATAAAATATTTGAATAATTTTTATAAGTCAATCTTTTAATTTCTTTATCTGATACTTTTATCCATTTAAATAATTCCTCTTTACTTGAAAAAGCAGGAAGTAAAGTATCACCTTTAGAATTTTTTATTGTAGCAATTGATTGTGCCCCATTATTCTCCTTTATTACACAATAAAAATTATAATTAATAACATTTTTTATTAAAGTTACAAAATTATTAGTTGAATTATCTTGTTTCCAGTTTTTAATTGCATTCATTAAATTATCTCTTTTAATATCATTATCAATACCTAATAATTTATAAATCTCAATATAAAATTCATCAAAAAGTTTTCTACCTTCATCATTACATACATTTCTATTTATCTTATAAACTTTATCATCAAACTTTAAAAGAAATTCACAATGATCTGTTCCTCTAGTATTATTCTCTGCACTCATTGTTTCAGCCATCTTTTGAATATTTTGAATATGTTTTTTAATTACTTCTTTAGTCTTTAAAATGAAATATATATCTGGATACTCTTTAACTTGTTGTTCATTTTCAATATAAAATACATTATCAAACATATTTATCTTTATATATTTTTTATTATTAGGCATATATGTACCTTTTACAAAGCTAAAACAAAATTTTTCAGCTTCTAGATTTTTCAATCTCTCTTCAATATTTGGCATAAATATTATTCCTCCTTTAATTTAATACACTTCTAATTTATCATAACCAATTTTAATGTCAATATATTTTTTTAAGGTCATCTCCAAACCCGATTACAACCTCAAAATATCATTGAAACACTATTGTACCACCACATAAAATCCAATTGACTTTATTTATGTAAACATGATATAATATCCCTACGTAACTAATAAATTATCAGCAATTTGAAAGGAGATTTCAGACTATGAAGCAGAACTTTAAAAACCGGATCAACGAAGTCACATTTTTAACTCCAAAACAACTTTCACCTGAAGCAGCCAAAGAATATGCACATAAAAAGCTGCACAATGGAAGTTACGCAAATTGCACCGTAGACAAGGTTTTCGTCAACGGTCAGTTAGTATTAGAAAACATTACTATTTCATAATACGAAACCGAAGCCCCGGATCAATAAAATCCGAGGCTTCAAATATTAAAATTTTAATTTTAATATTTCATCACAAATTTCCTATAAATCAACATTTTCAAGGCCCGTAAGCACCCAAGAAATTTCTTCAATATGATTGTCAAACTTAAATAAATATATTATAATATAAACGAAACGCGGGTATAATTTAGTGGTAGAATGTCATGCTTCCGACCTGATAGCGCGGGTTCGATTCCCGCTACCCGCTCCATTTGAAATCAACTTACGGACTTAATTGTTCGTGAGTTTTTATTTTATATAAAACTTTAAAAGTTCTCTTTCTAGGAAGGAGGACTTTTTTCATGCTCGAATTTAAAGTAATTAAAAATCTAAAACCTAATAAAGATTTAACTGACATCTTAAAAGACTTTAAATATAAGGTTATATTAGGACAAATTAAAACCATCTTGCACACCAACTTACAAGTAATAATACCTACTGAATATCAGATTACATATCCGACTACTCTTACAATACTAGAATACAAAATTAATGAAATATCAAATAAGCCTTTTTATATTAAAGAACATAATAAAAAGTACAATATTAAAGAAATTACACAATTTTTAAAAAATTTTTAATTTTAGACTATACATTTTGCTTATTTGTGAAGAAACATATAGAGAAATATATTAAATTTAACTTCGTAAAACTCACTCTAATTGAGAAAATTAATAAGAACTATTAAAAAATTTCAATTTAGTGTCTGATATTTAGTGTTTGAGTGAGGAAACATATGAGAGGTATTTTAATATTTCTCGAAATTTAATGAAAGGAGGAAAACTATGAGATGTGGTGTTTATGTAAGAGTATCTACTGACGACCAAAGAGATAATGGTTATTCTATTGATTCACAACTTAGAATGATTAAAGAATATTGTGAAAAGAATGAATATGATATTGTTGATGTTTATAATGATGCTGGACATTCTGGAAAAGATTTGATGAGACCTGAAATGCAAAGATTACTAAAAGATATTAAAACTAAAAAGATTGATAAATTAGTTGCAATTAAAGTTGATAGGCTTACTCGTAATAATTATGATGGTTTTTGGCTACTTAATTATTGTGAGGAACATGATGTAAAAATAGAACTAATACTCGAACCTTATGATGTATCTACTGCTAATGGTGAAATGATTTTTGGAATGAATTTAGTATTTGGTCAAAGAGAAAGAAAAGAGATTGGAGCAAGAACTAAACGTGCTATGGAAGAAATGGCATTAGAACGTATTCATCCTAGTAAAGCACCTTATGGCTATATTAGAAATAAGGAAACTGGTCATTTAGAAGTAGAACCTATTGAAGCAGAAGTTGTAAAAGAAATATTTGAATTATGCAAACAAGGCAATTCTACAAGAGGTATTGCTACTATTATGAAAGATAATAATGCCTATTTAAAACAAGGAAAATGGAAATCTGATAGAGTTTATAAAATACTTACTAATTCTATTTATATTGGTATCTTTGAATATGGAAAGTACAAAAGAAAATCACAAGATATTTTAAGAGTTGAAAATTATTGTGAACCAATTATTGATGAAGTAACATGGAATGCTACTAGAAATGTTTTAGTAAAAAACAAACATTCTAACTATGGAGAATATATTCATTTGTTTTCTGGTTTAGTAAAATGCCCTATTTGTGGTGAGATAATGTCATCATCAGAATCTTTTAAATATCCTAATGGAAAGCAAAAAGTTTATTACCATTTAAGATGTAAAAATCATAATTGTAGTGGATTTGGACTTCATTATAATACTGAAAAAATAGAAACAAAATTAAAACAAGTATTAGAAGAATTAACACTATTTATGCTTTCTATGGATAATGAGATTATAACTTGTAATTCTACCAAAAGTGATGATGTAAAAGATATAGAAAAAGCAATCGAAAAATTAAAATTACAGGAAAAAAGATTAGTAGATTTATATTTAAGTTCTAATTTAGATGTCGAAACAATTAACCATAAAAATGATGTTATCAAAAAGGAAATTGATAAACTAAATCAAAAGAAAGTTAGACTTGATCCAGATAATAATTGTAAAGAATATACAATAGAACTTGTTAAAAAATTAGATTGTACTGAGAATAATAACACTTTATTTTTTACTAATATTAAAAATATTGGATTTGCTTTTCTTTATGATTTGTTATCAAGAGAAGCTAAAAGAGATATGATTCATAGACTTATATCTATGATAGAAATTAAACGTGATAAAAACTACAATATTGAAATTAAAGATATAAAATTCACAGATGAATTTATAACTAAAAGCTGTAAAGAATACTTAAAATATCTTAATAATATTATGAATGACAATAATATTGGAATTAAATTTCATAAAGAAATTGATGAAATTGAGTTAAAAAATATGGAATCAAATTATGATATTTTATCAATTATGAAGATGAAAAACAAAGAATATTCTAATAAATTTTTAGAAGAATTTATTATTAAATCACAAGAACATTTATATATAGATGGCATTGTCAGTTGTCCATATACTGAGAAAAATGTTATTAAAGATATTTTAATATTAGTGCCAAAAAATGAATTAATTAACACTATTTAAAGAAGAAAGGAATGATAAGAATGAAAGTTACTTATACAAGAAAAGGAGATTATTTATTACCAGATTTATATTTAGAAGAAGGTGAAAATTATGGAAGGCTTGGAAGATATGGAATATTAAGATTACACTTTATTGCACAAAACAAGCAAGCACTTTATGAGACATTATTGATGACAAATAAATTAACTCATCATCTTCTTTTAGTCAGTGATTCTTGTGAAAATTATTATAAAGAACTAATGGAAAATTATATTAAGAATGATGAAAGACTGTCTGAAAAAAACAAAGAATTAAATCCATTGGAATGGACAAAATTAATGAACAACTATAAAAATACAGCAGAAGAAATTGTCTTAAATGAATATGTTTTTATATAAATAATCTCCAAAAAAGAGGAAAAAATTATCAAAATAATTTAATCCTCTTTTTATTTTTCTTGAATATGGGAATAAAATCTATGTCTAGCCAGCACTGAATTTGTACTCCCACACAAATTCTACTATGGGAACTCCCATACCCTTTAATGGGAATAATATTATTAATTTGCAAATAATTTCAATTATAAATTGTAATTTTTTGTTTATACCCATATAATCATTATTAGTAATATAATACCAATACCTAGAAAACCATATCCCATAATTCTGTTCATTCTTCTAAATGATTTTTCAGTTTTAGGAGTCGGATGAAAAAGTTTCTTTCCCGTTTCATAACTCATTTTAGGCATATAGTTTCCAATAATAGTGAATAATATTCCTAATATCAAACATACACTTTTTCCAACATAAACATCACTACCTAATGGAACTTCTATCATAATAATATATACTAATACTGTAACAATTGGAATAAACCATTCCATTATTTTTACAATTTTAGGTTTTTCGCTATTTTTCAATTTATTCACTTTTGATGTAAATATTAGACATATTGCTTGAATAATAGCCATAATAATTGGTATTCCAAATAATGCAAAATTCTTTGGTGCATAATTATCTGGTACATCATTTACCGTAAAATGAATTGGCATTTGTTCTGGTAGCCTATTATAAAAAGCAATACCTAATACCATTGGTAATAAACATATAATTATACTTAAAATTAATGTTCTTTTATTTTTCTTTTCCATTCTTATTTCCTCCCAACTTATAAATCCAAACTAAAACATCTTCAAATACGGAACTATTTAATTCATAAAATATAAAGTTCTTTTGCTTTGTTTCAGTTATTAAATTCGCTTTCTTTAAATTTGATAAATGATATGATACGGTTGCTCCTGTTAAATTAAAACTACTTGATATTTCTCCTGCTGTTTTTCTACCATCTTTTAATAGTTCTAATATCTCTCTTCTTACAGGATCACTAATTGCTTTTAATGTTTCCGACATTCCCAAAATAATCACCTCACTTATAGTATTTCGATATATATCTAAATAGATTATAATATTTTTCAATTCGAATGTCAATATCTATTTAGATTTTTTCCTAAATAGATAAATAAAATATAGATTAGTTATATTTCAAACTAATCTATATGATAACTTACTATTTTTTGCACCATTTACTCTTATATTATACCATTTAAAAAGCAAATCTTCTATACAATTTGATTTGCTTTATGAATTAGAATTTATAGTTATTTAATTTGATAATAATTTTTATTTATATCCAATTGAATATCTTTAATTTTAATCATTTCATCAATTGTTACAAAAGCATATCCTTCTTTTTCTAATCTTTCCATAGCAAGTAAAGCTCCATCAACTGATGTTTCATATAAATCGTGCAATAATACTATTGCTCCATCATGAGCATTACTGACAATATAGTCTGCTATTCTATCTTTATCTTTATATTTCCAATCTTCTGTATCTAAATCCCATAAAATTGTGTACATATTTGATATATTTTTTATATTAGAATTTATATTTCCATAAGGGGGTCTTAAATATATAGTTTCACTACCAGTTATATTTTTAATTGCCTCATTAGTTTTCTTTATTTCATCCATAACAGAATAATTATCTAACTTTAAAAGATTAGAATGACTATAAGTATGACTTCCTATTGTATTCCCCATTTTATAAGCCTTAGTTAATGTATCTTTGTAATTATTAACTCTACTTCCTAACACGAAAAATGTTACACGAGCATTATATTTATTTAAATTATCAAGTAATTTATTTGTTCCAATATAACTAGGTCCATCATCAAAAGTAAAAGCAATTAGTTTTTTATCACCAAATTCTTTTAAGTTTCTATTGTTATCTTGTTTTATATTATCTTTTTTACTATATTTTAAATATTTATTTTTAATTATACCATTTAATTCATCATAAGGAATTACTATTTTTATTTCACCCGCAGCATAATAAGCAATTTGATAAGGTGGAAAGATAAATTCTAAACCATCATCTATGAAATTAAAATGTTCAAAATTATTCAAATTGCAAGATAATCCTTCTTTAACCCCTTCTTTATCAAAATTTAAATTATTATCATCACTATATTTCATAACATAATAATAAGAAAGATTAGCGAGTTTATCTAGGCTTATGTCTTTTTCTAAAAAATCCTTAAGAGATACTATTTCATCACTCTCTTTATTATAGTAATATGATTTATCATATCTAACACGATGAGCTCCACCAGTATATTCACTGATGTTTAAATGTAATCCTAGTATATTATTATTATCAGTTATTTCATAATCTGCTTTAAATTCATATTTTGAACCATTTAAAACATCTTCCATAGAAATTTCTTCTTTAAATTCCTTTTTTTTATTTTTTATATAGTCATCAGTATATGCTAGAAGTTGTTTTGATTTAATATTTGGATAATTAATTTCAACTATATAATTTTTATTTTCCTCTTTTTCATAAAAAACTTTTTGATGATTTATAAAAGTTAAACTTAAAATTGATACTGTCAAACCAAAAATTCCAGAAAAGAATAATTTACCAAATTTCGTTAATCTTCTTTTATGCCTTTTTTTTTAAATCATATATTACTACCTCACTTACAAATTACTATTTTTCTAACTAATTACTAAATTGTAATTTGTCTTTTTATCTACAAATATTTTTAATTCAATATCTCTATACTTATTAAATTGACATTTTGAGGATAGGATTTTGTAACTTCTCCCTTTAAAAGTAACTTTTACTTTTCATTGTTATTTGAATTTGTTGTAACATTTGCATTACTTGTATTATTTTGTCTAACTACAGTATCATTATTTTCTATTATTGGTTTGTGAAGTCGATGTATTAGTTATGGTATTTTCAGTTATTTCGATTTCTTCTTTGTCATCTTCTTCAATTTTTATTCTTGTTTCATCTGCTAATAATACTTCGGTATTATCTACTTTTAATGCAAAATATGGTTGATCCTTATTTTCTTCCTTTAAGTACAATATGAAATCACTATCAAATATCATTTTTCTTGATTTATCGCCCCATTCTTTCATTGTAGCATCTATAACTGCCTCACTTTTTACACTTCCACCTACATTATTTAATTCAAAATCAATCGTTTGAATTGCTTGTTTTATATAATAATTACTATTCTTTATTTCTCTACCACATAATTCATCATAATTTATTTCATCATTAACTTTTATAAATGGTATTCTTAACATATCACTTTCTTCAAATGTACTTTTTCCAGAGTATTTACTTTGTTGTTCTTCTAATTCTTTATAATTTTCTTCAAAGGATTTATTTTCTCCAGTAGTTTTATATAAAATAACTTCTTCTCCATTTTTCGTTTTCAATTTAATTGCAAAATCATTTTCTGAATTATAAAATAATATTTCAACATTTTTACTTGCCACTGGATTATTACTACTATCTACTCCAAAGCATTTTACTCTATTTTCTGAATTTTTAAATTCTATACTTCCCATTGCTGTTGAAAATGGTTCTAAAAATTCAAATTCTTTCTTTAGCATTGCATACAACACATATCCGTTTGAATCGTTCCAATCAATTTTATCTATTAGTTTACTATCTTCATTAAATTTTTGTTTTATTCCAATTTTAATTTTATTTTTTAAATCTTCTCCTACTGCCTGTCCGTGTATTTTAAAATATGAATTTTCCGATAATTGATTCACTTTAAAACTCTGTTTGTTTAATTCGTTTGCAAGTTCTGACTCTCCATCTACAAATTCAATTTTACCTTTTACGACATCATTCATAAAATCATTCCATACTAGATTAAAAGTACCAACCCAAACTTTATTGCTATCCATCGTTGATAATTTACTTGTATATGTAGGTGTTATTTGTGCTTTTCCTGTAAAACTTTCAATAATTTTCATTGTAGCATATACTCCTCCAGCAAGTGCAAAACTTATACATAATATTGCTATAATTACCTTTGTAACTTTATTCATTTCATCAAATCCTTTCTTTATTAGAATTTTTCGCAATTCTTTTTTGCCTCTATGGATAAGATTTTTTACATTTTGAATTGACTCTCCAAGTATTTGTGCAGTTTCTTGATATGTTAATTCTTCAATTTTTACTAAATATATTGCATTTTTATATCTATCATCTAACATATCTATTGCTTTTATTATTTCTTGTCTTTTTTCATTCTTTGTTACAATTTCTGCTACATCTTGTCCTACTTGTTCTGCTCCATTTAAGATGTATTCTCCATTTATTTCTGTTCTTCTTTTTTCCATATTTATTTGATTATATGCTCTACTTTTAGCAACTAAATAAATATAATATTTAAAAGTATAGCCCTCTTTAATTTTATTTTGCATAACATAAACAAACACATCTTGAGTAATATCTTCGGCTTTTTGATAATCTTTTACTATATTGTAAACAAAGTATTGTATTTTATCTTTATACTTGTTATATAGCAATTCAAAAGCACCTTTTTCTCCATCTAAATATTCATTATATAATTTTATATCTAAATCTTTTTCCATATCTTACCCTGCTTTCATATATACAAACAGATGAAAATCAGAAAAGTTTCATTTTCTTTAATTTTTTTTATAAAATTTAAGAGAGATTATATCTCCCCCTACAACTTACTATTTTTCTAACTAATTACTAAATTGTAATTTTTCGCTACTATTATAAAAGAATTTGTTATGCTTTATTTTTAAATATGCTATTAAATATAAACCTAACAAAAGGTCCAATATAAAATAATTGTGAACACAATGCCATTGGAAAGTTCAAAACACATATTTGCAACCATCTTGATATTACATTTGACATACCATCAAAGCTAAATAATATGCTTCCAAAAAAGCTCATTATTGGACACATTAAGCATACTATCATTGTTGATATTGCTAATGTTACAAAAATCGGCTTATCTTTTCTTGGATCTACAAGTCTAAATGCTAATTTTTGTGATAGTTTTCCTATAAAGAAAAATTCTAATATAAATGCAATTGCTCCCATTATTGGCAATTCTCCTAGTGCTGCTACAAATACTTGATTTGTTAGTCCTCCTGTGTTTACTGCTACATTATAGCAAATCATTGTATATACCATACATATTACCATAATAATAGTATATACAAAATCTTGAAATTTTGTTTTTGGCATAATTAAAAACCCCTTTCTAAAATAATTTTAAACATCAAAAAACAACACATATAATTTGTGTTGTTCGTTATCATTATTTTAAATAATGTGCGTTTCCAATTATAACCTAATATATCTCTGTTTTTTATGATTATAGCATATTTTTTTATTTTGTGTAAGTCTTTTTTTAAAATTTATTAATTATTAATACAACTTGTAATTTATCTAATAAATTTTTCTATTGAATTATACGCATCTCCATTTATTCTATAAATACCATTGTATGGTTGCTCTAAATAATAATTTCCATTTTTCATATAAACAAACAATGTAGATTCTCCACTTTCATTAAATACAAAATTAACTTGCACTATATTATCGGAATTAACAGGATAGTCTTGTATGCTTTCCTCTTTTGTAGTTCTTCCATTTCCACTTTCACTTAAAACATAGATAATATCCTTTATTTCTTCATTATCTGTAACTTCTGCACTATTTGTATTGCTTTTAATAACTATACTTGATAATTTTTCTTGTTGTGGCAAATTCAATTCATAATTTCTTTTGTTTGAATTTAAGAATATTCCCACAATAATTCCAACTAATAATATAATTCCTAATACAACTAAAGCTATTTTTACTTCTTTTCTCATAATATACCTCCAATATAAATTACCATTTCTACTATAAGTTTATTTTTTTAATATAAGTATTGCTGTTATTCCTGCAAAAAATGCAGAGCCAAAAGCATATAAAATCCACATAAAATATTTCTTCTTTCAAAATCACTATATAATTGAATCTATCCACTCTTTTACTTGTTCTATATCTTTTTTGTTTGGATGTTTTAATGACTCATCAAAGTTTTTTATACTAACTTCTAAATTTCTATCTTCTGGATGTTCTTTTATTAGTTGTTCATATCTACTTCTGATACCAATTGGCATTTTTCCCTGACAATAAAAATATCCTAATATCTGATTTGTATCATTTATATTTTCTTTTACTCTATTAAACAATGTTTGATAATATTCTACTTGTCCTCCAAAACCTGCTGTTCCAAAATATGCAATTTTTTTGTAATTTAATTTTGTTAAAAATTCTTTTATTTCACTTGAACAATTTCCTTTATCTGTCCAAGAACCCACAATATATATATCAGCCTCTATGTTATTTTCTGTTTTTCCAAAATAAACTATATCTTCATTACTTAATTCTTCTTTTATAGCTTCAGCTATAATTTTAGTATTCCCTGTATTACTTGAATACACAATTGCTATTTTCATATTTCTAGTCCTTTCTATTTAATTGTAATTTATATGTTTTGAAAATTTATTTTATTGAAAAATAAGCGGTTCAATATTCCAAGCAAACCAAAAAGGATAATATAAGAAAAACATACCCAAAAAGCTTAAAAGTATATACCATATTACATCACTCTTACCTTTTACAGGCTTTTTTAAATACTCTCCAAAACATAATGAAACTATTTGCCAAATAATATATCCGATTAATGCACCCATTGTATTAGCAATTAAATCATTGACATCAGTTGTACGGTTCGTGATTAATTGAGATATTTCTATCATTAATGAAAAACCTGCCCCTAAAAATAATATTTTATAAAATTTACGATAGTTCTTCCAAATAAAAGGAACTAAAAATCCAAAAGGAACAAGCATTAAAATATTTAAGTAAAAAGTTTTCTCTATGATGTTAAAAGGGATGAGATTAATATTAGCTTGAATAATTGATGTATTATCTCCACCTTTTGGTGCATAAAATATATTTGTTAAACCTCCTGCACCAGTTAAATCATATACTTTCCAAAGATATAAAACGAAAATTAGCATTGCTAAAATTGATAAATGATACCCTTTCCTTTTTCTTGCTGTAAAGTAAATGGTACACGGTAAAACAGCACATAAAATGCTATATATCACTTCTATAATAATCATCTCCTTTATTTTAACTTACTTTTTCAAATAATCTGATTCATCTATTGTTTTTAAAACATAATTAACATCATCATATCGTGAATAATTAGATTGTGAACCTAAACTACATATCAAAAATTCTTTTCCATGCTTTTTATATAATACTACTAAATTAAAATCATCAGATAAAGAACCTGTTTTTACACCAATTACATTTTTGTTATAATATTCTGATGTAGGATCAAGGAATGTATTTGTATTTTTCCAAGTCTGCATGCTACCATCTGGTAAAGTTGCTGTATATGAAGTTTGAGAAACTATATCCTTAAACCATTCATTCTTTAATAAATCCATTACAACTTCTTTTAAGTCTAATACAGTTGTATGGGCTTCTGTATCAAATCCACTTGGATCATATAAAATAGTATCCTTATAATCATTTTGTTTTAAATATTCATTCAAGTTTTTCATAAAGACTTCTATTCGCTCTTTGCTAGTAGTAGCTTTAGGAGATATAATACCTCCACAATAATCAGCTAATACATAGGCTGCATCATTCCCTGATGGTACTAACATTGCAGCAAATAAATTTTTAACATAATATTTCTTTTCTTTAATGTTTGCAACAGATGAACCTTGTTTTGTTAATGAAATTGCTTCATTTTTTGCCAAAACTACATCATCTAAATCAACGAGTGTTGTTGCATAGTCAATAACAAATAATTTAGCTAAACTTGCAGGAGTTTGTTGTTCATTTTCTCTTTTAGAAACAAAATCGTTATTATTTGAAAGATCAACCGCTATCAATGATTTTGCATTATATGAATCTGGTATAGTATATCTGTTTATAAAACTATTTATTTTATTTTTTGTATCTCTAAAATTTTCTGGTTCAATCGCCCAAGGTATAAAAAATCTTCCAAGTATTATTATTGCAAAAAAAACTATTACTATATACTTTGCTTTTTTCTTTTTATTACAACCTCTCATTTATAAACTCTCCTTTAGCATATTATACATATATATATATACAAAAACAATTAATTTTTTATTAAATTTATTTCATTTACTAATATAATTTCTTATACAAATTACTATTTAGTGATTAGATTTAATTCACTAAAAATATCTTTTAAAGATATAAGGACATTTCTGTTATCAATCATAAATGAAAGAAAATCATTTTTCTTATCATTAGTATCTAGTCTATTCATTACTACTGAAATAACATCTGATTTTATATTTTGTCTATCTAACTCTTTTAATATTGAACAATCTAAGTTTGATAACATTACTACCCTCTCCTAACAGGAATAATTATATCATTTAATTTGATAACTTTATATACTTTCATTGAAATTCGTGAAAATTTTGTATATAATATTTTTAGAAAGAGAACTTAGTTCGTAACTTGTATGCGATTCGCTCCATGCTATAAAACTTTATAAAAGTTTATAAAACACTATAAAAATTAACATATCTTAATTTATTACTATCTTAGAAAATATAATTTTTTATATCGTTGACAATTTCGAAAATTCTAAGTATACTAAAAATATATACTTGCCAATATCATGTAAATATCCCAAAGTAATTGTTTTATCTATATTTTTTCATCATATTTACTATAAACTTAAATTTCCTGAAATATTCCTCAATAAATTATTGTTATCAAATTCAATAGTTAGAATTGATTTATCATTAAACTTTGCAACAATATTGTTTTGATTATCGCTATATTCAATCTCATTTTCATTTAACAAAGCTTTAATCATTAACTTATGATTAACATTAAATTCTGAAATTATTTCCATCACGCAATTTGAAAATTCAATAGAATTCATTTTCTTGAAAATATCTTCAGGTAAATTTTTTACAAACATATAAATTGATGTATCACCTGAACCACAAAAATACGCAACATTTTCTGGAGCAAATGCAATATAAACCATAGATAAATTATAGCCGTTTATATCATCTTTTAGTTCTATTTTTCCTTCAGTAAAGTTTTCCAAATTCAAATCTTGCATAATTTTTCTTGTATTAATTTTTAAATCAACATATTCATCTGGTATCACTCTTTCTAATTCAGAAGAATACCAAAAATTATCTGATACACTTGTTGTTCCTATGTATTCAACATTAAATATTCTATCATCTAATTTTAAAATTCCTTCTTCTAGATTAGTATTCCAGTTATTATACTTTCCTATATAATCAATAAATCTTTTTTGATATAAAAAAGTTTTTCCAATACATATAGAAAATACATTTTTAAAATCAATATCATATGAATTTAACAACTTTAAAGTTTCCTCTTTCAACATACAAATATTCTCCTTTCAATATAAATATAATTTTTTAATTTCTCTTTAACTTTCATTATAGCATTCAACAACTATTCTATATTAGTATTTATAATACCATAATGTTTAACTGCATATAAATCCTTTATCATTTATATGCATATACTATTTTCTTCTTTCTTTATATCTTTCTCACAAATTATATACTATATAATAATTTATTTCTAGAAGTCCAGTAAATTTACACAGTATAAATTAAAAACTTGTAATATTATGTTAAGTGTGCTACAATAATACCTAGATATTTTTAGTTACCCAAAGGGATTTTTCAAATCTTGGAGGGTAATACCTCCAAGTAATACAAGGAGGTTCATTATGACACTATTACAAATTTTCAATGCAACACTTGAAAATCTCCCAAAGTTTTCGGTTACTTTACAAATGGGAATTCTGCAAATGAATTTCTGGAGTAAAACCAAAACTGATCAAGCACTTTCAATTGTAAAACAATTAAAACGGTCAGACTTGATTGACAACAAACACTATACACCACACTGCAGTATTTCATTCAAGCCAATAACAATCACACTTTCGCCGCATGATTGTAACATTGAAAGTGACACTTTCGGACCCGAAAACATTGAAGAAGCTGATAACTTTATTAAAGACATCTTACATGATCTCAACATAATGGCTTTAAACTCAATACAGTTCCGTTACGGTGGACACGATTACGACAACGATAAATGCGAATTCACTATCAACTGGGAATTCTAAGTCAAACCACATACGCCTAGGTAGATTCTATATAATTATAGGAACCTATCTAGGCGTTTTGTTTATTCTATGATTATTAATATTATCTCAATCAACATGCATTATTTACAATATTATGTAAAGTATGCTATAATTACAGTATAGGTCTTATTTTTATAAGTAGTCCTACAATAATTTGGAGGGCTATATGTCCTCCATTTAACTGTATTAACAATCACCTAAAAAGGAGGATATAACATGAAAATAACTGACACACAGGCTTACATAAGTCTAATAGAAAACTTCTATGAAAAAGGGTATTCAAGAGGTACTGAAGACACTACCCCTATTTACTATTGGGATGGTAACCATCAAAATCCAAATTTAACATCAGGACATTATGTATGTGCATTACGACATAATCAAATAAAATTTAATGATGTTCCTGAAAAATATAGGACACGAGAATTTTTTCTGCATGCACTTTCAAGTAGCTCAGTTGAAATAGTTGACTATGTTAAAGCACATCCAGAAAATTTCAATAAGGATTTCTTTAAAGATCACATCGAAACCAATTCTTCGGCATTACATTATCAGTTCAATGATTTTGAAATTATGCCACCTGAATATATTGATGAAGAAATGGTTGCATGTGCTCTCTTCAAAACGATTGATGGCTGTCTTTACAGAAGGTCAAACCTTACTAATGACTGGTTCTATTCAATCTGCAAAAGAAAACAGGAAGTTTTAACACAGGAAATCTATACATTAGAAGCTCGATGTTTTGCAATATATCGTCGTGACATTGATAAGTTTTTGAAAGCAACTCCGCAAAAATATCGTACCACACAATACTACTTTAACTTATGCTGTAAGAATCCTACACCTATAATGCAATATATTCCGAAAGATATATTAACAAGTAATTTTCTTTCTGCATTGATTGCAGACGATCCAAAAAATATCCAGTGTTTTACTGAATCCGCTCTTGAACAAGTTGATCCGACAACTAAAACTGGATTAAAATTTTGGCAAATCGCTGTTATGCGTAGTGGATATGCAATAGATTGCATTCCCTTAAATGAAGAAAGAATAAAATTCTTCTTAGAATTTTACGACAAAGATTCTTATGAATATGAAGACAGTTTTAAAGAACACTACAAAGCTTACCTTCGAGCAAAGAATCCAACACCGAAACAGAAAGTTAACAAGATAAGTGGCATGATGACACTTGCAACTGCAATGTCAGGCGCTAGTATTGATACAGCAATTGAAGCTGGTAACAATGCAATGAATGCACTTACAGATAACCAAAAATTACTTCCTATCTCCTTTAAAAATGCAGTCCCAAAAAAATATTGCAAAATCTATGATAAGGAAGAATACCTCGCGGAAATCTATAAAAAGCTAAATATTGAAATTATCCGAGAAGAAGACAGCTATTACTATCGTGTTATTTTACCAGAAGAACTCTCTATTGTTCAGGACGATTTCGGTTATAGTTTACAAAAAGGTGAAGAAGCCCTTCTCCACTACTACGACAGAGGACCATTCTACGATAGAACAGTAACTGTAGACACGCTCTACGTAACCCTGTAAAAGTATTTTCATAGAAGAACCGTCATACATAAGTATGGCGGTTCTTTCTATATTCAAAATTAATCATGGTATTATATTCTTCACTATACAAATCCCATATAACTTTTAGTAAATATCATTTATCTTTCCTGCAACATCATTTTCAGCATCAAACGGAGGATTCATAATCAACAAAAGCTTCATTTCTCCCTTAAAAACAAATTGCGTTTTAGAAGGAATCTCAACAATATCCCCTTTCTCAACATCATATAAATCCTCAGCAATTTTAAAAGTACCTCTTCCCTCTGTTACATAATAAATGCTATAACTCTCTGTATTCATTGCATATTTTTCATGTCCCTTATAAACATCCTCAAATGTAATACTTAAATTCTTACATTCCAATTCAGACGTATATCCATCAAACCCATCTTGTTTAAAACTAGGTTCCTTTGGAAAATGTTTTATATAATTTTTCATACTTTCTCTCCTTTAATTTTAAAACTGATTTGAAAAATCAAATCAGTTTCATTCTATTTAACATCTCTTAAATTAATCATTTTAGTTATTCCAACACCAGCACATCCAATTAAAGAAACTAAAGCAAATGCAAGTACAATTTTACCCGCCTTAGGAAAATTCTCTTTAGCAATTGTTGGATCATTATTTGAATTTCCATTATTACCTGTTGAATTGTTTCCACTATTGTTTTGATTATTGCCGTTATTACCTGAATTATTTGCAGGCTGAGTAACTTTAATTACTGGTGATTCAGTCATACTAACATCTTTACTTTTATCACCTAATGATATTAATATATTATTTAAACTAATATTTTTATCTAGAATAGATGATGCATTAGAATCTTTTAGCTTTAATTTATACTTCAATGTAACAGTTTCACCTTCATTCAACTTAGCAATATTCCTTATAAATTTTCCATCTGACTCTAATTTTGATGAATCAATCGTTTTATCATCAGAAACTAATGATGTAATAACAAAGTTATCTATTATATCTTTAGTAAATGCCACTTGAATTTCAATATTTTCTAACGTAGTTCCAATTTCTTCAATTACATCTTCATAAATATATTGTGTAACTATCTTTTCTAGTCCATCTGAGTTTAAACTATACATTTTACCATAAGTAGGATTTTCAATTGTACCATATAAATCTTTTACATGTTGGCTTCCATCATACTCCAAAATAATCTCACCTGTTGCGGTATCACGCCATTTTTGGTTATAACTTGTATCATCTGGTCTCAATAAAATAAAAGATATATTATTATTTTTTAATGCCATCATTTCCTTTTTAGTTTCAGACACAATAGCATCATTATGATCTTTTACTTGTTCTGAAAAATCATCTTCATCTGTACGTTGTATAGAATTCTGAATACCATTACAAACTAATGGAACATTATCAAATAAAGAAATTAAAATTCTATTTGTGCCTGATGAATATGACCTTCTAGCAAGCCCAATTGCTGCTTGTAAATTCGTATAATATTTTTTCTTTTCTGGATTCATCTCACTTAATCCATTTTTTAAATTTTGAATATTATCCGTTAATTCTGCAACAATTTCCGCATTATCTGCTGAACCTGGAATATCTCCCTCATCATCATCATTGTCCATTAATAAATTATCATCCGTTACTGTATATGAATTAACTGGTCCTTTAATACCAATTATTCCTATTTTAGTATTCATATTTTTACTATATACTTTTTGTGCAAATTCCTCTATATACTTTTTATATAACTCATACTGAGTTGTTTTCTCTACTATATTTTCTGGAATCATAATATATATTTCAGTCAATTGTTTTTGTTGGCTTGATTCATATACTGTATTTGTAAAACTAACTTCACCATAGACTTCCAAATTAGTTCCATCAACCTTAGTAATTTTATTTTCAATTTTTCCTTGTTTACTATCTATCACTTTTTCTAATGTAGTTGTTTCTTTAACACTTTCTATATTATAGCTTGCTGCAAAAGCACTACAAGAACAGCAACAAATAGCAATCAAAATCATAAAACTAATTATTTTCTTCATTTGTTTCTTCCTCTTTATAAAATATTTTTCTAAAATAATTTTACATATAAAAAATGCACTTTTCAATACTAATTTTAGGCAAAAAAAATTCCTAATAAAAATTAGGAATTTTTTTAATATCGAAATGCGCAGAAATCAGCTTTACAAATTTCATGCGCAAACCAAAAGCGGACCTAGAAAAATTATAATAAATATATACATAGCCCGCTTTTATTTCAATTATTTTTTATCAGCTTTTGCTTCTTCTTTAGCTGGTTCTTCAGCTTTAACTTCTTCAACTACTGGAGCTTCAACTGTTTCTGGAGCTACGTTTGTAGCATCTTCAGCAACTTCTGCTTCTCCTGGAACAACTTCTTCTTTAACAACGATTTCTCTTGTTTCGATTCTTGCTCCTACTTTCTCCTTAGTCTTAGCAGCTTTACCAACTCTATCTCTTAAATAGTATAATTTAGCTCTTCTAGCTTTACCAACTCTAGTTACCTCAACTTTTTCAACGTTTGGTGAGTGAACTAAGAAAGTTTTTTCAACACCAACACCATAAGAAATTCTTCTTACTGTGAATGTTGCATTAACTCCTCCACCTTGTTTTTTAATTATAATTCCTTCAAATACTTGGATTCTTTCTCTATTTCCTTCTTTAATCTTTACGTGTACTCTAACTGTATCACCAACACGTAAATCTGGAATTTTATTCTTTAGTTGTTCATGTTCAATTGATTTTATAATATCCATTACTCGTGGACCTCCTTCTTTAATTTTTCTATATAGTCTTTCTCATTTTTAGTTAGCACTATATTTTCTAACATTTCTGGTCTCTTTTTGAATGTATTTTCCAAAGATCTTTCTCTTCGCCATTTACGAATATTTTCATGGTGTCCTGAAATTAAAACATCAGGAACCTTAACATCATTAAAAACTTCTGGTCTTGTATATTGAGGATATTCTAACAAACCATTTGAGAAAGATTCTTCATCAGTTGATCCATCAGATAAAACTCCTTCAACATATCTTGAAACACTATCTATCAATACCATTGCTGGTAACTCACCACCAGTTAAAACATAATCTCCAATTGAAATTTCTTCATCTACAATTTTATCTAATACTCTCTGGTCAATACCTTCATAATGACCACAAAGTAATATTAAATGCTCTTGTTTAGATAAATCTTTTACAATCTTTTGATTCAATGTCTTTCCTTGAGGTGTAAGATAAATAACTTTTGCATTCTCAGATTTTACTGAATCATATGCTCTGTCTACCACATCAGCTTTCATAAGCATTCCTGCTCCTCCACCATATGGAGTATCATCAACTTTATTATGTTTGTCCTCTGAAAAGTCTCTAATATTAACTAAATTAATATCAATTAATTTCTTTTCAGAAGCTCTTTTAATAATACTCTGTTTTAATGGTTCGAACATTTCTGGAAACAATGTTAAAACATCAAATTTCATTTTAACATCACCTCTTATTCTAATCCTGGTAATAAATGAACAATCATCTTTTTATTAGCAATATCAATATTCATAATAACCTCTCCAATTGCTGGTAACAACAACTCTTTATCCCCAGTGTCCACAACATATATGTCATGTTCTCCCGAAGGAATTGGATATACGTCTTTCAATATTCCTAACTTACGTTCATCATCTAAAAAAACTTCAAGACCAATCAAATCAACAATATAATATGTATCTTCTGGAAGCTCTGGCTCATCATCACGATGAACTTTGATATAAGCATTTCTTAATTTTTCAGCTTCATCAATATTATCAATACCTTTAAATTTAATTAAAGCTTGATTTTTATGATATTTAACTTCCTCAATTTCATACTCTTGTTGTTTCTTATTTTTTTCAATTATTACTTTATCAAATTCTTCAATTTTAGTAATATCATCTGTAAAAAGATTTGCCTTAACTAAACCTTTAAGTCCAGATGTATTAACAATTTGACCAATTTCAAAATATTCTTGCATATTTTCTTTCCTAATCAATAAATTCAATATTTACTTTTTTATTTTCTTTTGCTGCAATAGCTTTCATTACTGTTCTTATTGATTGTGCGATTTTTCCCTTTTTTCCAATAACTCTTCCCATATCTTTTTCATTAACTCTAACTTCAAATTTAATTTCTGAATCTTGAGCAACTTCATTAATTGATACAGAATCTTTATCTTCAACAAGGTTCTTAATCATTATTTCTAAAATTTCTTTCATGCTTTTTACCACCTAACATAATTATTTAGCTTCAGCAATAAGTCTTTTTACTGTATCAGTTGGTTTTGCACCATTCTTAATCCATTTTTCAACTAATGCTTTATCTAAAACAACTGTTGAAGGATCTGTCATTGGATCATAAGTTCCTATTTTTTCAATTATTCTTCCATCTCTAGCTCTTCTTGAATCAGCAACAACTATATGATAGAAAGGAGCTTTTTTCTTTCCTTCTCTTTGTAATCTTATTTTTACCATAAATTTCACCTCCCAAAAAATTTCTTATTTATTAAAATTAAAAATTTAATAACAACATTATTTTAGATTTTTAGTAATATCGCCTATATCAAAATTACCTTCATCTAAACCTCTCATCATCTTTTTCATGGCACCTTTATTATTAGTTAATTTCTTCATCATTTTTTGTGTCATTTCAAAAGAATTTATAAATTTATTAATATCTTGTACTGTTGTTCCACTACCTTTTGCAATTCTAAGTCTTCTACTACCATTCAAAATTTTTGGATTTCTTCTTTCTTCAAGTGTCATTGAACAAATCATAGCCTCAACTTTATCGAATTCTTTGTCATCAATTTGAATATTTTTCAAGTTTCCCATACCAGGTAACATTTTCAAAATAGAAGAAAATGAACCCATTTTTTTTACTTGTCTTAATTGTGCTAAATAATCCTCTAAATCAAACTTTTGCTTTCTAAGTTTCTTCTCCATTTTTAGAGCTTCTTCTTCATCAAAAGTTTCTTCAGCTTTTTCTATAATTGATAAAACATCACCCATTCCTAAAATTCTTGATGCCATTCTGTCAGGATGAAATTCTTCAATATCACTTAACTTTTCACCAGTAGCTGCAAACTTAATTGGCTTTCCAGTAACTTTTTTTACTGATAATGCAGCACCACCTCTAGTATCACCATCTAACTTAGTAAGAACAACTCCATCAATACCTAAGTTGTTGTTAAATGTTTCAGCAACATTAACAGCATCTTGACCTGTCATAGAATCAACTACTAATAATATTTCATGTGGTCTAACACTAGATTTTAAATTTTTAAGCTCTTGCATTAATTCTTCATCAATATGAAGTCTACCAGCAGTATCTAAGATAATAACATCATTTAATTTTGACATAGCTACGTTCATAGCTTGTTTCGCAATCATTACAACATCCTTTGTCTGCTCATTTGCATAAACAGGAACATTTAATTGTTTTCCAACTACTTGTAACTGTTTTATGGCAGCAGGCCTATACACATCACATGCAACTAATAAAGGATTTTTTCCTTGTTTTCTAATTAGATTAGCAAGCTTTCCTGCAGTTGTTGTCTTACCAGAACCTTGTAAACCAACAAGCATTATAATTGTTGGTGGATTAGATGAAAAATTAATTTTACTACTTTCTCCACCTAATAAATCAACTAATTCGTCTTTAACAATTTTTATAACTTGTTGTCCTGGAGTTAATGACTTAAGAACATCTTGCCCCAAAGCTTTCTCTTCAATTACTTTAACAAAATCTTTTACAATTTTGTAGTTAACATCAGCATCTAATAAAGCGAATTTTACTTCACGTAAAACCTCTTTTAAATCAGATTCTGTAATTCTAGCTTTGCCTTTTAATTTTCTAGTTATTTCTTGTAGTCGAGATGATAATCCTTCAAAAGCCATATTTTTCTCCCTTCAACTGCCAATTTAACGGAACATTTGGCAATTTCTTCACTTTTGCATTTTTAATCAGTCTTCCGTCTTCTGATTGTTTACTCACTTATGTCTAATTTTAAACCAAGCAATTTAACTCATGGCGGATATGATTTAAAATCTCTCCAACCTCTTTGTCAGAAGATTTAGATTCAATTTTATTTATCTCAGATAATATAATTGCAATCTTTTCTTCTTGCTCAATCGTTTTTTTCATAACATCCAACTTTTCTTCATATTCGAAAAGTTTATTTTCCCCCTTTTTTATATTATCTCTAACAGCTTGCCTTGTAATATTTAAATTTTCAGCAATTTCTGAAAGTGATAAATCGTTGTTGTAGTAATCATCAAGAACTTGATATTGTTTTTCAGTTAATAATTTGCCATATATCTGACAAAGTATACTCATCTTAATATTTTTATCCATGACAATCACCTCTTTTTTCTGTAATGCTAATATACTTTACAACACTTTTTCCAATTTGTCAAGGTTTTACCGTAATTTTATATATAAAAATGGAAAATTAATATAAAAATTTTTCTTTAAATATTAAATATAACCACAAAAATATTATATTTATTTTTTTATTCCTTGCTAAAACATTTTCCCACCTACTAAACTTCGTTTAGTAGGTTAGGGAAAAACTTTCAAACTGCGCGTCACTAAAAAAATTAAATATAATATTTTCTATTCATTCTAAAAAAGGAAAAAAATATAAAATTTTTGAATCACTGCACAGGGACCAAACGAACGAAGTGAGTTCGATTGAAGCATTCTACCCGTTTGAAAATAAAAATTTTAATTTTTATTTTCAATTACGAGGAATGCGACAGCAAGGTGTGAAAAAATTTTCATATTAATTTTTCCCTTTAACTAAATTATTAAATTAGGAATAAGGTTTAAAATAAAAAAATTGCCTAAAAAAGCAATTTTTTTATTTTAAACTATCTCTCAAATCATCTGCCGAATAATACAACTCATTATTATACTTAGCAGGAGTAAGTGAATAAATCTTTTTAGTTTTTATATTCACAATAATACTTCTATCAATATTCTCTAATCCTAATTCAGAATTAACTGCACCAGAAGATAAATATCTATAATCTGAATAATCATCCTCTGATACTCCAAGTTTTTCAAGCAACTTTACAGCCTGACTACTTTCAGTAAC
The DNA here is from genome assembly GCA_934149275.1 of uncultured Clostridia bacterium. Classification (GTDB taxonomy): domain Bacteria; phylum Bacillota; class Clostridia; order TANB77; family CAG-508; genus UMGS1994. Next base: position 133,171 of record CAKPEG010000002.1, on the reverse strand, counting down.
TTCAAGGCCAATTGACTCAAAATCTATATCAGGATTAACCTCAGCTCTCTCTTCGTATAAACCTATTTTTTCTTTAATCGCATCCATTTCTTTTAAATAAAGTTTCACCTGTGCATCTTTATAAGTAGATATTCCAGAAGCTGCGGCAGCAGAACCTATTATAACTAAAACAATAACCGTAACTATTAAAAGAAAAAATGTAATTCCATTTTCACTTTTTATCATATTCATCTCTCCATTATTTTATTGATTTAAAGAAGTTGATGTTCCTGATGATTTCATATAATTTTGCATAAATACACTAAATATAGCATCAAAATCAAATGAATCTCTAATATCAGGCATTCCATAATCTACACCATATGTTTCAACAGTTACATTTTTTATAACAGGAGCAGTAACTGGCTTAGTTGTAGTAGTTTCTGTTCCATCATCAGCTGTAGTTTTTTGTAATTCAGTTTTTGAAATTTTCTCAACAACGTCCATTCCTTCAATAACTCTACCAAAAGCCGCATATGTTCCATCTAAAGAAGTTTTATCTTCAGTTGTAATAAAGAAACCGCCACTTTGAGAATTATATAATTCATCTAATAACGTATCAACATAAGTTGAATATCCCATCATTTGAACCATTGCCATTTCTTGTTGATAATCATTATATGTTTTTCTATACATTGAAATTGTACCTTTTTGGTGAGATAACGTATTTGTGTTAACACCATTTTCTATAAATTCACCTTTAATTGAATATTCTGTATCTTTCTCTCCATCAGCTAAATCACGTAAATTACTTGTTTTTGGACCTTCAAGTTTAGTAGTTCCATCTGAATTTTCTGTTTCAGTTAAACCACCACGAATTAATCCATCTTCTATTTCAGTAAAAGTTTTTTCATTATAGAAACCTCTCTGAGCTAACTTTACAAAATTTTTAACTGTATTAGGAGCCATATCAGGATATAATTCTATTTTTATTGTTCCATATCCTTCAACTTCCATAGTTACGACTGGATTTGATTTTTTATCTGTCTTGCTCAATACAAAATTAACAGAAACCCAGCCAATAGCACAAATTAGTACTAATACAATTAGTATCAATAGTATCTTTTTAACCTTTTCCATAGTATCCTCTCTTTCATTTTTGTCATAAATTTAATGCTATTTCAATTTCAAGAATTTCATAGCATCAATGATATCCTTGCAGCCTATTATATCTAATTTGAATTTTTCTTTCAATAGTTTTTTATTAGTTTCCGGAATTATACAAGTTTTTAATCCCATTTTTTCAACCTCTTTTAATCTTTTCTCAATCATATTAACAGATCTAATTTCACCAGTTAATCCGACCTCACCTATAACAGCTACATCCTTAGAAATACTTATATTCTTAAAGCTAGAAGCTGCTGATAAAACAATTCCAAGATCAAGAGCAGGTTCATTAATTTTTATTCCACCAACAATATTCATATACACATCTTGGCTTCCTAAATTAACTCCACCTATTTTTTCTAAAACAGCTATTAATAAAGTAACTCTGTTATAATCCAATCCATTTGCAGTTCTTCTTGGCATTCCAAAAACTGTTGTACTTGTTAATGCTTGAAGCTCAATCAAAATAGGTCTTGTTCCTTCCAAACTTGCAACAATTACAGATCCAGGAGGATTGTCCTCTCTTTCTGTAAGTAATACACTTGATGGATTAGTGATTTCAACCATCCCTTCATTTCGCATTTCAAACATACCAATCTCATTTGTTGAACCAAACCTATTTTTTACTCCACGCACAACTCTGTAAGAAAAATATCTTTCACCTTCTATATACAAAACCGCATCAACCATATGTTCCAAAACTCTTGGACCAGCAATAGTTCCATCTTTAGTAACATGTCCAATTATTACAGTAGTAATCCCCTTCATCTTACACATTTTCATTATTCTAGCTGTAATTTCTCTAACTTGGCTAACACTACCAGAAGCTGATGTTATTTCATCTGAATACATTGTTTGAATAGAATCAATTATTACTAGCTTTGGTTCCATTTTCTCAATAGCATTTTCTATATTGTTAATATCAGTTTCACCTAAAAACATGATATTATCCTTATTGATTCCAAGTCTATCAGCTCTAATTTTAATTTGCTCAGCTGACTCTTCACCAGATACATATAAAACAGTACCATCAGTTTTGAACTTATCACAAATTTGTAATATTAATGTAGATTTACCAATACCAGGCTCTCCACCAAGAAGAGTCAAAGAACCATTAACAAAACCTCCCCCTAAGACTCTATCAAGTTCATCAAAACCAGAACTAATTCTAGAAATATTTATTTGTTCTATTGATTTAAGAGAAACAGGATCAGGAGATTTTGTAACTGTTCCTTTATTGTTTCCCTGTTTTGTAACTTTTTCTTCTACAAACGTATTCCACGCATTACATGCAGGACACTTTCCAAGCCATTTAGCAGACTCATAACCACACTCATTGCAAAAAAACACTGTACTCGTTTTAGCCATCAACATCCTCCTATTTAATAATTCTAAATTAATCCCAACTTTGAAAGTTTATTAATAACAATAACAAACATAGCATGAGACCAAGTAAGTCCAATAATCCAAGATGGTTGCATTGTTTCATTATTTACCTGTTCACCTAAAAATCCGTAACTAGATGCACTCTTAATAACGAATTCAAAACACTCTTTAGCTTTCTTTTTATCACCTGCATCAAGATAATAATTAGCCATCCATAAATTCGCAATAACCCAAGGATTATATCCACCATTATATCTATCATCTTCATAACGAATATATCCACCTGTATATGTTCTTAAAGTCATATTCATTCTTTCAATAGTAGTCAAGAATCTCTTTTCTTTTGGGGAAAACATATTAAAAGGTGTAACAGAACCTAAAATACTAATATCTAGTCTTCTGTCATCTAAGTTTCTAACAAAACATTTTTTATCTTCATCATAAAATGTTTTTAAAACATACTCTTTAATTTCTCTTTCACGTTTTTCAAGAATCTTTTTACGTTTCTCCATAGCTTCAATTCTTAATCTATTGTTTGCATATTCAACTTTAACTTCTTTATAAATCTTAAGCATTGCATTATAAGCTCCGAAAATCGCAGACATAGAATATAAAGTAACTCCTTCATACTCTTCCCATAAATCATAACTTTTTCTAAATTCAAATTTTTCCTCTAAAACATCTGTTACATATTTATCAATAAAATCAATTGCGTTTTCGCACATTTTTAAAGTGTCTTTTAAAAATTTAATATTTTTAGTTTTTTCATAATGACGATAAACACCAAACACAACACTAGCTGTTTCATCAATTTGATATCCCCAACAAGGTGCTAATCTTCCATCCGTATAAAATCTTTGCTCCCATCCTCCATCTCTACTCTGTGTCATTTTGCAAAATACTTTATAAAACTTGTCTGCCTCTTTTATCATTCCAATTTCATCTAAAGCTTCTGTTATAAACACAGCATCTCTTGGCCAGCAATATGAATATCTTCCACATTTAGTTTTATATTCATCAGATTCTACACCAGCTGAAATTCCACCAGTTTGCTCATTTATTAATAATGGAAATAATAAAATAGTTCTATCATAAATTTTCTTTAAAGGTCCTTCTGCCTTAAATTCAATATTTGAATGATCTTTCAAATATTTTCTCCAATATTTTTTAGTATCATCTAATTCCTTCTTTAAATCAATCTTTCTATATCTTTCAATTTCTTGATCTAAATCATTTAATAAATTTTTTTCTGAATTATCACTAACATGAATATATAAATTAAATATCCTCTCTTCACCAGGTTTTAATACACCTAAATCATACTCAATGCTTGAATCTGGTGACATACCAATATAGTCTTTTCCTGAAGCAACACCACTCATAATTGTCTCAGCAGCATTATTAATTTGATAGCTTGAAATTTTTTCTTTAGCAAATGTACACACAGTATAATCATGAGTATACTGTAATAATGCATCATTTTTTACAAAGCCACATGCATCATTATTAATATTAGTAAATAATTTTGAATATGTTAAAAACTTCAAATTTAAATCAATAGTATTATTATTAACAAAATGATATCTTCTAACTAATACATTTTCCTTTACCATTGCAAAATCAATCTGAGTAATTTTTAAATTAAAATATGTATTTATAATTTCAGTCGTAAGTACATTCGTACCTTCTATATAAAACTGTTTAAAATTATTATTAATATCATTATGCAAATAAATCAAAGCAGAATCATTTATTTGTACCCCTGCATGAAAAAATTCAAAAAATTGTTTATAATCTGGTGCTTGATTAAAAAGTCTTAATAATTCACCATTTTTTGAAAAACTAATCGTCATATTTTTATTACCAATAATAGCATCATTAAAATATTTTGTTTCCATATTAAACTCTTTCCTTTCAAAAATAGAACAAAAACGGACTATTTAAAATATTTACACTTATTAAAACTTTTTAGTCCGCGTTTTTGTTCGTACGCGAAATTTGCAAAGCAAATTTCTTATGCTTTTTTATTCCTTATATTTCTAATTTATTAAACCTTTAATTTGTTCCTCTAACTTTTTAACTTTGTCATTCAATTTTTCAATCTCTTCATCAGAACTTTCTTTCATTAATTTCTCATTTTTAACATTCTGAGACATTGTATTAATATCATCTTTAATCTTATCAAGTTTCTCTAATATTTGTAATCTTAAATATTGATCTTCAAGCTTCTTAGAATACTCAACTCTCTCTTCAAGTTTTGGTATATCAGCAACTTCATATTTCTCACCAAAGCTTGGAATCGTAACAGGTATTTGCGTATTTCTTTCAATTAATCCTTTTAATACCTCCTCACTTTCTTCCTCACCATGTACCAAGAAAATATGTCTTGGTTTTTTAATAAATGAATATACAAAATTTAATAACCACTCTTGATCTGCATGTCCTGAATATCCTTCAATATACTCAACTCTCGCATTTACAGAAATTTCTTCACCAAATATTTTAACCTTATCGGCACCGTCAACAATAGTTCTTCCCAAAGTTCCAGGAGCTTGGTAACCAACAAACAAAATAGTACTAGATGGATTCCATAAATTATGTTTCAAATGATGCTTAATTCTACCAATATCGCACATACCACTAGCAGAAATAATTATAGAAGGATAATATGTTTCATTTAATGCCTTAGACTCATCTGCTGTTCTAGTAAACTGTAAACCTGGAAATTCAAGAGGATGATCACCATGTCTTAATTTTTCTTGAACCTCTTCTTCAAATAAATCTGTATTTTTCTTAAATACTTCCGTTGCAGAAATAGCCAACGGACTATCAACAAATACAGGAGTTTTCATCAATTGTTGATATTTTCTTTGAAATTCTTCATCATCCTTATGACTATCTTTTATCTTATCAATTTCATATAAAATTTCTTGTGTTCTACCGACAGCAAATGAAGGAATAACAACACGTCCGCCATGATCCAATGTTTCTGAAACAACGTTTAAAAATATATTAGCCTTGTCATCATTTCTCATATGAAGCCTACTTCCGTACGTTGATTCCATTACTAAATAATCAGCATCTTCAATCATAGTTGGTGAATCAAGTAATGGGATATCATTATTACCTATATCTCCAGTGAATACGATCTTTTCAGTTTTACCATTCTCTGTTACCCAAATCTCTATAATACTAGAACCAAGCATATGTCCAGCATCATTATATCTGACTTGGATATTATCAGCCACATCAATTATTTGATCATATTCTACAGGTTTAAAAATCTCCAAACATTTTGCAGCCTCCTCAGCCGTATATAATGGAGGTAATGGTTCTAAACCAGCTCTTAATCTTTTTCTATTTTTCCATTCAACTTCTGTTTCTTGAATGTGACCACTATCAGGCAACATTATAGCGCATAAATCAACTGTAGCTCTATGAGCATATATTGGTCCTCTATATCCTTCATTATATAATTTTGGAATTCTACCCGAATGATCAATATGTGCATGTGTTAAAAGCATAAAATCAATTTCAGAAACATCATATAAAAATTCTTCTGAGTTTTCCATTTCCAAAGCAGCTTTTCCTTGATACATACCGCAATCAACTAAAAATTTCTTTCCAGCAGCTTCAACTAAAAAATTTGATCCAGTAACTGTCTTTGCAGCACCTAAAAAAGTAATATTCATAAATTACTCCTTTCTTTTCATTTGTATTTATCTTTATTTTATTTTTTATATAACATACATTGGTACAGGTTTATTTTGCCTAATACTTAAATCCTTTAAAGTAAGTGGAAATTCTAATTTCTCTTGTTTATCTATAACTTCATTATCATATACTGTAACCTTTAAATACTCATCTTCAATTTTCAAAGATATATCAATATCTTCATAATTTGAAATTGCTGTATTAAGTGCAACATCAATAATTTGATAATTATAATCTATATCTTTGCAAAAAATATTAAAGACCTTTTCCTTGCAACCTTTTGTAATTGTATATTTTAATATTCTTGAAATATCAGTAAATAACTGAGGTATATCTTCAACCTTTTCACCTTCTGTCACTCTAATTTTTCTAAAATATCTTATCTTGTATATTATATCAATAATTTCTTCTTTTGAAGACATTTTTTCAATATTATATGCCAAACATTTTATTACATCCTTTAAAAAAGCAATCTCATATTCTCTTATATCTTTTTTCTCATCAACCACCGACATAATACGAACCTTTTCAGATAATTCACTTTTCAAATTCGTATAATTCATTGGTTTTACAAGTTCATTTAACTGCTCAATCCTCTTAAAACTATCATCCTTCTCTTTTTGAATAATATCCACCAATGAACTTATATTAAGAATCTTCCTATCTATAGGTAACATACTATTTCTTTTTTCAAACTCATTAAACATAAGCTCCTTATCATTAAGAATTCTATCTTTATTTTCAATTTCAGATATTATTTTCTTTTTTTCATTTGAAATTGTAAATATATATTGATTTTTATCTCTCATATTTTCATATGCATTTATAATTCTTACAAATTCATCTCTAACATTTTGTCTATTTTTCATTACAGATTTTGCAACAATTAATCTAGCCATAGAAAGATAAATTCTTCTACTATTTTCTTCACCATAATATTCAGCAAGTTCCTTTTTCATTTCGTTAATATAATCTGTTTTAGGAGAAGTATCACCTTCCCATGCATTTAAAAAATCTTCATCTATTAAAATTCGAATGGCCTGATAAATTATATTTGAAACTTGGTCAATATTTACATCCTCAGCGAAATTCCATGACCAGCCATTAAAATTTCTAATAACTTCTGTTTTATTAAGAATAGTCCCTTGAACAAGAACATTTTGAAATTCTTGCTTTATAAAATAATATTTTTTAGGAATATAAAAATATTTTGGTTTAATATCAATTAGTCCATATAAAATTGCAAGTTCTGTTGGATAAGCATATATTTTCTTTTCCTTCTCATCTGTTAATGCAAGCACATTTTTCTCTCTTAATAATTTAACTTCTTCATTTTTTGGATCAATTAAAAACAATTGATTACAATTCTTAGATATTATATCAATTATTTCATCAATAAATTCATTTTGCTTTTGAAAAATGCCTTTTATCTGAGCATAATCTTTATAAGACACCTCAATTTTATATATCATATTTAAAAGAAGGTTAGTTGCATCTTCTGAAAAATTTTTTTCTTCCAAAATTTTATCTAATATATAATTATAATCTTTAAATTTAGAAAACAATCTCTTCTTCATAATAACCTTCCTTCTTTTGTAAAATAATATTTAATACTTATTATCATAATTCTGATAAATTTATTCTTCCGCATTATTATTGGCTTCAGATGGACTCATTTTTAATTCTTGCCATCTCTCTTTAGACATAAGTACTTCACGAGGTTTACTTCCTTGATATCCAGAAATAATTCCTCTAGCCTCCATTTGATCAATAATTCTACCAGCTCTTGCATAACCAACTTTAAATCTTCTTTGAATTAATGAAGCTGATGCAGAACCAATTTCTATAACAGCCTCAATTGCATCTTGTAAAAATGGATCAGCCTCATCATCTTCAGAATTTTCCTCCAACTCTTTATCAGTTGAGTTTGCCTTTTCTATTTTTTCCATAATATCATCACTATAAACAGCTTCACCATCTTTTTTCAAGAAATCAACTATTTTCTCAACATCTCCATCTGAAATAAATGCACCTTGAACCCTGGTAGCCTTTGATGCTCCAGATGGATAAAATAACATATCACCTTTTCCAAGTAACTTTTCAGCACCAACACTATCCAATATAGTTCTTGAATCAACTTGTGAAGAAACAGCAAATGCAATTCTTGACGGAATATTAGCTTTAATTATACCTGTGATAACATCAACAGATGGTCTTTGCGTTGCAATAACTAAATGCATTCCAGCAGCTCTAGCCATTTGAGCCAATCTGCAAATTGCATCCTCAACATCTTTTGGTGAAACCATCATCAAATCAGCAAGCTCATCAACGATTATTACTATTTGAGGTAACTTACCATCAACACCTTCTTTATCAAGTTGCGCATTATAACCTTTTATATCTCTAACATTCTTTTGTGCAAACAAACTATAACGATTAACCATTTCTTGAACAGCCCATGCTAAAGCACCAGCGGCCTTTTTGGGATCAGTAACAACTGGAATTAACAAATGAGGAATTCCATTATAAACTGAAAGTTCAACAACCTTTGGATCAACCATTATAAGTTTAACTTCGCTAGGTTTTGCCTTATATAAAATACTTGTTATCAAAGTATTTATACAAACTGACTTACCAGAACCTGTGGAACCAGCAATCAACACGTGGGGCATCTTAGCTATATCTGTAATAACATTATCTCCTGAAACACTCTTTCCAAGAGCGAAAGATAATTTTGATTTAGAATCTTTAAATTCTTCTGAATCAATTATGTCTCTCAAAGGAACAATTTCCTTTTCTTTATTTGGAATTTCAATACCAACAGCTTGCTTTCCAGGAATAGGTGCTTCAATTCTTATGCTTTCAGCAGCTAAATTCAAAGCTATATCATCAGCAAGTTTAGCAATTTTACTAACCCTTACTCCTTCTGCCGGTTTTAATTCATATCTAGTTATAACTGGTCCAACTGAAACATTTTCAACCTTTGCAGAAACGCCAAAACTATATAAAGTTTTCTGTAATTTCGTAGCTGTATCTGTTAATGCTTTTTTACTTCCCTTAGTCGCTTTATTAGAACCTTGTTTTAGTAATTCAACTGGCGGAGTTTCATAGTTTTCATCATCAACAGTATGAGTATAATGATCTAATTGTAATACAGCTTTTGTTTTTTCTTCTTTTTCTTCTTGAACTTCTTTAAAAATATTTTCTAATTCATCAGGATTATTTTGTTTTTGCTCCTTTTTAATTTTTTCAGATTCATCATCTTTTTTTCCAAACAATCCTAATTTATGTTTTTTCTCATCATTATTATTATCATTAAAATGATTAATAACAATTTCATCTTGCATCAAATCAACTTGATCCTTCATTGGTGCATTATCCTTCTCTTTTGCTATTTCAGTATGAGTAGCTGCTCTATTTTTTCTTCTTTCCTCACGTCTTTCGTTAAAAGCCTGTCTTTGCTCTTCTCTTCTTGCTCGTTTCTCTTCTTTTCTATCTTCTCTACCATCAACAAATTCAACTAATAATTCCACAGGATTTGCACCAACTATGTATACAAGTGTTACAGCAGCTATAGCAATTGTTAAAATAGTTGTTCCTAATGAACCAAGTAAATTCATAAGAGGTGTAGCAACAATTGCACCAATTGCACCTCCACCTTTGTTCATTGTTCCTAACTTGTATGCTTCATTAACAACCTCTTCAAAAGTTGCATTTCCGGCTAAGTTTAATTTAGAAAATTGATTAACATGCATTACAACTGATACACATACAATAAAAATTAAAAATTGAATAACCTTCGTTGAAACATATTCACTATCTTCTTTTATTAATGAAAGTGCCATTACAATTATTCCAATTGGAATTACATATTTTATAATTCCAACTAAACCACCAAGAACTGGACTTAAAACTGCACCGACTTGTCCTGCTCCTGTATATATCAAAACTCCTGACATGATACCAACTATTAACATTATAATAATCATCATCTCTGGACTAACATTAAAGCTTTTTTTACTAGGCTTTACAGCCTTTTTTTTCTTTTTTCTACCCAACGCAAAATCCTCCTATCGTAATATTAAATAAATCGATAATATTATATCAAAACAAATAAAAAATAACATCTTTTTTTTAAAATTAATGCAAAAAAAATGAACCCTCCTTATTAAACAAATTTTGTCTAACAATTTTTGGTTCACTTCAATATGTTAAACATTTTATCTAACATTTTGGATTCATCTCATTTCAAAAATCTATTTTAATTCGTTTCTATTATTTTTTATTGTAGCTAAAGCACTATTAACTGTTGCTTGAGCTGCCTCCATATTTCCCATCAACGTTGCCATTGTATCTTCAACCTCAGCCAAAATATTATCAGCATATTCCTTAGTGCCCTCAGACATCTCTCTTGCCATATCATTAGCTGATTCAATAATCTTTTGTTTTTCCTCATAAGCCTTTCTAGTAATCTCATGTTCATCAATCATTGCAATAATTCTATTCTCAGCTTCTTTTACAATATCTTCGCCTTCTTTTTTAGCTTCTTGAATTATTCTAGTACGCTCTTCCTTAACCCATTTAGCTTGTTTTAAGTCATCAGGCAACTTAAGTCTAATCTCTTTTATAACATCTAAAATTTCATCTTTGTCAACAATACTTTTATTTGAAAACGGTACCTTTTTACTATTTTCAAGCAAATCTTCAATTGTTTCTAAAAGAGTAAATATCTCCATCTCTAAACTCATTCCTTCCTAATGTTTATATTGATCAAAAAGCTTCTATTTACGATTCAAAAATAATAAACTTACACGTCCATATTTTCTGGTATCATAAATATTTATATCAATATTTTTTATCTCATCTAAAATTCTATCTGGTTCATCAGTTTCAACTATAATAATAAAATCCTCATTTAATATTCCTGAACTCAACAAAGCATCTATTGATTTTTTTACAAAATCAGTTTTATATGGTGGATCAATAAACACAACATCTATTTTTACCTTTTGATTTTTAATTTGCATTATTGCATTTTCAAAATCAGTTTTTATCAAAATTGCTTTATCCTTAAACTTTGTTTTCTCAATATTTCTTTCAACAACTAAAGCAGCTTCTCTATTCTTTTCACAGAAAAAAGCTTTTTTAGCGCCTCTACTTATTGCTTCTAATCCTAATGCTCCAGATCCAGCAAACAAGTCTAAAACAATAGCATCCTCTAAATCAAAATTAATTATATTAAATAAAGGTTCTTTAACTCTATCAAGTGTAGGTCTAGTATTCATTCCGTCTAATGTATAAAGTTTCGTTCCTCGAGCTGTTCCACTAATAATTCTCATCTATAATTAAACCTCGACAATCCTATACGTATATTTTATTTTAAATATATAATAAGTCAATAATATTAACACAAATGTAAAGAATAATTAACTTTGTAACATTTGTTTAATCCTTTTGTAATATGGTTTTTCTAAGCAAACATCCATTTTATATATTTCTGATTTATTCACAAAGTCGAAAAAAAGGGTTGACAAATCAACCCCAAAAATATTTATCTTTTGTTAATCTTCTTTCATATCTTTCAACAATTCAAGTTGTGAAATTAATAAAGCTTCCATTTTAGCTCTATAAATATCAAATTGCTTTTTAGTTTCAGCAAACTCTCTTTTTCTTGTTTCAGATTCTTTTGTCAATTCATCAACAGACTCTTGCATCTTAGATCTAGCATTTTTTATAATATTATCAGCCTCATCTTGTGCATTATTCTTAATATCATCAGCTGTTTTTTGAGCCATTACTAACGTATTTTGTAATGTTTGCTCAATATTCTTATATTTCTCAAGGTCACTCTTAGATCTTTCTATTTCTGCACGAAGTTCTGTATTATCTTTATATAGCTTTTCATAATCAACAGTAATTTCATCCAAAAAATCATCAACTTCATCTACATTATAACCATTCATCATTTGTTTTTGAAATTTTTTGTTTTCAATGTCTAGTGGTGTAAGCATAGTAATCCTCCTATTTTATTTATTTAGCCATGAAACAGAAAGTTTATTTTTAATTTCCTCTCTTGTCATATCGTTAACTATATCATAATTAAAGGGTGCAACAATGAATATTGAATTAGAAACTTTTTCAAAATGTCCATCTAAAACTTTAACAGCTCCACTTATAACATCTAAAATTCTTCTTGCAACATCTTTATTTACATATTCCAAATTTACAACAATTGCATTTTTTTCTCTTAATAAAATACATATATCTTCTGCTTGCTCAAAAGCTGTTGGCTTAGCAATTTTCATTTTTATTTGTTGTTGAGCCATATTAACAACTTTACTACCTTTTCTATTTCTAAATAATCCTCTATCTTCATCTTCTTGAGCTTCTTCATCTGGTTCATATGAATAAGAATACTCATTATCTAACATTTCTTCATTCTCTTCTGCTTCTCCGTTATCTACTCCTAACAAATCTAATATTTTATTTACAACTGCATTAGCCATCTAATTTCCTCCCAAAATTATCTACAAAATTTTAATTACTGCATATAGTATCCTTCTTTTTTATTAATCTGTCAAGAACTAAAAAAGGTTTGTTATACAAAATTAATATTATTGTAATACTATTGTAATATTATTCTTTAGTCTTTATCACTATTTTGTCATATTGCTTTATACTATATATATTTTTTATCTCGTCATATGAATACCCTAACTCTTGTAATTCCTGAGTTGTATAGTTATCAACTATAGCATATGCATCATTTTGTTTTAATATTTTCACTAATACCTTAGCATTATATCCTGCTCTATTTCTTTCAACAAAAGATTTATCACCTTCTGTTATAATTGCAGAATTAGGTATTTTCAATCCAGAATATTCCCACCAAATAACATCAACAGAAATTTTTCTATAATTAATCATTTTCTCTGGTAAATCTTTTATCTTAAAAATAATTACTCTAGATCCATCTTCTTCATTAATTTGAACTATTTCAGAAGTAATTGAACTATCAACATCATATCTAATTTTAACTTTATCACCAACTTTAGCATTCATTGCAGATTCAGAATTCATTTCAATTGCCAAATAGCAATAAAATTGAGTAATAACTTTTCCCTTTTCACTGCTTGATTCAATCAACTCTCCACTTTTTAAATCTAAATCATCTAAAAATTTCTTATTTAAATAGTTAAAATCAGAAGTAGTTAAAATTGATTCTAAATTATCAACTCTGTATGAAACAGTTCCACTCTCTGTTGTTTTAATTTCTTCTGCTCCTTCAGTAATTTTTTTCAAATATGCATTTTTTTGATTGATAAGATCTTTTATATATGAACCAGCCGGACTTAAATCCCCTATAATTGTAGAAATTTTAAGTGTGCACTCCTCTATTTCTTTTTTATAATTTTCAACCTCTTCTATATTATTAGTTTCATAAATTTTTTCTTCAAGAGACTTTATCCTATTCTTTAAAACTTGTACATCTGTAGGATATGGCGAATTCTCGCTCTTTTGAGCTTCAGCTATTTTTTTATCCAAATCTTCTATTTCTTTTTTTATTGTATCTTCACCATTAACATAGTATCTAAAAATAGCTTCACCCTTTGCTGCTCTTTTTCCTTCTGCAATAACCTTTTCCATACCATTCATATAATTTTTTCCTTGCAAAACTTGCTCATCTCTAATAACAACTGCATCAACAGTTTCAGCAGAATCAAGTGTACCATTTTCAACAACAAACGTATCTGCTGGACTAGTTACAAGCCTTACTGTATTATAAATTAAATAAACAATTAATATAACTACAGCAAGAACAGCAATTATTCTAGGTAATATATTTTTAGAAGTTTTCTTTTGTTCGTCCAATTTCAAACCACCCTTCACATATTAACATTGCTTATAATTAAATCAATGTTCTTATTTCTATCATCAAGCCCATCTATCCAAACAATGTTCTTATTTTTTCTAAACCATGTAAGTTGTCTTTTAGCATATCTTCTTGTTTCCTGTTTTATTTTATCAATCATTTCTTGTTTAGTAAGTTTTCCATCAAAATATTCAACAACCTCTTTATATCCTAATCCCTGCATTGCAGTTGGAAACTTATCATACTTTTCTACAACATTTCTAACTTCCTCTATTAGTCCTTGCTCTATCATTATATCAACTCTTCTGTTGATTCTATCATACAATTTTTCTCTATCCATATCGATTGCAAAAACTCTATAATCATACTTCACACCATTACTTCTAGAAATTTTCTCTAATTCTGTTTTGGTTTTCCCAGTTGCCTTATATAGTTCAAGCACTCTAGTAATTCTTTTTTTATCATTTTCGCTAATTTTCTCCATAGCTTCTGGATCAATGCTTTTAGCCTCATCATAAAGTTCATTCAATCCTTCATCTGATTCAGCCTTCTTCATTAACTCATCTCTATATTCTTGATCAAGTTCAACTTCAGGATAATCAATTCCAAAAACTAAAGTATCTATATATAAACCTGTTCCACCACATAATATAGGAACCTTACCTTTACTTAGAACATATTCTATTTTCTCCTCAGCATCTCTTTTAAAATCTGCAACAGAATATCTCTCATCAGGAAAAACAAAATCTATTAAATAATGTGGAACCCCATCCATTTCTTCAACAGTTGGCTTAGCAGTTCCAATACTCATATCCTTATAAATCTGCATTGAATCACAAGAAATAACTTCACCATTAATTTTCTTTGCAAGTTCAACAGCCAAAGCAGTTTTACCAGAAGCTGTTGGCCCCGCTATTACAATAACTTTCTCCATAAAAACCTTTCCTTTTTTATCTGAATGAATTTATATTAAATTTTTGAATCACCGCGCAGGGACCAAACGAACGAAGTGAGTTCGATTGAAGCATTCTACCCGTTTCAAATAAAAATGCAATTTTTATTTTGAAATTAAGGAATGCGACAGAAAGGTGTGAAAAAATTAATATAAATTCACTCAAATATGCATTATTTTTGAAAAGATTATGCATATTGCAAGGCAAAATGATTTTTTAAATACCGGAACATACATAAGTACGTTAAAACATTTTTCAAAATTATTTTAACACCGCAAGATACATAATACTTTTCAAAATCTTATTTCCTAGCGAACTTACGCTCTATATCATATCTACTCATCCTAATTGCAGTAGGTCTACCATGAGGACAAGTAAATGGATTTGGAAGAGCAAGCAACCTCTCCATAAGCTTATCGACCTCTTTTTCAGTAAGTTTCATATTAGCCTTAACTGCAGACTTACAAGCAATAGTAGCAATAAACCTCTCCTCTTTATCTTGACGATCAGTTCTTGAATAATTATCAACCTCATCAAGCAAATCAAGGAACAATTGCTTAGTATTCATATCCATACAAATATTTGGAACACCTGTTAATTTTATAGTATTCTCACCAAATGCTTCTAAAGTGAATCCAGCTTGTCCAAACATTTCTAAGTTCTCTTTAATTGTTTCTGCTTCTTTATGAGTAAGATTTATTATGTCTGGTAACAACATCAATTGAGAATCTTTATCTGTTGTACTATAATAATTCTTTTTAACTTTTTCATACATAATTCTCTCATGAGCAGCATGTTGATCTATTATATACATTTCATTTTCAATTTCTACAATTATATATGTTGAAAATACAATTCCAATAAATTTATAATTCTTACCAGCCATATTTTTAAATTCTTCAATTTGCTCTGTATTTTCTTCTGATATAGGCGCTTGACGGTTTTCATCAGAAACCTCTGTTTCAAAGGCAGGTCTTACAGTACTTTTTATTTCATCTAATACCTTTTTCTCATTTTCTGAAAGTTCTTTAGATTCTGTTATTTGAGCTGAAGAATTTACTTTATCTCCAAATATTTTTGAATACATTGTATCAAATTTTTCTGGAGTTTCAGAAGCTTTCTCAAACTCTTTATTTAATGGATTTTCTGCTTTACTATTTTTTATAGCTTCTTCTAAAATCTCATTTGATTGTCTTTGTTTTATTAATTCTTCAGTAGCTTCTTGAACTTTTTCTTCAGAAGGTACTGAAATTCCTGTTGTTTCTTCTTGAACTCCTTGTTCAGATGTTCCTTCTTCATTAGCTATCTCTTCTTGAGCTGATTCATCTTTTTCTTCAGAAATAATTGGTGTATACACATTCGGTGTAACTTCGGCTACTCCAATTTCTTTTAACCCCTTTCTAAATTTATAGATTTCTTCTAGCATGTTTTCTTTTTCTTCTGGCTCTTTTTCTAAATGTTTATTTTTTCTCAAAAATCCAAAAACGCCAGTTTTTTCAGGTTTTTCATCGTCCTTTATTGTTTTTTCAACTTCATCAGCTTCTTGTTGTAAATTTCCACTTGGCACCTCAGTTGAATCTGATTCTGCAATTTGAATTGGTACAGTAGTTTGAATTGGTGTCGCAATTTCTTGAGCTATTTCTTGTTTTGGAATAGTTTTTTCTTCAACTGCATCTGCAACTAATTCTTTTTTAGAAAGAGCTTCCTTTACTGCATAATATACTGATTTGAAAACTTTATTTTCTTCTTCAAAACGAACTTCTAACTTAGCTGGGTGAACATTAACATCAACTAACGCTGGATCCATTTGAAGATTTAAAATCAAGAAACCATATTTATTTATTGGAATCATTCCTTTAAAAGCTTGCTCAGCCGCTGCTGTTAAAGTTTTATCTTTTATATAACGTCCATTAACAAAAAATAATTGATTAGAACGATTAGATCTTGCGATTTCTGGTTTTCCAACAACACCTGTAACTTTAATTCCTTCATATTCATAATCAGATTCAATTATTGCTTCTGCAACATCTTTTCCATAAATGCTATAAATAACGCTCTTCTCGTCATCATTACCAGTTGTTTGGATTACAGTTTTTCCAGTATTTATAAGTTTAAAAGCAATCTCTTTGTGAACTAAAGCAAGTCTTGTAATTGCATCTTCAATATAACCAGACTCGGTATAATCTTTTTTCAAAAATTTATATCTAACAGGAGTATTGTAAAATAAATTTTTAACTGTAATTGTTGTCCCTAAAGGTGCACCTGTTTCACCTTGCTCTAAAGTTTTTCCACCCTCAACAACAATTCTATGACCTATATTTGAATCTTTTGTTCTAGAAACCATTTCAACATTTGCAATAGCCGCAATACTTGCTAAAGCCTCACCTCTAAACCCCATTGATGTAACTTTAGTAATATCTTCTGCCACTCTTATTTTGCTAGTTGCATGTCTTTCAAAAGCAATTTCCATATCATCTTCTGCAATTCCTTTACCATTATCAGAAATTCTTATGAAGGAAATTCCGCCATTTTTTATTTCAACAGTAATTTTTGTAGCACCTGCATCTATTGAATTTTCAACCATTTCTTTAACAACAGAAGCTGGTCTTTCAATAACTTCACCTGCTGCAATTTTATTAATTGTTAAATCATCTAATAATACAATATTTCCCATCTATTTATCCTCCAACTATTACGATTACTATTACCAGTTCGTATTATATCACTAAAGCAACCCTTTTGTATATACGTTTTACTCATTTTTTGAGTAACACTTTTTCTAAAAAATCATAATATATAACATACTAAGGATTTAGAAAAGAGCTTAAGCTCCTTGATACTTACAAAGGGGGGAAACAATATGCCAGAGAACAGAGGTTGTGGTTGCGGATTTGGTGATGACTGCTTATGGATAATACTTCTTTTAATAATAATCTGTTGTTGTTGCGGCGGTAACAGAAACTGCGGTTGCTAATCACGTGCATTGTTATTTTATATAATAGGAAGTTCGAAGAACTTTCCTATTATATAAAAAAGCCTTCATCTTAAGCGATGAAGGCCTATACCAAATTTAACTTTAAGTACTATATATTCTTATGAAATTCTTTAAACATAATTTTTGAAAAATTACTACCTCCTAATCTACTAAGAATATATAGTGCTATTTTTAATATCCCATATCCGCTGGCATTCCGGCACCTTCGCCATGACCACCGCATCCACAAGATTTTTCTTTCTTATTAACAACACATGATTCTGTAGTTAAAATCATTGAAGAAATACTTTCAGCATTTTGAAGAGCCGATCTTGTAACTTTAGTTGGATCAACTATTCCAGCTTTTTTCATATCTACATATTCTTCATTTTTAGCATCAAATCCAATTCCTAATTTACTTGATTTAACTTTATCTAATATAATTGCACCTTCTAATCCAGCATTAGCAGCTATTTGTCTTACTGGTTCTTCCAATGCACTTAAAATTATTTTAACACCAATTTTCTCGTCTTCTTTAACTTCATCTAAAAGTTCTTCAACCTTTGGTATTATATTAATATATGCTGTTCCACCACCTGAAACAATACCTTCTTCAACAGCTGCACGAGTAGCAGATAAAGCATCTTCAATTCTTAATTTTTTCTCTTTCATTTCAACTTCTGTAGCAGCACCCACTTCAATAACAGCAACACCGCCAGCAAGTTTAGCAAGTCTTTCTTGCAATTTTTCTTTATCATACTCACTTGAAGTTTCATTTATGTTAGCTTTGATTTGTTTAATTCTAGCTTGTAATTCTTCTTTATCTCCTTCTCCACCAACAATAATTGTACTATCTTTTTGAACCTTAATTTGTTTTGCTCTACCCAAGTTTTCAATAGTAGTATCCTTTAAATCCAATCCTAAATCATCAGTAATAACAGTTGCACCTGTTAATATTGCGATATCTTGTAACATTGCCTTTCTTGAATCACCAAAGCTTGGAGCTTTTACAGCGACAACATTTAAAACGCCTCTTAATTTATTTAAGATTAATGTTGATAAAGCTTCACCTTCAATATCATCAGCAACAATTAATAATTTTCCAGATTGTTGCATCAATGCTTCTAATAAAGGTAAAATTTCTTGAATACTGCTAATCTTTTTATCAGTTAACAATATATATGGATTATCCATTACAACTTCCATCTTTTCAGTATCTGTTACCATATATGGAGAAATATATCCTTTATCAAATTGCATTCCTTCAACAACTTTTACATCAGTATTTGATGTTTTAGATTCTTCAATAGTAATTACACCATCTTTAGAAACCTTTTCCATAGCATCTGCAATTAAGCTACCAATTTCTTCATCATTAGCTGAAATACTTGCAACTCTTGCAATATCTTCTTTACCATTTACATCTGATGAAATCTTTTTCAATTCTTCAACAGCTTTATTTGTTGCTTTATCCATACCTCTCTTAATTGCCATTGTATCTCCACCAGCTGCAATATTTCTAATTCCTTCTTTAATCATTTTTTGAGCTAAAACTGTAGCAGTTGTTGTTCCATCACCTGCAACATCATTAGTTTTTATAGAAACTTCTTTAACTAATCCCGCTCCCATATTCTCATAAGGATCTTCAAGTTCAATCTCTTTTGCTATAGTAACACCATCATTTGTAATAAGAGGTGCACCAAAATTTTTATCAAGTACAACATTTCTTCCTTTTGGACCTAATGTAACTTTGACAGTATCTGCTAATTTATTAACACCATCCAATAATGCCTTTCTAGCATCTTCACCATATTTAATATCTTTTGCCATTTAAAATCATCTTCCTTTCCTATTCTACAATAGCCAAAATATCAGATTGGCTAACAATTAAATACTCTTCGTTTTCGTACTTAACTTCTGTTCCTGCATATTTATTTAATATAACTTTATCCCCTTTTTTTACATACATCTCTTCTTTTTGACCATCTACAATCTTTCCTGGCCCTACTTCAATAACCTCAGCTATTTGTGGTTTTTCTTTGCTTGCAGTAAGGATAATTCCACTTTTAGTTGTTTCTTCTTTTTCTTTCATTTTAATTAAAACTTTGTCTGTTAATGGTTTTATCATTTTTACTACCTCCTTTAAAATTAGCACTCTTTGTCTGAGCCTGCTAATAATTTATACCTTTTTATACAAATTGTCAATACTATTTATATGATTTAATCAAAAAAAAATTACTAAATTTTCAAAAAATTTAGTAATTTTCTACCACCTATTCTTCAGCACTAGTCAAATCAATTTTATTTCCATCTTCATCAACAGGATAATAATCTATAACATAATAAGCTTTGTCTTTGTGAGAAAGTAAAAACTCTAACGTATCCACCTGATCAATACCTTCGTCAGCAGAAACAGTTCGAATTTTAGCTGTAAACTTTGAAAGATATTTAGAGATATCCTTTATTTTTGTATTTTCAACCAATGTTAATTCAACATTAGTATCACCTATAAATTTTACTAACCCCTTCTCTTCTTGTAGTACCGAATACTGCAAAACATATAAATCTTTATATTCTTTCGGATTTGATAAAATTTCAACATATTTTTGATCAAAATCTGCATTTTCATTTTCAGATAACTTATAAATATACTTAGCTACTAAATCCATCATAGCTACAACCTTTGAACCATTATGTTCATTGTATCCACTAATAAGATTTTTTAGAATTCCCTCTTCATTTTCATATCCAAACTTCTCTATATCACTACCATATCCAATCTCAGTCAAAGAAACATTACTAGCTTCTTCTTTTTCCCTATCTTCATCATATTTTTTATAAAAAAAGCATATAAAAATAATCAAAACAATTAGAACTACCAATAATAAAAAATTTATTATTGCTTTCTTTTTATTCATACAATCACCCTTCTCTTCAGTAAAAATACTCAATTATTTTTCATCATCATTTGACTTTTTAGAAGAAATATCATTCATTTCTTCAAGAACAATTTGCTCATTTTCATCTAATTTATAGCGAGGTAATTCTGGAAGTTCCTCAAGAGAAGAAACTCCAAACATTTTTAAGAACTCATCAGTAGTCCTGTACATTGTTGGTCTACCAGGAGCATCCATCTTTCCTGCCTCTTCAATTAAATGATATTCCATCAATCTATATAGTGTTCCATCTGAGTTAACGCCTCTTATTGCTTCAATTTCAGCACGCGTTATTTTAGGATTATATGCAATAATTGACAAAATCTCTAAAGCAGCTGACGATAAAGAAGGCTTTGCTCTATTATCAAATAACTGTACCAAACAATCATATGCTCCTTTTTTTGTAGTCATCTGATATCCATCATTAACCTTTATAACTTCTATTCCTCTAGATTCATCTTTGCAATCTTCCATATAATTTCTAACTATTGCATCCACTTCATCAGGTGTCATCTCTAATATTTTTGCCATTTCTGAAACAGAAACCACTCTTCCAGCAGCAAACAACATTGATTCAATTAAAGATTTTGCATTTTCTATTTTCATTTTAATCCCTTTCTAACAAATATATCTCTTAATCAACATATCTATTATTACATGAAATAAATTTAAAGTCAAATAGCCCTAAAACTATTGATTTATACATAATTTAGTGTTATAATAATGATGTATTTATTGAAAGGAATGAAAAAAATGCAAGTTAAAGTTAAAGAAAATAAATCTTTATTTAAAAAATTAATAGATAAAATAAAAAATAGTTCTTTATACTATATGATAAATTCAACTGATGCTGAAGTAATTGCTCCTGAAGATGTTGATTCAACTGAAAAAGTATCAAGATTAGCTAACTCTTCTAACATTTCAGAAACTGAAATGTGGAATATAGAAAGAGCTTTTAATGAAAGCGATTCAGCTCTAGATAGTATCGAAGAAGAAGTTTCTAAAGTACCAGATTTCAAAAAAGAATCTAATAATCCGTTTAGTATAGAAGAACAAGAAGATGAAGAAAAACAAACTTCTGATAAATCAAAAGAACTTGACTCAAATGAAGAATTAACATCTTCTAAATTTGCAAATAAACAATCAATTAACATTCGCCCACCAGTTCAACAAGTAAATACTCAAAGGAGATCAACTGTTGATAGAGACAGAAGCGATGATTAATAATTTCAAGCAAATCTCATCTCATTAATATAAAAAAAGATGCATTTAAATGCATCTTTTTTTACCTATTTAACCAAATTGTTATCTTTATATAATAAAATTTCCGAAAAATTACCTATTATATAAAATATTTTGTTAAGTTAAACTTTTTTCTTATAATTTTAATTTCTACTCTACTTCTTCAAATTCTCCAATCAAATCATAATCGCTATTACTTACAATCTTACACTTTACAAATTTTCCGATTAAATTTTCTTGAATATTATTAACATATATTACACCATCTGTATCTGGAGAATCCATATATGATCTGCCTTCATAAAATAACCCATCATCTGAAAGTCTTTCAATCAAAACTTCATATTCTTTTCCAATTTTTTCATTCATCTTTTCTCTTGAAATTTCGTTTTGAATATTCATAATAATATTTTTTCTCTTTTCTTTAGTTTTTGGATGTACCTGATTATCAAACTTAGCAGCAGGTGTTCCATCTTCTTTTGAATATGTAAAACATCCCAACCTATCAAATTTCAAATCTTTTACCGCTTCTTCCAAAATTGCAAAATCCTCTTCTGTCTCACCAGGAAAACCAACTATCAAACTAGTTCTTATAATAACATCTGGAATTTCTTTTCTTATTCTATTAACAATATCACGAATATTCTTTCCAGAAGTTTTTCTATTCATTTTTTTCAAAATACTATCAGAAAAATGTTGAATAGGAATATCAAAATAATTACAAATCTTCTTCTCTGATTTAACCACCTCAAGAAGTTCATCAGTAATGCTTTCAGGATAAGCATATAAAAATCTTATCCACTTAATCTTATCAATTTTGCATAATTCTTTTAATAACTCAGGCAATCTGTATTTATTATATAAATCAATTCCATACTTTGTTGTATCTTGCGCAATTACTATAATCTCTTCATAACCATTTTCAGCTAAAGCCTTAGCTTCATCTATTATATCCTCAAACTTTCTGCTCTCATATCTACCTCTAATGTAAGGAATTGCACAATATGTACAAAAATTGTCACATCCTTCAGCAATTTTTAAATATGCCATTTTATCACCAGTAGCAATAACTCTATTTCTATAAGACATATAATCATTTTCATCGGATGAATCATCTACTAATTCTGCAATCTTCTCCCAAAAGTTTTTATAATCATCTATACTTAACCATAAATCAACCTCAGGAATAGATTTTTTAAGATCTTCTTTATATCTTTTTACTAGACATCCCATAGCAACTAAGTATTTACAATTAAATTTCTTATATTCAGCCATTTCCAAAATAGTATTTATAGCTTCCTCTTTTGCAGATGCAATAAAACCACAAGTATTAACAATTATCATATCCGCTTCTTTTGGATCATTTACAATTTCAAAATTATGCTTCTTTAAAACAGACATTCCCATTTCTGTATCAACTAAATTTTTACTACATCCTAATGATATAAAACCAACTTTCATATAAAACTCCTTATAATATTACTCACTATATATATGTTTACGAGTAAGCTCCAATAAATTTAGCTTTGTAAAACCTTCTATTTGAACTCTCGTTCTCTCCTTCTTTAGTTCATCTGAAAAAAGATTTATTAATTCTTTCTTATGTTTATCATCTTTCAAATCTATAAAATCAATAATTATAATTCCACCTATATCACGCAATCTTATTTGTTTTTCTATTTCAATTGCCGCTTCTTTATTAATTAAAAAAGCTGTATTTTCCAAGTCAACTTTTCCTGTAAATTTAGCAGAATTAACATCAATTGCAGTTAAAGCTTCTGTCTTATCTATAGTTATAAATCCACCACTTTTAAGCCAGATTTTTCTATTTTCAGCGACCTCTAATTGATGTTGAATATTGTATTTAAGCATAACATTTTCTATATCACAAATAATTTGTATATCATCCTTGTCCAATAATTTAACTTTATTTTCAACAATACTTTTCATCTCTTCTGTATCAACATGAATAATTTTTAAATCTTTATCAATTAAATCTAACAACAATTTATCAATCATTCCATTTGATTTACTAATTAATTTAGGAAAATCTTGCTTATCAAACTTAATATTAATAATATCATTCCACTTCTTAATAAGTTCCTTTAAATCCCTCTCTAAATCATCTTTTGTTTTTCCAACAGCAGACGTTCTAATTATAGCTCCCATATTTTCTGGCAAAATCTCTTTTGTTAATGAAATAAGTCTTTTTCTCTCTTCATCATCTTCTATTTTTTGTGAAATAGTAACAAAAGAAGAATTAGGTAACAAAACCATATATCTTCCAGGCAAATTGATATGAGTTGAGGCTCTAGCACCTTTTTTATTATAACTATCTCTTTTTATCTCAACAATTATAGGCATTCCTACTTTTAAAATTTTTTCAATTCTTTCATTTTCCCAAGTTGAAGAATTTCCTTTGGTAACATCAACCTTTGGTAAAACATCCTTTAAATGAATAAATGCATTTTTGTTTTCTCCAACATTAACAAATGCTGCTTGAAGCCCAGGAAGAATATTTTGAACCTTACCGATATAAATATTTCCTTCTAACCTTTTTTTATATTTTGAATCTTCATATTTTTCAGTTAATATTCCATTCTCTACTAAAAGAATATTTTCTATATCTCCTTCTGTATATATAACAAGCTCCTTCATAAAATAACAAAACCTCTCTAATTAAATTTATTCATTGCTACATCAATATTTTGCTTTAATATAACATCAACAGCATCAGCAGCAAGCTTAACCCCTTTTTCTAATTCTTCTTTTGCTGAATCTGGAATTGCACCAATAACATATTCTATTAAATTTTCATGTTCTATCGGTTTTCCAATTCCAACTCTTACTCTTGCAAAATCTTGATTTCCTACGAAATACACAACAGATTTCATTCCATTATGAGTTCCGGGTCCACCACTTTTCCTAATACGAATAACACCTGGATCCAAATCGATGTCATCATATATAACTATAATCTCATCAGAAGTTATTTTATAAAAATCCATAACCTCCTTAACAGATTCACCACTTAAATTCATAAATGTTTGTGGCTTTAATAATATAACTTTTTCACCATTAACAACACCATTTCCAAATAATCCTTTAAATTTAGATTTGTTAACATCTATATCATACTTTTTTGAAAGTTCATTTATAACATTAAACCCCATATTATGACGTGTATTAGCATAATCATTCTCTGGATTACCTAGACCCACAATTAAAAACATTTTAAAATCCACCTTCTATTTAAATCTATCATCTTATTTTACTACATTTCCCGGAATTTAACAACCCTATGAAAAAAAGTATTCTCCCATAAAATTATTAATATCAAGATTTGCTCAACTTCCACATTTTTTTACATCAAAAAAATTCCAGAAAGATTTTCTATAATACAAAATTATAGTATTTTTTACCTTTTTGTATTACAATATTCTTAGATTTTATATAAACAAATATTATATTTATAAAGGAGTACACATGTCACCACTAGTAAGCATAATAATTCCGGTATTTAATAATGAAATATCAATATCAGAAACAATTAGAAGTATCAGAAATCAAACATATACAAACATTGAAATTATTATTATAGATAATGGATCTTTAGATAATACTATTATTGTTTTAGAAAAACAAATTCAACATGACTCAAGAATAAAAGTATATACAAAAGATACTGTTGATTTCATTGAAGCCCAAAAATTTGGTCTAAAAGTAGCTAAAGGCACATATGTTATGTTTTTCGAAAGTGGTAAATTAATGAGCGAAAATTTAATTGAATATTTCGTATCCTGCCTAGAAAAAAATCCAGCAGATATTATAGTTTGTGACTATTTCTCAACATTAGAATATTATGTATTAAATTCAGTACCAATTACGCAAACCTCTCCTGATGAAAAAATTGAATTAGTAAGTAATACAAAATATCTGCAAAAAATGTATTCTTCAGATGACCATGCTTGCACCAATTGTGCTGTCGTTTGGAATAAATTAATTAATAGACTATGGCTTTTAAGCACACAATATCATGCCACTAAAGATAAAGTAAATATTAGTT
The DNA here is from genome assembly GCA_934149275.1 of uncultured Clostridia bacterium. Classification (GTDB taxonomy): domain Bacteria; phylum Bacillota; class Clostridia; order TANB77; family CAG-508; genus UMGS1994. The sequence goes on along the minus strand of CAKPEG010000002.1, from coordinate 106,881 downwards.
ATAATTTTCTTACAAAAAAATCTAAAATTTTAGTCACGAACCAAATATTAATTTGTGATGTCATATATGATAAATTTCTAAGAGATAATAGTATAAATCTTGATGATTTAAATGCAGTAGAATTTTTAGAATCTCTATTAATCAAATATAAAAAGCAAAATTTATCAACCGCAACATTTAACACAGCTGAACGATTACTAAAATTTTTATTAAAATTAAGAATGCAAACTACATTTTTTATGTTTAGATATAAATATAAAGATGAACTTAAGAAAACTTTAAACAAAAAATTTAATAGTATCTACCAATTTTTGAAACTAAAATATCCAGAAAAAGAAAAAAGATTTTCTAAATATTATAATGATTATGTTGAACTATTAAAAGCTGAAAAATTTAGAGAAAAATATTTTTATCTTTATCCAAATTATCTTATAAAATATGAAGCTCCTCTATTTCCATTTAATTATTCACCATATAATCCATACTTTCCATATGATAAAAAAGATGATGAAGAATTTGAAGGTGAAATAACAGAATATTTTTAGAGAATATTTTTTTCTTGGCAAATTAAGACAAAAGGTATATAATATCGACATAGTAATCTTAAGACAAGGGGGGATTATCTATGAAATTAAACAAAATTTTAGAAGGTCTTGAAGTAAAAGAAACAGTTAATGATCTAGATTTAGATATAACTAACATACACTCAGACTCAAGGAAAATTAAAGAAGGCGGACTATTTATTGCAATAAAAGGATATTTGCAAAATGGTATTGATTATTTAGATTCTGCAATTTCAAATGGCGCAGTTGCCGCAATTGTTGAAGAGGATGTAGACATATCAAAATTACCAAACACAATTACCTACATAAAAGCCGGTGATACAAGAAAAGCACTAGCCATAACAAATTGCAATTTATATGATAACCCATCAAGAAAATTTAAACTAATAGGAGTTACTGGAACAAAAGGAAAAACAACAACAACATTTATGATTAAATCACTTTTGGAAGCACATGGTCTAAAAGTTGGATTAATGGGAAGTATTGCTATATATATTGGCAATGAAAAATTAGAAGACACAGACAGAACAACACCTGAAAGTGATGAAATTCAAGAATATTTTGCTAAAATGGCTGATGCAAATGTAGATGTAGCAATAATTGAAGTATCCTCTCAAGCCATGAAACTTCACAGAGTTGATGGTTGTGATTTTGATATTGGTGTATTTACAAACCTAACAGAAGATCACATCAGTAAAAACGAACATGCAAGCATGGAAGAATATTTTGATTGTAAATGCATGTTATTTGATAAATGCACTATTGGATTTATTAATGCAGATGATAAAACAGTAATAACAATAAAAGATAAAAACAAAACTTGTAAATTTAAAACTTTTGGTATTGACAACCCAGCCGATATAAGAGCTGAAGAAGAAACTTTAAAAATAACTCCATCATGCATTGACTTTGTTGCAGACATAGATGGAAAAAGTGAACAATTTGAAGTATCTATTCCTGGCAGATTTAGCGTTTACAACTCACTTGGAGCAATCAGCGTAGCACATGAGTTTGGCGTAACTCCAGATGAAATGAGAAAAGCATTGAAAAACCTAAAAGTTTTAGGAAGAAACGAATTAGTTCCTAATAAATTAGGTCTAACAATATTAATAGATTATGCTCATACTCCATCTAGTTTGGAAAGCATACTAGAATCTGTTAAAGCATATGCAAAAGGAAGAATCATTTGTGCTTGGGGTGTTGGTGGAGATCGAGATAGCAAAAAGCGTCCTATAATGGGTGAAATTTCAGGAAGATTAGCTGATTACACAATATTAATGTCTGATCAAGTAAGAACTGAAGATCCATTAAAAATATTACAAGACATTGAAGTTGGAGTTAAAAAATCTGGTGGAAAATACACAATTATTGTTGACAGAACTGAAGGAATAAAACATGCCTTAGAAGTTGCAACTCCTGAAGACATTATTGTAATTCCTGGTTTAGGACATGATTTATATTTAGAGAGAAATCATGTAAAATATCCTTATGATGAAAGAAAGGTTATTGCTAAATTAGTTGATGAAATTATAGAAGAAAGAAAAATTTCAAAATAAAATTATTAGAAACCAAATAATATAGAAAACGAAAAATACATATTAATTTTTTCACACCTTGCTGTCGCATTCCTCGAAATTTGAAAAAATAAAATGTCAATTTAATGTTGTTTACATTCAATTTATATTTTATTTTTCCAAACCTGGTAGAATGCTTCAATCGAACTCACTTCGTTCGTTTGGTCCCTGCGCGGTGATTCAAAAATTTAATATGTATTTTTCGTTTTTGCAATATTATATCTATAAATATAATCATCCTACTAGAAAAAAAGAATATTATATTTAATTTTTTAGTAACGCGCAGTTTGAAAGTTTTTACCTAACGCTTAAACGAAGTTTAAGGAGTGGTAAAATCTTTCAGCAAGGAACAAAAAATTAATATAATATTCTTTTACTCTTAATTATTTAATAACGGATTTTTGGTAGATACCATTCTTATCGAAATTACCCATTACTGTAACCAGAAAGAACGATACGCCCCCCACGCCATCCAAACATCCAACTTACTAGTAACCTCATAAGGAGCATGCATAGAAAGCACAGGAACACCACAATCAATAACATCAGCACCTTTATTAGCCAAAATATAAGCAATAGTGCCTCCGCCACCGACATCAACTTTTCCTAGCTCAGCAACTTGATATAAAATACCATTATTCTCAAAAACATTTCTAACCCAAGCAACAAATTCAGCATTAGCATCAGAAGCTCCTGATTTACCTCTAGCTCCCGTATACTTATTCAAGCTAATACCTCTACCTAAGAAACCTGCATTATTTCTGTCTGAAACTGACGCATATAAAGGATCAAACCCAGCATCAACATCAGAAGATAACATTTTTGAAAAGCAAAATACTCTATCTAATAAATTAGGTCTATTAATTCCAAGTTTATTTAATATCTCAGAAATAAAGAAATCAAACATATGAGATTCCATACCTGTATTTCCCATACTTCCTATTTCCTCTTTATCAGATAAAATACAAACTGCAGTAGTTTTAACATTTTCCAATCTCATCATTGCATCTAAAGATGTAAACGCACAAACCTTGTCATCTTGTCCATATGCAGCTATCATACTCTCATCAAATCCTAAACTTCTAGCTTTGAATTGAGGAACTAATTCTAATTCAGAACTTGTAAAATCTATTTCAGTAATTCCATATTTTTGATTTAATATATTAAGAATATTTAATTTAACTTGTTCAGCACAATCACTTTCATCATAAGGAATACTTCCTATCAATAAACTTAAATTCTCTCCCTCTACTCCATCTTTTAGTTTTTTCTCCATTTGAGCTTGAGCTAAATGTGGTAATAAATCAGTTATTGTGAATATCGGATCATTTTCATCTTCACCAATATTAACTTCAAATTTTTCTCCATTAGCTTTAACAATCACACCATGTAAACTCAAAGGAATTGTTGTCCATTGATATTTTTTAATTCCACCATAATAATGAGTTTTAAAATATGCTAATCCGCCCTCTTCTGTTAAAGGATTTGGTTTTAAATCTAATCTTGGTGAATCAACATGTGAACCAATAATATTCATTCCATTTTCAATTGAATTTTCACCTATAATGGCTAAATACATGCTTTTTTCTCTATTAACAAAATAGATTTTATCTCCTGATTTTAAAGATTCAAATTCCATTATATCTTTAAATCCATGTTCATTTGCAAGCTTTCTTGCATTCTTTATAAATTCTCTTTCTGTTTTAGAAACATTTAAGAAATCCATATATCTTTTTGAAACAGCAAAAACTTCTTCTTTTTGAGAATCATTTAATCTCTTCCAACCAGACTCTTTTTTCTTAAACAATTTTTCTTTTAAATTCTCTCCCATAATATCCTCCTTTGTAAACTGAACTTAGTATATCATATTACTATTTATTTTTCTATTATTAATAAATATTATTCAAAATTTTCTCTAGCCCAGTAAAATAAATACTGCTGAGCCATCCCTTCAATATCTCCAAACAATTCATATGCAATATCTCTTATTTGCTTTTTATTAACCTTTGTTTCATCTTCATTATGTATGTATAGTGTATTCATAACTCGTCTAACCCATACATCAACCGGAAAAGTATCAAACCTATGCAAACCAAAAAGCAAAATACAATCAGCTACCTTTTCACCAACACCATCCAAACTCAAAAGAATCTCTCTAATCTCATCAGTACTCTTTGCACATTTGCTCTTCAAACGCTCTATGTCACTCTCGTTCTTCAAAGCCACACTCTTTAAGCAATCTAAATCACTCTCATTTCTCAAAGCTGCACTTCTCAAACCTTCCAAATCAATTTCCTTATTTAAAATCTTATGAGACGTATTATAAATTCTCTTATCCCTAAAACCTGTACCAAGTTCTCTTAAATCAGAAACAGATAACTTTGCTAATTCCTCTACTGTTGGAAACAAATAATAATCAACACCATTCCATGAAACTTTCTTTCCAACACGCTTAGAAATACGATTAATTATTCCCTTTATCCTAGGAATATTATTATTAGCAGAAATAATATATGAAATAATCATTTCCCATAAATCCTGTTTTAATATCCTAATTCCAGAGCCAAACTCAACGCTTTTTTTCATATTTGAATCAATCACAGCTAATCTTTCCTTAAATACATTATAATCCGTATCCAAATCAAAATAATCATACACAATTGAATTAATATCGCCATCAAGAATTCCTTCAAAGGTAATAGATTTTCCGTGTTTTGATACTCTCATAACACCAGATTTTATTACACCAATATAAGATCCATCAGGTTGAATATCCCATCTAAAACACTGACCGCAATCAAATATGTGAGGTAATTCAAAACTATCAACATTATTCAATACTAATTTTTGTTGTTTCATAAAATCATTCCTCTACTTAAAAACTATTTAAAACATTATACACCAAAAAATTTAAAAAATGCATCTATTAATTATATTATTATAAATCGACTTTCATATTAATTTTTTCACACCTTACTGCCCTGAATCTTGATGAGCCTCTGTTCTTTCAGAACAACGGCTCCTTCTTAAGTATAGATTGCTTCAATCGCAGTCACTTCACTTACGTTTCGTTCCTTTGGTCGCTGCGCGGTGATTCAAAAATATAATATGAAAGTCGCTTTATTTTAATATTATTTACTTTGAAAAAGATTTAAACCCTAAGCCATAAACCTCCCTTGCATTTGCAACCACCAAAAAAGCTCCCTCATCAACCATATACACACTCTCTTTAAGAGCAGGAATTTCAGACCTATTAACGATAGACATCAAAACAATCTTATCTTTATGCATATAAGAACCTCTACCATAGAACTCAGTAACACCACAATTAATTTTCTCATGAAGTAACTTCATAATCTCATCATTTTTATCAGAAACAATAAACACCAACTTAGAAAAATTAATTCCCTCAAAAATAATATCAATCATAACACCATCTAAAAAAATTGCAATAGCAGAATATAAACCAATATCAATCTCTCTGAAAAAAATAACATTTAAAATAACAACACAAATGTCAATTGAATTCAGTAATCTACTTGACGAAACCCTTGCACCATATGATTTAGCAATTTGAACAATTAAATCTGTACCACCAGTTGAAGTATATGCTTTAAATATTAAACCTGTACCTATTCCAACAAGAATTCCGCCATATATACAAGAAAGTAAACGATCATTTGAAACAAAAGCAATATTTTCAAAAATATCAATAAAAAAAGATAAAGAAAATGTACCTAAAATAGCTTTAACTAAAAATTCTTTTCCAAGCCTCATTGCTGCCCAAATAAAAAATGGAATATTTAAAATAATAACCGTTATACCTACATTCCATCCAAAAAAATAATAAAAAATAGTTGCAATTCCAGCAAAGCCTCCTGAAGAAAGCTTATTGGGAAGTAAGAAACTTCCCATACCAACTCCAGCAATTGCTGTTCCAAGAAAAGTTAACAAAACTTCTTTAAAAAATTTATTCATATTACCTTCACCATAAAAAAATTACCTATACAAATAGTATAAGTAATTTTTTATAGTCTATACACTCTCATCATCATCCAAAAAATCTTTATAAACTTTCTTTACATTAATAATAATTTTTCCACTTTTAATTTTATTATCTTGTTTAACTTTAGCATCAACATCATAAAAATCTTTAAGTTTTTTTATATTCTCCCTTTTGTATCCAACAACATTGTTAACATTATCCGGACTAGTTATTATTTCTACTTCTCTAACTTTAACATTATATGATTTAATTTTCTCTACAATCTTATCATAATTTATCGCTGATTCGACTAATTGTCTAAAAGTTTCATGATATGGTCCTGCAACAACCTCACTATTTTCATTCTTAGAAATATCCGAAATAGTATCTGTAGATTGAAGTCCAATTCTTATAACATTTATCTTCTTTTTTGCAAAGAAATAGCATAATTCCTTCACTCTTTCCACTGCTTGTTCAACAGAAAGTGGAGTATATGAGCCATCTAGATACTCTTTCTCTAATTCTGTTCCTTTCAAAACTAAAACAGGATAAATTCTCATAATTTTGGGTTTCAATTTTGCCAAATCTTTTGCTGTACGTAATTCATCCAGAACAGTACTTTCTGGAAGTCCAACCATCATCTGATGGCCTAATGTAAAACCATACCATCTAATTAATTTAGAAGCCTTTTTAACATCAGCATATGTATGATTTCTTTGACATCTATTCAATATATAATCATTCGTAGACTGAACTCCTAATTCAATTGTTTTTACACCATATTTTTTCAAAAGTTTTAACCTAGTTTTATCTATGTAATCTGGTCTAGTAGAAACCCTTATACTATTTACTTTTTTGTGTTTAATAAACTCATTTGCTACTTTCAATAAAGCCTCTTGTTTTCCAAGTTCAATTCCTGTAAAACTTCCACCAAAAAAAGCAATTTCCGTATACTTATTTTTTTCTTTAAAACTATTCAAATAAAATTCGACTGTTTCTCTAACATCATCTGGCGTTATTTCTTTCGTTTGTCCACTAATAATTTTTTGATTACAGAATGTACAATTATTTGGACATCCCAAATGTGGAACAAAAATAGGAATAATATACTGTTTTTTCATGGCAACTCCTTTTATAAAATTTGAAGCGCATTCTTTGCAGCTTCCATTTCTGCATGTTTTTTATTTTTTCCTTTTCCAGTAGCTAAAACCTTATCATCACAACTTACTTCAACAATAAATGTTTTATCATGATCTGGACCTTCTTCTTTTAGTACTACATATTTTATTTTAACCTCTCCATGTACTTGAAGTTTCTCTTGTAAAACAGTTTTATAATCTTTCATGCCAACATTTTTACTAGCAATTTCAACAAAATCTTTTAAATTATCTATAATAAATTTTTTAGCATATTCAACATCACTATCTAAAAATATAGCCGCAATAACAGCTTCAACACTATCTGCCATAATAGCTTTTTTACTATTTTGTGAATGTTTTTCGCTTTTTCCCAACAATAAGAAATCACTAAAATTATGTCTTTTAGCTATCTCATATAAGCTATCTTCACAAACAACATTAGCCCTAACTTTAGTCATTTCTCCCTCAGATAAATTATTATATTTTAAAAATAAATATTCACTAATAACAAACTCTAAAATACTATCTCCCAAATATTCTAATCTTTCATTACTTTTCACTTTATTCTCATATGCATATGATGTATGAGTTAAAGCTTCTTTAAGCAAATTTTTATTTTTAAAAGAATATCCTATATTATTTTCACATATCTCAAAATTCATAATATCCTCTCCTACACAGTTATAAATTATAACATTAATTTATAAAAAAGTAAATCATGGGTGGTAGATAAAAAACAAACCACCCATAATCGTCATACCCCCGTATACGCAATATGCCTGTTTTCAAACTCAGCATAGAGTTTCACCAGCAATTTCTGATACGGCAACCAGTCCTCAGCACACATTCGTGAATTGTATCCAACAGAACAACCTTTACCAAGAATCCATTCAGGTTTCAACGCCTTTCCGCCAAAGGGCCTGTCCTCATCTGAAAATGGACATCCTGTATCAATGTCATGCAACATACAACCTCCTGCATAATGCAGTACTTTTTCACAAACTTCATCATAAGCATCTCGCATCTTCAAAACATACACATCTTTTTTTAATCCAGTATATTCTTTATATGCAGTTGCAATCGAGATATATCCTTTATTTAAGGCTTTTTTCATCTCATCAAAATCTAATTTCTTAAAATCTGATGGAGCAAAATAGCATCCAGAACTTTTACAACAAGCTCCTCCACATACTTTACACTGTGTGTGATCATAAGAAGCTCCGTTAAAATTCTCTTCAGAGAGTAAATAGATAAAAACCGACTCTAATAACGAACTATATGCACTCCACTCTCTTCCTGCCTGTTCTTCGTGATATAATAAGTCTCTTTTTCTCATCTTGCATAACTCTAAGACTTTTCCTCCATAGGGTCTGTGAACAATTGAAAGATTGCATTTCTTCTGGCCATGAAATACACATTCTCCAATCTCATCTTCACCTCTATTAAGTCTTGTACAATTCTTCATTGGCGCTTTTACAATAAAGTATTTGTGATCAACAATCTTTAACATTATCTTTCCCTGCCGATAAGCCTTAACCAATGAGTCAAATGTGATTTTATGAAAATCACTGGGAGAATAATTGCAACTAAACTGCTTGCAACAATCATTTTCAGCTCCAGGCAAACATTCCATTTTTGCGCACCGATTCATTTTCATACCTCCTATAAATTATTACATAATAAGGCAAATTAACTAGTTACTAGGGAATCATTATATCACCTTTTTATTCTTATGTAAACTATTTTGCTTAAAGTAACAGTGCTCATATACTTCATTTTGAAATGACGCGCAGTTTGAAAGTTTTTACTAAAGCCGACTAAATAAAATTTAGTGGGCGTAAAATCTTTCAGCAAGGAATTCCAAAATGAAGTATATGAGCACTTCACATTAACTGTAAATTGTTAATTTTATATAATAGAAAGTTCAAAGAATTTTCCTATTATATAAAAAAAATCGAACCTATGGTTCGATTCACTTCTCAAATATAATATTTGACTAATTTATTATTAAACATTTTCTTTTATATATTCAACTACATCTCCAACAGTAGTAACTTTTTCTGCATCTGCATCTGGTATCTCGATATCAAATTCTTCCTCTAAAGCCATAACTAATTCAACGATATCTAAAGAATCAGCTCCTAAATCATCTATAAATGATGCTTCCATTGTTACTGAAGCTTCGGCTACACCTAATTGTTCAACAATAATTCCTTTAACCTTTTCAAAAACTTCTTCTGTACTCATATCTTTCAGTACACCTCCTCTTAATAATTAAATGTGCTTTGTAATATTATTATTCTATGTATAGCAAAATGTCAAGCATTATTTTCATTTTTGTTTTTATTAATTTTATCAAATTCTTCAATAAGCTTTGGAACAGCTTTATTTTCAACAAATTTTTCAGCTTGTTTTATTGTAAATTCGAATAAAATTTCATCACTACTTCCATGAGCCTTTACAACTGGTTTTTTTACTCCTAAAAATAATGCTCCACCATAAGATTTATAATCGACTGACTTGGCAAACCCTTTAATTGCAGGCAATGAAGGAACTGCAGCGATTTTAGAAAAGATATTCTTTTTCATATTTTCTGATAAAGATTTCTTAACAAACTTACCCAAACCTTCAACAGCTTTTAAAAAGATATTCCCTGTAAATCCATCTGTAACAATCGCATCAATCTCGCCAGAAAAAGCATCTCTACCCTCTACATTTCCTACAAAATTTATTCCCATTTCCTCTGATTTTTCTTTTAATAATAAATATGACTCCTTGGTCAATTCATTACCTTTTGTTTCTTCAGTTCCAATATTCAATAAACCAATCGTAGGTTTCTCTATACCAAAAGTATTTCTTAAGTAAATTGTAGACATTAATGCAAATTGCAATAAATTAATTGGCTTACAATTTGTATTAGCACCACAGTCCATTAATAATAATTGACTATGATATGCTGGTAAAATTCCACCTAAAGCTGGTCTATCAATTCCTTTTATTCTTCCGACTAATAAAGTAGCACCTGTGAGCAATGCTCCAGAATTTCCTGCCGAAATGAAAACATCACCTTCATCTTGTTTTAACATCTTAAATCCAACAACCATTGAAGAATCTTTTTTATGCTTTATGGCCAATGTAGGTGTATCTTCCATTTCAATTGTTTCAGTAGCATTTCTTATTTCAAATCTTTCTGATATCTCCTCTGGTTCTTTTCCATAAAATTCTTTAAATTTTGCTCTAATTACCTCTTCTTTTCCAATAAGAACAACAGTAGCTTTAATTTGATTAATAGCCTTAACTGCTCCCTTTATTGTAGCATCTGGTGCGTTATCGCCACCCATTGCATCTAAAAGTATCTTCATATTGTTCCTCCTATATTAATTGTAGAATAAAATTTTCTTTTACAAAATGTATATGTACAATATACTAATTATAGAATCTATAAACTTCTATAACTGTACACTACTATTTTTATATTATAAAACGTTCTTCACCCTTTACTATAATAGAACAAAAGCGGACATTAATAACATTTGCACTAATTATAGCATTTTTAAGTCCGCGTCTTTGTTCGCGCGCGAAATTTGCTTTGCAAATTTCTGTGCATTGTTAATTTATATAATAGGAAGTTCGGAAAACTTTCCTATTATATAAATTATTTTATTATGATAAACACAAAAAATCAAGATAAAACATAAAAAAAGTAATATAACTATTGTAAGTTGGTTAAATATATAGCACACTTTTCTAAAAAAATATCATTTTTTACTCTTTTCAAGATTTTATTTTCAATATAAGTGTAATATATCTATTTTAAACCTATTCTTTCCTAATATTATATATTAAAAAAATTTAAATCAGACTATTTATAACATTTTACATACAAAAAAACCCTATGAAGGATTCTTCCGAATCCCTCTAGGGATTTTTATTTAAAGATATTACTATCTTTTAGTATTATTCCATGATTTCTGAAACAACACCTGAACCTACAGTACGTCCACCTTCACGAATAGCGAATCTTAATCCTTTTTCGATAGCGATTGGAGTAATAAGTTCGATTGTCATATCAACATTATCACCTGGCATAACCATTTCTGTTCCAGCAGGTAATTCAATAACACCTGTAACGTCAGTTGTTCTGAAATAGAATTGTGGTCTGTATCCATTAAAGAATGGTGTATGTCTTCCACCTTCTTCTTTAGTTAATACATAAACTTGTGATTTGAATTTTGTATGTGGATGTATTGTTCCTGGTTTTGCAAGAACTTGACCTCTTTCGATATCTGTTCTTTGAACACCTCTTAATAATACACCTATATTATCACCAGCTTCAGCTTGGTCTAATAATTTTCTGAACATTTCAACACCTGTAACAACAGTTTTGCTAGATTCAGGTTTTAATCCAACGATTTCAACTTCGTCTGATAGTTTAACAACTCCTCTTTCTACTCTACCTGTAGCAACAGTTCCTCTACCTGTGATAGAGAATACGTCTTCAACTGGCATTAAGAATGGTTGATCAACTGGTCTCTCTGGTGTTGGGATATAGCTATCAACAGCATCCATTAATTCTTTCATTGGAGCATATACTGGATCATTAGGATCTGTAGATGTGCTCTCTAATACTTGTAATGAAGAACCTTTGATTACTGGAATTTCGTCTCCAGGGAAATCATATTTAGATAATAAATCTCTAACTTCCATTTCAACTAATTCTAATAATTCTGGATCATCAACCATATCGCATTTATTTAAGTAAACAACGATATATTTAACACCAACTTGTCTAGCAAGTAAGATGTGCTCTCTAGTTTGTGGCATTGGTCCATCAGCAGCAGAAACTACTAATATAGCACCATCCATTTGAGCAGCACCTGTAATCATGTTTTTAACATAGTCAGCGTGACCTGGACAGTCAACGTGAGCATAATGTCTTTTTTCTGTTTCATATTCAACGTGAGCTGTATTAATTGTGATTCCTCTTGCTTTTTCTTCTGGAGCACCATCGATTTGATCGTAAGCTTCATATTGAGCTCTTCCTAATAAGCTTAAGTATTTTGTAATAGCAGCTGTTGTTGTTGTTTTACCATGGTCAACATGTCCGATTGTACCAATGTTAACGTGTGGTTTTGTTCTTTCAAATTTAGCTTTAGCCATTTGAAATTCCTCCTTTTTCGTATTTTTTATTTTAAATTTTAAATTTAATAACTAATTTTATTAGCATAAGCATTTTATACTATTTCTAGGAAAAATGCAACACATTTTATAAATTATTTAAATTCTAGTACTATGCGCACAAAAATTTAAATTTCTATCTAGGTGATAAAATATCACCTAAACAGTACTTAAATTAGTTCTCTTTTTTAGCTCTTGATGAAACAATTGCATCATGAACTGACTTAGGAACTTCTTCATAGTGAGAAGGTTCCATAGAATATGTTCCTCTACCTTGAGTTTTTGAACGTAAATCAGTAGCATATCCAAACATTTCAGAAAGTGGAATAAATGCGTGAATGTCTTGCATTCCATCTTCTCCATCCATTCCTTCCATTCTACCACGTCTAGAGTTAATGTCACCAATAACATCACCCATATACTCTTCTGGAACAGTTATATCAACTTTCATAATTGGTTCCAAGATAACTGACTTAGCTTGTCTACAACCTTCTTTGAAAGCCATAGAAGCAGCAATCTTGAATGCCATTTCTGAAGAGTCAACTTCGTGATAAGATCCATCAACTAATGAAACTTTGAAATCTATAACTGGGTAACCAGCTAAGATACCTGTTTCAGCAGCTTCTCTCATACCTTGTTCAATAGGTTTGATATATTCTTTAGGAACAGCACCACCAACGATTTTGCTCTCAAATTCTATACCTTTACCTGGCTCTAATGGTTCCATTTCAAACCAAACATCACCATATTGTCCTTTACCACCAGATTGTCTGATGAATTTTCCTTGAACTTTAACTTTATTTCTAATTGTTTCTTTGTAAGCAACTTGTGGTTTACCTACATTACATTCAACTTTGAATTCTCTCTTTAATCTATCAACGATGATATCAAGATGTAATTCACCCATACCAGCGATAATAGTTTGACCAGTTTCATGATTTGTGTAAGCTTTGAAAGTTGGATCTTCTTCAGCTAACTTAGATAAAGCTATACCCATTTTTTCTTGAGCTGCTTTATCTTTTGGTTCGATAGCAATATCAATAACTGGCTCTGGGAATTCCATTGATTCAAGAATAATTGGATGATCAGGATCACATAAAGTATTTCCTGTTGTAACTTCTTTTAAACCAACTGCAGCTGCAATATCACCAGCATATACTTTATCAATATCTTCTCTGTGATTTGAGTGCATTTGAAGAATTCTACCAATTCTCTCTTTTTTATCTTTGCTAGAATTTAAAACTGTTGATCCAGATTCTAAAGTTCCTGAATAAACTCTAAAGAAACATAATTTTCCAACGAATGGATCAGTAGCAATTTTAAATGCTAAAGCAGCAAATGGCTCTGAATCAGAAGTTTTAGCTTCAGTTTCTTCTCCATCTAATGTTACACCTTTGATATGATCAATATCAAGTGGTGATGGCATGAAATCAACAACAGCATTCAATAATTCTTGAACACCTTTGTTTTTATAAGAAGAACCGCAAGTAACTGGAACTATTTTATTAGCTATTGTACCAGCTCTTAATCCTTTTTTGATTTCTTCTTCTGTCAATTCTTCACCGTCTAAATATTTCATCATTAATTCTTCATCTTGTTCAGCAACAGCTTCTATCATTTTCTCACGAAATTCTTGAGCTTGAGCTTTCATATCCTCTGGTATATCTGTTTCTTCAATTTCTTTTCCTAAATCGTCTTTGTGAATAAAAGCTCTCATTTTAATCAAATCAACGATTCCTTTAAATTGATCTTCAGCTCCAATTGGTAATTGGATTGGTACAGCATTTGCTTTTAATCTATTTTTTAATTGATCAACGCAAAGCATAAAGTTTGCACCTGTGATATCCATTTTATTTACATATACCATTCTTGGAACGCTATATTTATCAGCCTGTCTCCAAACTGTTTCTGTTTGTGGTTGAACTCCACCTTTAGCTGCAAGTACAGTAACTGCACCATCAAGAACTTTTAAAGATCTTTGAACCTCAACTGTAAAGTCAACGTGACCTGGAGTATCAATAATGTTAATTCTATTATTTTTCCAGAAACAAGTTGTACAAGCTGAAGTAATAGTAATACCTCTTTCTTGTTCTTGAGCCATCCAGTCCATAGTAGCAGCACCTTCGTGAACCTCACCTATTTTATGAGTTTTACCTGTATAGAATAATATTCTCTCAGTTGTTGTTGTTTTACCAGCATCAATGTGAGCCATAATTCCTATATTTCTTGTTCTCTCTAATGGGTATTGTCTTCCTGCCATTTTATTTATTTCCCCCTTCCCAGGTTAATTTTTAAATTAATTATTCAACATCCTGCAATATAAATATTGCAAAGTATTTATTTTTTGATTAAAAGCATTGAGATTTGAATTTTACGACGTTCATGTAAGCTGAAGGCGTACGATGGTACGTCGAAGTTTACATGAATCAAATAAATTCCAAAAATTAATTACTTTTTTTGTCAAAGCACTTATTTTTTGATTAAAAGCGTTGAGATTTGAATTTTACGACGTTCATGTAAGCTGAAGGCGTACGATGGTACGTTGAAGTTTGCATGAGCCGAGTAAAATTCAAAGATTGACGGTTTTAATCAAAAAATTACCATTTGTAATGAGCAAAAGCCTTATTAGCCTCAGCCATTCTATGTGTATCTTCTTTCTTCTTAAATGCTCCACCGTTTCCGTTAACAGCATCAATAATTTCACCAGCTAATTTTTCAGCCATAGTTTTTTCATGTCTGTTTCTAGCATATGAAACTAACCATCTTAAACCTAAAGTTTGTCTTCTTTCAGGTCTAATTTCGATTGGAACTTGGTATGTAGCTCCACCTACTCTTCTTGCTTTAACTTCAAGAACTGGCATTACATTTTCTAAAGCTGCTTCAAAAACTTCTAATGGATCTTTTTGTTCTTTTTCTTTGATTATATCAAAAGCTCCATATACTATTTTTTGAGCAACTGATTTTTTACCATCTAACATAATATTGTTAACTAATTTTGTAACAACTTTGCTATTATATATTGGATCTGGTAAAACATCTCTTTTTGCTATATATCCTCTTCTTGGCACTATACTTCCCTCCTTAAAAAATTATTTGTTTAATGTTATAAAACATTAAAAGGTACTCTGGAAAGACTATTTCACTTTCCCGTAATAGTGCTAATCTATCTATTTAAAAGGTAACTTCAAATAAATAAAATATGCACTATCTCTTTAGTAACGACCTAATCTTATTTTTTAGGTCTCTTTGCTCCATATTTAGATCTAGCTTGCATTCTGTCTTTAACACCTGCTGTATCTAAAGTTCCTCTTATGATATGGTATCTAACACCTGGGATATCTTTTACTCTTCCACCTCTTATAAGAACAACACTGTGCTCTTGTAAGTTGTGACCTTCACCAGGAATATAAGATGTTACTTCATAACCATTTGAAAGTCTAACTCTGGCAACTTTTCTTAAAGCTGAGTTTGGCTTCTTTGGAGTAACTGTTTTTACAACTGTACATACACCTCTTTTTTGTGGTGATCTGTTATTTGTAGCTCTATTTTTCTTTGAGTTATATCCTTTTTGTAAAGCTGGAGCTGTTGATTTTGCTTTAGTTGTTTGTCTTCCTTTTCTTACTAATTGATTAATTGTTGGCATATTTTATTTTTCACCTCCGTCTTTTAAAATTAAATATACGCTAAGGAATACTATTATCTAGTATACATTAGCGTATATCATTTTATCATTTTAATTTGCTAAAGTCAATGTTTTTTCTTTATTTTTCCTGGTTTGGTATTTTTTCTTTCATAATACTTATTGCTCTATCAGAAAGTTTCTTATATCTTTCTTGTTTATCTTTAATTTTTTCAGATAATTTAGGTAAAATACCGAAATTAGCATTCATTGGTTGAAATTTCTCATTAGGCGTTGAAATATAATCTGTTAAAGCTCCTATCATTGTTTCCACAGGAAAAGTAATTTTATCCTGTTTCTTCATATAATTAACCGCATTAATTCCTGCAAGCAATCCCGAAGTAATAGATTCAACATATCCTTCAACACCTGTAATTTGTCCTGCAAAAAATAGATTTTCATTGCTCTTCATTTGATATATATTATTTAATATCTGAGTAGAATTAATATATGTATTTCTATGCATTACACCATATTTAATAAATTCAGCATTTTCTAATCCAGGTATCATAGAAAATACTCTTTTTTGTTCACCAAATTTTAAATTTGTTTGAAAACCAACCATATTATATAAAGTTCCAACCGAATTATCTTGTCTTAATTGAACTAAGGCGTATGGTCTTCTACCTGTTCGTGGATCATCAAATCCAACTGGTTTCAAAGGTCCATATCTCAAAGTATCTATTCCTCTTTTAGCCATTACTTCAACAGGCATACATCCTTCAAAAATTTCTCTTTTCTCAAAAGAATGTAATTCTACAACTTCTGCATTTACAAGTTCATTCCAAAAATTTTCGTACTCTTCTTTATTCATAGGCAAATTAATATAATCTGCTTCACCTTTTCCATATCTATCACCTATAAAAGCAATATTCATATCTACTGAGCTTTTTTCTATAATTGGTGCAGCTGCATCATAAAAGTGCAATTCATTATTTCCAACAAGTTTTGAAATCTTTTCAAATAAAACATCAGATGTTAACGGTCCTGTAGCAATAATAGTTATAGCATCATCTGGAATTTCTGTAACCTCTTCTTTTATAATTTCAACATTATCTAAATTTTCAATATATTCAGTAACTTTTCTTGAAAACTCTTCTCTATCAACTGCCAAAGCTTGACCAGCAGGTACACTCGTCTCATCAGCAATTTTTATTAGCAAAGAATCCAACATTCTAAGTTCTTCCTTTAACAATCCACACGCATTAGTTAACAAATTAGATTTAAAAGAATTGCTACAAACTATCTCTGCTAAATCCGAATTTGAATGTGCAGGTGAATATTTTGTTGGTTTCATTTCATATAATCTAACATTTATTCCACGTTTTGAAATTTGATAGGCAGCCTCGCATCCTGCAAGACCGCCTCCTATAATATTTATGTAATCTTTCATATACTTCCTCATTATTTATCTAAATCATCTGCTTTAACTACTTTAGAATCTTTTTCTGATTTATCATTATCTACTTTTTCTTTTCTTTCTTTAGATGTTTCTTTTGTTTGATTTTCCTTTTTGTTATATTCTTCAGATACTCTATCAGTTTTTACTCTTGCTTCTAAAGAAAGATAAATTTCTGATAATGGTTTAGCATTTGCATTTTTTCCTTTTCCTTGGTTTACCACAAATCCTTTTTCTTTAGCCATTTCCACTATTTTTTGTGATGTACACCATAATGCAGCATTTATTCTATCTGTCTTTGTTACACTTGGAATATTATTTTCTTTAATAAACTTTTTAAGTTCTTCCTCATTAATGCCATTCTTTCCTTTGAATCCTTCCTTATATTGCTTATTAAATACTTCTGTCATCAAGTTTGTTTCTTTACTATCCCAAGCTTTCATAATAACATCTTTTATATATTCCATATCTGCTAAATCAAGTTTTGCCTTAGCTTCCACATGATCATCAGCTTGTTCATATTTATCCTTACTATACTCATCCTTTTTTGCATCTGCTACTTCTTTTTCGTAATCTTTTACTTTTCCCAAATTTAAAGTTTTTTTAGCTTCTTTTTCTTCAGACGTTCCATCAATTAATGGTGTAGCTCCTCCTATTACAGCACCTTCAAGACTATCACATATTTTAGCAATTCTTCCATCTGCTTTAGCCCAAGATTTTATTTTTCTAATTACACTCATTAAAAATCTCTTAAATGGTCCTATTCTATATGTTGAAGTTTCAGAATCTTTTTCTTTTTCTTCTTTATTTTTACCTTCATCCGCTGATTTACCTTTACCAGAATCTTTACCTTTGTCATCTTTATTTGTACCAGCCTCAGGTGTATCTTTTCCTCCTAGACCTTTTAAACCTTTTTCTAAATCATTTAATTTTCCAATTAATTCAGCATGCTCTGCTTTTAACTCGTCTAATCTAGCTTTAATTTCTTTTATATCACTCTCAAGATAATTACCACCTTTATTCATAAGAGCATTACTTTCAGCATTAATTTTTCCTTCTAGTTCTTTTATTTTATCTTTTAAAGCTTTTACTTCTGGTGATTCTTGTTTTTGTTCATTATCTTTATTTTCGCCATCTTTCTTTGGTGGTTCTTGGCCTTTACCATCTTTTCCATCATTTACTTTTTGTGGTTCTTGACCTTTACCATCTTTTCCGTCATTTTCTTTTGATTGCTCTTGATCTTTACCATCTTTTGTATCATTTGATTTTGTTTGATCTTTTCCAGTTTGCAAATCATTCAATTTTCCATTCAATTCATCACGTTGAGCTTTTAATTTTTCTATTCCAGCTTTTATTTGTTCTAAATCACCTGGAAGATAATTTCCTTCATTATTTCTAAGTACCCATTCCTCAGAATTTATCTTATTATCTAAATCACTAATTTGACTCTTTAAAGCTTTTTCTTCTGGTGATTCAACTTCTTCATTTTTCTTTTCTTCAGGTTTATTTTCTTTACCTTCATTGTTTTCTTTTTCTTCTGGCTTATTCTCTTTTGTTTCTTGAGCTTTATTAGCTTCAGTCTCTTTATAAAGAAGTTCTCTTAATTCTTTTTGCAATCTGTATATTTCAACATCAATTTTCGTTCTATCTATTGAGTTAGTATCTTTTCTCTCAGCAGCAAGAATTTCAGATTCTCCATTTTCAGCACCTTCATAATATGCTTGTTTATCTGCTTGTAGTTTTTCAATTTGACTTTTTAACTCTTCAATTCTGTTTGGCTCTTTAGCTTCAGCAGCTCCAACAACAACCTTTACATCATCTTTAATAGGTTCATCTAAAAGTTGACTTTTAGGTCTGCTAGTTTTTTGTTTTGCAACAGCTTTTTGTTTACTTTCTTTACTTCCATTATATTTTTTTCCAGCATTATTTTTTGATACTTGGTAATTTTTTTTCTTTTTTCCCATACTAATTCCCCTCTTTTATATTTTTATTTCATCTCTTTAAACTTACATTATCTATTTTACCATATAATTCAGCCATTTTCAAGGTTTATGTCAACTTTAATGAAGTATCTAAAGCAAGCTTTATCATATCATTCAAAGATTCTTGTCTATCCTCAGCAGATAATGAATCTTTTTTCTTTATAGAATCCACAACTGTAAGCAAGCATGCTGCACTCTTTCCAAGCATTTTTGCAGTATAGAATAATGCAAAAGATTCCATTTCCGCTCCAACAATATTTAACTCAGCTGGAAAGCTGTTAATTATAGCATCAACATTTTCTATATATGGATCAAAACATTCTGTACACGCAATATTTTCTTTTTTAATATTAATATTTTCTTCCATTGCAACCTTTTCAATAATCTCATTAAGTTTCTCATCAGCTTTAACAAACTTTACATCTTGATTATTATAGTTCTTTGCAAAATTTCCTGGTGTGTAACTACCATCAACTAAAATAGTATCTAATAAATCAATACTCTCGTCATAAGCTCCACAAGATCCAATTCTAATAATAGTCTTCACATCATAAAATTTGTACAATTCATAACAATATATCCCCATACTTGGCATCCCCATTCCAGATGCCATAACAGTAAGTCTTTTTCCTTTATACATACCCGTATATGCAAATATATTTCTAACAGAATTTACAAGTTCATAACTTTCAAAAAAATTTTCAACAATATATTTAGCTCTTAAAGGATCGCCAGGCATAAGAACTACTTCAGCGATTTCTCCTTTTTTAGCTTCATTATGAGCAGTCATATTAATCTCCTTTTAATCTAAAAATACAAAGATATTATATCTATAATAGTATTTTTTTACAACCCTAAAGAAAAAGTTTATAAAAAATCCCTACCATATTCATTTCAATAAATAAACACAGTAGGGATTTTTATCTTAACGAATTTTAATTTAAATAATAAGGTTCCAAGCTTATGCACTCTTTATCTCTAATCTCAATTTATCAGCAATCATCGCTATAAATTCTGAATTCGTAGGCTTACCCTTATTTGCATTAACAGTATAGCCAAATATATTCTCTGTAGCCTCTATCTTACCTCTACTCCATGCAACTTCAATAGCATGTCTAATAGCCCTTTCAACTCTACTTGATGTAGTTTTGTATTTATGTGCTATTTCAGGATATAACTGTTTAGTTATTTGGTTAATTACGTCTATATTATCAACAGCCATCATTATAGCTTCTCTTAAATACTGATATCCTTTAATATGTGCTGGCACACCAACCTCATGAATAATATTTGTAACTAAAGCCTCTAAATTTTCCTCACTCTTTTCTGATTTTGGAATTTGTATATATTCCGCTTTTGTTTCTTTAACTACAAAGTTTGGACTTCTATCTGATACTTGATAATTTTTTAATGATTCTATTCTTTTAATTAAAACTTCAATATCGAAAGGTTTTACTACATAATATTGTGCACCTAAATTAATTGCTTGCTTTGTAATCTTATCCTGTCCAACTGCAGAAATCATAACACAAAATGGATATTTCTCCAAATTTGTATTATTAAGCTTTTCCAAAACACCTATTCCATCTAAATGAGGCATAATAACATCTAATAGCGCAACATCTGGTTGACATTCAACTATTTTTTCAAAAGCTTCTTCACCATCTTTAGCTATTCCAACAACCTCCATATTATCTTTAGTATCAAAATATTTTTTTAATGTTGTTGCAAATTCAATGTTATCATCTGCAATTAGAACTGTAATTTTTTCTCTCACTTTTTTCTCCTTTCAAATCTAAATAATTCGTCATTTGAATACCATTTTAAAAGTATACATTTCGTACCTTCAATTCATTGATTTGAATTGTAAAATATTTACATTGATAATTATAATCGTTATTTTATCATTTTTCAATAGTTTTAATGAATTTTTTCTATTTTTTTCCATCATATTATTTATTCTATTCTTATATACTTTTTTCCAAGAATTTTTACATGCTCTAATATTACTCTATCAGACAATTTCTCTTTTTCCAAACTAGAAATACTATTTTTTTCGCCCTCCACAATAAGTTTTACTTTTTCAAAATACTCCAGCTTCGAAATATTAATATTTCTATTTTTTAAATGATATTTAACTTCTTCAAGCTCCTTATAATCAACAAAGAATTCTGCCTCTAACCCCTCTTCTTGCTTAATAATTATTGCACTGTCAAGAGCTGTCGTAGTAGCCAAAGAATATGCTCTAACCAGTCCACCAGTTCCAAGCAAAATACCTCCAAAATATCTCGTAACAACAACTAAAACATTAGAAATATTTCTACCATTAACAATATTAAGCATTGGTACACCAGCCGTTCCTGAAGGTTCTCCATCATCACTTGCCTTAAAAGCCCCTTCTTCTACAACTTTATAAACAAAACAATTATGTCTAGCATCATGATATTTTTTTCTAATAATATTCAATTTCTCTTCTACTTCTTCTACAGATTCAACATGAAAAACATTACAAATAAACTTAGACTTTTTTTCTGTAATTTCAGCAGAACAATCTTCTTTTATAGTATAAAACATATAATTTTCTCACTTCACTAAAAATGTTTTCCAGCAGTGAAACCTGTAGAATATGCAATCTGTAAATTAAATCCACCAGTATATGCATCAACATCTATGATTTCTCCTGCAAAATACAATCCAGAAACAATCTTTGACTCCATTGTCTTAGGATTAATTTCTTTAACACTTATTCCTCCAGCTGTTACAATTGCCTCATCAACAGGTCTAAAACCATCAATCCTAATCTCAAAACATTTTAACAACTTAATCAAATTCATTCTCTCTTCTCTAGTAATCTCATTAACATGTTTTTCTGGATTAATTTTAGATTTATCAATTACAACATCAATCATTTTCTTAGGCAACAATTTATCCAATGAATTTTTGAACTGCTTATTTTTTACCTCAGTAAAATCTCTCAAAATTCTTGCATCCAATTGTTCAAATGAAAGTGCCGGTTTCAAATCTATTTTTAAAACAATCTTTCCATTTGAAATCTTTTTGTCAACATCTTTATATCTAAGTAAATGAGCTGAACCACTTAATATTGTAGGACCACTCACTCCGAAATGTGTAAATAGCATTTCTCCAAAATCTGAATAAATCTTTTTATCTTTCTCAACATCATATAACACTATTCCAACATTTCTAAGGCTTAACCCTTGCATTTTTGAACATACAGATTTCTCAGCAATCAAAGGAACTAATGAACCTCTAACATCTTTTATAGTATGTCCAAGTTCTTCTGCAATCTTATACCCCTCTCCATTTGAACCAGTTAGCGGATAACTTTTGCCTCCTGTTGCTAATATAATTTTATCTGCATCTATTTTTCCGTTTTCTAATACAACACTTTTTACTTTATTATCTGCAACTTCAATTCCACAAACTTTAGAATTTAACTTAACATCTACTCCAGCTTTTTTTGTTTCTCTCTCAAGTGCCATTCTAACATCTTCAGCTCTATCACTAGTTGGAAAATATCTATTACCACGTTCTTCTTTAACAGACACTCCTTCTTTTTTCAAAAGCTCAATAATATCTTTATTATCAAAATTTTCAAAAGCACTATATAAAAATCTACCGTTTCCAGGAATATTGTTTATAAAATCTTCAATATCCAAACTACTTGTAATATTGCATCTACCTTTTCCGGTAATTAAAATCTTCTTTCCCAAAATATTATTTTTTTCTAATAATACAACTTTATCACCAGATCTTGCTGCACTAATTGCAGACATCATTCCAGCTGGTCCACCACCAATAACTACAACTTTCATTACTTATCCTCTTCTAATAATTTTACCGCTCTTATAACTCCAATTTTTCCATATTCATATGTAAGCCCACCTTGTTGAAAAGCAATATATGGATCACGAATAGGCGCATCACAACTAAGTTCAATTGATGAACCTTGTGTAAAGCTACCACTTGCCATAATTACCTTATCTGTATAACCAGGCATGTCCCAAGGCATTGGAACAGATTCTGAATCAATTGCGCACCCCCTTTGAATACCTTGAACATATTTTATAAGTTTATTTTCGTCTCTAAATATAACAGTTTGAACAATATCAGATCTCTTTTCATCAAATCTTGGAACAACATCATATCCAAGTTTCTCTAAAAGTCTACTTGTAAAAACCGCTGTTTTCAAGCTACTTGCCACAACAGAAGGTGCCATATAAATACCTTGTAAAAAGTTTTTGTTAATTCCTAAAGATGGTCCAACTTCTTTTCCTTGTCCTGGAGCTGTTAATCTTTCAGCACAAAGCTCAATATATTTCTTTTTTCCAACAATATATGCACCATTAGGAGCAAGTCCACCACCCATATTTTTAATCAAAGATCCTACCATAAAATCAGCACCAACATCAACTGGTTCAATATCATCAACAAATTCTCCATAACAGTTATCTACCATTATAATAACATCTTTGTTAACTTCTCTAACCGCTTCTATAGCTCTTTTTATCTTATCCATAGTCAAACTTCTTCTAGTTGCATATCCCCTTGACCTTTGAATCTCAATCATCTTAACATCATTTCTTGCAAGTCTTTCTTTAATTTTCGCAATATCGAATTCATTGTCAACTAAATCTATTTGTTCATAATTAATATTATATGATTTTAAAGAACTTGGATTATCATTAAATCCGATTATTGAATCCAAGGTATCATAAGGTTTACCAGAAATACTAAGCAATGTATCACCAGGTCTCAAATTTGCAAATAAAGCTACAGTAATTGCATGCGTACCTGAAATAAATTGATTTCTAACCAAAGCATCTTCTGTACGAAAAACATCTGCAAAAACTCTCTCAATAGCATCTCTTCCAATATCATCATAACCATAACCACTAGTTGAATTAAAATGAATATCTGCAATTCTATTCTTTTGAAAAGCATCTAAAACTCTTATGCTGTTTCGCATACATCTTTCATCAATTTCTTTAACTTGCTGACTAATCTCAACTTCTACCTCTTTAATTAAAACTTCTAATTTTTTATCATCCATATTTTTCTCCATTTCATACGCCTTAATATATATATCAAAAGCAGACATTCATAGCATTTACATCTATTGTAATTTTTTTAGTCCGCGTCTTTGTATGCGCAGGAATTTGCTTTGCAAATTTCACACGCATTATAATTTTCTATAACCCCAAAATACATTTAAATACTATCTCTAACAACACCATTTTTTAAGCAATACTTACCTATAAAAACTGGTGATAATTCATCAGATTTATATGTAGGTTCCAAAATAACATCTCCATTACTATTTACAACGCCCCATTTTCCATCTTTATTAATTCCCGCAAAGCCATATTCATCAAGTTCTGTAACTTCATCATATTTATAAGGAACTACAACATTATCTTTTAAATCAACAAATCCCCATTTACTACCTGACTTATTCGCATAAATATTATTTTTTAAATACACAGTTTTATTTCCAACCTTTTTTCCATCAGAAGTTAAATAATACATTTCATTTTGAGTAGTAACTTTAATATAATTATCAACTCTCTCTAACTGTGCATTTTCTACTGATAGCACCTCATTTATACTGCCAGTATAAATTGTTATATCATCTCCTTTAGTAGCTATTAATAATCCTGTACTCTTAATTTCTTCAATATAATCATATTTATTTTCTACAACTACATTTTTTTCTTTATCAACAATTCCATACTTATAATTATTATCTATTGAAATGTAAAATCTACTAGTAGATGTTTCTTCTAAACTTACAAACTTAGAATTTTCAACTTCATTTCCTTTTAAATCAAAAGTATAATTTACATTATCTAAACTAGCTTTTACATAAATTCCAACTACCATAAGTTCTTCATATTTCTCTGGAATTAAAACATTTCCATTTAAATCTATTAAACCAAAAGATTTGTTTTTTTGAACTGTAAATGTATCCGTACCATTATTGTAATAAACATCAATATATTTATTACTCGTTAAAATATCTTTATTCCTATATAAAGCGTATCTTCCGTTTTTTGAAGCTACTACATATGCATCATTAGAATTTATTTCAGTAACACGATATAAATTTTCATTCTCCATTTTCAAAACTTCTTTTTCATTTTTATCTACATATCCATATACATATCCATTTTTAGTTTTATTTCCTATAATATATCCACCATTTTTATATGAACCATCTTTTACAAAACCATCACCTTTAACGTAATC
Organism: uncultured Clostridia bacterium; assembly: GCA_934149275.1. Lineage (GTDB taxonomy): Bacteria > Bacillota > Clostridia > TANB77 > CAG-508 > UMGS1994. The sequence continues at coordinate 81,112 of CAKPEG010000002.1, read as the reverse complement.
ATACTTGCAAGAAACAAGTTGCACACCTTTAATATTAATTACACCATATTTATCATTTTTCTTTACCAATATTTCTCCATATTTATCTTGTAATGAAGAAATTTCATCATATTCAGCATCAGTAATCTTGTTTCCATCAAAGTCTAATAATCCATATTTATTATTTTCTTTATATTTAAGAACGGAATTATTATAAACAGAATCATCTGCATTAGCTTTTTCTTGAATTCCAGACACCTCTTCAAAATTAGTATATAATTCTTGTTTACTAGCATTAAGAACTTTATACTTTCCTTCAGAAACAACAATAAAAATTTCTTTATCTTGATTAGGAACTTGAACAAAATCATATTCAGCAGGAATAACAATACTTCCATCTCTTTTTATAACTCCATATTTTCCAGAAATCTCTAGTGGAAAATATGTATAATTAGAAACTTGCTGTAATTCATAATTCTTATCAATTTTCTCCTTATTAGAAATAATTTTTGAACAAATAATTGCAGATACAATTAATACCAATATAATTCCTATTATAATAAATCCTTTTTTATTCATATACTCATCTCTTCACTTTCTTTAAACTTCCTAAGATATAAACATTTTACAATAATTAGCCTTATATTTCAACATATTAATTTAATTCACTAAAATGTATACTAAAACATAAAATATTATTACTAGGAGTGATATCTAATGACATTAAACAAACTAAAATTAAACGAATTTGGAAAAATAAAAAACATAAATTGTTCTCCAGAAATTAAGCAAAGATTCACTGATCTAGGTTTCATTACAGGGTGTATAATAACTCCCGTTCTTAATAGTCCTTCTGGAAACATAAGAGCTTACTATATAAAAGATACACTATTAGCAATTCGAGACATTGACTCTAGTAATATAATTATAGACAAAAAGACGCCAATATAATTGACGTCTTTTTATCATTTGTTTTCTACACTATCAGCTTTTTTACTATGTTTCATATCATATTTTTTTGACCATTTATCAATATAGTATCTTCTTATTATTGACATATTCGTAAAAATTCTTCCAACAAAAACAATAACAGCTGCTAAATAAATATCCACATTCAATTTCTCGCCTAAATATGTAAGAAGCATTGCTAAAATTGCATTCCCGAAAAATCCTGACACAAAAATTCTTATATCAAATTTTTTATTTAAAAGTGAATTAATTCCTCCAAAAACAGAATCAAGTGCAGCAACAATTGCTATTGCTAAATATCCAGAATATGAATATGAAATTGTCGGTAAATTCATTCCTAAAACTATTCCTAGAACAGAACAAACTATAATTGTAATATAAATCATCCTAAATCTCCCTTTCTATTATTCTCCAAAATTAATTTCTACATTTCCGTTATACTTATTAATATATACCTCATTTTCAATTGTATATGAAATTTGTTTATTGTAACTCTCCAAGTAATCTTTTATTCCACCTTTTATATTAATAACACTCTCTAAATCTTTTGAATCACCTATAACTTTAATTGTATATGGACCTGAAATTCTGTTATCATTCATTACCATATACTCAGAAATATTAGCAACAAAAGAATTATTTACAACTCTTTCATCATTAAGTGAAATAGCTTCTGCACCTGCATATTTCAATTCATTAATTGCCATTATTAAATCATTGTATGTTACGACTTGTTCTTTATCATTTGCTGCATTTTTTCCATCAGCAATTGTTAAAATAATACCAGGTCCCTTAACATCTGTATATCCCAAATCACAACGAGCTTTATCAACATCTGACTTCAACAAATCCATAGTAGCTTGAACATCAGATGATTGATCTGTATATTCTTTCGTTGTATTTTGAATTTCTTCCAATTGTTGTTTCATCTCACTTGATTTATCTTTTAACGTCGAATATTCAGTTCTTAATTCAGTTTCTCTTTTTTGACCTACACCAGATGCCTCAATAACTTGTACACTTTTGAATTGCAAAAACATAACACTAGTAAGTAAAATACAAATTATACCTATAGTTACTATCATTATAACTTTTCCTCTCACGTCATTCACCACCTATTCTACAACCTGTAAATATTTATACTGTCTTGTTCCAGTATATTTTGGAACAGTTATTGAATCTTTCTTTTCAACCTTTACCCTAATTCCATCACTCTGCATAAAATCCAAATATGCATTAGGTCTAAGCATTGTTGAATACAATTCGGTTGGCGAACCAATTGCCTTAACAACAAAAGGAACACTAACTTTTTCATTATTTATTTTTACAACATTTCCATTACAGCTAATAGCAGTAGTAGAAACAATACGTTGATTATTAATTGAAACAGCATCAGCTCCCTGATTAAACAATTCATTTACAACTTCCACTAAATCAATATAATGAATTAAATCGCCTGTTGAATTAGAATCTTGAAGTGTTATAACTATTCCTTTACCAGTCACATCAGTATAACCAAGCAATCTATTATATTCCGTTAATTCCTTCTCAAGTTTTTCTGATTCATCACTATTAGATGCTGAAGCTTTTCTTAAATTTTCTAATTGTTTTTGAGCAAGTTGTACCTGCACATATAATCTATTATAATTTTCTTGCTCAGTTAAAACCTGATCTCTTAATTTATTTTCAGCAATAGACTGTACAGTGGCTTCTCCCTCCGTAGTATAGCTAATAGCACTTCTATACTGAACACAAATACTTGCAGCAGTAACAAAGCATAAAATTCCAATTAAAAATACTTGCCATTTTTCTTTTTTCATTTATACAAATCATCCCTCTCTATAAGAAAAATTTTAATTAACCGCTTCTCTAAAATAAGCTGGATGTTCAGAAAGATTACTATTTATAAATAACTCACCTTTCTTTCCTTTTTCATTGTTCAAAATTTCTTTCATAAACAAAATTCGTGTATTCAAATCTGTACAAGATCCCAAATATACAGTCTTCTGTTCCTCTTCTAATATCAATTTATAATCTGTATTGTCAGATATATCAATTTTAGTAATATACTTATCAACCTCATAATTTTTTGATGTCTCAATTATATTAGCTACTGTATCTAGTTTTTTCAAATCAGCTTCACAAAGTCTAACCGAATTATTATTAATATTTATCAAAGTATCCATACTTGTTTCTTCACCTATTAAGATAGGTAAATTCATCTTTTCACTTGTAATATCCAGAACATACCCTTGTCCATCTATAATTGCATATTTTCCTTCTGCAAACTCAACTAAATATTTTTCAGTTCTCTCCTCAACAATAATTTTTATTTTATTTGGTAAACTTCTAGAAATTTTAACAGAGTTAACATATGAATTTCTTTCTATATTAGAAATTGCATCAGATTTTTTAAACAAAAATATGTTTTTATATAATTGTATACCAGATAAACTTGCTATTGTATCTGATGCAATCTTTGAATTTTGTTCAACTACTATTTCCTGAATATTAAACATAGGTGACAAACACAAAAAGCATAATGTACCACCAAGCAAACATATTATAAGAATTATTCTAGTCACCATAAGTCTCATTCTTTTCTTTTTTTCATTCATCTTAGGTCTAGAGCTCTTATAATTATTCTTAGGCTTGCTATTTTTTACTTTCTTCTTTTCCTTTTTAACTGATAAGCTTTTATCTTTCTTCTTATTAGCTAAATTTTTAGAATCAGAAAAACCAATAATATATTCATCATCAAAATTAAATTTATTATTCACTACTTGATTCTTTTTCTTCTGTTTCAAACCTCAAACCCCTTTGTTTAATAATATCTATATCTAGTTTTTTCAATTTATATTCCAAGTTCTCATATCCTCTTTCAACAAACTCACAATTGTTTACACAAGTAATTCCTTTTGCCTTCAATCCAGCACCAATTAATGCCGCACCTCCACGTAAATCCGTAGCAATCACGTTTTTTCCTATTAATTTTTTAGTACCTTTTACAATAGCTGACGAACCCGAAATAGATATATGAGCTCCCATTTTTGTAAGTTCCGGTACGCATTTAAATCTATTTTCAAAAATATTTTCGACAACAACCGATGTACCTCTAGCCACAGACAACATAGATAAAAATATTGATTGCATATCAGTTGGAAAACCCGGATACGGAAACGTTTGAATATCAATTGCTTTCAACCTTCTTGGTGCATCAAGAATAATCTCATTCTTTTCCTTAAAAATTTTACAACCAGCTTCCTCTAATTTACTAATAACAGGAAGAATATGTTCTATATTAACACTCTGTAATTTAATCTTGCCACCAGTCATCGCAGCATACGCAAGAAACGTTCCAGCTTCGATTCTATCAGGCATTATATTATATGAAATCTCTTTAAGGCGTTTAACACCAACAACTTTAACAACATTGCTTCCTGCCCCTGAAACCTTAGCACCCATTTTGTTTAAAAATTTCTGCAAATCAACAATTTCAGGCTCCATTGCAACATTTCTAATAATTGTCTCTCCATCAGAAAAGACAGATGCCAAAATTAAATTTTCAGTAGCACCTACACTTGGAAAATCCAATTGAATTTCTGATGGCACTATTTTATCACATTTACATACTATATATCCAGTACTTTCGTCAATATTTATACCTATTTTTTTAAAACCATTAATATGTAAATCAATCGGTCTAGCTCCAATTTCACATCCACCAGGATAAGAAAACACTGCTTTTCTGAATCTTCCAAGCAAAGCACCTGCAATAATAACAGATGAACGCATTTTGCTCATTAGCATTTCATCAATTTGAAACTTATTAATCCTACTAGAATCAATAACAATTTTCTTTCCCTTTTTATTTATCGTACATCCTAAATCTTTTAAAATATTAAACATTCCATTTGTATCTTTTATATTAGGAACATTATATAAAGTAGTAGTCCCAGCATTTAAAATACATGCCGCAATTATAGGCAATGCACTATTTTTAGAACCAGAAACTCTAACCTCACCATTAACCTTCGCATCACCTTTAATCATATACATAGACATAACAATACCACCTTTCAATATTGATATATCTTATGTAATTTTTACATAAAAAGTTCCTCTACTCCATTGCAAAAAGAATATAATAGGTAGTTCTTTTAATGACGCACAATTTATTTTTTTATTCAAGCCACCAAAACTTCATTCAGCTAGCAGTAAAATCTTTTTGCTAGAAACAAATAAATACAATATTTTTCTTTTAATACTTGATAATAATTATATAAGTTTAGCAAACTAAAAAAGGCCTTCCGGCCTTTTTAGTTTTATTCTATATATCTCTATATCTATTATATCTTTTATACATAACTATTGAAATTCCCCCACCTAAAATAAGGCCTATTATAATTACTAATCTATTACCTGCTTTGGGTAATTTACCTGTAGCTATTGTATTATCTTCTTGATTATTATTCGTTGAAGTATTTTGAGTTGAATTTGTTGGTTTTTCTACTGGTACATTATTTTTATTATTATCATCATCTGTACTTGGTGTATCATCACCTTTAGAAGGTTTTGCTAAATATACATATTTTATATTGTATTTAATAGCATAATTCGCTGCCATTGAATCTTTGTAACAATAAATAGTTAAATCAGCACTGTGATTTTCAAACATTAGATCTGTATTACTACTTTTGTAACCTCCCATATCCGTTACATTATCTAATATTGTAATTTTTTTCAAAGAAGTACAATTTTTAAAAGTCCACAATCCTATTCTTTTTACAGTGCTTGGAATTATTATCTCAGTTATTGGTGTACTCGCACATACATAATTAGGTACATTTGTCATTCCTTCTTCTAATTCAATATTTTTTAAATTTGTACACCCCAAAAATGGAGCTCCTGATGCATCTTCATTTAATGTCTTTGGCAATTTTATACTTGTTAAAGCCGTACAATTCTTAAATGATTGATCACATATGCTCTCTACATTTCCTAAATTTACATTTGATAAACTTGTACATCCTGAAAATGCCCACAACCCTATTTTTTTCACAGTACCAGGAATTGTTATCTCAGTTATTGGTGTACCTGCACATACATAATTAGGTACAACTGTCATCCCATCTTCTAATTCAATATTTTTTAAATTTGTACACCCCAAAAATGGAGCTCCTGAAGCATCTTTCTTTAATGTCTTTGGCAATTTTATACTTGTTAAAGCTGTACAATTTCTAAATGATTGATCACTTATTTTCTCTACAGTTCCTAAATTAACCTTTGCTAAACTTGTGCAATCCAAAAATGCTCTCAAGCCAATTTCTTTCACAGTAGTTGGAATTGCTATTTCAGTTATTTTTGTTGCAGATTTAAAAGCGCTATCACCTAATGAAACTACTGACTTTCCATCTAAAGTTGATGGAATTAAAACCTTTCCTGTTAAATCCGCTGGATTTAAACATTTTAAATTTTCAATTTGATTTGAATCATTTAATTCATATTCCCAATTCACTGTTACATCATTTATAGTAGATGTAGTAGTATAAATAGTATTTTGAGCAAATACCGTTCCACATAGTATAAATAATATTGAAATCATAATTAAACCACTAAAAATTTTCTTTGACATTTGCATATCTCCTTATTTTTATCCTAATTGTGTTTTATATTTTTTCATATGATAATTAAATATATCATTTTGAAATTTTTCTATCAATTTTAAAAGCTTCGTGAGCTTCCCCCACCACCGGAAGAACCTCCACCACCTGAAAAGCCGCCAGAAGATCCACCACCGAAAGAGCCTCCGCCCCATCCGACCTCCTCCAAAGCTAGCATTAATAAGTAGCATAATAAAAACAAATCCAAGTGGAAAAGCTCCATATAGCATTACATTTGAAGTAGCATCACCAATAGCAAATCTAGCAATTCCATAAACTAAAAAATATAAAGCTATATATACTCCACTAACTTTCAATCGTGATTTACTTCCCTCTAAATAAGGGCCACCACAAATCGGAAAAATAAATCCAAAAATAGCTAATAAAATAACAAACACATCGCCTGTTCCAGATATCGAATCAGAACTACCTGCAACAGGATCAATCTGACCATCGATTGTAATATTATATTCATTAGCCACTTCTGAAAGAACAGCACTAAAACCATTCTTTATTCCCTCATCATAATTATCATATTTTAGATAAGGAATTATATACTCATCTTGTATTCTTCCTGTCTTTCCATCTGTAAGTGCTCCTTCCAAACCATATCCAACTTCAATTCTAAATTTTCTATCACCAGTTGAACATAGTAAAAGAACACCATTATTTTTCTTAGAATCTCCTATACCAAATTTTCTAAATAATTCTGTAGCATATGATTCTAAATCCTGACCATCTAAACTAGTCACAGTAACTACAACTATTTGTGCACCTGTCTTCTTTTCTAATTCCTGATTAGTCTGCATTATATATTTTTTTGTATCTTCAGATAATACCTCAGCATAATCATTTACAAAAAAGTCCCTAGTTTGTGAAACAACAGCACACACCTTTGTAGACCACATCATTAAAAAAATAATTATTATAAAAATAATACTTTTTATTTTTTTAGAACTGAACACTAGGAACCTCCTTGCTTCCTTCAGATGCTTGGAAATAATCTTTTGATTCAAAATTAAACATACCAGCAATCATTTTTGTTGGAAATTTTTTAATTTTAGCATTGTATTTTTGTACAGCATCATTATAATCTTTTCTTGCTGTTGCAATACGATTTTCAGTTCCAGCCAATTCATCAGATAATTGAATAAAATTTTGAGATGCTTTTAAATCTGGATAATTTTCAACAACAACCATTAAATTATTTAATGCAGTTGTCAATTCATCATTAGCTTCGGCCTTATCAGAAAGGCTCCTAGCACTTGTCATTTTCTCTCTAGCTTCTGTAATTGAATTAATTATTTTTTCCTCATGCTGTACATAACCTTTAACTGTACTTACTAAATTAGGAATTAAATCAGCTCTTCTTTGCAAATAAGTATCAATTGTTGCATACTTGCTATCAACATCCTCTGAAAGTGAAACAATTCCGTTATAACTTGACATTACCATTATTCCAATTAATACAACAATCGCAATAACAACTATAAGTCCAATATTTGTTTTTTTCATTTTTATTCTCCTTTTCTAAATTATATATACTAATTCTAATCTATAAAAAATTTTTTTACAATATATTATTTCACTATTCTAAACTAATAATGCATTTGCAATATACAAATCAAAAATGAACATTTATAATATTTTTATATATTATAACTTTCTAAATTTTATGTCCTTATTTTCATGTTAAATCATAAGCACAAATCTCTATGCATTGTTACTTCAATATTATAAAAATTTCAAAAAAGCTCTAAAATATTATATATAAAATTGGTTAATATACATATAATCATTCCACAAACAGTAGGAATTAAAAAAGAAATCCATACCCATTTTGAACTATTAGTTTCCTTTTTAATTGTAAGCAAAGTTGTCATGCAAGGAAAATGCAAAAGAGTAAAAATCATAACATTAATAGCAGTAAGTATTGTCCAACCGTTTGCAATTAAGATTTCTCCTATCCTCCAGCTATCCGAAATATCAACCAAATATCCACTTTTCATATACATCATTAATAAAATTGGAAGCACAATCTCATTAGCAGGAATACCAAAAATAAAAGCAGTTAAAATATATCCGTCTAACCCCATAATTTTAGCTATAGGATCAAAAAAACAAGCAATATATGAAATCATTGAAGTACCATCAATTTGAACATTAGCAAGCACCCATATAACAATACCAGCTGGAATCGCACTGCAAACAGCCCTTCCTAAAACAAATATTGTCCTATCTAATACAGAACGAACTAAAATGCTACCAATTTGTGGTTTTCTATATGGAGGTAACTCTAAAATAAATCCACTACTTTCCCCTTTAAGAATTGTACAAGATAAAATTTTAGAAATAAATAATGATAAAACGATACCTAATAAAATCACACCAAGCACAATAAATGTAGAAACTAAACTGCCTACTATTCCATTAAACATCCCAGCAAAAAATATAGTAGCAACAGTAATTAGCAATGGAAATCTTCCATTACATGGGACAAAGCAATTAGTAACAATAGCTATTAATCTTTCTCTAGTAGATCTCATAATTCTACATCCAATTACCCCAGCTGCATTACATCCAAATCCCATACACATTGTCAAAGCCTGTTTACCACACGTTCCAGCTTTTCTAAAAAAATTATCCAAATTAAATGCTATTCTAGGCAAAACTCCTAAATCTTCTAGTAAAGTAAACAAAGGAAAAAATATAGCCATTGGCGGAAGCATAACACTAATAATCCATGTTACCGTCTGATATACTCCATTTATCAACAATCCAGAAACAAAATGTGGAAATTTCCAAGCAATAAACCAATTTTCAAGTCTTTTTTGTCCTAATTCAAACAGCCAGCTCAAAATTTTTGAAGGATAATTAGCTCCAATAATCGTAAGCCAAAAAATAAAACCTAACATAGCAATCATAATAGGTAGCCCAAAAATTTTTGAAGTAAGTATCTCATCAATTTTTCTATCTCTATTAGCATTTATGCAAGATTTATCTACAACTTCATTTGCAATCATCTCCGCATTTCTTACAACCTCTTCATCTGAACTGAATTCATTTACATCATCAGTTCTATTACATGCTATATAATTAATTTTTTTCTTCAACTCATCCAAAGTATTCTTCTTAGTAGCTATTGTTCCCACAACTGGAACTCCCAATTTTTCTGATAAAAGTTTCAAATTGATTTTAATATTCTTCTTTTTTGCCTCATCTAATAAATTAACACAAACAATCACATTCTTGGTAATCTGTAGAACTTGTAACACCAAATTCAAATTTCTCTCTAATGCGGTAGCATCAACTACTATAACCATTACATCAAAATGTGACTTCTCTATAAAATCAGTTGTAACAGCTTCCTCTTTTGAATATGAATTCAGTGAATATGTACCAGGCAAATCAACAATTAGAAATTTATTGTCTAAATAATCATATGTGCCAAAACTACTCTCAATAGTTTTTCCAGGCCAATTTCCCGTATGTTGATGTAATCCAGTTAAATTATTGAAAACACTACTTTTTCCCACATTAGGATTTCCTACTAAACCAATCGTAAAATTTATATCTTTTTTTATTTCATTCAAATCATCAACTAACAACTTATTTCCCATAGAATTCTTAGTCAAACCCATTCATATCTCCTCCTCAATTTATTGTATTCTTGCAAATATTTCTTGTTGACACAAAATTCTTTTTATTAGATAATTAATACATATTAGGGGGATTTAAAATGAAAAGTTTTAGTACATTATACCAAGAATTATACCAAGAATGTCATGATAGTCTTGAATCTTTGAGAAAGGAAGCCTTAAAAAAAAGAATAACACTATTTATAATATTATTCTTAATTTGTATATTAATATTTTTTGTAAGTACAACTGCTTTCACATTTGCATTATTTATTTCTATACTAATAAGTGCTTTAGTCCCTTTTTCAAATAAATATAAAAAGCAATATAAGGACACAGTAATAAAAAAATTAGTTAGTTTTTACGATCCTAATTTGTCTTTCTCTCAAAATGGAAGAATTTCAAGATCTACATATAACGAAGCTGAATTTGAAAGATACGATTACTTCTATTCAAATGACTTAATATCAGGAAAAATTGATAATGAAATATTATTTGAAGCAAGTGATGTTAGGACAGAAGATGAAAGCACTGATAGCGATGGAAACACATCAAGAACAATAGTCTTCAGTGGATTATTTTCATCAGCAAAATTTAATACTGATATAAAAAATACAATAAAAATTCGTTCTGACAAAGGATTTTTAGGAAAACTATTACCAGCAAACAAGCAACTCATTCAATTAGATTCTCAAGAATTTGAAAAACTATTTGATGTATATTCTACAGACAAAATATTAGCCTTGAGAATCTTAACATCAGATATTTTAGATTATATGATCAATTTCAAAAAAGAAAACAAAATAAAATATGAACTAACATTAAAAAATTCATCCCTATACATACGTATACACTGTAAAGATATGTTCGAAGCTCCATTTAGCAAAGACTCCCTTGACTTTGACACATTACACATGTACTACAAAATAATTCATTTCGTATGCGAACTAAATAGGAAATTTTATCATACAGTTGAAGGAAAAGATATATAAAAGGAAGGAATAAATATGGAAACAATAATTATTATAGTTATAGCAATTTTATTAGTATTATTAATAATGTACAATAGATTAGTAAAGAAGAGAAACGCTGTAAAACAATCACGTTCATCAATAGATGTATATCTAACACAAAGATTTGATTTAATACCAAATCTTGTAGAATGTGTAAAAGGTTATGCAAAGCATGAAGAAAAATTATTAGAATCTATCACAAAATTAAGAACTGAATACAATGTAAGTAAAGATTTAGATAAAGCTTCTTTATTAAATACTCAAATGAATAAATTAATTGCAATTGTTGAAAATTATCCTGATTTAAAAGCTAGTGAAAACTTTTTAAATTTGCAAAAGAATTTAACAAAAATGGAAGATCAATTGCAAGCTGCAAGAAGATTATATAATATGGATGTAACGGCATATAATACTGCTATTCAAGTTTTTCCAACGAATTTAATTGCCTCTGCATTTAATTTTACAGAAGAAAAATTATTTGAATTAGAACCAGGAAAAGGTGAAAATATTAAAATTAATTTTTAATTAATTGCAAAAGGAAAAAGAATAATTCATATAAAATTTTTGAATCACCGCGCAGGGACCAAACGAACGAAGTGAGTTCGATTGAAGCATTCTACCCAATTTAAAAATAAAAAAATGTCAATAGGATATGGTAACATCCAAATTGACATTTTTATTTTTAAATTCCGAGAAATACGACAGCAAGGTGTGAAAAAATTTTGATATGCATTATTCTTTTATTTATTATAACAAAAAATATTATACTTAATTTTTTATTCCTTGCTAAGAGATTTTACCGCCCACTAAACTTCGTTTAGTCGGTTAGGTAAAAACTCTCAAACTGCGCGTCATTTCAAAATTAAGTATAATATTTTTTCGTTTGCAATTAATTAAGAATAAATTCTTTCTATGCAGTGATTCAAAAATTTTATATGAATTATTCTTTTTTCTAAACATCTACTAATTTTTTTTTAAATTTTCTTCGTAAATTTTAATTCGATCTAAGGCAAATAAGCAAAATCCTAAGCCAACAAAAAATACACTTAAACTAATAATATTAAAAAACACTCTTATATTTCCCAACAAACCAACATCCAAAAAAGCATACACATATCTATTTATATGATTATTAACTCTATCAACTATTTCAATTCTTGATTGTAAAAAAACAAATATCATATACAAATATGGACCAATCGTCCAGGCAATAGGATCATACCACGAAAATCTCCTCTTCTCATCAAACAAAATCCAATCAAATAAAGTAACCAACGGCATCACATAATGAAAAATAATATCCGTAGTCTTTAAAGATTGATATGGATTAATCTTCAAAGCATATGGAATTAAAATAAAATGATACACAATCATTGTAAGTAATATCGAAATTAAAACTTCGCCTTTAATATGAGGAGAAATACTACTAGTCCCATATATTCCTTTATCTTTAATATCCATCAACGTTTTTATAGTCAAAGTAATAAACAAACCACAACAAAAAATATTACTAATAATCGTAAAATACAAAAAATTTACTATTTTAATTTCACCATTAAAAAAGCCGAAATCATATATAAGAGCTCCTATACTAATGCAAGAAGCTCCTAATCTATATAAAAAAGCTATAACTCTATTTTTTATACTCATATATCACAATCTCCATCATTCATTAGTAGACATCAAACCGAAACTAATACCTATTGCACTATTTATTTTTCCCATGATTTTTTCATCATCAATATGTCCAATCTTCTCTTTTAGTCTACTCTTATCTATTGTACGAATTTGTTCAGCTAACACAACAGAATCTGACTTTAATCCAACATCTTTAGAATCAATTTCAATATGAGTTGGCAATCTATTTTTTCCAATTTGAGAAGTTATTGCAGCAGCTATAACGGTAGGACTATATTTATTTCCCATATCGTTTTGTATTATCAAAACAGGTCTTACTCCTCCCTGTTCTGATCCAATAACAGGACTTAAATCCGCATAAAACATATCTCCTCTTTTGATTACCATAATAATCACTCCTAATAATTCTATATATCGAATTTGTAAATTACTATATTTAGATTTTATTTAAATTTACAATATTTTAAGTTTAATATATTCTATGATAGTAGTCTCATTATTGTTTATATCTTTAACTACAATTTTTTCAATCGAGCTTTTTTCTTTATTAAAAAACATCGTTTTACTTAATGAATACTTATTTTGGGAATTTTTGCTTTTAACACTAATTATGTAATATCCATCTTTATCAAGTACTTCTTTATTTTCATCACACAAATAATCCTCAATAAAAGAATCAAGTCCAACTGAATTTTTCATAACATCTGCATAATCCGAAAAGACCTCTTCAACAGGCAATTTTGTGTTTTTAATAGTTAAACAATTATCTCTGTTTTCAATAACAATTCCACTATCATCTTCAACATTTCTAATCTCCTGTCTGGAAACGCCATTACAATTTGATTGCAGAAGCGTATAACCATTTGAATTTTTATTACTATTTACTGTAACTTTACTCTCAGCATTATAGTCTTTAATACTTGAAATATAATCATTCAAATCACTTACATCTTCGATGTGTTTATTATTGCCAGGAATAAAAAATTTATAACAACAAAAAATCAAAATATGTAAAATTAAAATTAAAAAAATAATGAAAATTTTTTTCTTCATTTTTCACTCCTCTCCACTAGCTTTCATATAATAATATGAATTTCATAAAGAAATATTCATTACATAATTTTCTCACAAAACAAAAACGAACTATTCATAACATTTACACTTATCACAACATTTTTAAGTCCGTAACTCTATTCGTGTACGAAATTTGCTTTTTAAATTTCTGCGCATTATTATTTTTATATAATTGGAAGTTCTGAGAACGTTTCTATTACATAAAAATAAGGCGGACATTAACCGCCTTTATAATCTAATTATCCAGTCTTACTAGAAATCTCTTTACGCATCTTTCCCATAATTCTCTTCTCTAACCTAGAAATATAACTTTGCGAAATTCCTAATAAATCAGCAACTTCCTTCTGAGTTTTCTCAGCACACCCATTCATTCCGAAACGTAAATTCATAATATATTTTTCCTTATCAGACAATTTTGAAATTGCAATTTTGAGCAATTTATGATCAACCTCATCTTCAAGATTTTTATAAATTACATCCTCATCTGTTCCAAGAATATCAGATAAAAGAAGTTCATTCCCATCTCTATCTTGATTAAGAGGTTCATCAATAGAAACTTCACTTTTTATTCTATTATTACGTCTCAAAAACATAAGAATCTCATTTTCAATACATCTTGAAGCATATGTAGCTAATTTTATATTCTTTCCTGTATTAAAAGTATTAATTGCCTTCATTAATCCTATTGTTCCAATAGAAATCAAATCCTCTAAATCTACTCCTGTATTCTCAAACTTTTTAGCTATATACACCACTAATCTCAAATTTCTTTCAACCAAAATCTGTTTTGCCTCACCGTCTTTCTCATCTATTCTAGCTAAAATCTCACTCTCTTCCTGAGCCGAAAGTGGCGGTGGCAGTGTTTGACTTCCATTAATATAAAAAATCGGTAATTTATCAAAATCCTTTTTAGTAATCTTCCTATAAAACATTCTCAAAATATCAAGTATACTCATATCTCACATACTCCTTCATCTAAAGTTTCTAATCCGAAAATTCCAGAATAAGATTTAGTTTCACTTATATTTTCGTCACATATTCCAATTACTACATTATAAAATTTCTTACCATTTTTCTTTAGTGCAACAAAATCCGGTTTTATTCCAAGTAAAAATCCTGAAGAATTTCCCAGGCTTCTATATGGAATAAGAAACATTCCATCAGGAATAGTTTCTTTACCTTTAAGCATTTCATCCAAATCATTAAATAAATCCCCATCAATAACAGATTTTAAAGCATTCTTTTCCACAATCATAACAGGTTTTCCTGTGTATGGCTCTCTTAGAAGGTTTCCCGTATCAAGTAATAATCTAATCTCTTTTACTTTACCCGAAATAGAAATAACAACATCTTTAAAAACATGTTTTGACCTCTTTCTAAAAAAATATATAAGCATTATTATTGCAATTATTCCTGCTAAAAAAACTTTAAACACATTAAAATTTCCAACAACTACTCCATTAAAAATTGAAAACTTATCCTTATTAAAAGCGCACATTAATGCAAATGAAGTACCTGCAAAGACAAAATTAATAAAGTAAAACAAAAAAGTTTGTTTAAGCAACAATTGTAAACTTTTGGGCCTAAATGCAATTAAAATAATTAGTATTCCTACTAAAATTTGAAAATATGTAGTTTTAGGAAAAATTAAAGTTAAAATATAATAAGCAGTTGCAATCAATGCAGAACATATTTTTCTTACGAGTTTATTTAATGAATTAAGTAAAACAGCCTCCGACAATATAATAGATAAATTCATAACAAGATTTTCTATAAATACAACATCTAAATATATTGTCATATTAAACATCCCCCAAATCTTTATTCTTAAATTTAGATTAATGTTATAATAACAAATACAATTTAAAAAACTTGTCATTTTCTAATGTAGAAAAAAAGAAATAATCTACAAAATGTAAATTATTTCTTTCTCGATTTATCTATATATATTTTCTTTGACAATAATGGATAACTTATTTCATATTTTTATTTTTTCTTAAGAAAGTTGGTATATCCAATTCGTTACTGTTATTAGATTCAGATGAGCTAATTGGATTCATCTTTCTCTCCCAAGCTTTATTAACTATATCAGTAGCTTTTTGAACTTTTTCATCTTCATTTTCAAAACCAGTAGCAATAACAGTAATTTGGATTTCATCACCCATAGAATCATCTGTAACAGAACCAAATATAATGTTTGCTTCTGGATCTGCACTGCGTTGAACTAATTCAGCAGCTGTATTAGCTTCGTGTAATCCAACATCGCTACCACCTGTAATATTAATAATAACTCCTCTTGCACCTTCAATAGAAGTTTCAAGTAATGGAGATTGAATAGCTTGTTTTGCAGCATCTTCAGCTCTGTTTTCTCCAGAAGCTCTACCAATACCCATATGAGCCATTCCTCTATCTAACATTATTGTTTTAACATCAGCAAAATCCAAGTTAATTAATCCAGGTACAGCTATTAAATCTGATATACCTTGAACACCTTGTCTTAATACATCATCAGCCATTCTGAATGCTTCAATAATTGATGTTTTTCTATCAATTACTTGTAATAATTTATCATTAGGAATTACAACTAATGTATCAACTTTACCTTTTAAGCTCTCAATACCTCTTTCAGCTTGAGCTAATCTTTTCTTTCCTTCGAAAGTAAAAGGTTTAGTAACAACACCTATTGTTAAAATTCCCATTTCTTTTGCAGTTCCAGCAACTATTGGTGCAGCACCAGTTCCTGTTCCACCACCCATACCAGCAGTAACAAAAACCATATCAGCTCCGCGTAATGCTTCTGCAACTTCTGTGCGACTTTCTTCAGCAGCTTGTGCTCCTATATCAGGATTTGCTCCTGCTCCAAGTCCTCTTGTTAATTTTTCACCTATTTGAATTTTTGTTGATGCTTTTGATAATTGAAGTGCTTGTCTATCAGTATTAACAGCAATAAACTCAACATTCTTAATTCCTGCTTCAATCATTCTGTTAACAGCATTATTTCCAGCTCCTCCAACACCAATTACTTTGATAGTGGCTGTGCCATCCATCATGTAGTTGTTATTGTTATCATCATTTTCCATTATCATAAGGTACTTCCTCCTTCAATAAAATATATATTATAAAAATTAAAAACAACTTAAATTTTATGAATAGAAAAAGTCTCTAACCTTTTCTAAAACATTTTTCAAAACAGACTTTTCAGATTTTGCATCTATTGTACTAGAAACTTTCTTTGTAAAAGCTCTAGAAGACACATATCTAACAAGCGCATAACTTGTTCTATATACTGGCTTAATTGTAGTAATAAGTCTAGCGTTTGAAATCTTTACAGGAATATTTAAAATAATCTTTCCTGCCATATCACATTTATTTATATTAGTAATTCCTTCACCTGTCAAGATTACATTATTAATGTTATTTTTTAAACCTTGCATTGTAATTTCTTTATTAACAAGTGAAAAAATTTCCTCAACCCTAGCTTCAATAATTTCTATCAATTCTGAACTTTTAATTGTTTTATTTCTTGTATCTCCACCGTTATATGTATTCAAAATAATATTATTATCATTATCAATAAATGATTTTAAAGCTAGTCCATATTGACGTTTTAATTTATCAGCCTCTTCTTTAGAAATATTTAAAACATATGCAATATCACTTGTAATATTGTCACCACCTAAAGGTAATGTATCATTAAAAATAAATGAATTTCCTTTGAAAATACCTATCTCTGTATTTCCAGCCCCAATATCAAGAATCATAACATTATCATTCATTTCACTGCCATCTAAAACTAAGTTTCTTTCAGCTAGTGTAATTGGAACAATTCCATCTATTTCTATACCAGCTCTTCTACAAATGTTTGTAATCTTCTTTATGTAATCTTTATCAGCCAAAATAAGTTGCGCCATTAAAGTAAAACTTGAGCAATAACTTCCTACTGGATCCTCAACAGTTTTACCATCTTCCAAAATAAATTTATCTGGAATAATATCAATCAAAACTTCATCATCAGGCATTTCAATCTCTTTAACTGAAGATAAAGCTGAAACAACGTCTTTATAAGATATTCCATCAAATCTATCTTTAGTTTCTTTTACAACACTATTTTGAACTATTGTTGTATACTTTCCTGGTATTGTAATGTATGCAGAACTAATTTTAAAATTAGCTATTTCCTCAGCTTCCCTAATTGTTTTAGAGATTGCAATAGAAATTGCATCACCATCAATAATTTGACCTTTAGCCATTCCATTACATCTACAGCAAGTATTACAAATTATCTCGATTTGCTTGAAATTATTAACTTCACCGACAACAGTGCTAACCTTTGAAGTACCGATGTCAATCCCTACAATTATATCCCCAATTGCCAAGACAATTCCTCCATTTTTTCCGTTTCTTTTAATATGTCTAAGGATATTACAATTTCTTCAAAAAGTCAATAGAAATCGTCACGTTTTTGTAACCCTTTTGTAACCTTTTTGTAACAAAGTTTTGTAAATCGATTATTACTATATAACACTTTTTAGTAAAAATCAACAAAAAGCAACACAAATTTTCTAAAAAACCTTAGTTTATTTTGCATAATGTTATAATGCAATTTTTTATGTAAAATTCTCTTAGCTTTTTCATTAGTAATTGTAATTTATTTATATTTAAATATCTTGAAAATATTTTTTTAGCACCTGTAAAATTTCTGAAAAATTTTCTAATTTATTAACTTCATCTTTTACTATTTTAGCAGAAGGCATCCCTTTTAAATACCAACCTATATGTTTACGCATTTCTCTAACAGCCGTATACTCACCCTTTTCTTGAATAAGCATGTCATATTGCCACAAAATTGTTTTCATAATTTCGTCATTACTAGGTTTCTTAACCTCCTCACCTTTTAAATAAGAAGCAATTTCATTAAAAATCCATGGATTTCCTAAAGTAGCACGCCCAATCATAACACCATCAACACCAGTTTTATTAAACAATTTCTCAGCTAATTTTCCATCAACAACATCCCCATTTCCTATAACAGGAATAGAAACATTTTCCTTAACCTGACGAATAATATCCCAATCAGCAACTCCAGAATAAAACTGACTTCTAGTTCTTCCATGAACAGTAATTGCAGAAGCCCCAGCCTCTTCAATACGTTTAGCCGCCTCAACTGCAACAATATGATCATCATCCCATCCTTTACGAATTTTAACCGTAACAGGAACTTTAGAAACAGCAACAACACTTTTTACAATCTCTGAAACCAAATCCAAATCAAGTAAAAGTTTACTACCATCACCATTCTTCACTACCTTCGGAGCAGGGCACCCCATATTAATATCAATAATATCAGCCTTATCATTCAAAAATTCGGCAGCATGAGCCATAACGTCAGGTTCATTACCGAAAATTTGCATTGAAATAGGTCTTTTCTCACCATCAGTATTAAGCATAGAAATAGTTTTATCATCACCATAAAAAATAGCCTTTGCACTCACCATTTCAGCCTCAACCAACCCAGCACCACACTTCTTGCAAATTTTCCTAAAAGCTAAATCAGTAACTCCAGCCATAGGAGCAAGTAAAAGATTATTATTCAATTCTACATTACCAATCATTAATTTATGATAAAACATAAAACCCCCACTTCCAGCTATCAGCCAATATTTTTGAGCTATTCGATGAAGATAGCACGCTGACGCCTAGCACTAACATTAACAACCAACCCCAAACAAACAAAATTAGTAAGCAACGAACTACCACCATAACTAACAAAAGGAAGAGGCACACCAGTAATAGGAAGAAGTCCCATAGTCATACCAATATTCTCAACCATATGGAAACATAAAATACCAGCAATACCAATTGCAATATATGACCCAACATTATCCTTAGCAGTTTTGGCAATATACACTATTCTCGTAATCAAAACAACATACGTAATAATAATAGTAGCAGCAATCAAAAAGCCCATTTCTTCACCAATTGCTGAAAAAATAAAATCAGTTGTTTTGGGATGTAAATAACCCAATTGTGTCTGATTTCCTTGAAGTAATCCCATTCCTAAAATTTGACCTGCACCAATTGCCAACTTTGATTGAATAATATTATATCCAGATCCTCTCGGATCACTTTCGGGATGTAAATAAACATCAATTCTCTTTAAAGCATGCTCTGGTAAATTCATATATATAACAGGAATTAGTATAGCTATTAACGCTATAGCAGCAAAAATATATTTTTTATCAATTCCTGAAACAAACAAAATAAATACTGTAGCAAACATATACGCAGTAGCAGTTCCAAAATCAGGCTCAATAACAATAAGCATTATTGGAAGTCCTGCTATTGCCAGTACCGCAAGTAATTTGTAAAACTTATTTATTTCTTTTTTATTTCTTGCTTGTAATAAATTTAAAGCATACGCCATAAACAATATAGTTGCAATTTTTCCAAATTCAGATGGTTGGAAAGAAAAGCTTCCTATATTAAACCAGCTACTAGCACCATTAATTTGCTCAGTAAACAATACCAGAATTAATAAAAATACACATATTCCATAAAAAACTGGCGCAATTCTTAAAATTTTATCATAATCAATTACAATAGCTAAAACAAAAAATGGAATACTAATAAATAACCATTGTATTTGTTTAATAAATTCAACATGATCTGTATTTTGACTAGTAGAAAAGAGTGCTGTCAAACCAATTGCAATAAGAATTACTGCGCATATAAGCACTCCCCAATCTAAATTTTTTAATAATTTTTTTCTCATTTAAAACCTCATCGTATGTATAATATACATCAAAAATTTTAATTTTTTTACTTGTTTGCATGTAAATTAACATCACAAATTTGCACACATTATATATTAAATTAAGAGTAGACAATATATCATTAAAGCCTACCCTAAATCTCAACATTTTACTCTTCTACATCCTCATCTTCATCTTGAGTCTCTTCAGAATCTATAGCATTTTCAACATCATCCTCATTTTCTACGATTTCTTCTGTTATAGAAACTTCTTCAATTTCATTTTCTTCTGCTTCATCATTCTTTATTTTCTCAGGCTTAACCACCTTTTTAGTTTTTCTTCCTCTTTTCTTTGGTGGATTCTTTTTTTCTTCTTGTTTATCAAGTTCATCTTTCTCTTCTGGTTCTTCCGCTTCTTGTTCTCTCATTTTTTCGCCTTTTACATCATTTTTTATATTAACAATAGGAATATTAGCGTACAAAGCAGGCGCACCATTTGTTCCATCATCATTTGGTTGATTTGTTAATCTAACATCTATCTCTTTTTCATCAACAACCACATATTTTTTTATTACTTCAATAATTTCTTGTTTCATTAAATCAAGAAAATCCGCAGATACATTTGCTCTATCTTGCATCAAAACCAAATGAAGTCTTTCTTTAGCTGTATCTTTTGAAGTTTCATCTATATCTTGTCCAGATTTTAATACCTTTTTGAAAAAATTTGTTATTCCTTCAAACATTTTTTACCTCCAGTTATCTTTATTTTTTACCGAATACCCTTTTTAATTTTGAAAAGAAACCAGTTTCTCTACCTGGTACACTAACTTCAATATTTTCTCCAAGTATTCTTCTTGAAATTTCAATATAAGCTTTACCAGATGGAGCTTTTTTATTAGAAATAACAGGTTCACCTTTATTTGTTTGAGTTATAATAAATTCATCATCTGGAACTACACCAATTAAATCAATTGATAATAAATCAACAATATCATCAACATCCATCATTTCTCCTCTTTTAACCATGTTTGGACGTAATCTATTAACAATTAATTCTGGATTTTTAATTTCTGAAGATTCTAATAAGCCAATAATTCTATCAGCATCTCTAATAGCTGATATTTCAGCTGTTGTAACAACAATTGCTCTATCAGCGCCAACAATTGCGTTCTTAAATCCTTGTTCAATTCCAGCTGGGCAATCTATTAAAATATAATCAAATTCTACTTTTAATTTAGAAATTAATTCTTTCATTTGTTCTTCATTAATAGCTGTTTTATCTCTCGTTTGAGCAGCAGGAAGTAGGAATAATTCTTTAAAACGTTTATCTTTAATTAACGCTTGTCTTAATTTACATTTTTCTTCAATAACATCAACTATATCATACACAATTCTATTCTCTAGTCCCATAACAACATCTAAATTCCTCAATCCGATATCTGTATCAACCAAAGCTACCTTTTTTCCTGCTAAAGCAAGTGCAGAACCTAAATTAGCTGTTGTTGTGGTTTTTCCTACACCACCTTTACCAGATGTTATTACTATAACTTCTCCCATAAAATCCTCCATTCTTTTTGTTGCCATAATTTTATCATAAAACTACGTATCTCTTATTTTTTACTAATATATATTATATTTTTTTGACTAAAAAGTCAATGTCTATTGTAATATTTTTGTAATATTTTGTTTTTTTAGAATACTCTAAAAAATGCAAACTAAACATTATTATTTACATTATATAATTTTAGAAGAACTTTCTATAATATAGGTATTTATAACATTCACACTCATTATATATTTTTGATTCTTTACCTTTATTTGTGTGCAAAATTGCAAATCAACTTTCTTATTAATATAAAAAAGAGATTGATTATTCATTTCTAATTTTATATAATAGCACAAAAGGAGGTTAATATATGCGCAGAAAGAAAAAAATATTGAAACGTATTCTAGTAATTTTTGCTATACTTCTAGCTATATTTCTACTATATAAATTCATAAAACCGCAAAAGAAAATAGACACAGCAAACCCTGATAATCAAAAAGGCGAAGTAATTGAATTAACAACAGTAAATGAACCAAACGTAGAAATTAAACTACCTAATACAATAAAAGATGAAAAAAATAACACTACAAGTAGTCAACACTATGAGCCAATAACAGAAAACTCAGAAGACTCAGATAAATATCTAATTTCAATTTTATCTAACAATGAAGTAACTATTTTAATAGGAAACGATTCTGAAAAAATATTAAATAATAATTCTAAAGTCGAAATTGGTGGTGAATATAAAGTAACTGGTATAAATGATAAAATAAAATCAGTATACTATTTTAATGTAGAAAACTATAAATATCCAATCTTTTTACTTTTAACCCAAGAAGGAAAACTACTTTACGTAGATATAGAAAATGCATTTAAAACTGGAATTTTTAAAATATCAGGAACAATCGAAAACCTACCAGAAGTTGAAAGTGTATATTCAAGTAAAGCTGAAAAAAACGGAAACAACTATCGTACAGCAGTTATAACATGTACAAATGGTGAAGGCTATGAATTCAGTCTTGATATGATAAATAAATAAACAAATAAATAAAAGGAGGAACAAACATGAATAACTTAATTGAAATAAGATGGCACGGTAGAGGTGGTCAAGGTGCCAAAACAGCCTCTCTTCTACTTGCTGACGCAGCATTCAACACTGGAAAATATATTCAAGGTTTCCCTGAATATGGTCCAGAAAGAATGGGTGCACCAATAACAGCTTACAACAGAATAAGTAATTCACCAATAACAATACATAGTAACATTTATGAACCTGACTATGTAGTAGTTGTTGATGATACATTATTAGAATCAGTAGACGTTGCAAGTGGGCTTAAAGAGACAGGTGCTATTGTAATAAACACAACCAAAAGCAACGATACAATTAAGCAAGCACTATCACACTACAAAGGTTCAATTTATAAAATTGATGCAAGAAAAATATCAATGGAAACACTAGGAAAATATTTTCCAAATACACCAATGCTTGCAGCAATCGTAAAAGTAAGTAAAATAATGACAGACGAAGAATTTTTAGCAGACATGGTTGGATCATTCAAGCATAAGTTTGCTAAAAAGCCAGAAGTAATAGAAGGAAACATGAAGGCTCTTGAAATGGCACTTCGTGAAGTTGAAAAAGTACAATAAAAAATATCTTGGTTTGAAAAAAATGACTTAGAGCAAGAAAAAAATTATTTTGAAATCTTCACGTACCTATGTACATTTTGGTATTCAAAATAATTTTTAACACAGCTACCAGTCAATATCTTCAAGCCCAATATAAGGAGGTTACAAACAAATGAGTAATGAAATAAACCCAACCACACCATATCAAGACTTAACAATCGGTGGCAACATCTACACAGCCGGCAATGCAAAAGAATTCAAAACCGGTGATTGGAGAAGTCAAAAACCAATATGGATAGAAGAAAAATGCAAACAATGTGGACTATGCTTCCCTGTATGTCCAGACGATGCAATACCAGTAACAAAAGATCAAAAAAGAACAAACTTTAATTATGACGCATGTAAAGGATGCATGGTATGTTTAAAAGCATGCCCATTCAATGCAATAGAAAAGGAGGTTAAATAATGGGAATACGTGAAAGATTAAGTGGAAACGAAGCTGTAGCAACAGCAATGAAACAAATAAACCCCGACGTAGTAGCAGCCTTTCCTATCACACCATCAACTGAAATACCACAATACTTTTCAACATTTGTAAGCAACGGTCAAGTTGATACAAACTTTGTTGCAGTTGAAAGTGAACACAGTGCAATGAGCGCATGTATAGGATCAGAAGCAGCTGGAGCAAGAACAATGACAGCAACATCTGCTAACGGACTATCTCTTATGTGGGAAATGATTTATATAGCATCAAGCCTACGTTTACCTATAGTAATGTCACTTGTAAACAGAGCTGTATCAGGACCACTAAACATCCATAATGATCACTCAGATGCAATGGGTGTTAGAGATAGCGGATGGATACAACTATTTTCAGAAAACAATCAAGAAGCATATGACAATACAATAATGGCAAACAGAATCGCTGAACACAAAGATGTTCTACTTCCATTAATGGTATGCCAAGATGGCTTCATAACATCACATTCTATTGAAAATATAGAATTAATTGAAGATGATAAAGTTAAAAATTTCGTAGGTCAATATAAACCTGAACACTACTTATTAGATGACAAAAATCCAATGGCCATTGGACCTCTAGACTTACAAGCATACCTTTTCGAGCACAAAGCACAACAAGCAATCGCAATGAAAAATGCAAAAAAAGTAATATTAGAAGTAGCAGAAGAATTTGAAAAAATGACAGGAAGAAAATATGGACTTTTCGAAGAATATAAATTAGACGATGCAGATTTTGCAATAGTATGCATGAATTCAACTGCCGGAACAGCTAAAGCAGCAATAGATGAATTAAGAGAACAAGGAATAAAAGCAGGATTACTTAAAGTTAGAGTTTTCCGTCCATTCCCTGGAGAAGAAATTGCAAAAGCATTATCAAAAGTAAAAGCAGTAGCAATTCTTGATAAGGCAGATTCATTAAACGGTCAAGGCGGAGCTCTTTATGAAGACGTTGTAGCCGGAATGTATAATGAAAAATTATCTATACCAGCTATTAACTACATTTATGGAATTGGTGGTAGAGATACAACAGTAAAAGAAATAAAATCAGTATTTAACGATTTAAGTAAATTAGAAAACAAAGTAGAAAATCCATATAGATATTTAGGTTTAAGGGGGGATAAATAATGGCATACAATTTAAAAGAAATAATGGCAACAAAACCTTCTAGACTAACATCAGGTCACAGAATGTGTGCAGGATGTGGAGCACCTGGTGTAGCAAGAATGGTATTAAGAGCATTAAAACCAGAAGATCACGCAGTAATTGCAAATGCAACAGGATGTATGGAAGTATCTACTTTCATCTATCCATATACAGCATGGACAGATTCATTTATACACACAGCATTTGAATGTGCAGGAGCAACTATCTCAGGAGCTGAAGCTGCATATCAATCAATGAAAAAGCAAGGAAAACTACCAGAAGGAAAAGAAACAAAATTCATTGCATTCGGTGGAGACGGTGGAACTTATGACATAGGATTACAAAGTTTATCAGGAGCAATGGAAAGAGGTCACGATATGGTTTATGTATGTTATGACAATGGAGCTTACATGAACACAGGAATTCAACGTTCATCAGCCACTCCTAAATTTGCAGATACAACAACATCACCTGCTGGAAGTGTAATACCTGGAAAAATGCAAAATAGAAAAGACCTAACAAAAATAATGGTTGGTCATCATCTTCCTTATGTAGCACAAACATTAGCAATGACAAACTTCAAAGATTTATATGAAAAATCAGAAAAAGCAATATATACAAAAGGACCTGCATTCTTAAATGTTATGGCACCATGTCCACGTGGTTGGGGTTACAACACAGAAGATTTAATGCAAATCAACAAATTAGCTGCAGATACTTGCTACTGGCCATTATATGAAGTAGTAGACGGAAAATATCATATTACTTACAAACCTGCTAAAAAATTACCAATTGAAGAATTCTTAAGACCACAAAAAAGATTTAAACATATGTTCAAACCAGGAAACGAATGGATGATTCAAGAATTCCAAGCAGAAGTTGACAGACGTTGGCAAGAACTTCTTGATTTAGAAGATTTAACAAATAAAGATTAAATTGTTAAGAAAATATTATATTGGATTTTTGAGTGACGCGCAGTTTGAAAGTTTTTTCCTGACCTTCTAAACGAAATTTAGTAGGTGGGAAAATATTTTAGCAAGGAACGACAAAATCAATATAATATTTTCTTTTATAATTAATCATAGAAAAGGAATGGTTTTAATAAATCATTCCTTTCTATTTTCTCTATTTATTCAAGCTAATATATTCATATTAATCTTCTACTCAACTATTCTCAAAAAATTTTAAGTACTTTTTATTCTCTTGAAAATTCATACAGAAATTCCAACATTTTATAACAAAATTTTAACTTTTATATATTGTTTTTTGTCGGAAAATACGATATATTAATATCTAGTATTTAAACAATGAGGAGAATAAATTTTATGAATAAATTAAAGAAATTTTTTTCCTTCATTATTTTTGCAATAATTTTATGTAGTACTCTATCCCCTGCTCTAGCAGCAACATTAGAAGAAAAAACAAATGAACTAGAAAAAAGTTTATCTTCTGAAGCAATATTGCTAATGGAATCATCTACGGGAAAAGTAATATATGAAAACAATGGATATGAAAAAAAATATCCAGCAAGTACAACAAAAATCATGACAGCTATTCTTGCAATTGAACATTGCAATCTAAATGAAACAGCAACCGCCAGTGAATTTGCAATAAATTCTATTCCAAGCGGATACTCAACTGCAAACATTCAAATTGGCGAAACACTTTCAGTAAAAGACTTACTATACGCATTAATGCTACAATCAGCAAATGAAAGTGCTGTTATTTTAGCAGAACACGTTTCAGGCTCTCAAGAAGCATTTGCAAAATTAATGAACGAAAAAGCAAAAGAAATAGGTTGTAAAAATACACATTTTATAAACCCAAATGGAATTCATAATGAAGACCACTACTCTACAGCATATGACTTAGCACTTATAGCTCAATATGCAATGAAAAATCAAACTTTCAGAGATATAGTAAAAACAACATCATTCACATTACCAGCCACAACATCTTATCCATCAGAAAGTAGAACATATGCAAACACAAACAATTTAATAATTTATGATGCAAGAAACAGACCAGACAATTACTACTATAAATACGCAACCGGAATAAAAACAGGTTACACAAGTTCAGCTAAAAACTGCTTAGTTGCTTCTGCAGAAAAAAACGGAATCGAATACATATCAGTTGTATTAGGTGCTTCAATAACATATGAAAGCACAGGATCAGTAAGCCATAGATATGTAGACACAATATCACTATTCAACTATGCATTCGACAACTTTTCTTTTAGAAAACTAAAAGCAGAAAACAACTTAATAAAAACAATAAAAATTGAAAACGGAAAAAAAGATGAAAACTCATTAGACTTACTAATTTCTAGCAATGTAAATGCATTAGTTAGTATAGACAATAAAAATACTCAAATAGATCCAGAAATCACATTAAAAGAAGGTCTATCAGCACCAATATCAAAGGGAGATATTGTAGGAACAATTTCATACAAAGTTGAAGGCCTTAGCTATACAACAGATCTTATTGCAGGAAATGATGTCGAAGAATTTAAAGCAAGTAAAATTGGAATTTACATATTAATATTTATAGCAGTACTAATAATAGTTCTACTAATTATCCGAAACTACAACTTAAAAAAAAGAAGCATAAAAAACAGAAATAAATATATTATTCAATAAATTAATAAAAAACTTAATTTGTACTTTTAATAATACAAATTAAGTTTTTTTATACATCAAATCACACAATAATTATTCATTTTTTCCATTTCAACTAGCACTCTTATTATATGAAAATAAAACATTTTCTTTATATTTTCATTAAATTATTATTTATTTTTATATTTTCATTCAAGAATTTTTCTTTATTTTTTCTCTTATTTCATTAAGTAACCTTGCTTGACCATACTTACTTTCTCCACCATTAGATAACATTCCAGAAAAAAATATACGCATTTTATATTTTTTCCCATTCTCGTATTCATAATCATACTCATAATATGTAGTAATATCTTTCTTCCCTGTTGTCTCTATTATATTTTTCTTCTTACTTAATGCCTCTATTATATATTTTGATGCCCAAGCATTATTTATCAAAATAAATTCAATAGGATTTTTATTTTGATTTTTATTTGCCTCTAACACTTTTTTTATATGAAAATCAAGCATCTTCATTATATTTTTATTAAACTTTTTTTCATTTTCTTTATTTATTTTTTTGATAAATTCTTTCGAATTAGTTTCATGATAATAAAACAAATCCCCAATAAGAATTGTATATTCATTTTTACATTTGGGATATTTATAATCTAATTTATCTAATAATTTTTTTAATTCTTTTATTTTTTCTGAATAACCTAATTTTTTTTCTTCTATACCCTTAAATTCTTCTAAATACTCTGATTCATTTTTTTCTATACGCGTAATTTGATTTATTATCTCATTGATATCCTCATCTGTTCTTGAATAATCAGCTTTATCCTCATCTGTTTCATTCTCTTTATATACACCATTTACTAATTCGTATATTGGTTTAAAATAGCCATTATTCACAATATCATTCTCTTTATTATTTTCATTATCTTTTTCTTCTTTATTTCCATCTTCTTTTTTTATTTCTTTTTCTTTTCCTTTAGGAGTCTTATATTTTACATATTTTAAATATCTTTTAGAGCAATCTTTTTCCATTTTCGCATCTTTTTCGTCTCCTGCTGGATTAAGGCCAATTACAAGAACATTTTTTTCACCAATTTTATCATTAAAAATTGCATTTACTGGTACTAAACATTCTTTTGTAGCATACCTGCTCTCATTATCATAAGTATTATTATCAAGATTTAATTTTTTATTTTTCAAATTCAACATTTCCTTAGTTAATCTTAGCATATTTCCTTGAATAATATCTTCGCCTTCTTGATTACCCATATTTTCCATTCGCCTCTTTTCCTTTACTTTTCTATTTCTATAAATTCTATAATTAAGCAAAAAGATAAATGTAAACACTTTTTATATGTTTACATTTATCCTTTTTATTCATATACTACCTGATTTATATCTTGACCAACAATAATTGTTATATCATAATCTAATGCTTTTTTTCCTTCTGAAATATTTCCATATCCCAAAGTATTAATTAACTCATCAATAACTTCTTCTTTTTTCTCATTTCTATTAATTACCTTTGTTGTTTTACTAATTGTTGTTATTCCAGTATTCTCTATCTTATATCCCTTATTTTTCAATATTTTCTTAACATTTTCAAACGAATCATTATTTCCAGTTGCATTCAATAGTTGTAATTTTATATATTCTGGATTTAATGAAGCTGTTTCACCAGTTGCACTATCTGACTTTTGTTGCTTAAAAGTAAACATTTCCTGAATTAATTTTTTAGTAGCTGTCTTATCTGCTCTATAGAACCATACCTTTCCTCCAAACCCATTATTTCCGAACTGTGCCGATTTTCCAGGTACATAAGCTGTTTCAATTGCAGAAACATCAAAATCAATAATAGCAGGTGAATATTTCATAACATAATTCATATCCATATTAGTTTCAACATTACTAAAAACAATCTCAATCAATTGATTTATCTTAGTAATATTTTTAGCTTGTAAAATTTGTTTTGCCGTCTCCATAATAAACTCTCTTTGAGTTCTCATTCTTCCAATATCATTATCACCATATTCTGGCGGATAACTTGTTCCATCATTATTATGTCTAAATCTTAAAAGTTGTTCCGCTTTATCACCATTAATTCTCTGTAATCCTTTAGTTAAATGAATATGCAAATCTTGTCCATTATCATCATAATTCATATCAATTGGAACATTAAACTCAACTCCACCAATCGCATCAACACTCTTAATTAAACCTTCATTTTTTACAACTAAATAATTATTTATATCAAGTCCAGTTAACTTTTCAACCTCATTTAAAACCTTCGTAGCACCGGCATCTCCTCCACCGCCACGTTGATATGAAGCATTTATCTTATCATAACCACCTGCTGTAACCTCACTCTTTCCAACAAAAGTATCTCTAGGAATAGATAACATTGAAACCTCTTGAGTTTTAGGATAATAAGCACACAAAATAATTGTATCTGTAAGAATATTTCCTTCATCTGTACTAACACCTAATATCAAACAATAAATTGGAGCCAAATTTGCAATATCTTCTTCTGTTTGACCTGTAGCCATAAGAGCAATTTCTTTAGCACCACCCTTTACCATATTCTTAAAGTTCCAATCATATTTAAATCCAAGCCATCCTACAAAACAACCTAACAATAAAACTATCAATAAAATTAAGATAAGTAATACTTTTAATATAGTTTTTATAATTCTAACAAAAATATTACCTTTCTTTTTTTCTTTTTTATTCTTAGGTATCTTTTTCGCTTTTTTATCTTTTTTATTTTCAGATTTCTTTTCAGCTCTTCTTTCTTCTTTTTCTCTTTTTTTTCTCTCTTTTGCTTCTCTTTCTTCTTGTTCTCTTTTTTCTCTTCTACTCACTTTTATTCTCCTATAATTAATATAATTTGTATTATATCAAACTTAGACAATTTTTTCAATTATTTCATTATAACATCAACAATTACATTGTTCTCATAAATCATATTACCTAATTTAGATTTTTCAATAGTCTTCTCTATCTTCCCATCTAAACAAATTGGATTTAAAATATACAAAACTGCAAATATTAAATTCACTATAAAAAATCCTTCTATAATTCCATAAATAATACCACCTGAAATATTAAATTGTTTTATAATAGGGAAATTTCCTATTATATCCGCAACAACATTCAAGCCCAAACACATTAATCTTACAATAATTAAGAAAATAATAAATGATACTATTTGAACTATAGTCAAGGTTAATTGTTCAGCTACATAATGAGCTACATCATCTTTAGAACTATTAATTGCCTCATTAATATATTTTTCTGATATTTTCAAAATAGCATTATTTTCTTTTTCCTCATCATTAACATTTGTAAAATCCACATCTTTAATTTTTTCATATATAGCATCACATATTCTATCATCTATAGTTGTAGCATTAATTATCAATGATGCAATTGCTCTATAAAAAATCAAAGCAAAAATAATAGATAAGACAATAGCAACAATCTTAACAGCAACTTTTATTAATCCTCTCTTATATCCAATAAAAATACAAAGTAACATAAAAGCTATTACTAAAAAATCAATCAATATTCCCATACTAAATATTCCTTTCTATTAAAGAATTACATCTTGGAAAAAACAATTAATACATACCAAATAAATCATTTTCCACTATTTAAATTATAAATTAACTATTGAAATTCTATCCTTAAATACAATTATTCCAAGATTACTTGAAACTAATACACTCTTTACTTCCTGATTTCCAACAAACTTCTTAACTAACCAACCATTATTATTAACAAATTGAACCTCTTTTCCTAAATTTAATGCAATTTTATCATCTTTACAAACCAAAGACTTAATACTTCCCTCAATTATATAAACTTTTTCTACATTATTTTCATTAGTAACCTTTAATCTATAATCAGATTTAAATACACTAGATTCTTCTTTATCGATTCTCACAAAACCTCTTCTAGAATTGACTTCCAAATAAGCAGTCAAATCAGAAAAATCATACATTCTTTCAGATGAAGATGCAGTCATTTTTAACACATAATTCTCAAAACTACATAACAAAATATTTTTGCTTTGATATTTCATTCCAGTTAATAGCTCATTACTATCAGCTTCATATGTATTAACAGTTGCATCATTATCAGATGCTGTAGAAGCCAACTCAATAGACACAATTTCAATCTTTGTTACAGGTAATATTGTAGAATTATCTACTTCAGCAATTGCTAAATACTTACTATCCTCAGAAATATCAACATCTATCACATAATTAGAAAGATATTTACTAAACAATAAATCCCCTTTCTCATTAAACAACATAACAATTGACTCATAGGTTGTACCAGTTACTGAAACTGCAATATACCCCTGTTTATTAACAGAAACCTTCGAAATTTTACCCTCAATATCTTTTTGCCAAACCAAACTATTTGATTTTATTAAACACACCTTCTGCAAACCATAATCCGCTAACGCCAAATAATTTCCCTCGGAATCAGCAATAGGTTTAGACAAAGTCAATTCAATATTGCCAGTTTGTTTTGCATCAGTATTATAAAAATTAATACTTCCATCAGCATATACTACTAAGCTCTTATCATAAGCATAAATCAAAGACAAATTATCAGTATCAATTGTTAAACTATTTACGTCCTTTTCTGAAATTCGTTTTCTTAAAATATATGTATCTATAAATGAATTAAAACTCTTATTCGCCATATACAATGCTATAAAAACCAAAACAACTATTGCAATCAATGTAATAATGGTAATCTTAAGCATTCTTTTATTTTTTCTTCTCTCCTTAAATTTATCTAAAGAATATTTTTTCATTTGATTTCTCCCTTTTTATATACATATTTATACCAATTATGACTTAATTTTTCAAGTTTTTTTTAAAATGTATAAATATTTCTATCATATAAATTTCAATCACTCCATAAAAACAGAAAAAAGCCCTAAAAAGGACTTTTAAAAATCTATAAACCAGAAATAAAAAATTGCTTAATTCGTATCCACTCTTCATCAGTCGTCATCATTACTTCTAAATTATTCATTGAAAATTTAACACATTCATTTATAAAGCTACTCATAGAATCCAACTCATATTCTTTAACAACTCTTCTAACTGTAGCTACTACATCCGTTTCAAGTGTACAAGTAATTTGCTTTAATCTACCTCTTCTCCCCATAATTTCCTCCATTACTCATATATAATATATCAAAAACCTCTTTTCTTCAATATATTCTATATAACTTATAAATAATCTTGATTTTTAAAAAACTGAGTATTATAATTCTAAATTAGAAATATTTTCATAAGAAAGGTGATTTATATGATAGGGAAAAGAAAAGTAATATTAGTTGGAACAGGTTTCGTTGGAATGAGCATGGCATATGCCTTATTAAATCAAGGAAACGCAAGTGGCGTTAACGAATTAGTTTTAATAGATGTTCTAAAAGACAAAGCAGAAGGTGAAGCAATGGATTTATGTCATGGTCTTCCATGTTCTCCAAGTCACATGAAAATCAAAGCTGGAGAATATTCAGAATGTAAAGATGCTGATATAGTTGTTATCACTGCCGGATTAAGTCAAAAACCAGGTCAAACAAGACTAGAATTGTCAAATGCAAACGCAAAAATAATGAAAGACATAACAGAACAAGTGGTTGCAAGCGGATTTAAAGGAATATTTGTAGTAGCATCAAATCCAGTTGACCTAATGACAAAAGTAGTTCAAGAAGTTTCAAAATTTCCAACAAGAAAGGTTATTGGATCAGGTACAGCTCTTGATACATGTAGATTAAGATATTTAGTTGGAGACTATTTGAATGTTTCAAATAAAAACGTACATGCATACATTATGGGAGAGCATGGTGATTCATCATTCGTTCCATGGGATCATGCATATGTTGGATGTAAAAAAATAAAAGACATCGTAAAAGATGCAAAAAAAGATTTATCAGTACTAGACAAAATATATGTTGAAGTTCGTGATGCAGCATACGAAATAATTGAAAAGAAAAAAGCAACATACTACGGAATTGGTTTAGGACTTGCTAAAATAGTAAAAACAATCCTAAACAACACAAACGAAATATTAACTGTATCAGCATACCTTAATGGTGAATATGGTCATAAAGATATTTATATTGGAGTTCCAGCAATAATCAATAGTAATGGAGCAAGAGAATTACTTGAACTTGAATTAAATCCTGATGATCAGAAAAAACTAGACGAAAGCTGCAAAATTTTAACAGAAAACATGAAGTCAATAAGAGAAGTTTTAAAAGCATAGTATCTACGATAAAAACTTATCAATATTAATATTAAAATTTACATCATATTAAAAAACAACTTTAATAAAAAATTCAATTTATTAAAGTTGTTCAACAATATATTCTGAGCTAACTACCACAGTAGTTAGCTCATTTTTTAAAATATTACTATTTCAGAAAAGTATGCCTCATATTTAAAAATAAAGTACTACAAAAAAACTTAAAAAAAAAATCTTAAAACTATTGACAACCTAAAAAAAACGCGGTATACTAAATAAGCATTACGGGTCAGTAGCTCAGTTGGATAGAGCACGCGCCTTCTAAGCGCGGGGTCGGGGGTTCGAACCCCTCCTGGCTCACCAAAAACCTAAGATTAAATCTTAGGTTTTTTTGTTATTTAAAACTTTTTCCTATAATTGTTATTTTTATATAGTTAGTCTATTATCGACCCCAAACGAACTATTTATAATATCTGCTCTTAATTATAATATTTTAAAGTCCGCGTCTTTATTCATGCACAAAATTTGAAAAAAGATTTTTTCTGTGCACTTTTTTACATAATAGGAAGTTATAAGAACTTTCTATTATATAAAAATGACTTTCCAAAACTAAAAAGAAAAATCCTTTTATTAAGTCATAAAATTTTACCTAGTTCAATAACAACTTCTTTAATAACCATCTTTACCTTATCAAAATCAAAATCCTCATAAGCCCTATGCATAAACCTATTATTAATTTCTATTTGAAAACAAGGAATACCACATTGCTCCGCAACATCATGTGATACAACATTACAATGAGAAGCATTAAAAGGCTTATCAATCTCAACATGTTGAAATCCATAATCTTTAAAGCACTTCCAAACAACATCAAGCATATCCTTCCTACCCTGAATATTTCTCATACAATTAGTTCCAATGCATACATCCGTCTCCCTTTCCGCACGCATTGTATGTATATCAATCAAACACTTAATATCATTTTTCTTAATAAAATTCACTAATTTCTCTCTATATGTGGATTCTTCATCCCAATTCGGATCATTATAAAAAAACTTTGTTTTATAAATACAAGAACACCTCAAATTAGAAGCAACCTTCTTTACCAAAACACCACTTCGCGTTTCTCTTCTTTTAATTTTCTCATGTCTCCATTGATCATAACAATGAGGCGCAGACAACATTACCTTGCCTCCCCTTTTTTCAATGCAAAAATCCTCAAACTTTTCTATTATCATATAATCACCTATTTAAAAATATATACTATTATCAAACACATTTCAATTTTTTCAAAAAAATTTTATTTTTTTTCGTTTTACTCTTGAATTTATATTTAATCCGTGGTAATATATATAAGCAGTTTGATTTCGAGGTGTAGCGCAGTTGGTAGCGCGCGTGGTTTGGGACCATGAGGTCGCAGGTTCGATCCCTGTCACCTCGACCATACGATAGCAATTTTGAGGAAACTCAATAAAATTGCAAAAGTCTGAAAGAGTATTAATCAAAGGAATTTGATTAATACTCTTTTTCTATGTAGTTCTCAAAAATTCTATAAAAAGTTTTAAAATAGTTCTAAAATCTATGTTTTAAAAAAATTTCCGATAATTAAAAAATGTTTTAAAAAGTTCTAAAAAACTTAGCAGAACTTAAAAATGCTCTTTCATCTTAGAAAGGAACAAAGATGAAAGAAATAGATTACTATAAAAATAATGAAATATTGGAAAACAGTTATTATCAAATACCACAAGAATTATTTATAAATAAACTATATAAAGAGAAATTAAATTCCGATAGTAAAATATTATATGCTTTTTTATTAGACAGATTATCTCTATCACAAAAGAATCATTGGTTTGATGAATTAAATAGGGTATATTTAATATTTACAAGAGGAGAAGTACAAGAAAAACTTTGTTTATCTGAAAAGACAGTTACAAAAGCATTTAAACAATTAACAGATACAAATTTAATAGCAGAAAAAAGACAAGGTTTAGGAAAACCTAATTTAATTTATGTTGGTAAAATTCAACACGAAGAAATAATAACTAATATTGAACAGGAAAATTTACAAGTCTTGAACAGTAAAAATTACGGTTCTAGAGAAGTAAAAAATACTATTCTTGATGCGGAAAAATTCCCTACAATCAATCCTAATAATATCAAAACTAATATAACCAATACAAATTCTATCAATCCTCAAAATAATAATGTATGTATTTCATTAAATGTCGTAAAGGAAAAATGCCAATTAAATGATTTTTCAAAAGAGGAACAAACTATGTTAGAAGATGTAATTGAAAGATTATATTATGCGGATACTTTAAAAGTTAGTAGTGTTATAATTACTAATTCCAAAATATTATCTAAACTAGCCTTAATAAATAAAAATAACTTAATTCAATTATTAGATATTACAAAAAGTAGTAATAATATCAAAAACATAACTAATTATTTAATGATTTGCTTATATAATAATTTAGGGAATGGCACTATAAAATCACAAAATAGAACTGCTAATTCTACTCGTGAATATGAAAGAAAATATCCAGATGGATTTTTTGATAGCTTATATGCTAACTTTGTTGGCAAAAATGCAGTAGCATCTTTGTAAAATTTTGCTCTGATATGAAGTTGCAAAAGTATGCTTTATATTGCAACTTCACTTGATTCAAAATGACTTGTTTATTTTGAATCAAGCCTAAAAAATACTTTAGTTATTTTTTAGGAAAGGGTGCAGGAACTCCTGCCACACAGATAAGTTTTGAAAATTTTTAGCTGTTGAGGCTTTGCCAATTACAGATAAAATTTGCCTTGCAAAACTTGTCTAGTGTGTTAGACAAGAAAATCTTATCTCGTAAATTTGAGAAGGAGCAAAGAGGAATATATGAGCTATGCTATAATTAGAAATGAAAAACTAACTAGAGCACAAGCTATGGGAGCATATAAGCATAATGAAAGAAAAACGAGAAATCATTCAAATAAAAATATCGATAGGACTAAAACAGAACTAAATTATTATTTAAAGAAAAATGAATTAAGTTATATAAAAGAATTTGATAAAATAAAAGAAAAATATGATTTAAAAGGTCAAATTAGAAGTAATAGCAATATAATGTGCGAAATGGTATTTACTTCTGATCAAAAATTTTTTGATAAAATTGGTTACGAAGAAAATAAAAGATACTTTGAAGAAAGTTACAAATTTATATGTGAATATAAAAATCTAGGTAAACAAAATATAATATCGGCAGTAGTTCATATGGACGAAGATACACCACATATGCATTTATTATTTATTCCCGTAGTTCATACAATAGATAAGCAAGGCAATAAAATAGATAAAGTTTGTTGTAGAGATTTTTGGAAAGGAAAAAATAGTTATAGAGATTTACAAAATGCTTATTTTAAACATATCTCTGAAAAAGGATTTAAATTAGAAAGAGGAGAATTAGTTGAAGTAACCAATAGAGAGCATTATTCTGTGCAAGAATACAAGAGAATTACCAATTTCGAAAATACAAAAGAATTACTAAATAGCATTAAATTAGAACTACCAGAAACACCAGATATAAAGGATTTCAAAAAAATCATGTTAAATAGAGATGAAAAAATAAAAAATGAAATAATAAAACCTAAAGATGATTTAATAAAAAAATTATATAATGAAAATATATCACTTCATAAAGAATTGTCAAGACAAACTACAATTATTGATAAAGCTGAGAAATTTGAAAAAGAACAAAAATATTTACTAAATTATAATACTGAATTAAAAGTCAAATGTAGAAATTTAGAATTAGATTTTTCAAACAAAGAAAAGGAATTAAAATATAAATATGAACACAAAACTTATAAAATAGACTATCAATATCAAAAAATTATAAACAAGTTAGAAAATGAAAATAATTATTTAAAGAAAGTTATTGAGAGATTTAAGATTACAGTTCAAAAGTTTATCTCTTGGGTATGTCACAAGTTTTCTGCACCATCTGAAGAAGACTTAATAAGAGATTTTGAAAAAGAGACATATATGAATTTTGATATTGAAAAACAACTTGATGTAAACAAATTTGATAAAAAAGAACAAGAAGAAGAATTAGAATATCATTAAATGGAATTATAGAATAAAAAAATCCGAAAGTCAAGATAAAGCTTTTTTATCTTGACTTTCTTCAATTTATTTCTTCTCCCAAAAATATCTTATACCTTTTAAAGATAAAGTTGATAGGGCAAAACCAATTACTGGTACTAATGAACTTAAAAGTATATTATCTGTATTTTTTATAATGTAAGAATATATGATTACTACTATATAAGTTAGAATCATAATACATATTTTTCTTGTTCCACTTGTTTCCCATGCCTTATCTATTTCAACTTTTTTATTTCTTAATTTTATTTGCTCAATTTCTTTTTCTAAATCCATATTTATACCTCGTTATTTAATGATATTTTTAATTTTTCAATTTTATTTTGTTTTTCACTTGTAATTCTTTCATAGTAGCTTATTAATTTATCTAATCTATCATTCGAAAGATTAACAATTAAACTCGGATTATTTTCAATTTCTTTTGTGAATTGCTTAAGTTTTAATTCTTTGCTATCAATATTAGTTTTTAAATTTTCTGTAAAAGTGTTTATATTATTCTTTTTTATATTAGTAGTAATATTATTACATTCTTCCAAATGTGGATTTGTTTTATTTTTATGAAGAAAAGTCAATTTAAAAAAGTTTTTTAATTTCTGAAAAATTGAAACTTTTTCAATTGGTATCAAACTATTTTTCACCAAAATCAACTCCTTCAATTTCAATTTGACTCTCTAAGTCTGCAATTATCTTATCTTGGTCTTTACTTAAAGCAATTAAATCTTGTGCTTTTTTAATTTTTTGTAATCTTTCAATTTTACTTTGTTTTTCTCTTTGTAGATTTTCCGTTTTTTCAATTAATGCATCTAATTCTTCTTCACTTAAACTTTCAACATCTGTATCATAATTCATCGTAGGACTTTCTTGTGATTTTGTTGTATCATTTTGAATTGTATCTTGATTAGTTATTTTACTTTCATTAGCTTTTGATTGTTCAAGTATTCCTTTAGTTGCTTCCATAATTAATGAATATATATACTTACAATGATCCTCAATCCTTTTGGCAATTACAATAGCATCTTCATATGTGGTTAAATTTTCATTTATAATTTTTTTACCATATCTCCAGTTGTAATTTACTAAATCTTCATATGTTTCATAAAATCCTGTTGAGAATCCTTCCATGTTATTTGGATATATTGGAAATCCCTTTAGTTTTGAACTTGCATATTCTTTCGTTTCATCATACGTATAGTATAATCTTTTAATTTTTTCACTATGATTACTAACTTCTCTAACGAGTTCATTATGATTTTCCACTTGAAATTCACTGTTTTGTGAAACATATTCAGACATATCTTCTGATATATCATATTCTTGTTGTTTTGGTTTAATAATAAATCTTTCTGTAACATCTTCAGCATTTATAACATCTATTTGTTGATTAATTTTTACAGGAATATATTCTTTTCCAATTGGCATATATGTTGCATATTTTTCATCATCAATTAGATTAACTTGAGAAAAAATTTCATTATCTTTTATTGTTAAACTATATGGAAAGTTATTACGAGTCACTAATTCTCCTGAACTAAGTCTACCATTAGATGTAAAAGTAACTTGTTTTGGATTAGCATCACTTATATCAATTTTTAATTCTCCCACTCTCATAGATAATGGTTTACCATGTTCTTGACATTCTTTAATAAATGACTTTATTTGTTTAATATTATAATTTTCTAAATTTGGATCATAATCAGGAGATTCTTTTGGAAATGGTGTGAATATTATATCAGAGTCGAGTTCTTTCCATTCTTTATCTCTTAATTCTTTTTCTGTTAATTTTCTAGGCTTGTACTCTATGTTTTCGCCAGTTTCTATATAACGATTTCTACCAAAACTATTATTTTGGTTTTCTCTTTTTAATCCTTGAACAATTTTCCATTCATCACTCATATTTTTCCTTCGTACATAAAATATAATAATCTAACAATATACTATCATTATAAAAATAAAAAATCAATAAAATTGTAAAAAAAAAAAGTACCTCACCTCCCGTAAGATACTTTTTATTAACTAACTGCAAATTATTGCAGTTTACAATTAGACAAGAATTCATTGAAAAAAGCCTCCTCTCCATTAATTCCAAAAACATCATAATGTGAAATCTCATGTCGAATTGCATTTTCTACAAATTCGTCATATGGAATACACATATGTTTGTCAACAGTTCCTGCTTTTATATCCATAACTGGATCAGCAATAAGTTTATCTCCTTTCTCATCAAAGTAAAGCACACTACAATGATTTCCACCATCTTCTTCAGGTGTTATTGTAAAATAGCATTTAATTCCTGCTTCGTGTAATAAAGAAACAAGATACATACTATAATGCAAACAACATCCAACATGATTGGCTTCAACATACATTCTCTCAGTTTCTGGCATTTTGTTTGCCTTGATACCTGAGTATATGATGCTCATTGTATGTTCTCCTGCCTTGGATAAATCATATCTGTTACCAACTACTACCTTTTCATACTGCTTTCTAATATCTTTCATAAGATATATCCTCCCTTTGTTAATTTATAGTTGATGTTTTGTTACTGCTAACTGAATAAAGCTTTCTTCTCCTTTCTAATTGTTAGCACTTATTTGTCCAATAATAATTGGATTCTGTTTTCCAAAAGAAAAGCCTTCTAATCTTTCCTGTGTAACTTTGATTCCCTCCTTTATGTTTTCTTCAAAGTATTTTATTGCTTCTTCAGAAACAATGCAAAGTGTCTTATAATTTTTAATTACAGATCCTTCTGCTTTGAAAAAATAATCACTATCCATTGTAAAAACACTTTGTTCTTTAAAGGTTTTAAGTTTTTTGGTCTGTGTGCATAATGCTTCTAAAACTTTTCCTCCTCTTTTACTTGCATAGACCATATCACTTCCTGTATTTACCCAAAAAGCCTTTTTCTTCTTAGGAAAATTGCATATCGCTGTAATCGACATACAAGCTTTTTTGGTATCAATTAATTTAGATTTTTCAGCATTCCAAGCAACCAATAACGGTTTCTTCAATGATTCATATCTAAATTCTGAATTATGAGTAATCCAATTAATACGGTCGTATTTTTGTGTCCATACGTCGTATAATGTAGAAAGAATCTTATTTGCAACCTCCTCCATTTCTTGTGTCATTGAGATATTAGATTTTACAAATCCTATAAATTGTACATCTTCATTCGCAATTTTCAAATAAACTGCCTTGTCCATTGTTCCTTCTGTCATAATTGTAGTCTCCATCATAATGCTTTCTCCTTCTTTTTATATTCATGTTTTTTAAGGTTACAATATTACACTTGCCTTTCTCCAAGTGCTTATTCTAAGTTTACGTTAACATTTATATTTTATCATAAAATATGGGAAAAGTCAATTTTTATGTAAATCAGGTCTTGCTTTTACTTATTTTTATATGTTATCTCTAAAAAAGATTGAAAAATATTACAAAAATATTTACAATTAATACAATTTGTAGTATAATTTTAATAACTTAAAGAATAATATATATTGTAGATAGATATTATTTACTTTGGTCTCACAAGGACCAAACCCGCGTAGACGCTGAGCGTCGCAAAAAGCCATTCAAACGAATGGCTTTTTATTATAATCTTTTGCTTTTTAATTGTCTTATAATTCCTAAAATATCTTTTACACTAAAGAAATATTTTTCTGCTTTTGTTAGGGGCATATTATGATTATGCTTATATACAATTTTATCTACAAATGTTAGCATATCAGAAACTTGAAATAGTCTTTTCTCCTTATGATCAAATTCAATTCTATGTTCTACATTATTTTTGGTAATTAATAAAGTATCTATAATAGCACCTAATGCTTCTTGTCCATTGTCATAATAAACAACTACTTTTTCAAACTCATTCATATATTCGCTTATAGAGTTAAAAAACTTGCTTATTTCTAATGCTAATTCTCTATTTAATTGAGTTCTATTGTTTTTAAACCTCTTGTCAATTATAACTGTATGTATTTTTACTTTTACTCTTTTTGAAAAGTAAAATATAGACCAAAAAATATTTTTTCTTTGTTCTAAATTAAAGTGGGTATAATCTCCTCTTTTAGCTACTAAATCTGCTAGATGTATCATCCCATCATATTTTGCTTTTTTAAGTCTATTATTTAAATATTCTAAGTCATTTGAAATAGAATCATCACTTTCATGTATAGTAAAAGAAACTCCATATAATTCTGAACTTCCATCTACAAATCCAAAATCTCCACTTTCATCTATAAATATGTTAAGTCTTCGTTTTATCTTAATCACCTACTTTTTTGTATAAATTTAAAGTCCCAAAATATTAATATGTCTTATAATATTGATGTATCTATAGTTCTTATTTTTGAATTATAATCTCTCATTTTTATTAATATCTTATTATTTAATAAAAGTAAATCATTTTCATAATCTCCTAAATGTTTATTTACGTTTTTTCTATAATTATCAGTATCAATATCGTACAATATAATTTCTCTTATATTACTGCATTCATTTGATTTCTCTACAGCATTAAATGAAAACTCTTTTAGGAAAAAATTTTTAGATTTAGTATTACTTGTAGAATAAATTTCGGTATTTATAAATTGAGCCTTGCAAATCAAATCATATGCCATATCCTTATAATCTTCTATATTTTTATTAACTAACAATTTTCTATACATAGCTCTATATTCTATTATTTCTTTATGTATTCTTTCCATTTTACTGATTTTTGTTTCTAAATCATATTTTTGAAGATTTTTAAAACCAGTTACAAAAAATACTACCAAACCTACTATTATTCCAGAAAAAATATTAGAATACATAGAAGCATAAAACTCATTGTTTATTGCATTGTAATAAATAGATATTTTTAAAGCTATTACTGCTATAATTATTAAAAATATTGTTACCCAAATATAATAAAACGAAAACATATTTTTTATATTATTTAATATTGAATCTAAATATTTTTTTAGTCTATTTTTTTTCATTATATCATATCCCCTTTATTTATTTTCTATCATCCACTTATACAACTCATCTTCTGTAACTTTACCTTGTTTATAATCCTTTATCTTACCTTGTGCAATTTTTTTCCAACTATCAAAATCCTTTTTTAATTGCTTATTATTATCACTTCTAGCAACTTCCATAAACTTTTTTTGATATGCCTTTCTATATTCAAGTAAAGCAGGAATCTTTTCTAAATTTTGTTTATATGTTTGTTTTGCACCTTTTTCTCTACAACTCTTTCCATCTTCATTTGGCAAATCACAATATATTTCATCCTGTCTAATTTTGGGAATAAAATATCTATTGCAATACTGACATTGTTTTATTGGTAAACTAGAATTTTTTACAAATTGTTCTAATACAACAAAAACAATATTACTTAATTTTTCACTTGTATAAACATTAGTCATTGGTATAAAAGAATCGTCTTGATCCAGTTCTTCTG
This sequence comes from uncultured Clostridia bacterium, assembly GCA_934149275.1. GTDB lineage: Bacteria > Bacillota > Clostridia > TANB77 > CAG-508 > UMGS1994. Next base: position 37,060 of record CAKPEG010000002.1, on the reverse strand, counting down.
TTAGTTTATTTAATGGTTGATTACCATATTTTAAATATTTATCTGAATATGTATCCAAAATAACTTCTATATCACTTGAATATGAATATACATCATTATGATGTGCTACTAAAGATGCAATAAACTTTGAACTTGGTTTGCTATTTTTTAGTTCTTCATTTCCATTTAAATTATATACAAAATCTACACACTTTCTAAAATTATATTGCATATCTGATAAATATCCATAACTATCTTCATATACTCTTTTCATTATTTTTGTTAATTCTTCTTCAGACTTATATGTATATATTAATTCCTTATCTGGTACATATTCTCTTAATAATTCAAATCCATACAAATAGAAAAATGTATTATATGCTTTATCAAAGTTTGAAAAATCTGCATTTAATAAATTTATCAAAAGTCTTCCAAATTGCTCAGCAAAAGGATAAAGAATAGTTGCAGGATGTTTTGGAGCAGAATTTTTTTTGCATGGCTTTTTTTTATAAAAGTCTTTTTCTTGTATAATTACTCTTTTATAATTAGATAAATCATCATTAAAATCGGTTTTATACATATATAATGGTGTTGAATAATACTCCTCCTTAGAGTTTATATCAAACCATATATAAAATCCTTCATTAAAAGAATATTGAGGTAATTTTCGCATCTTTTTAATCCCCCTAAAAATAAAATGTGAAATATTTCAAAATGTTTTTATAAATATGTTGACAAATATAAAATATGATTATATAATCAATTTACAATTTTAAATAGTTTTGACAAATCTCTCACAATATAGTTATACTATATTAAGTAGGTATTGTCAAGGAAAGGAGGTAAAAATATGCAGAAATTAGAAGAAATCGACATTAAACTATACTCAACAGATGATGTATGCAAATTATTGCATATTGGAAAACAAAAGTGTTTGCAATTATTTCATCAAGAAGATTTTCCAAGTATAAAAATAGGCAGAAAGTTTTGGATAAAAGCGGATTGTTTAAATGAATTTTTAAGCCATAAAAGAATTATGGTAGAATAAAAAAGAAAGAAGACTTAATCTAGCACATTAAATCTTCTAGTAAACAGGAAATACCCTGTTTGATATATTGTAAAATCATTATACTACCAATTTAAAAATTGAGCAAGGTATTTCCTCAAAAAATTTAAGAAATGGAGGAAATATTATGAGTAATAAAGGTTATACAGTCGGAACATATATAATAAAAACAGAAAAAAAGAACTCTGAATTATCTATGTGTCCTATATGTAAGAAATGCAAAGATAGATCTGTTTGTCAAAATAGAAAAAATAAAAAATCAATGAATAATTGTGATAAATGTAGAAAATGTAAAAATGCTGATAAATGTGATAAGTTCTATATTAATGAACAACATAAAGCAACTTTAACAATAGGAAAAGATATAGAAACAGGAGAAGTAATTAGAAAGACATTTACTGCTAAAACACAAGAAGAAGCATTAGATAAAATGTATAAATACAAATTAGAAATGAAAAGGTCTGGTTGTTCTATTGAATTGAAAAGAACAGAAAAAACAATAGCAATTTTAGCAAAAGAAATTGAAGATTCAAAATATAGAATGGGAAAAACGAAAGCAAATGCTTACAATACTAATATGTCAACATTAGAAAGAATTAAAAAGCATAAATTTGCTAATATTCCAATAGAAAAAGTAACTAAAAAACAAATTGAAGACTTTTTACAGGAAGAAAGAGTAAAGTCAAATTCCACTATAAAAAAAGATTATAGAATGCTTAAATATGTTTATGAATATGCAAATTATAAATTATATTTAGTAAAAAATTTATTTGAAGGCATTGATCGTATTGAAAAACCAAAAAGTTTAAAAGAAGATAAAGATGTAGTTGCTTTAACAATAACAGAACAAAACCAATTAGAAGACTATTTAGAAAGTCATTCATCAAATTATAAAAACATTATTCTTTTGTGTTTATATACAGGGATGAGAATCGGCGAAGTACTAGCATTGAATTACAATGAAGATATTGATTTAGATAATAAAATGATTAAAGTTACAAAAACTTTGACAAAAGATAGAAATAAAAATACTATTATTGGTCCAACTAAAACTAAAAGTGGGAAAAGAAATATAGAAATAAATGAACTTACAGAAGATATTATAATAGATTCATTAAATAACAAAATAGAAAACAAAAATAAAGTTCTATTTTGCCAAGCAAATAAAAAATTATATGTAGATAATACAATAAATTCAGCATTTAAGCGAATATGCAAAAATGCAGGAATAACAAAACCAGTAAATACCCATATGTTAAGACATACTTTTGCAACTCGATGTATTGAGGCAGGAGTGGACTTGCCAGTATTGCAAAAATTAATGGGACATGCCAATATTGAAACTACAATAAATACTTATGGCGATATTTACAATTATTATAAACAAAAAGAAACTCAAAAAGTAATAGATTATTTAAAGAGAGAAAGAGCATAAAAGAACATTTAAAATTAAATATATGAATTTTAGATTAATACTAAAATAAGAGTTTTAAAAAAATGTTTTAAAATACCAAAAGTATCATAAAACATTGATAAATAAAATGTTTGAGGTAGTTTAAAAAAGCTACCACCTCGACCATTAACTGTAAGAAACTACTCAAAATGGGTAGTTTCTTTTTTTTATTTTATACATATCTACAATAATTACATCACAAAATATGAATAAAAATTCTAAAATGTGAAACAATATTTATGATTTTTCTTCAAATATGTTTCACATTCGTGAAATTTATGCTATAATATAAATGTGAAACAAAATTTGTATTATGTGTCAGAAAAGTTTCACATTTTTAAAAGGAGTGATTTTATGGATGAAAAATATGAAATTATGAATCTTCTTCAAGCAAAACAAACTTTAACTAAAGAATTAAATAATTTGATATACGGATCTGTTGAAATTAGAGAAAAAGATTCTAATAAATATATATACGTACATTACAGAGATAATGGAATATTACTTACGAAATATGTTGGTGAATATTCTAACAATTTATATAATTTAATATTAAATAATAGTATTAAAGCAAAAGAATTAAAAAAAGAAATTAAAAAAATTGAAAAACAATTACGACAACTGAATTATATTGACGAAGAACTAACTCCACAAATAGAAATAAATATAGATTTTGCTAAAAGGCATTTAGTAGATACTATTTATAAACAAGCAATTTTAGAAGGTGTTGCAACAACATTCGCAGATACAGAAAATATAATCGAAGGCGGAAAAATTAATAATATGTCTTCGGAAGATGTTTTAAAAATAATCAATCTAAAGCATGCTTGGGAATTTATATTAAATAAAAATATAATATTATCAGATACAAATTTTCCATTATTATGCGAAATAAATAAATTTGTACAAGAAGGATTTTATTATAGTGCAGGAAAAATTAGAACTGTTCCAGTAAGTATTGGTAGAACAAAATGGACTCCTGAATTGCCAATAGAAAGTATAATAAAAGAAGAATTAGAAGATATATTTAATAAAAAAATAAGTGATATAGATAAAGCTATTGAAATTCTATTATATATTATGAAAAAACAAATATTTATAGATGGAAATAAAAGAACATCTATAATATTTGCAAATCATTATTTAATATCAAAGGGAAAAGGAATTATTGTAATTCCAGCAGAATTAACAGATGAATATAAAGATTTATTAATTAATTATTATGAGGGAAAAGATAAAACAAAAATTAAGAAATTTTTAAAAGAAAAATGTTTTATGAAAATATAGGAATTTATATATGCAGTCAAAGTGCAGTCACAAAGTTTCAATATATTGATATTACTGCACTTTGAAAAGATATAAATAGTCACCTCGACCATATTTTACCCTTTTTCAAGGGAATTTAAGAGAATTTATAAAAGTTCAAAAGTTATGAATTATGCTATTTTTCAAAAAAATTTGAGAATAGCATAATTTTTTTGAATTCAGAAAGATGTTATAAAATTGGGTTATTTTCTTCAACCAGACATTTCAACAAAAAAATTTTATTATTTCAACAAATTTCAACAAAGCAATTTGGCTTGAAATATTTCAATAATTTCAAAGTTCTTCAAAACAAATCGAAAGAAGAACTTATCTATGGAATTTATCCCATACAAATCAAATGAAACATTAGAAAATAGATTTTATCAAGTACCACAAGAATTGTTTGAAAATTCTTTATATAAAATTTCACTAGATTTAGCAAGTAAATTTTTATATGCGTTTATACTTGATAGATTAACACTATCTCAAAAAAATCATTGGATAGATGAACAAAATAACATATATTTAATTTTTACAAGGCAAGAAGTGCAAGATAAATTAAATTTATCTGAGAAAACCGTTACAAAAGCATTTAAACAATTAATTGAATGTAATTTAATATTTGAAAAAAGACAAGAATTAGGAAAACCAAATTTAATATATGTTGGAAAAATACAACATGAAGAAATTACAGAACAGGAAATTTTACAGAATGAAAATATTTCTTTGCATAAAGAATTATCTAAACAAACTGAAATAATAAATATTGCAGAAGATTTTGTAAAAGAGAAAGAAAATATGGAAAATGAAAATAAAAATCTCGAACAAATTATTTGGTTATTAAAAGAAACAACAGAACAAAACCAAGAAGATTTAAAAGTTGAATATGAAAATAAAATTGACCATATAGAACACAAATATCAGAAAAAGATAAAAGAATTAGAAAAGGAAAATAAAAGCTTAAATAAAATAATTGATAAATTTAAAGACAATTTGAAAAAGTTTATGAAATGGTTATGTCATAAATTTTCATATCCTTGCGAGGACGACCTTATAAGAGATTTTGAGGAAGAAACATATTACAACATTAATTTTGAAAAGCAACTCGATACAAGCGTTTTCAAAAGGATGATAATGAAATGGATTATGATATGTAGAAAGGATTTGATAAATATGAAAATGGATTATAGAAAATGTGAAAATTACTATATTCCTAACTTGGTAATCTCAAATACTAACAATTTTAAATTTGGAAAATATGGAAAAGTGAGATTAAATTATTTAAAAACTCAAAAGAAAGCTGAATATACAATTTTACTGATGGAGGACAAGTTAAGTGAACATTTACAAGAAATTGATAAAACTGCAACAGCTAGATATAACCTACTAATGAATCAATTGGCAAAACAAGAAAATATTACAGAAGAATTAAAAGCTAATAATCAACTTGAGTGGGTTGGCAAAATGAATTCAATTAAAAATCGTGTTGAAGAAATTATATTTAGTGAATTAATTTATGTATAGGGGGATTTACAAAGGTAGTATGGATTCGTATTATTATTTCAAAAGAATTGGGGTAATAAATTAAACTGAAAATACGGAATGAGCTTTTTAAGTGCACATTCCGTATTTTCTAATTTTTCTTAAATAAATATTTAATTTTATCAAATATTTTTTGTAAGAAATTCTTTTCTTTATATTTTACAATTGCTACATCATTTATAAAAGGTTGTGATTCCGTTGTGTTCTCTTGTTTTCGATTTTTAAATAAATTATCTGGATTATACTTTGCTCTAATCTCTGCTTGATGTTTTTCTTCGTTGTTTTTAAACAATTGCTTTAATTGTTCTTTTTCTTCATTAGAATTACACCAATAATTTAAGTGAAACAATGCTATCATAGATAATGACTCTCTTTTTATATTTTGTTCATTCAAACTTTTATCTTCACTATACTGTGGATTATATGTACTAGATTTTTCTTCTTCTATCATTTTGAATAGGCTTTTGGGTAATTTAGCAATATAATTATTTCCTAATAAATTCAATATACTGTATACTTCTGAATACATTTCTTGAGTATCTACATTCATATTATGCTATCTCCCTTCAAAATTATTTTCTTTTCCTTTATTTTGTGTTTGTTCTCTTTCTGATTTTGTTCTTTCTATTGTTTCGTAAGCTTTTTTTACATCTTCATCGTTTATTTCAGTCTCTACATAAGCATGTATCAAATCATCTGTTGAATATGTATATGCATCTATATGTTGTCCCTGTATTATATTCTCATTTTCTCTAAAAATCTCATTAAATCCAAGTTTTCCCTCTGCATTTCTAGTTATTGTATATCTATGTCCACTTTTTGTCATAAATTCTTTTAATGATTGAGTTTTATTTAATTCTTCTGCTCCTCCAGGTATATGTCTTCCTGTTGTAGTATACATTTCTCTTCCACTTTTTTTGGTAGCATTTATTCCTGTTAAATGTTCATATGATGTTTCTCCTGCTCCATCATCTCTAATTATAATGTCAAAATCTTCTTTTCCTTTTTCATTTATTGTTGATACAATAAATGTTCTTCCATTTAGATCCCAATTTTCTGGTATCCCACATTGTTCTCTGAAATCCTTTAGGAAACTCATATCAGTTAATTGTGCCACTTCTGTTACCTTACCACTTTTTAAAGAATCTTCTATTCCATTTTTTATTAATCTGTCTCCCATTTCTCTTTGAGTTACTTTTTCGATTGAATCTCCCTGCAATACATTTTCAGTTTCAACATTAAGTTGCATTCCATCTATTACAAATGTAGTCTCGTTTTCTGTACCAGTTCCAATAATATCAAAATTTCCATCTGCATCCTTTTGATAATACTCTTTAATAGGTTTCATCACATTCTTTTTTAAAGCACTATCCCATTCTTCAATTTCATAAGTTGCAACAAAAATATCTTGATGTAATACTGAAGTATCAAGTCCAATTGTATCTTCAAATTCCTCAATATTTAATCCACTAACTTTTTCTAATTGTAATAATAATTTAGGATTGTCATATCCACTTACTTCTTCTGAATTATATATATCTAAAAAATCTCCAAATCTCCCCTGTACTTCAAGCATAGCAAATTGTCTTGCTAATTCAGCCCTTTCTCCCTTTGCTCCTCTTGCATACTCTTCTCCAAGCTTTTCTCCAACATATTCTACATATTCTCTGTCTTCTGGTATATCTAAACCATATCCAAATGTTTTGTTATCAAAGTCTTTTACATTGTGATACACACCATATTCATGCCATTCATTTATATCTTGTTCTTTTTGCTGTTCCCAATAATATGAAGAATTTATGTTATCTCTATTACTAATATCTCTTTCATAACTTTCAAAAGGTTTGTAATTGTTTTCTTTTATGTTTTCTCTATCTGCAACTACTTTTCTTAATATTTGAGTTAATTCTGCATTAGAATAGGCTTTTGTCTCTGGAGATTTTATTTGATCCTCGGTCATACTTAATACATGGTTTTTGCTAAACTCATCTTTTGTTTTCATAAAATTTTTCAAAACATTTTCTTGAGCATCCCAGGTTGGATCAAAATAGTACCAATTATCTCCTATTTCAACTTTAATAACAGAATGATTGCTATTAGCTCCTACCACTGCGCTATCTAAATTAGCATTGCAACTAACAGTTTTGGATTTTATTCCTACTGAATTTAATAAATAATGCATCATATTTGTATATCCTTCACAAACTCCTTTGCCTTGTAATATTGCGTTGTAGCTTGATTGCCTTCTATCTAATATTGTACTGATTCTTTCACCCAAATTATTTTTAGCTTCTTCATAAGCAGAATTTTTCTCTCCTTTTGCAGCTGCCAAGGATTCATAATCATATTGAACATTTTGTATTATATAAGCATATATAGCAGAAATTTTCTCTATATCACTGTAACCTGGTCTAATAATACTATGCAAAATGTCTTGTGCTTTTTTATCCATTGTATTTATTCTAGATGTAGAAATACTATTTGTTCTTATATTGCTAAGATTTTCTTGCCATTTACAATTAACCCCAAATCTTTGTTGCTCACTTAAAAAATCATTCAGATTAGGATATGCTTGTCTTAATAAAGGATACATATCAAAATCTAATTCAAGATTGTTTAACATTCCATTTGTTATCATACTTGGCAAATCAAAAGGATGTGAAATATGGTTTCCATATAATGCTAAGTCTGACAATTCTGTTGCACTTTCTAATCCTTTTACTTTTACTAAGTTAGGGTTATGGTTTAAATCTAATGCTACTAAATTTCTTAAATTTGATAAATCTAAGTGTGTTAAATTGTCATCATAGCTAATTGTTAAAAATTCTAAATTTTCCAACCCCTCTATTACCGAAAAATCTTTAATATTATTTTTTTTCATTAAATAATTATATTTTGCTTCATTACTAAGATTTGTATTTATTTTTTTTGCATTAGCCGAAACAATAAACAATTCTCTTAAATTAGTGCAATATTTTAATGCACTAATATCTTCAAATCTAGCTCCTTCCAATTTCAAACTCGTAATTGTTTCTAGTTCTTCTAATGTAAATTTTTTATAATCCATCATACTATATTTAGGATTTCTATTACCATTTTGTTCAAGAGTATTTCTTAACAATAATGCTAAACTAAGATCTTCTACAATTATTTCGTTATTCATACAAAATTCTCCTTAATTAGATTATTTTAAAATATCTCAATGATATTTTACCATAACTAATTTTAGAGTCAATGTAATTCGCTTTATTAGAGATAATATTTTAAAAAAATATATTAAACCAAAATCGTTAATAAAGCGAATGAGGTTTAAATCTGTAAGAAACTACTCAAAATGAGTAGTTTCTTTTTTTTATTTCATACGCATCTATAATTAATTACATCATAAAATATGAATAAAAGCCCCAAAATGTGAAACAATATTTACGTTTTTTCTTCAAAAATGTTTTATGGAAATCTAAAATTTATATTTGCAATCAAAATACTATTGCATATTTATAATACACTAAATTTTAATAATTGCACAATAAATCAAATCACTCACTATAGAACAAAAGCGGACATTAATAACATTTGCACTAATTATAGCATTTTTAAGTCCGCGTCTTTGTTCGCGCGCGAAATTTGCTTTGCAAATTTCTGTGCATTGTTAATTTATATAAGAGGAAGTTCGGAGAACTTTCCTATTATATAAAAAATCCCAGCTACATATACCGTAGCTGAGATTTTTTCAGAAATTATTTGTTTATTTTAGGCGACTCATGCGAACTGTTATTTAAACACTTTCGCTATTTCTTTTCTTAGATGTTTTGCAACCTTTTTTCCTTTTCTGATTCGATCTTTGAGCTCATATTTGGAAATTTTGTTATCCTTCTTATCTTTCTTTGGATGAAAGTTATGGCTTTCAGTTTCCATTTTTTTTCGGATATCCGTAACATTTTTCCAAATCTGATCAAGCTCATTTCTCATGAGTATTTGATGGTCCATAAGTGCCATAGCAACAGCATCCAAATAATCTCTATTTTCCATAAGATATTTGTTAGCAAGTTTGTAGGCCTCATCAATTACACAATTGACTTCTTCACTGATTTCATCAGCATTATCACCTGTTCCAACCCCCATGTCAAAGTCTTCATAGTATCTGTTTTTACCAACCTTATCACCGAGTCCATACTCCATGATCATATCCTTGGCAATTGCCGTTGCACTACAAATATCTGCAGTTGCACCGCTGGTAATCTCTTTGAATATAATTTCCTCAGCCGCTCTACCTGCCAGGTCCATTGCCATACCATCTAAATAATATTTTCGGTTAGCCACTGGCGTGCTTTCGTCATCATATTCAAATACATTAACCCCATCATATTCATCTGTTGGATAAATCGATACAGCAAGAATTTTGTAAGTTCCACAGTCTGTAACCCTTGCAACAACATAGTGTGCTGCTTCATGATATGCAGTTGACAGTTTTAATGTTTGACTCATTTTTTCCCATTTCTTGAATGAAATTTTGAAAACGTTGATAATATCGGTTTTTGTAACAGTAGTCCTGTTTTCGAGTTCTGCATTTGCCATTGCTCTATCTACAACGTCAATGCTTTTATCCGGATTGGACTTGTTGTACTCGAAACATGCTGCATACCAAATACACTGTTCAATTGCCTCATTTGAAATTAAAACGCCCTTTTTCTTTTCCATCTTTCTGACTCTTGGAAGAATCATTTCATAAACTTCATTATATTTGGGTTGGTTAATTTCTACTCCCTCAAATCTTCTGGAAAGTGTAGCGTCTGTTGAAAAACTAGTGATATAATCACTTCGTGTTGTAATTCCAATAATTCTCAGATCTCCTCTTGCCAAAATTGGCTTAAAAGTCGTTGACAGGTCCATCTTCTTATTTTCGAATAATCCTGCTTTTCCGAGAATAATCTGGATTTCATCAATCAGTAAGATAATGTCCTCTTTCTGTTTACCAAGAAAGTCCAACAGCGCATTCATTTTTTCATTGGCCTGACTTTCATTTTCGCAAACTAAACAGAAATGTCTAACACTCAACTCAAAAACTTTGAAATTAGCAAATTTCTCCGGGCACAGCCCATTTGCTATTTCGTAAGTAAATTTCTCTCCAACAGCAGTTTTACCAACTCCGGCATCACCGTAGATGATTACATTCCGCTTGCTGGATTTTAACATGATTCTGTATACCTGCTTGAGCTCTTTGTCACGTCCTACGATATCACAATCTACATTTTTATAGTCTGGATTTCTGTAACGCACAAATCTGCTCAATTCATATGGTACAATTTCGTACTTAAAGATTTTTTCTCTCTCAAAGAACGTCTTTGCCTCCATATAGTTAGCATTGATCTCCTTCAAAAAGTGCCTCATTGTCTGTGACTCTGTTTCGAAAAGCGCAACCATAAAATAATCTGGTGTAATGTACTTTTTGTTATTCTCAGCTGTTATTACTTCAACACCTGCAATAACCTTTTTGAGTTCATCATCGCATTTGATTATAATAGTTGGCACCTTCTCATCAGTTGTCTCAAACGTAAATTCTGAACTAGTTTCCTCTTTGGTTTCGCTGGCAATCTTTGAGATTGCTTTATCAATTACATCTGTTTTAAGCTGTAACTTTTTCTCAAAGTAGATATAAAAAAGATTTGCGAAATCATTCTCTTCATCTCTGATGTTAAATAACGCATTAATTAACACATCGACATTGCAACTAGTCCTAGCACGCTCCTGATTTGCTATCCGGACCATTTCATTTACAAGCTTCTGAGATGTAATGTTTAACATCATAAAATCGCCTCCTTATAATTTTGTACAAACATTTTATAACAAAATCGCCAAAAAGTCAACGCATTAGTGAGTTTTAGGCATTTTGATTCTGTGCATTGTTATTTTAATAATAGAAATTTCGGAGAACTTTTCTATTATATAAAAACACAACCGCCACAGTCCTCAATAGAAAACTGTGGCAGTTATACCTTTAATCATATTAAATTCTTAAAGTAATTTTGCATACTAAATCATCTTACGCAAAACCTTATTCTTGATCTTCTTAATACAAAGTTTCATATACATAATCATCACATCGAGCTGTTCATCAGTCACAAGCTTAGCCATATCCTCTTTGTTAGTTCTCCAAGCCAATCCAGTTTTAACGCTAATTCTCAAATCGACATCATCTGGTTGATCATCATACAGATCTTCAATAGCTTTGTATCTTAATCGAATCACGCTATCAGAAATTGTTTCACCACTTTCTACTATATCATACATTCACTCAATCGCCAAGCTCCAAGTCTATTCTCTCCCCCAAACAATAGCATTTAATAAATAATAATTGAAAAAAAATATTATTTAATATATAATAAAAGAAAATAAATTCAAAAGAGGAAAAGTATATGAAATACAAAGAAAAAACTGATACTTTGGGATTACCCGATGATTTTAAATTTGGAATAGAATTAGAGGCCTACAACGTACAAACCAAAGGTCAAGATGGACTATACAAAGGAGAAAGTGCTAAATACATAACAGATAAAAATTGGCATATGGCAACAAGCATAGAAGAGTCACTAGTATCTGAAGGAGGCGCCGAACTAGTTTCCCCTATATTAAGAGATACTCCATCCGATTGGCAATCAGTAACTGATATGTGTGAACACATGAAAAAATTTCCCGGCAATAAAGGAGAAAAAGTCATTGCAGATGATAAATGCGGACTTCACGTTCATTTTGATTCAAAATGTCTTACACAAGATCCAGAAAAAATGAGAAATTTTTTACGAATCTATGCAGAGTCTGAAGAACTTATATATAAAATGAGTAATGATAAAAATAATCCTACTAGAAAACATGCTATAAACAAAGATTTTAAAGGAATTCATATGGTTTCATCCATTTGGAGAAATGGAGCTGCTGCACCTATTGGGAAAAAACTTCTAAAACAAATTGAAAATGGCACCTTAAAAGTCTCATACAAAAAATTTGGAAAACTAAAAACAATAGCAGGAAAACTAAAACTAGATGAAAGAAGATATAGCGGATTAAACCTAACCAATATTGGAAACGCCAAAAAAAATACAATAGAATTTAGAATGGCAAATGGATCTTTAGACCCAGAAGTAATAAAACAAAATGTATTCTTATATGCTTCATTAATAAATACCGCTATAAAAGTAACAGAAAGGCCAGAAATATACAAACAGAAATTAGATCAATTTTATAGAACAGATGTAAGCGAAGAAGAAAAAGCACATAATTTTTTAAATCTAATAATGGATAGTCCTGAAGACAAACAAATTTACATGGACAGATGGGAATCTGTTAAAGATGCACCTGTTTACCAAAAAAACGAAAGAAAAGGTTTTGCTCAAAATAGATTTAAAAGAGATCAATTCCGCAAAGTCGCAGAAAGAACACCAACAGCATTAGTACAATTAGCTTATTCTAACATAAAACGTATGAAATCTAGAACAATTGATAAAGGAGAAGTAGAATATGACAAATAATACATATCCAAATGCATTAAAAGAAGTTTCTGATATCCTAGAAAATACTGATGAAGAATTATTAAATAGACTACCAGAAAATTTTATAGAATTTATTCATGAAAACATGAATAAAAGTTATAAAAGTAATATTGATTTCAATGTGGATATTGACAAACAAAATCTTCTATATGAAACATCAGCAATTCTATCATTAATTTATCGTAGCTATTGGGCAACAGACGAAGAAAAAAAATATCTAGCAGAAAAAGATTTAGTAAAACAGTCAAAATATGATAACTTTCAAAACAACGAATATGCAAATACAATTGCACATACAGAACTTTCACATACAACTGATAGAATAAAAAAAGAAAAAAATCTAAGCGAAACTTCTTCAAACACAAGTTTAACACCCATTCCTAAAGAAAATATCATTATAAAATTTTTTAAAAAAATTATAAACATCTTTAAAGGTCCTTATTAACATTTGCCTTCATTATAGCTTTTATAAATCCACATCTTTATTCACACCAAAGAAATGCAAAATAAGGTTCTTTATTAGAAATTTCAAAGAACTTTTCAATTAAAAAATAACTCTCCTTGTTAATTTAACCTAACAAAGAGAGTTATTATTTATTTTTTCAATTCTATACCTTCTACAATCAACTTTTCCTGCCAAATATGTGGATATTCGCTCCCCTAAAACTATTTTTTCCTTTTGTTTTTTATTAAGCTGTTTAAGCTGATATTCTAATTTACACGCTAAAGACTTCTCCTTGCATCTCCATGCAATTTCTAATTTAACCGCATTATGTGATTTAGTATATTTTGCGCCATTCTTAGTCTTTGAAATATGCTCATTAATCCTCTTCTCCAAATCACTAGTCATACCCGTATATAACGAATTATCCTCGCACCTAACCATATAAGTATAATAAAACATCACGTTCTCCTTGCCATTAACATTTTCCCCATTATATCATATCAAAATTTTTTCCTCAAAATTTTTCACATAAAAGCTTGACGATTAAAGTATTATTTGCTAAAGTTTATATATACTAAAAAAGGAGGGAGATTTTAAGATGAATAAAGCTGATTTAATAAGCGCAATCGCTAACGAAACAGGTCTTTCAAAAAAAGATACAGAAGCTACAGTAAACTCTTTTGTAAACGTAGTATCTGGAGCTTTAGAAAATAAAGATTCAGTTCAATTAATCGGTTTCGGAACATTCGAAACAAGAGAAAGAGCTGCAAGAACAGGTAGAAACCCACAAACTGGTGAAGAACTAAAAATAGCTGCTTCAACAGTACCTGCTTTCAAACCTGGAAAAGCATTGAAAGAAAAAGTTAATAAATAATTTTTAAGTGAACTTATTTTAAAATAAGTTCACTTTTTTCTTTATCTCTCCAATTCAATTAATAATTTGAAAACATATCTATCAAAATTTTCAATAATTCTTGCATCCCTTTCTTTTTATCCATTATTCTCTTTTTTTCTTTATCTTTCTAATTCACTTAGTGGCATTGGACGATATCTATCAAACTCTCCAATAATTTTTACATTTCTTCCACTTAAACTATTTAAAAAATCATTCATCTCCATTTGAGAAACTTCATTATATTTTTTATCTTCTTTAGAATACATGAAATAATCATTTAATCCGTCTTTTTCATTTTGACTCACCTTAAAAATTGAAACCACATTTCTTTTATCATCATCAATAGTTGCAACATAAGTATTAATTCTATTAAGCTCATCAGAAGGAAGTAATTTTTTTGCAACATATATATAATACCTTATATTCTCCAAATAATTCATATCAGCTGTATAATCTGTATATTTATTAATATTATCAAAAATATATTTTAATTTATATTTTAAATATTTTTCTTTAGGCACGTCCTTATCATGCAAAACATACTTCTTAAAACTCTCCGGATTCTGCATATCTTTTCTAAGCAATTCTATAACATCCTCTGTATATAACCCTCTATTTGATAGCTCATTTGATTCATCTTTTGAAACCTGTGGCAAATAACTATAGCCTAATTTAGCATCCATCTCTTCTCTTTGTTCTCTCGTTAATGTAGCAAATTTTCCAAATCTCTTCTCTAATTTTTTTACATATTCTTCATAATCCTCTTTCATTTTTGGATTACGGTCAAATCTTTCTAAACCAGCTCCAAAACTATCAATTCTTCTTGAAGACTTTATCTTTGACAAATCACTTATCAAATTTGCTATATAATATTTTCCATCAACTTTTAAAACTGTATCAACATGAGTAATTGGACTCTTGGGAGATTTTTTCACTAATTCTGCCTCAATTCCAATTCTCTTATCTTTCAAAACAGAAACATACAATTCTGAAATCGATTTACATATTCCATAAAATTCAGTATCCATCTGATCATTATAATGTGCTTCTTTGCCCGCTCTATCCGTAAATACAAATTCTGGATTTTCTGACACAACCTTTCCAAGCTCAGTATAAACATAATATGCTTTCTCCAGCTCTGATAAACCTTCCGGCATATTATTTATTAATGACTCTATTTTATCAGATGCCACCAAATCTTTATACTTAGCCTCATCAAGCATCAAAATATCACGCTTTTTCGTTATTCTGTTAATAATTTTCTTTATTAAACCCATACTTACCTCTTAAATAAATTCTAAATCAATTTAATTATAACATATTTTCTAAATTCGCAATATATTTTCGTATTTTTGGCAAATTCTCAAAGTAACTTCTGTAAAATAAAAGGTTATTGCATTATTCAGACTTAAAGCAATTTTCACATTTTTTCATTTTATCCTTGAAATCTTATATAAAAGTTGCTATAATTGTTGTGTTAAAAAGTTTTGCACCTGTAGCTTAGCTGGATAGAGCGTTCGGCTACGAACCGGAAGGTCGGGGGTTCGAATCCCTCCAGGTGCACCAAAAAGAGTATGATTAATTTAATCATACTCTTTTAACATTTTTAAATTTATCCAATTAACAATCAAAACTTTAGAACTATCATTAATCTCAGAAAAAAAGAGCCCAGTCAACAGACTAGGCTCTTTTACTACTTATTAAAGCTTTCTTTTAATATGCTTCGTGTTTAATGATATATTTAAATATAATATCATTCGATTTTTTCAAAGCAAGCGGATGAACAGTACGGATTCCAAGCAGCATTTCACAATTATCTGAAAGGCACTGATTATCCATCTCTACCATTCCATCACTTTTATTAAGATCTAATCCTACCGCTTTTCCGAATCTCATAAACACCCTATCCACTATTGTTGCATCTTCTGGGGCCGGACAACACGCATAAATATTCAGCACATAATGTCTCTTCAGGATCATCATATAATTCTTAACTTCCTTTAAGAATTTAGAGTCATACGCCATATCCATATCGATTGGTCTTCTACTGCCTACTGTCTTAACAACAAATCTCAAAAACTTCTTATATAAAAATCCATACTCATTTTTTGAAATTTGATCAAGCATATACCTTTCATTGCCTGTTACTGTTCCAATCGTTGGCGTAATAATAACTGCATTAACTCGCACTTCGTGAACCCGCTCCAGTACAGCAGTCATAAAAAGACCACCTTTAGAATGACCAATCAGCGTTGCATCGCTGAACTTTCTCTGAAACAAACCCACAAACTCAGATACAGCAGCATTTAACCCCTGGCACTCCGGCAAAAAATATAACTCCATAACCTCTGCATCAAGTTGCTTATAACACGGTAACTTCTGGTTAAAAATAAATGGATCTGATAATTCGGATCTGTCTTTTTTAGGAACTGTCTGCAAATTAGTAACAATCCAAGACTGGTTAATTGCACTAACAGCCATTGTATAACCAGACGACTGGATAATTACAGGTCCTTTCCCCTTTCTCGTTCTTACAAGCAAAATATTTTCTCCCTTGTATACAATCAATGGTTTCCGCATATTTTTAATCCTCCTTTTAACTAGTTAGGTTGATGTTCGGTTATTTCTCCAGTCAACATGTTTTGGTAAACATATTCATCCAGTATAGGTCTAGCAACAACAGTTTTTTTAGTAACAATTACATACTTTTTATATGGAACATTATCATCAGTTACAATAATACCCAAGTTCCTAATTATGCTAAATGGATACTTAGATCTCATATCCAGAAATGCATAGTTAGTTTTAAAAAACTTTGCCATTTTTGCATTATTTTCATCAACTATAACTACTCCATCTGGCTTAGTTGTAACATATACATACTTATTATTTGCATACATTGGTCCTTTTGCAGTCTCAACGTCAAATAAATATGCAATACTTGTACTATCTGGAATAATCTGCTCAGTATTACCTATAGTAACTGTAAGTGGAAGTTCTTCAACTTCAATATTCTCAGGTTCAACACCTTTAATATCAAGACAATATCCTGTGTAAGTATTGATGCTAGCAATAATAATAAACAAACCAGCAATTACACAAAGGATAAGATACTTGATTTTCAAGTTTTCATTCCAACCCATACCCATAGTTATCATTTGAAAAAAGATAACAGCTATAATTGGAACAACCGCACCAATCAACGTACGTGTAACACCAGCTTCCTTATATACTACAAAGCTAATTAAAAATGTTGCAACAAAAAAGCATATCTGAAAAGCTATAAAACCTACCAGTGCATTTTTTCCTGAGTTTATTCCTCGATATTTTTCATTGCCAACAATCGTTTTCCGATTAATCAGTGATTTCCAGAACCACGGTAAAACAAGTACAGTTGAACACAAAGCCCAGAAAATAGATAATAAAATAGATACTAACATAATTTTTCCTCCTATAATAATAGATAGATGGTTTGAAAGTTACATCTATATTCAACTAACATTTCTGTTAGGATTTGTTAGGAATAAAGAAATTCATATTTTTTGGCATTGCCAATCGCATTTATTTTATCGTACTTTACATAAAAAATCAACATCAGAATAATTGATATTTTAAAAAAAACATATTACATTTTTTTACAAAGTATGTTATAATGCCATCAGTATATTATTATACTAGTGTATCTATTTTTTTCTTAGCACAAGGAGGAATTGCAATATGAGTAAAAAAGGAAAAGAAATTACCGTTAATACAAATGCAATGGCAACTGTCACCTTAACCCCATTAGGAATGGAGTTATTACGGAGTTATTTTTTCATCGACCCCGAAAAATTTTGCGTATTAAATGGCAACATTCTTGAAATGCCATTATGGCAGTTAATGCAGATATTTGGATCCCATATGCAAACTGGAAACAATGAAGTCCCCTTTGAGGACAATGAGATCACCATTTTGGTTGAATAATTATCGGTACATTCGGTACACGCAAAAAAGCTCGCACTAGTGTGTGCGAGCTTTTTTACAGCTTATTAAAAAGCCATACTTTTAAAATTTTTCAGTAAATTTTTAAACTTTTTACAATGCTCTGTAAAGTATTTCTTTATTGTTGATTCTCTGTCTCCATACTTGTTTCAGTTTCATTTGTAGGTTTAACATTTTCTTTAGGTGTTGTACTTGGAGAAGTACTTGGTGTTACCGTTTCATTTCTATTTTCTACTACATTATTAGTATTTCGAACCGTGTTTGAAGTATTCGTTGAATTTGTAGTATTAGTCTTATTCTCTACTTTATTATAAACTTCATTTCTAACAACATTTTCTGTTGAAGTAGTATTTCCAGAACTTGGCCAATTATCTCTCTGAGGCTCCTCGGCATCAATTTCTTTATCTGTTCCATTTATAGTTCCAGAATTGTTTCTATATGTTGATCTTTCATCAACAACAATTGGAGTACCAACGTGAATTTCACAATCTCTAGGTACTGTTCCTTTTACAAAAAACTCTGTATATGTATCTGTACAACCTGTTGTTGCCTTTTCGCCACTCTCTTTACATATTGTTGCGACTTCAACTTTTGATGGTCTCTCAAATGTAGCACCTGCCAAACCAGAATGAATCCTTGTCATAACATTAGCCCATATCAAACCAGCAGGATTCTTTTTATTAAAATTAACAGTTTCATTTTTATCATATCCATACCAACATGTTGCAGTGTAATATGGAGTAAAGCCACATAACCATCTATCATAGTTTTCATCAGTAGTTCCGGTCTTAGCAGCAACATCAACACCATTTATTTTGCAATAAGTTGCTGTTCCCTTTGAACCTAATACTGGTTGAGTTAATAACTCCTTTAAAACATAAGCAACCCCTTCAGAAAAAACTTGTCGTTTTTCTTGTTTATTCTTGATAAGCTTTTTGCCATTTTTCTTTGTAACTTCTGTATAAAAAGTTGGCTCTATATATTCTCCATCATTAGCAATTGTACTATAAGCACCAGCCATTTCTAATGGACTAATACCTTTATCTAATCCACCTAAAGCCAACGATAAATTATCGTCCTTATCAGTTAATGTAGTAATCCCCATCTTCTTCATATACTTAATTGAATTCTTAGGTTTAAGTTCTTCCATAATCTCAACAAAAGGTACGTTTTGTGAAGACTCTACCGCTCTTCTAACTGTAACCATTCCCAAAGGTTTATTATAATCCTCTGGATGATAACCACCATCAAAATCCTTTTCAGTATCATCAACTAAAGATGCACAGGTAATTATTTTCTTATCAATTGCAGGAGCAAGTATAGCAATAGGCTTCATAGCCGAACCTGTTTGTCTAACACTTTGCGTCGCCCTATTTAAAGGTCTAGATTGTGTTTTCTTTCCAAGACCTCCAGCGCAACCAACAACTTGCCCAGTCTTATGGTCCATTATAACCATTGCAGCTTGTGAAGGATCTCCTCCAGTATTAGAGGCTAGTTGATATTTCTTCTTTTCAAACTCTTTTTCTATTTCAGATTGAACTTTAGAATTTTGCGTTCCTTGAATTGTAGCACCAGCATTTTCTAAATAATTATTAGCAAAAGTTTTTGAAATTTTATATTTTTCAGCAATTTCTTCAGTTACTTGATTAATTAAAGCATCCGTATGATATGAATAAACTCCACTTCCTGTTGTAATAGTTCCCTTCTTAAAATTTAAACCACTATCAACATTCTTACATGCACTTTCGTAATCTTCATTACTAATCTTATTCAAATCCTTCATCTTAGATAAAACAGTTTTCGTTCTCTTTTTAATTTTCTCACTATCAGTTTTATCAGAAAATGGATTATATGAATTAGGCGAATGATTTATACCAGCCAAGAAAGCACATTCTTCTAATGATAAATCTTTAACTGATTTACTAAAATAATATTGTGCACCAGCTTCAACCCCATAAGTATTTGGACCAACATAAATTGTATTTAAATATGCCCCTAAAATTTCTTCCTTAGATGCACAACTCTCCAAAGTAGAAGCTCTCCACCATTCATTAACTTTTCTTGAAATTTTATCTGAAGAATCACCAGTCATATTTTTAACTAACTGTTGAGTTATTGTACTACCTCCAAAAGATGATGAACCAAAATGTATAATATATGAACCTATAGCAGCTGTTGTTCTTTTAATATCAACACCACCATGAGAATAATATCTCTCATCTTCTATTGAAATATATGCTTCTTTCAAGTTATCAGGAATCTGCTCAAAAGAAACTTTTATCTTTCCCTTCTCACTCCCTAAAGTAGCAATTGTATTACCATCAGAATCTAATACAATTGAACCTTCATTTAAAAGCATATCTTTCGCCAATGATTTCCATCTATGCGTACTTATTATTAATCTAACTATCAGAAATAACACAAGTATACATATCAAAACTAAAACTATTTTTTTTAAAATTGGATGCTTTTTCTTTTCAATTACTTCCTGATCCTTTTTATTAATATTCTTATTATTACCATTTTTTCTGCCATGCTTATTATTTCTCATTCTCTTCACAGAATTAGGAATATCTGAATCTTCCATCTCTTCTCTATATCTTCTCGCCATCTTCATCACCTTCTTTTAAATATTTTAAAGTATATCATAATTTTTATTAAAGGTAAATGAACTAACAATCAGCTAAAATTTTTAAATACGAAAAATACATATTAATTTTTTCACACCTTGCTGTCGCAATCTTGATGAGCCTCTGTTCTTACAGAACAACGGCTCTTTTTTATGTATAGATTGCTTCAATCGCAGTCACTTCACTCGCGTTTCGTTCCTTTGGTCGCTGCGCGGTGATTCAAAAATATAATATGTATTTTTCGTATAAATAATTATTACAATATTTCATCAACAACATCATTTAAACCAATCGGTGTAACCTGATTTTCTTTCAAAATACTTAATAAATTATCAATCACACCTTCATTACTTGTAACATTATATATATTTTCACTTTCTTTTAATTTTTTATCATTAAAATATTCCGTCTTAACAATCTCAACGCCATATGTTCTCTGATTTTTCTTTATATTCTTAGCAATTTTATAATATTCTAATTCAATTCTGTTACTATCGCTTTCCTTCAATTCCTCTTTATTTAAAATCACATCTGCATAAAATTTTCTCATGCCTACCTCCTTATTCCGCACTCAAATATACAGGCATTTTCAAATCTTGTCAAACACAACAATATTGCCATTTTCGACATCATCTGACTACATTTTAAAAAATTCACGTTAATAATTAAAAAAGGGATAAATTTTTAACAGATATTTTCAAAAATTTTATCGCAATTTGACGAACACTTTTTTAAATTATTATAAAAAGAAAAATACATATTAAATTTTTGAATCACCGCGCAGCGACCAAAGGAACAAAACGCAAGTGAAGTGACTGCGATTGAAGCATTCCCTGGAATGCGACAGCAAGGTGTGAAAAAATTAATATATATTTTCCTTTTCTCAATAAATTCCAAAAAAAGGGAGGTGCATTCACCCCCCTAAAAACAAAAACTATAGTTACCGTAAAACGTGGCCATTATCCAGTTTAATCTTTTTAACCTTGCCCTTCTTCGCTTTAAACACATTCGGAATCATAGGACCCATCTGCAAAGTAATGACAAACAATGCAACGTTAATCAGATAGCTGAGCAAACTTACAATATTAAACTGACAAATCAGTAAAAACGTAAGAATACACAGGACCAGCCATTTGAGCTTTCTTGAATAGCACATAATCTGTGCAATCAAGATGCATAAAAAGCCTTCAATTAGCAGAGAAAACAATTCTCTACTTCCTGTGAGGTGTAAACCTGCAACAATCTTGTTAAAGCAAATCCAAACAACAACCCACAACAGTGACACAACAATTTTTGCTCTCAATGAATTCCGCATACGAAATCCCTCCTTATAAAAATTTTTTATACCTTAATTATACCAAATACAAAAAATTATTTCAACAACAGCTATTTACCATCCTATTATTAATTATAAATATAATATTTTTTCTGCAATAGTAATCGCAATATTTATAAAGGAATTTTTTATATTATATTTTTGAATCACCGCGCAGCGACCAAAGGAACGAAACGTAAGTGAAGTGACTGCGATTGAAGCATTCTTTAGAATGCGACAGCAAGGTGTGAAAAAATTAATATAAAATTTTCTTTAAGATTGTTTATAATAGAAAAGAAAACTAGCCATCCGTACAAGAATACGAACAGCTAGTCTTCCGATATAGCTTAAAAATTAATATTATGTTTTTTTATGAATTCTTTCAAGAACTCCTGATACCTTGCATTCTCCAAGTTGTCAATCTCATCTGTTGCATAATACCTTCTGCTAAAAATCGTCTGCGCATTATTTTCAGTAGCTAATGAAATAAGGTTATATACAACAAAAATAAGACAATCATCCCTCAGAGAAGCAATCAGTATGTTATCCCCAACATGTAACTCACAAATATTCTGCGAGTATTCTTTTCCATCCTGGGTTATAACTAACATTGACCGCTTTGCAGTTTGCATTTCGCCTGTAAACAACTGATTACCAATTCTTCTAGTAGGATACAAAGACACTATACCATTACGTATTTTAGCTTGTTTCTTACCTTCCTGCTGTTTTAAAAATAACACATGAACGCCCTTCATTTTCGCATTAAGTGCCATTTCCTTATCAGATGTCAACAAAACTACACTTTTGTGTGTAGCACAATACTTAACAATACAATTATCTGGTGTACTCTCATTCTCTGGAATCTGTATTAATTGATAAGTTTTGCCATAGTCAATTGCATGATTCAAAATAAACCTAGCATCCTGCCCATCAGAATCTTTCGTTGTCTGTAGCATTTGTAATTCACGAATCGTAACACTTGTTAAAATGATTTTAAAATCTTTCAAGCAAGGTTCCTCACAGATTTTTTTCAAAATCGCTCGTACATTTTTTACACTCGTTATTGAAGCATCAATAACAAAACAAACACCAGGTTTAAAAGACTTTCGAAGTATCTCCTCAAAATCAACAGGTTTCTCAACAATGTTACATCTAAAAACCTGTTTAAGATAGTCTACTTCAGGAACCCCCTCAATTTTCTCCTCTTTCAACAAAGACTTAAAAAAGTTTTTTACCCGGTTAACGATACAACCAAAAATTCCAACCGTTTCAGCACTTTCATCATACTGTAAGCTACTATTGTTTAACATATTTTGCCTCCTTTTTTAACAGCCAAAGTTATTAGTTACAAATTCTAAACTATATCTCCTTTCTTAAAGATATTTCTTTAATTGCTTTACATAATTTGTGTGTCTACTCAAAATTATAATACATTTTTCTAATTTTGTAAACCTTTTAGCATGTGCTTTTATTTATTTTTAACCAATCTAGAAGTAATTTCATAAATTTTATTATTCTTTTTCACTGTTAACATAACTTCATCTCCTACACTTTTCGAATACACATATTCCTTTAATTTATTCATACTCTCAATCTGCACACCATCTATTTTTTCAATAATATCTCCCTTTTTTAATTTACTATCTTTCAAAGGTCCAAGTTCATCCACTTCCTCAACATAAATTCCACTTTCAAAATTAATATTTGAACTCAAATATGGAATTGCATCCTTATCGTATCCAGAAATACCCAAATATGGTTCCTCGAATTCACCAGTTTCTAATAATTTTCTTAATATGGGTTTAACAATATTAATAGGAATAGCAAATCCAATTCCATCAACATCCTCTATTTTTAATGTAGTAATTCCTATAACTTCTCCACTAGAATTAATAAGCGGTCCACCACTATTTCCTTGATTAATTGTTGCATCAGTCTGTATTAAGCCTTCTAAATAGCTCTTTTTCTCCTCATCTTCAACTTTTATAGTTCGATTAATACCACTAATAATTCCAGAAGTCACAGTCCTTTGTAACTCGTATCCAACAGGATTACCAACAGCATATGCACTTGAACCAATTCGTACATCATCTGAATCTCCAAGAACCACTTCAGGCAATTCCTTCATATTAATTTTTATAATAGCTAAATCCAAATCATTGCTTGCCCAAACAACAACCCCATTGCATGTAACACCGTTCTTCAAAGTAATATAACAAGTACTATATTTTTCACCCGCAACATGTTGATTAGTCAAAATATATCCTTCACTAGATACAATAACTCCACTTCCCAAATTCAAATTTTCCGTACTTTTTTCAAGGAAAATAGTAGATCCAATGTCTTTAATTTTTGAAATTCCAACCGTACTCTCAGTTATATCATCAACAACCTTCTCTAAATTAGCATCTCCAGCTGTGTAGCTCACCCTTGTTGCCACAACATTTTGCGTATACTTATACTCATGGCTATCTAAAAATAATGTGTATGCCAAAATCGTAAAAAAAGCCGTCAATACAATAATTAAAAACAATATGTAAATATTATTATTTCTCGTTTCGGATGTATACATAAATTTTTAATATAACCAATTATAGATTTAATTATCTAAAAATTGATTGCTCCTTTTCTCTTTATTTTTAACTATATTGTTTACTCAATATATAAATAATATTCTCATAAAACTAAAATTTAGTTTCACAAGACGTTAATTTAAATTTTACAGTGTCCATAAATAATATTCTTACTATTTATATTTGATTTTTATTTTACTTTTGTATATAATTTTCATGAAATAATATCAGAATTTTAAGGAGTACCAATATGACAAAACCAAATATTTATAAACTAACAAATCCTCAAAAAAACATATATCAAGTTGAACAACAATCCTGTAACTCACCAATAAATCACATTGCTGGTTATCTAAAATTTAACGAAGTATTAGATACAGCACTTTTATCAAAAACTTTAAACAAATTAATAGAAGTAAACGATTCATTTCAATTAGTTTTCGAAAACGATAATGGCACCCCTATTCAATACTTTAAACCATATTCACATATAGAAATTCCAGTAAAAAAATTAGAAAACGAAGACATCTCTACCTTCATCGATTTCTTCAAAAAATATGAACTATCACTAAAAAACACATTTGCTATGTTTATTGTTACAACACCAACTTGCTCATATGTTTTTATTAAAGTGCATCACATCATTTCAGATGCCTGGGGAATGACACAAGTAGCAGAACAAATCAAAGATATATACAACAAATTATCAAACAGCGAAGATCTTTCAAACTACAATAAGCCCAGCTACTTAAATCTTATAAATAGAGAACTAGAGTATTCAAAATCAACAAACTATGATAAAGATTTAGAATTCTGGAAAAATTACGTTAAACAAATGGATTCATCTAAATTATTTAACGAAAACAACTTATATGACTATTCCGCTAAAAGATTCCAACGCAACCTTAACGAAAATTTATGTAAAAAAATCAGTACATTCTGCAAACAATATAATATCACTGAATATTCATTCTTTTTAGGAATTATTTCTGTTTGTATGAACAAATTGTACAATAAAGATAATCTTGTAATTGGAACTCCATTTTTAAATAGATTAAAAAAATATAACGATTTTAATTCTACAGGGCTATACGTTTCAACGTTGCCGCTATACGTGTCAGTTTCAGACGAAACCGACTTTGTTTCATTATGCAAAAAAATTTCCAATACAAATTTTTCAATTTTTAGACATTCAAGTTTTTCCTTCAGCAAAATACAAAAAATGTATAATGAAACAACACATTCAACAACCAAAATATTTGATATCGGATTTTCATATCAAATCAATAAATTGAGTAATAATCTAAATTCCGTAGATAAAGGATTCTGTAATTGGATTTTTCTTGATCAACAAAATCAAGCTTTAAACATTCATATTTCAACATTAAACAACTATCCAGTTATTATGTTTGATTATTTAACATCATGCTTCACAAAAAAAACAATTGAAAAATTAAATGATTACATCATGAACATAATAGATCAAATAACAAGTCAAAACGCCACAAACATTCCAAATTTAAATATACTACTTGACTCTGATACACAGCAGCTACAAAAATTTAACTCATCTGGAAACGTACGAAATCCAAACATTTCAGTAATTGATATATTCAATGAAGTAGTAAACAAATATCCAGACAAAACAGCATTAATCTGTGGTGAACAAACAATTACATACCAAGAACTAAATCAAAAAATTAATACACTTGCTACTATATTAAAACAAAATAACGTTACATCTAATGACAAAGTAATTTTAATATTAGATAAAAGTATAGAAATGATTATATCAATGTTTGCAATAATGAAATCGGGTGCATGCTACATTCCAATTTTATCAGATGAAAGCACAACAAGAATTAATTATATTCTAGAAAACTGCAATCCTAGATGCATTATCACTCACAAAAATTACGATAAAAAATTCAATTTAGAAAACTCATGCATTAACCTAGACAACATAGATTTAAACGAAAATTTACCTTACAAAGAAAAAAAGATAAATCCAAACAGCACAGCTTATATCATCTATACATCTGGATCAACTGGAAATCCTAAAGGAACAATGGTAATGCATAAAAATATAGTAAGCTTAAAAGCATCAATTGAAAACGATAAAATACTAAAAGCAACTCAAGATGATGTTTCTATGTCATTATTAAAATACTCATTTGATGCATCAGGAATTGACATTTATTCATCACTATTGTTTGGTGGAACACTTTTACTAATAGAAAAACAAGACGAGCTAAATCCAGCAAAAGTACTTAAATTAATTGAAAAGCATAAAGTAACACGTTCATTCCTAATACCAAAATGGTTAGAACATATTGCAGTTCAAGATGCAACAAACTCTTACGATTTAAGCTCATTAAAAATATTAGGAACAGGCGGTGAAATCCTAAAACCTTATATTTTAAAATCACTATTAGACAAATATAAAGATTTAAAAATATTAAATTTATATGGCCCAACCGAAACAACAATGTTCACAACAGTAAAAGTTATTACAAAAGAAAACATCAAACAAAACTACGCATCAATTGGTAGACCTATATTCGGAAGCCGACTAGGAATAATAAATACATACAATAATTTCATGCCAATCAATACATCTGGTGAACTTATCATTTATGAAGACAACTCCTCTATTCAAAATATTGCAAAAGGATACTTAAAACTACCAGAACAAACTAAAAACAGATTTGTAAAAATATTTAACCCACTTATTAATAAAGAAGTTACTGCATATAAAACAGGAGATATCGCAAAAATAAATTCAAAATTAGAAATCGAATTTATTGGTAGAACAGATGATATGGTAAAAATTAATGGCGGATATCTAGTAGCACTTAATGAAGTAGAACAAAAACTAAGACAATTATTAGGAAACGATTTTGATATTTGCCCTGTTGCAATCCCTTATCAAAACACAAAAATAATAGTCCTATTTATTCGTAGTTCAAACTCATCAATATCATTAGAAAACATTAAAATATATATAAATAAAAATATATCTTTCTATATGCGACCTAAAAAAATTATTGAAATTGCAGATTTTCCACGAACTACTTCTGGAAAAATAGATAAAAAAACATTAGCAGAATTAGCAAAAGACTATATAAACAATCATAAAAAAAGAATAATATTACCAAAAGGAAATGTAGAACAAGAAATCTATAAAATCGTAGCACACTATACAGATGTTCAAGAATTCTCTGTAACAGACGATTTTATGGACGACCTAGGAATAGATTCTCTATCCCTAACATCAATCTATATAGAACTAGAAAAATATAATATCAACATTCAAGATTTATATAATAATCCATCAATAAGAGAATTGACAAAATACATTACAAACAAAGAAACAAATGAAAAAAATTATTCTATAAATCTAGACGATTTAGACAAAGCAATTATTCAAAACAATGTAAAACCTATAAATATATCAAACATTCTAATAACAGGTGTTACAGGATTTTTAGGAATTCATTTAGTTCATGAGCTTCTTTTAAATCCAAAAGTA
Source organism: uncultured Clostridia bacterium (assembly GCA_934149275.1). Taxonomy (GTDB): domain Bacteria; phylum Bacillota; class Clostridia; order TANB77; family CAG-508; genus UMGS1994. The sequence goes on along the minus strand of CAKPEG010000002.1, from coordinate 8,800 downwards.
AAAAAAATATATTGCATTATTAGAAATAAAATAAATCAACCTGCAAAAAAAAGATTTACAAATATGATTTCATCATATTTCCAATCATCAGCAGAACTTTCAAAACTAATTGATGAAAAAATCACAATCTTAAATGGCGATATCACACAAAAATATCTAGGACTAGATGAGCAAACTTATAACTATCTACAAAGTAAAATCACATGCGTTGTAAATTCAGCTGCAAATGTAAAGCACTTTGTAAAGCCAACACAAATAAAAAAAGACAACGTCTATAGCGTTGATAATATAATCACATTCTGTGGCAACAAAATAACACTTGCCCATATCTCAACATTATCAATTGCAGGTTTTGTAAGTACAGATTCAAAAAATAAGATTTTTGATGAAAACACATTATACATAGGTCAGAACTTAGAAAATAATCCATATTTACTAAGTAAATTTGAAGCAGAAAAAAATATATTAATTGCAACAAACACTAAAGATTTAAATGCCGTTATTTTCAGATTAGGAAATATCATGCCAAGAGAATCTGATGGTAAATTTCAAGGTAATTATAAGCAAAACATATTTTTATCAGCACTTAATTCAATTATAAAATCCGGTGTAATTGCTAAAGAGCTACACAATCTTCCAATTGAATTCAGCCCTGTTGATGAATGTGCTAGATTTATTATAAAATTACTTTTTGCTAATAATAAAAATTCAGTTTACCATATTTTAAGTAACAAAGATCTCACAGTTTTAGAATTAAGCAATATCCTATCAGAATTAGGTTGCAATTTTGAAACTGTAGATTACAATTCATTCATAGAAAAAATTTCTGAAAATACAGATGAATACACAAAAGAATACATATCTAACACAAGCTTAAATACTTATAAACAAGATATTACACAATCTGTACTTAAAAAATTAGGGCTTTCATGGAGTACAATAGACCTTACTTATATAAAAAATATTTTAAAAATAATAAATAAATTTTGAAAGGATTAATTTTAAATGAAAAATACTAAAGAAGTAAAAAAATTTAAATTACATTTTACACTATTTGTATTGATAGTTGATGCAATAACCGTAATTTTGACATATTATATTATGCCAATAATCCAAGGCTTTCCACCTAACGCAGAAAATATCGAATTTCAAAAAACGGTACTACCTGTAATTCATATTCAACAATACTTAATTGTTTTTGTACTTGGAGCATCAATTCACCTTTTTTCATTCAATATATTAATGAAAAAAATTCATACATATATGAACAAATACTATAGACATGAAAAAATTTCATACAAAGAAATTTTGGATATACGAAAACGTTGCATTAACATTCCATATCAGGTTTCAATAATTCAATTAGTACTTATCGTAGTAATAGGAATTATCTTTAACTTTATTATGCTTGCATCAAAATTAGCAATATTAAAATTTACTTTAATGATTATATCAATTGCTTCAATCATATCTGTTGCAATGCTTGTAGGAAGTCAAAGAAGCTTATACAAAGTAATAATGACAACATATGACTATACACATAAATACGAAAAAAACCTAGGATATAGAATAACAAATTCACAGAATTTACTTTTACAAGTAACACCATTTATTGCCGTTGTACTTATAGTAATTTCATTAATAGGATATTCAAAAACTGTTTCACAAGAAGGTAGAACAATTGCAAACTACTATAAAGCATACTTAGCCAGCAAGAACATAACACCATCCCAAGTAAATACACAGAGTCTAAAAAACATCTTAAAAAGCATACCTCTTCAAAATGAAAATGATTACTACTTTATAATTCCACCTCATGATCAAAACATCTATGTATCAAAAGAAGGAGAAACAATTAATAATTTTATTCTAAAATATAGGGACTTTTTCTATGATGAAAACACTGGAATGTTATATGATAAATATGAATCAGATGAACAACTCTATGCATTAAAATTAACAGATTCATCAGGTGAAACTTGGTACATTGGATTTAAATTCCCTGTAATTGACGTAGATTTACTAGTTAATTATTCTGAAATAATTTTTACAGTTCTTGTAGCCTTCTCTATATTGCTATATATCTGGTCAAAAAATATTTCAAACAACCTAATAAAAACAACAAATAGCCTAAAAGAAATAGTTACAGCAAATAACATAAGCGACAATACAATCCTACCAATAACATCAAATGATGAATTTGCAGATTTGGCTTTCTACTATAATAAAATTCAAGAACTAACAAAACACAACATCGAACAAATAAAAAATAATCAAGACCTATTAATAGAACGTGAACGTCTAGCTTCTCTGGGGCAAATGGTTGGAGGAATTGCACACAACTTAAAAACACCAATAATGAGTATTGCAGGAGCAGACGAAGGATTAACACAACTAGTTGCAGAATTAGATGCATCAATTGGAAACCCAATCGTTACAGAAGAAGACTATCATGCAATTGCAAAAGACATGCAAGAATGGATAGACAAAATCAAAGCACATACATCATACATGTCTGACGTAATAACAGCAGTAAAAGGACAAGCAGTCACATTATCAGACAGCCAAGTCTTCCCTTTTACAGTATCAGAACTATTTAAACAAGTAGATATCTTAATGAAACACGAACTAAAATCAGCACTTATCACATTAAGAATAACTAATTCCGTACCTGACAAAATTACAATAAACGGAAATATAAACAGTTTAGTCCAAGTATTAAACAACATGATTTCAAATTCAATTCAAGCATATTCAGGGAAATCTGATGAATTTATTGACTTAATTGCAAATCTGAGAGATAATACTACTATCGAAATAATCGTAAAAGACTATGGACCTGGACTACCAAAAGTAGTACAAGACAACCTATTCAAGCAAATGATTACAACCAAAGGAAAAGCAGGCACTGGCTTGGGGTTATTCATGTCTTATTCAAACATAAAAGCTCATTTCCATGGAGATATGACTTTTAAAACTGAAGCAAACAAAGGGACCAAATTTGTTATTACAATTCCGATAAATAGAAAATAATATGAGGTGTGTTTATGAGATTAAGCGCAGTTGAGCAAGAAAAATCAAAATATAAAATAATTGCTGTTGATGATGAAATGGGAATTATAGATTCACTTAAAGTTTACCTTCGTGAATACTCAATTACCGGAATTACTGATCCACAAGAAGCAATTGAAAGAGTCAAAAATGAACATTTTGACTTAATGTTATTAGATTATATCATGACACCTTTCCATGGTGATCATGTTGTAGAAGAAATTCGTAAATTCAACAAAGACCTATACATATTACTACTTACAGGTCATAAAGACTTAGCTCCACCACTAGAAACAATAAGAAAATTAGACATTCAAGGCTATTGTGAAAAAAGCGATAAATTTGATCAATTACTTTTACTTATTGAATCAGGACTAAAATCAGTTGAACAAATGAATATGATAAAGAAAATAAACGTTGAACTTGCAGATTCAAAAGAGCTACTGGAAAAATCATACTTAGAAAGTATTGAAGTACTTAGAAAAACTGTTGAAGTTAAAGACGTTTATACAAGAGGTCATTCAGATAGAGTTTCAGAATACTCTCTATTAATTGGAGAAAAACTAAACCTACCTCCAGACCAAATGAAAACATTAAAAATCGGTGCCCTATTCCATGATATTGGAAAAATAGGAATACCTGATGCAATATTATTAAAAACAGACAAACTAACAGATGACGAATATTCAGAAATTAAAAACCACCCAGCAATTGGAGCACATATTCTATCAAATGCCAGCATCTTTGCAGACATAATACCAATAGTAAAACACCATCACGAAAGATATGATGGTAAAGGCTACCCATCAAGACTAGCAGGAGAAGATATACCTTACCTAGCAAGAATTGTTTCAGTAGCAGATACATTTGATGCTATGACATCACATCGTTCATACAGACAAGCATTAGACTTTGATTACACAATGAACGAAATTGAAAGATGCAAAGGCACACAATTTGACCCAGCAATTGCAGACGTTTTTCTTGAAATATTAAGAACAAATAAAAATAAAATTATTGAAATACAACAGAAATATTAAAACAAATTTTGCATGTACAAATTAATTGAGCAAAAGCAAACATTGATAACATTTACACTTATTATAACATTTTTAAATCTATGACTTTGTTTGTGTGCAAAATTTAAAAAAAGAATTTCTGCGCTAGAAAGTTCGAAGAACTTTCCTATTATAAAACAACATAACGGCGTTAATGCGTCGTTATAAATTTGCTAAAAAGGGGGTATCTTTTATGGATAAAATTGCACTAATAGCCGACATTCACGGCAACCTTTCAGCTTTAGAAGCCGTTCTATCCGACATTAAACAAAGAGGCATAACACATATATATTGCTTAGGCGACATCGCCATAAAGGGTGTTCACCCTAATGAAGTAACAGAATTAGTAAAACAAAATTGTGAAATAGTAATACGTGGTAATTGTGACCATTTACTTGCACACAACTGTGTTGTACCATTACAAAAATGGACAATAGACCACATGACACAAGAAAACGTTGATTACTTAGGTAACCTACCAATATCACATGATTTCTACTTAAGTGGACATTTAGTACGAATTTTTCATGCATCACCATTAAGCATGAAACACATATTCAACCCATTGCACTCAAATGCTGAAAGTAAAGAATATAAAAATTTCGAAATTCTTGACCCAATGCAGATGTTTGCAAATACAAGTTTTATTGGAAAATCTGAAAGCGATCCCACTCCAGACATAGTTGGATACGCACATATACACTCACCAAACATATTTAGATTTAAAAATAAAACAATTTTTAATACAGGCAGTGTTGGACTTCCGATTGAAATCGACAATACAGATGAAGACATTAATTCTTCACACTTTTCGACAATTTCTTCATATATTATATTAGAAGGAACACTCGATTCTAAAGAAATTTCTAGCTATTCAATCAGCCTAGTCAGACTACCTTATGACCTAAAAAAAGAAATTGAAAATTTGGAAAAATCAGATATTCCAAATAAAGAAACTTTATTAAAAAATTTATCAAAAGCAATATCTTAGGGAGGTTATATGTCACCTGATCCCAGTCAAATTAAAGAAACTTTAATTAAATATAATCAAGAACATTTATTAGCCTTTTGGGATGAATTAGATGAATCTCAAAAAGAACAATTACTAACACAATTATCACGTATAAATTTCAAAAAAATAGATAGTTTATATAAAACACTAAAAACAATTCCAATTCCAGAAGGAGAAATAATTGAACCACTTGATTACTTTATAAAAAATGAAATTTCAACAAAAGAACGTAGACATTTAGAAAACCAAGGAACAGAAATATTAAAAAGTGGCCATTATGCAGTAATTACAATGGCTGGCGGACAAGGAACACGTCTTGGTCATAAAGGTCCAAAAGGAACTTATGAACTAAATTTAGCTCCTAAAAAACTATCTTTATTTGAAATACTTGCAACAAAACTTTTGCAAGCAAATAAAAGATATAACATCACAATTCCATGGTACATCATGACCAGCGAAACCAACAATAATGATACAATAAAATTCTTTGAAGGAAAAAATTATTTTGGATACCCTAAAGAGAAAATTCATTTCTTTATCCAAAATAAATTACCACTTGTTGATAAAAACGGAAAAATACTTTTATCAGAAACATATCAAGTTCATGAAGCATCTAATGGAAACGGAAATTTATTTGAATCTTTAAAATCTTCAAATATGATTACGGACATGAAATCTCAAGAAATCAAATGGGCATTTGTATCCGGAATTGATAATATTCTCGTAAAAGTAGCTGACCCTATCTTTTTGGCACTAACTATAAATAACAATACACAAATTGGAGCAAAAACAATTTTCAAACAAGATCCATATTCAAAAGATTGGGTATTTTGTAAGAAAAACTCAAAGCCAGCAATGCTAGGTTATGAACGAATTACAGATGAAATCACAAACGCACAAGCAAACGGAAAGTTTTTATATAGAGAAATAAATATTCTATGTCACCTATTCTCAATTGAAGCCATAGAAAAAATTTCTAACCTAACACTTCCTTATCACAGAGCAACAAAAAAGAATACTTATATAAATGATGAAGGTATGAAAATTGTACCAGACTCCCCTAACTCTTACAAATTTGAAACATTCATCTTTGACTCTTTTAAATATTTTGACAACATTACACTACTTAGAGTTCAAGAAGAAAAAGAATTTGCTCCAATAAAAGATCCAGTTGGAATTTATAGTCCAGCAACAGCTACTAGACTATATTTAAAAGAAGAATTTAATTAGCTCTTCCAGAAAAATGAAATGCACCTGCAAATATTAGATTTTTGTCTAATATTTGTGGGTGTATTTTTGTACACATCTCCTTATATTCACAATTATTAGGTATATAATAAGCATTTTTCTCTCAACATTTATTATATAACTCAGCTATTATTGTCAGTTTAATATTAAAATCATTTTTGTATAATTTATATAAGTTGCTTTACTTTATGTAAACAACGTGCTATAATTGAATTTGCCTAAATATCGTAATCCTCTTTAAGCAACACTGGGAATGACATATTTAGAGTATAAATAATTTATAGGAGGACGTAATTATGGGAAAATTACGGATGTCACTTTTAGTTTGTATTAGTATCTTAGTAACATTTATTAGCACATTCTGTGCATATGCTGCAGACATATCACCATCTCCAGCCGTTGATGAATCAGCTGTACTTGTAAAAAGCTCAATTTCAGCCAGTGGAATAGTGATTATTGTGTTAATACTACTATTAATCATTTCAGTAGCCGTTAATGCCTGGTTCGTAAAAATCTTTTTTAAACACAAAGAAACATTCGATAATCTACATTCCAAAATGTGTTCATTACGCAATCAAAATAAGAGTCTCAAAGCAAAATACGCATCAGCAAAAAAAAATGTAAGCCTTCTAGACAATTGGAAAGAATATGCAGTCTCAGTAGATTCATCAATTGAAGATAAAGTAACCGAACTGCAAAGTAAACACTTAGCAGAAGATTTCGACACCAAATATGGTGACCTTGTAAACTTCACAGTTTCAACCAAAGGATACACTATCTTCAAAACAGCTTGCGAAGCATTCGAAAATCTGCCTCAAGTATCAAAGTACTATGTTCAAACAGATATCGGCACTCTCAAGCAAAAATGCGAGGCATCTAAGGAATTAAAAATCAAGGACGTTTCAAACAACCTTGAAATAGCAATTTCCAGTTTTAAGCCAACAAAACGCAACCGTGAAAACTGGGACAAAACAGTAAGCTACATCAAAAAAGTTCCAAAAGAAATCAAGGACGACATTGATGAAAGACTTATATCTGCCGTGTACAAAAATCAGCAATTAGCATACGGGAAAAAGTGACACACTCCCCTTCGCAGACCTTTCTGCGGAGGGGTTTTCCCTTTTACATAATAATATATAACTTAATACAATATTATTAACAACTAAAAATAAACATTCTTCTCAAGTAAAAAATAAGTAACTATAAACTATCAGAAATAACACAAAAAATAAATTTGCATCCTTGTATTTACATTATGTAAACAATATGATATAATTGAATTGCCTAAATATCGAAATCCTCTTTAAGCAACATTGGAAAAGACATATTTAGAGTAAAATATTTTTTAGGAGGACTCAGATTATGAGTAAAAAATTACGGAACTTACTGTCACTATTAATTTGCTTTCTGGCAATGACTGCCACACCAGTTAAAGCAGCATCAGATACTTCAGGTGTTATCACCAACACAAACATATTATTAATTCTGCTACTGCTTTCTGTAATCGTAAACATTCTGATAATCAAAATTTTTGTTGCCTATTATCACACAATCAGCCAAAAAGAAAAAACATCAGCAAGAACGAACCTTGAAAACAATGATTTAAAAGAAACCAACAATCGTTTAACAAGAAACGTACAAGTTTTAGAAAATTGGAAAAAAAACGTAAAAAAAGCCGTTCCAAACATCGAAAACTTAATTGCTGATCAAGTAGCAAAAGAAAACGCTGAAATCTTTGATAAATCACTTAATGACATTTTAAAAATCAAAGCATCAGCAGATACATATGGAACACTTAAAGCATCATTAAATAAGTACAAAAACTTATCACAAACTGAGCAAACATATGTAACAACAGATATTGAACCATTGATAGAAAAAATTGAAATTGCCAAAAAATGCTATATAAACGCAGCAACTCGATACTTAAAAAAAGCAACTCATTACATTCCAACAGCATCTGAGCATGAAAAATGGGAAAAAGTAATCAATTACTATACTGATCTCCCTACAGAAATTCAGATTCAACTGGACAAAGGTCTTGTAAGCGAGATTTTTTCAATGTATCAGATGGCTATGGCAGACCACACTTATTTTCATTTAGCCGACAAAGCATAACAAGTAAACCGTAATAAGGAAGAAAGGACTCTCACAGAACTTATCTGTGAGAGTCCTTTTGGTTTTATCTTATGCAATTTTATTTTATAATCACTTAAAAAAAGCTATCATAATAATTATCAATATAATTTCTGTATAAGAAATCTACAATTTCTCTATCTCTTCTCTACTTAACTCTGTAATCTGCATAATTTCATCAATCGAATATTTCTTATCTTTCATAATTTTAGCTGTTTTTTTTAAAATGTCCCCCTTGTCAAGGACATTTTAAAAAAGGGATAATTATTTTTTGATAAATATTATATATTTTATT
>CAKPEG010000001.1 GCA_934149275.1 uncultured Clostridia bacterium | reverse complement strand
CATATACATATTATGGAACAATATATGAAGGAGACAATGCATATATAATTGAAAAGAATTTTGTACAAGAAATTGTGCCTAAAGATACGACAAAGATGATGTATATAAATTATATTTGGAGAGCGGTTATAAATGGAAAAGTAGATTATCATTATACAGGACTAGCTCAAAATGGTAAGGATATATGGTATTTTGAAAATGGAAATTTGACATATGATTATAATGGAATAGTGCATACGGATAATGGAGATTATGTTGTAGAAAAGAGTTTAGCATTAACGAATGTTACTAGGTTGAAATATATAAATGGCATATGGTACATGGTTATAAATGGAAAAATAGATTATAATTATACTGGATTATGTGAGAATGATTGTGGTTATTGGTATATGGAAAATGGAGAATTACCATATACATATTATGGAACAATATATGAAGGAGACAATGCATATATAATTGAAAAGAATTTTGTACAAGAAATTGTGTCTAAAGATACGACAAAAATGATGTATATAAATTGTAATTGGAGAATGGTTATAGATGGAAAAATAGATTATAATTATACAGGATCAGCTGAGAATGAAAATGGAAGATGGTATTTTGAAAATGGAGAGATAACATATACATATAATTCTGAATATGAGGATACTGATGGAATTATTTATTGTATAGTAAATAGTAGATTTAGTGGAATTGTTAGTAGACCAGGTTTTTTTGGAAAAATGGAAGTGGAACAACCGGTACAGTCAAAAAAATATATTTCAGACTCATTGATTGTTTCAGGATGGGCATTGACATCAGAAGTTAATGATAAAATTTTGGTTTATGTTGATGGAAAATATGTAGGTGAAGCGAAAAGAGAGAGTAGACAAGATATATTAGATAAGTATAACGATGAATATGGCACAATGTATACTACGGTGTTATCAGGCTTTACATATGATTTTACTACATATGGTTTAGGAATAGGAAATCATATAATAAAAATAGAGAATGTTACTACAGATGGTAGTGTAATAATTCAATCTAGAGAGGTGGAATTTTATATTACAGCTCTTTCTAAATCATATGGAATTGATGTTTCACATTATCAGGGAGAAATAGATTGGGAAGCTGTTAAAAATAGTGGAGTTACATTTGCAATTTTAAAAATAGGTGAATACTGGACTAATAGTAAGAAAGTTATTTTTGATCAATTCTTTGAGAGAAACTATTGGGCGTGTAAAAGATTAGGAATTGCTGTGGGAGGATATTTTTATTCATATGCTTTTAATAGAGTTGAAGGAAATGAAGAAGCAGATGTTTGTTTATCATTGATTAAAAATAAGATATTTGAATTACCTATATTTATTGATGTGGAAGATAAAGCTATAAAGAATGCTGTGGCAAATGGTAAGACAGATGTAGCTAATGTTACGGATGCATCTTTAGCTTTTTGTGAAAAAATAGTAAATGCAGGACATCAAGCAGGTGTTTATGCTAGTAGAGATTTTTTCTATAATTATTTTAATATTCCGTTAATTGAAAAATATTGGATATGGGTTGCCCATTATACATCAGATCAAACGAATTATACAGGAAAATATAATTTTTGGCAGGCTACAAGTAAGGGAAGTGTTCCAGGAATTAATGGAAATGTTGATATAGATTGGTTTTATAAGAGATAAATAAAAAAATAGCAACTATGGTATAGTTGCTATTTTTTTGGCAGGGGTAGAAGGATTCGAACCCTCACAGGCGGTTTTGGAGACCGATGTGCTACCATTGACACTATACCCCTAAATGACTTATTTATTATACAGTACGTTTTTTAAAAAATCAATAGCTAAAATAAAAATTTGCAAAATTCGTAAATTATCATGAAGATAGCAGATTATTGAAGAATCAAATCATAAAAAATTTGATTCTTCAATTAAATTTATTTGTTTTATTTGTTATTTTCAATTAATTTTTCTACTATTTGTATTGCGTTTGTTGCTGCACCTTTACGAATGTTGTCTGCTACAACCCATAGGTTTAATCCTGAATCAACAGATTCGTCTCTACGAATTCTACCAACAAATACTTCATTATGTTCAGAGGCGTTTGCTGCTAATGGGTAAGTATTTGTTTCTGGATTGTCTTGAACAATTATTCCTGGATAATTTTCTAATGTAGAATACACATCTTTTATATCAAAATCTTTTTCAAATTCTACATTTATAGATTCACTGTGTGAATTAAGAACAGGAACTCTAACTGTAGTAGCAGTTACTTTTAAATCAGGTCGATTCAAAATTTTTCTTGTTTCATTTATCATTTTCATTTCTTCTTTTGTATAGCCGTTTTCAAGAAATACATCAATGTGTGGAAGACAATTGTTATAGATTGGGTGTGGCCATTTTTTAGGTTCTAGACCTTTTTGAGTATTGTAGAAATCATCAACTGCTAATTTTCCACCGCCAGATACTGCTTGATATGTAGAGTAAACTACTCTTTTAATTTTGTATTTTTCATCAAGTGCTTTTAATGGAATTACGGCTTGGATGGTTGAGCAGTTTGGATTTGCTATTATTCCATGATTTTTAAAAGCTGAGTCCATATTTACTTCTGGAACAACTAATGGAACGGTTGGATCCATTCTAAATGCACTGCTGTTGTCTACAACTATACAACCTTTTGAGGCTGCAATTGGTGAGAATTTTTTTGAGGTGTCTCCACCTGCGGAGAAGATTGCAAAGTCAAAACCTTCATCGAATGAGTCTTCTTTTAATTCTCTTGTAACATATTCCTTTCCCATAAATTTGATTTTTTGTCCAGCTGATCTTGAAGAACAAAAAAAGGCATACTCTGAAATAGGAAGATTGAATTCTTCTAAAACTTGAAGTGCTTTTCTTCCAACTAATCCAGTAGCGCCTACTAATGCTAATTTGTATTTTTTCATAATTGATTACCTCACTTTTACTTAAGTGATAAGAGAGAAAAATATAATTATATTTTTCTACATTGATATTATATGAGAAAAGAGAAAAAATAACAATAAAAACTGAAAAAAATGCTAGATTTTTAATTATTATTATCTTTCTGAATATTATTTTGATTTTCTAGACATTCTTTTTATATTATGATAAGATACAACTGTTAAAAATATGAATAGAAATTTAAATATATAGATAAATTTTAAAAATAGATTTCATAGGAGATGATAAAGAGTATGAAAAAACAAATGTACATAAATTTAATAGCTCAAACGATGGCATATGTTATAAATTTGGCAATTAGTTTTTTCTTAACGCCATATATCGTTAATCATATAGGAGTTGAAGCTAATGGCTTTGTAGGATTAGCTAATAATTTTGTGGAATATGCTCAGTTGATTACTGTTGCGCTTAATTCAATGGCTGGTAGATATATTACTATAAAGTTACATCAAAAAAATCAAAAAGAAGCTAATAAATATTTTACAGCAGTTTTCTTTGCTAATTTATTTTTAGCTGTAGTTTTAACAATAGTATTTTCATTTGTAATTGTATTTTTAGGAAATATATTAAATATTTCTGCTGATTTAGTAGTTGATATAAAAATACTTTGGGCTTTGATATTTGCTAATTTCATAGTTTCTTTATTTACTTCAATTTTTTCTGTATCAACATTTGTAGCAAATAGACTAGATAAAACTGCTATTGCTAATATAAGAGGTATTGTTATAAAAGCTGCTATATTAGTCGGTTGTTATACTTTTTTTAGACCATTTACATTTTATGTTGGAATTGCAATGCTTGCTTTAGGATTGAATAATTTGATTAGTCATATTATTTATAAAAGAAAATTAGTTCCAGAATTAAAGATTTCAAAAAAAGAATTTGATATTAAATATGTCAAAGAATTAGTATCATCTGGAATTTGGAATTCTGTATCTAAGCTAAGTTCGATTTTGTCATCTGGATTAGATTTATTGATTACAAACATTTTTGTAAATGCTGTTGCTATGGGAGTAATGAATTTATCAAAAACTATATCTAATATAGTACTTTCATTATTTGGAACGTTAGCTTCAATTTTTGCTCCTCAACTTACGATTTCATATGCTGAGGGTGATGTTGAAGGTATGAAGAAACAATTAATTTCTGCAATTAAATTAATGGGATTGTTTGCGGCTATTCCAATTGCTATATTAATAGGTTTTGGAAAAGAGTTTTATCAATTATGGGTTCCAAATCAAAATGCGAATTTATTAGAGTTATTAACAATTATAACATGTTTTAATTTGATTTTTGCTTTACCATTAGAACCTTTATATAATATTTTTACAGTTAAAAATAAAATAAAAATTTCATCAATTGCATTGATTTCTTTTAGTGTTTGCAGTATTTTAACAGTGTTTATAGGATTGAATTTTATTCATAATGAAGATGCTAAAATTATATATATTGTCGCAGTAGGTGCTTTTTATAATGTTCTAAGATTATTGACATTTTTACCTATCTATGGAGCTAAATGCTTGGATTATAAGGTTACAACTTTTTATCCAGCAATATTGAAAAATGTAGTATCTGTTGTTATTTTAGTTGTATTAGCATTTGGAATTGGATTTGTACTACATATTAATTCTTGGATTAAGTTAATATTAGCATGTGTTATATTAGGAGTATTAGGATTAATTATTAATATATTTATTTTATTTAATAAAGAAGAAAGATTTGAAAATATAGAAGCATTAAAACAAAAATTAAAGAAAACAAGAGAGAAAGTGAGTGAGTGACATGGCAATTCCTAAAATAATTCATTATTGCTGGTTTGGAAGAGGAGAGAAACCAGAGCTTGCAAAAAAATGTATAGAATCATGGAAAAAATATTGTCCAGATTATGAGATTAAAGAATGGAATGAAGATAATTTTGATATACATTTAAATAAGTATGTGGAACAAGCATATAATGCTAGAAAGTTTGCTTTTGTTACAGATTATGTTAGATTATATGTTTTATATTTAGAAGGTGGGATTTATATGGATACGGATGTTGAAGTTATAAAACCTATTGATGAATTTTTAAAGCATAGAGCTTTTTCAAGCTTTGAGAATAATAATATGATTCCTACTGGATTGATGGCTGCTGAGAAAGGCAATGAATGGATTAAGGAATTGCTAGATGAATATAAGGAATTGAACTTTATTGATGAAAATGGGAAGATGGATTTAACAACTAATGTTGTTAGAATAACTAATTTAACGCATGAAAAGTACGGCTTAAAGTTGGAATCTTCATATCAAGAGTTAAAAGATGGAATTGTTACGATATATCCATATGATTATTTTTGCCCTAAAGATTGGTCAACAGGTGAAATACATTTAACTAAAAATACATGTACGATACATCATTTTTCTGGTTCATGGCATACTTTAGAGGAGAAAAGGCAACAAGAAATATATAGAAAAAAACTTAAAAAGTATTTACTAAAATATTCTGATGAGGACATTGCTAGAGAAAAATTAAATAAAGCAGAATTGCGTAAATTTTATTTAATTCATCCCATAAAAGCTGTTAAAAGAATTTTAGAAAAAATGAGAGGTATGTAGAAATGAAATTTAGTATTATTGTTCCAGTTTATAATGTTGAAAAATATTTACCTAAATGTATAGAAAGTATTATGAATCAAACAAATCAAGATTTTGAGTTGTTGCTTGTAAATGATGGTACTAGAGATAACTCTCAAAAAATTATAGATGAATATGTTATTAAATATCCCCAAAAGGTTTATGGATTCATAAAAGAGAATGGTGGGTTAAGTGATGCTAGAAATTATGGAGTTGAAAGAGCTAAAGGAGAATATATAATATTCATAGATTCAGATGATTATATTGATGCTGAATTGTTAGAAAAGGTTAATGATGCGATTAAAAAAAATGCTGAAGTTGATGTGGTAGGATATAATTTAGTTGATGTTGATGAGTCCGGAAATATTCTTAAAACGACTGAAAAAGGTGAAAGTGAATGTTTATCAGGAGAGGAAGCAATAAAGTTTGTAGTTAATTCGAAACAATGTTTTGAACCAGCTTGTGGATTTGCATATCGTTTGGCTTTTTGGAAAAATAATAATTTTCAATTTATGAAAGGAATCTATCATGAAGATTTTGCTTTGATACCATTAGTTATTGTAAAAGCAAATAAAGTTGTATTTACAAATTTTGATGGATATTTTTATATGCAAACACAAAATAGTATTACAAGAAATACTTCTTTGGATAAAGCTAAAAAATCTGCTTTTGATTATATAAAAGGATATGATTTTTTGGTATCAGAAGTTAATAAAATAAAATTTATGGATAACTATGCAAAGAAAATGTATATGTCATATATATCTAATGCCATTATTTTTAAAATGGAAACTGTTGATAATAGTTTTAAAAAGGAATATAAAAGAGATATTAAAAAAAGAAAAGTTATTAGATATGTAATGAATGATACTTTTAAAAGAAAAACAAGAAAAATGTTAATAAAAATTAAGTTTGGTTTGTGATTGAAAGGAGAATATATGCCTAAAATTAGTATTGTTGTTCCAATATATAATTCAGAAAAATTTTTAACAACATGTATAGATTCATTAGTAAATCAATCTTTGAAAGATATTGAAATATTGTTAATAAATGATGGAAGTACTGATGATTCACAAAAGATTGTTGATGAATATGTAAAAAAATATCCGGATATGTGCAAAAGTTTTATTAGAAAAAATTCAGGACAAGCTGCATGTAGAAATTTTGGAATAAACCATTCTAATGGAGATTATGTATTTTTTGTTGATAGTGACGACTATTTAGAATATAATGCTTGTGAAATAGCATATAATTATGCAATTAGAAATGATTTAGATATATTATGTTTTGATTTTTATGAAGAGTATGAAAACAAAATAGAAAAGGCTAGTTCATATTATTTTTTCGATGAGTATCAAAGAAGTAAAAAATATATACTTAATGAGACAGCTGTTTGGAATAAAGTTATACGTAGAGAATTATTGAAAAAAAATAAATTATTTTTTTGGGAAGATTATATTTATGAAGATTTAGAATTGATTCCACGATTAGTATTATATACTAATAAAATTGATTTTATTTCTGAAAAATTATATCATTATGTCGTTCATCAGAATTCAACTATGAGACCAAAAGAGTATAGTGAGAAAATGAAGAATATTTTTATGGTTATGGATAAGCTATATGAAAATTTTAAAAACACTGAATATCAAAAAGAATTAGAATATATATTTATAGAACATTTATTACATGCAGGTTCATTACGTTTTTTTGTTTATGAAGAAGGAAAAAAAGATATTTATCAGATTGTGAATATTATGAAAACAAGATTTCCAAATTGGAGAAAAAATGAATACTATAAGAAAAAAGGATTCAAGTATAGAATTATTTGTGAATTATTTTATTTAAAAAAATTTAGTATATTAAATATTATATTAGGAGGAAAAAATGCCTAAAAATATTTTATTTGTTGTAGATAATTTAGTAATGGGTGGAATTACTAAGGTTTTGTCTAATTTATTACAAAATCTTGATGAAAAAAAATATAATATTGATTTGTTAGTATTACATTATTATGAAGATATGTGTATTCAGATTCCTAAAAATGTTAAGCTAATCAAGGGGAATGAATATTTTTCATATGTTGATGTAAGTATTAAGAAAATATTGAAAGAAAAAGATTTAAAACAATTTTTTAACAAAGTATCTTTAGTAATGTTACTTAAATCAGGTAAGATTGAAAAGAAAATAAAAAAAGCAAGAGATAAAATTTTAAAAAAAGATTATGATACAGAAATTGCTTTTAGTGATGGCTTTTCACATATATTCGTAGCTAATGGAAATACACCTAATAAAATTGCTTGGATGCATACAGATATTTCTGTTCAAAATGATTCTAAGAGGTATTATAATTTGGTTAGAGAATCTTTAGAGAAAATGAATATGTCTGTATGTGTATCTGATAGAGTTAGAGATGTTTATAAGTCATATTATGATTTAGATGATGAGAAAATTCAAACTATTCATAATATTATAAATGATATTGAAATAAAAAATAAGGGTAATGAAAAAATAGATGTTGAATATTCAAAAGATACTGTTAATTTAATTTCAGTAGGAAGATTGGAATTTCAAAAAAATTATACAAGATTTATAAAAGTACATAAAAAATTGATTGATGATGGCTATAAAATTAATTCGTATTTGATAGGCGATGGTCTAGAGTATGATAAATTATCAAATCTAGTTAAAGAAAAAAAAGTAGATAATACTTTTAAACTTCTAGGAAGAAAGGATAATCCTTTTCCATATGTAAAAAATGCCGATTTGTTTGTATTATCTTCTATTCTAGAAGGATTACCAACAGTATTATATGAATCAATTATCTTAGGGACACCATGTGTTTCTACACTTGTTGCTGGAGCAAAAGAGGTTTTAAAGGATGAATACGGATTAGTAGTTGAAAATAGTGATGAAGGTCTGTATAATGGTTTAAAAAGAATATTAGATGATAAAAGTTTGTTAAAGAAGTACAAATCTAATGCTGTTATGTATAAATCGGAAAATAGTGATATAATAAATAAGATTGAAAAAATATTATAGAAAGGGTAAATATGAAAGAAAAATTAGAATTTAGAAAGATAGTAAAAAAATTATTTATAGCTTTTGTGATTATGCAACCGATTTTTGATATTTATATGAGTTTATTTGATAAAAAAATTCAAATATTTGGAGTATCATTAGCTACCATTTTAAGATTTATATGGGTTTTTGTAATGCTACTAATGACGATAGTGAATGCTAGAAAAAATAAAAGTACTAAGTTATTTATAAGTTATGCTGTAGTAGTTGCTATTTATATTGTATTACATCATATTACTGCTGTGGGATTTAGAGTGCAGCTTGCCGAGGCCCAATATAGTCCATTTGGTGAATTAATGTATTTGGCTAGAATGTGTATACCAATAGCGTTAATTTATATAATTTATAATATAAAATTGAATTATAAAGATATAAAGAAAATTGTTGTTACAGTTTCTTTAATTATTTCATTAACGATGATTATTAGCAATTTATTTAAATTTTCATATATTTCTTATTCTTTAGATCAAGATTTAGTATCAGGAAATATTATAGAGTGGTTTACTAAAGGCATTAAGCCGGATGAAAATGGTGTTTGTGATTGGGTTGGATATACAACAAGAGGATTATTTCAATCTGGAAATCAATTATCAGGACTTATGGCTATTTTAGTTCCTATACTTACATATATAGCTCTTAAGGAAAAAAGTATAAAAAATTGGTTAGTTGTGATTTTGCATATTATTGCTATGATAACTATAACGACAAGGGTTGGAGCGATTGGCGGAATAGCTGTAATGATACTAACTGTTTGTGTATTTGTGTTTGAGCAAATAATACATAAAAAGGTTTCTTTAGAAACTTTAAGAAGTAAAAATCTTTATTGTTTTATATGTTCATTAATAATATTAGGAATTACTTTTAATTATTCTCCTTTTAAAGTTAGAGCTATGTCAGGAAATCTTGGATCAGATATGATTGTAGGAACGCAAACAGCTGATAATACTGATATAGAAAATTCAACGCAAGAAGTTGATAAATTAGAGTACGTTGCTAAAAATGTTGTAAATCAGAATATAAATGGATATTATATTTATCAGATATATCCATATACTGATGATGTTGATTTCTGGTATAATTTAATGGTTAATATTCCGAAAGAGCAAAGAGTTGGAAATAGAAAAATGAGAAAATTGCTAATAAATAGGGTTTTAGAAAGGGATAATAGAATTTCTGATTATTTGTTTGGAATATCATTTACAAGATCAAGTACTTTTGTATGGCCAGAAAGAGATTTTGAAACACAATTTGATGCATTGGGAATTTTTGGTATGATTTTATTTGTTGCACCATACATATTTATAGCTTTGTTTGGAATATATAAAGTTTTAAGAAAAATTAAGGATAATTTATATTTAGAAAAAGTTGTATATATATTGTCTCTGGTAGTAGGGGTAATGACTGCATATTTGTCAGGTCATATTTTGAATGAGATTTTTCCTTTTGTGTATTTGGCTATGGTGGCTGGAATTGTATTTAATATGGCAATGGGCGATAATCCAGAGAATTACGAAAAAAAAAATGAATTGAGAAGATTTTTTGAGAAAATTTATTCACAAGGAAAAGATAAGTTTTATAATGAGATTGATAAGAGTTTAAGAGATGAACAGAAGAGATTTATTGTAACTGCGAATCCAGAGACTCTTATGATTGCAAACAAAAATGATGAGTTAAAAAAATGTTTACTTAAAGAGAATGTTACAATTGTTCCAGATGGGATTGGGATAATAAAGGGTGCTAAAATATTAGGTTATTCACAAAGAGAAACAATAACAGGAGTGGAATTGGTTGAACATTTATTGAATGAGTGCAATATTTTGAAGAAAAGTGTATTTTTGTTTGGCGCTAAAAGGGAAATTGTAGAAAAATTAGAAAATGTTATAAGAAAAAAATATCCTAATATAGAAATAAAAGGATTTGAAAATGGCTATGTAGAAAATAAACAAAAAGTATTTGATGAAATAAAAGAATTATCACCAGATTTAGTATTGGTAGCATTAGGTATTCCAGCTCAAGAATTAATAATAGATAAAAATTTTGATGATTTCAAAAAAGGAATTTTTATTGGAGTCGGTGGAAGTTTTGATGTTTTAAGTAATTCAAAAAAAAGAGCACCTAAATTTTTTATAAAGTTCCATTTAGAATGGCTTTATAGAATTACTACAGAGCCCAAAAGAATAAAAAGATTTGTCAATAGTAATTTGAGATATTTGTTTAAAATAGCTGAAGAAAAATAAGGAGAGATATGAAAGATATTAGTATTATAGTCCCAGCATATAATGCTGAAAAATATTTAGAGAAGTGTTTAGAATCTCTTGTTAATCAAACTAAAAAAAATATTGAGATTATAGTTATAAATGATGGTTCAACAGATGATACGGAAAAAATTATTTTGAAATTTAAAGAAAGATATCCTGAAATGATAAAATATTTTTTTCAAGAAAATAGTGGACAAAGTGTTGCTAGGAATGTCGGAATTGAAATGGCTGAAGGAAAATATATAGCTTTTGTGGATTCAGATGATTATGTTTCTGAACGTATGTTTGAAGTTTTATATAATAAAGCGATTGAGAAGAACTTTGATATTGTTGCAAGTGATGTTAATAGCATTTATCCTAAAAAAAATGTTGAAGTTTCTTCTGGAATTAGATTTGAATCAGTTGATTTAACTAGAAATGAAAAATCAGAGCTTTTAAGAAATATGTATGCCGTTGTATGGAATAAAATATATAAGAAAGAGCTTTTCGAAAAGAAAAAAATATTATTTGAACCTGGTTTGTGGTTTGAAGATGTGTTATTTTTATATGAATTGATACCCTATATTAAGAGTATAGGTTTTGTTGAAGATGTTTTATATCAATATGTTCAAAGAGAGAATTCTGTTACGTATACATATTCTGATAAATTGTTAGATATATATATAATGTTAGAAAAATTGATTGATTTTTATAATGAAAATCATTTGGATGAGTTTACAAATGAAATTGAATATATTTATGTTAGATATATGCTTGCAACATATATAAAACGATTAGCTAAGACTAAAAATAAGAAAATGTTTAATAATGGAGTTAAGTTTGCTAAGGAAAAAGTATGTACACGTTTTCCTAATTATAGAAAAAATATATACTTAAATGGAATGGGAAAGAAATTTTATTTAAAGTATTTTAATGTTTTTTTTGCTGATTTGATATATTATGTAGAAAAAAATAAAATGAATTAAAGGAGAGATTAAAATGATTAAAGTAATGACTGTATTTGGAACAAGACCGGAAGCTATAAAGATGGCTCCACTTGTTAAAGAACTAAAGAGTAGAAAAGAGATTGAATGTATTGTTTGTGTTACTGCTCAACATAGACAAATGTTAGATCAAGTTTTAGAAGTTTTTGATATAAAACCTGATTATGACTTGGATATTATGAAGCAAGGACAAACATTAAGTGATATTACAAGCAGAGTTTTATATGGATTAGAAGATGTTATAAAAGAAGTAAAACCAGATATTGTTTTAGTTCATGGAGATACAACGACAACATTTGCAGGAGCTTTAGCTGCTTACTATAATCAAGTTGATATTGGACATGTTGAAGCAGGACTTCGTACATGGAATAAATATTCACCATATCCTGAGGAAATGAATAGACAAATGGTTGGGGTTATGGCTGATATGCATTTTGCTCCAACTGAAAATAGTAAAAAGAGTTTATTAAAAGAAAATAAAGACGAATCAAAAATATATGTTACAGGAAATACTGCAATTGATGCTTTGGCAACAACAGTAAAAGAAGATTATTCACATCCAATATTTGATTGGATAGGAAACGATAGAATGATTCTTCTTACAGCTCATAGAAGAGAAAATCTTGGAGAGCCAATGAGAGGAATGTTTAAAGCTATTAAGAGAATAACTGATGAATTTCCTGATGTTAAAGTGGTATATCCAGTTCATTTGAATCCAAAGGTTAGAGATGTTGCTAATGAGATTTTTGGAGATGATGATAAAGTAAAATTAATTGATCCACTTGAAGTAATTGATTTTCATAATTTCTTAGCTAAATCATATTTAATTTTAACAGATAGTGGTGGAATTCAAGAAGAGGCACCTTCACTTGGAAAACCAGTATTAGTATTAAGAGATACAACTGAAAGACCAGAAGGAATAGATGCAGGAACATTAAAATTAGCTGGAACAGATGAAGAAACAATTTATAAATTGACAAAAGAATTACTTGAAAATAAAGAAGAATATGATAAGATGGCTCATAGTGCAAATCCTTATGGAGATGGTAAGGCAAGCCAAAGAATAGCGGATGCTATAATAAAAAAATATTCAAATAGGTAAATATATATAGTATTACAAATGAAATAGATGAGAAAATTATTTGTAAAAGAGGTTTTTCATATGGATAAAATATCAATAATTGTACCTGTTTATAATGAAGAGGAAGCAATAAAAATTTTTTATGACAAGATAACAGAGGTTTCTGCTAAGATAGAAGCAGAATTTGAATTTATTTTTGTTAATGATGGCTCTAAAGATAAAACATTAGAGATTGTTAAAGAATATGCTATACAAGATTCTAGAGTGAGATTCGTTTCATTTTCTAGAAATTTTGGCAAAGAAGCTGCAATGTATGCTGGATTACAAGCATCTGAAGGTGATTATGTTGCAATAATGGATGTTGATTTACAGGATCCACCAGATTTATTACCTGAAATGTATAATACTTTGCTTGAAAAGGAATATGATTGTGTTGCTACTAAAAGGCAGACAAGAAAAGGTGAAAATCTTATAATTTCATTCTGTTCAAAATTGTTTTATAAATTAATAAATAAAATGACTAAAACAGAAATCGTTGATGGTGCAAGAGATTATAGACTTATGACTAGACAAATGGTAAATAGTATATTAGAAGTTACAGAGTATAATAGATTTTCAAAAGGCATTTTTAGTTGGGTTGGTTTTAATACTAAGTGGATTGCTTATGATAATATTGAGCGCTCAGCTGGAAAAACTAAATGGAATTTTTGGAAGTTGTTTTTCTATGCGTTAGATGGTATTACTGCTTTTTCAACAGCACCTTTAATGATTGCAACTTTGGCTGGAATTTTGTTCTGTTTGCTTGCGTTTATAATGATTATTGTTATTATTGTTAGAACATGTACATATGGTGATCCTGTTTCAGGATGGCCTTCTATGGTGTGTATTGTCTTATTTGTTAGTGGAGTTCAGCTTTTCTGTCTTGGCATTATGGGACAATATATGTCTAAAGAGTATATGGAGATTAAGAATAGACCTATTTATATTGTAAAAGAGACAGAAAAATCTATTAAAAAGTAATATGAGAAAATGGTGAAAATTATGAATAAAGTATCTGTTGTAATTCCTATGTATTATGAGGAAGAGGTTGCCAAAATTTGTTATGATAGAGTTAGTGCAGTTTTGAAAAGTTTATCTGATAAATATGTATATGAAATTATATTTGTAAATGATGGTAGTAAAGATAAAACATTAAGTATTTTAAAGAGTATAGCTGATAACGATAAATGTGTTAAAATTATTTCGTTTTCAAGAAATTTTGGGCATCAAGCAGCTGTTACTGCTGGTATTAAATATGTTACTGGTGATGCTGTTGTGATTATGGATGCTGATTTACAGGATCCACCAGAATTGATACCTGAAATGTTAAAGCTATGGGAAGATGGAAATGATGTAATTTACGGAAAAAGAAAGACTAGAAAAGGCGAGTCTGCTTTTAAAATATTAACTGCTCAAGTGTTTTATAGTTTTTTAAATGCGATGTCAGAAGTTGAAATTCCAAAAAATACGGGGGATTTTAGATTAGTTGATAGAAAAGTAATTGATGTTATAAATAGTTTGCCTGAACATAATAAATTTTTGAGAGGATTGTTTAGTTGGGTTGGATTTGAGCAAAAAGAATTTTTATATGATAGGCCTAAGAGAGAGTTAGGTGAAACAAAATATCCATTGAAGAAGATGCTTAAGCTTGCAAGTGATGGAATTTTGAGTTTTTCTTCTAAACCTATGAAATTGGTTGGAGGATTGGGAATATTATCTATTATATTTTCTATAGTTGTATTAATATATTCTTTATGTTCATATTTCGGAAAATGGAACAACCTAACTCCTGGTTGGACTTCGATTATGGTATGTATAACTTTTTTTGCAGGTATACAATTGCTTTCTTTATGGATAATATCCGAATACATATCTAGAATATATGATGAGAGTAAAGGAAGACCAGAATATATTATAAACGAAAAAATTAATATAGATAAAGGAGCATGAAAATATGACGGAAAAAGTTGAAAAAAATATTTGGAATTTATTTTTTTCTAATGTTGTAAATGTTGTTTTTGTTAGTGTAATAATAATTTATTTAATATATTGTACAATGTATCAATATTATAATCCTGCTTTTAAAATTACATTGATATTACCGATTATATATGGTATTTGTATTTTTGGTTGTTATAAATTTTTTGAAAAAAGTAAAAAATATGAGGTCATATTGTTTTGTCTTTCTTTTTTTGCTTATCTTATATGGGGAGTATTTGCTAGGTCTCCTGCAGTAAGTGATTATGAAGTTCTTATAAACGGAGCAAAAGAAGTGGTAAATGGAACATTTTCAGCATTATCTTTTGATAAAACTAATTATTTTTATTTTTATAATTTTCAAGTAGGCTTTGTTATGTACTTGGCTTTAATTATGAAAATTTTCGGAAGTAAGTTGATTGTACTAAAGTTTTTTGAGGCAGTTGCAATGTCACTAAGTAATGTATTAATTTGCAAGATTGCATCTATAACATATGATAGAAAAGTTGGTATTATTGCTTCGTTAATTTATTCTTTTTTATTATTTAATATTGCTGGTTCATCTATTATTAATAATCAACATATTTCTACTTTTATAATATTATTAGCTATTTGGATGTTTATGAAAGAAAAAAAGAAGTGGTATGTTGGTAGTGGAATTATGGTTGCTTTATCAACTATTTTAAGACCAAGTTCAGTTGTTTTTTTATTAGGTTTTATTGCTTTTAAGATATGGAAAATGTTTTTGAATAAGTTTCAAAATTGGAAAGAGATACTTGTTTGTTTAATTTTGCTTTGTATTTCATATGTTTCAGTTATAAAAATTTTTGATTATACAGTTGTGGAAATGAGTATTGTACCCAATTCTGCAATTAGTGCTAATGCAAAATATTTTAAATTTATATTAGGATTGGATGGAAAAGGTTTATATGGTATTCCTACTAAAAATGCAGAACAAACACAAGTGTATTTTGATTTAGAAAAATTGAATTTTGATTATGATTTATATAATGAAGAGTGTAAAAACAAAATTAGTGAATTGTGTTTGGAAAATTTTAGAGGAACATTTAGAAGCATAATGAAAAAAATGGTAAGTTTTTGCGGAGAATATGATAACCAAATTGAATTTGCAAATGGAAATATTAAGGATAGTATAATAAATGATGTTATTATCTATTATGGATATATTCAATATGTTTCGTTATTATGCGTTTGTTTGCTTGTAGTAATTTTGAAAAAATTTACTAATAAAGAAAAATATAATAAAGAAGAATATAATGAATTATTTAAAATAATTTTTGTTTTATTTTTCTGTGCACATATATTTATAGAAGTTCAATCAAGATATAGGTATGATCAATATGTTATGATATCATTAATTTCTGCACCTTTTTTGTATTGGATATTTGAACGATATAATGAATTAAAGTTAAAATATATAATTAAAAATAATGAGTAAGTATTTTTGTAATTAGCCAGAGTATAATATTTTTATATTCTGGCTTTTATAATGTTCAAAAACTATTGAAAAAATTTTCTCTATATGGTATAACTTTCTATATAAAATAGCATTGGAGGGCTTTTTTTGAAAACAAACATTAAGAGTTTTACTTTAGATGAATTAAAGAATGAAATGGTTTCTTTAGGACAAAAGCCTTTTAGGGCTGAACAAATCTTTAAATGGATTCATCAAGAAAATGTACAAAGCTTTGATGATATGACAAATCTTTCTAAAGACTTTAGAGAAGCTTTAAAGGAAAAGTATGACTTACATAATTTTAAAATAATAAGAAAATTAGAATCAAAGGATGGAACAAAAAAATTTCTTTTTGATGTACTTGATGGGAATGCAATTGAATCTGTATTAATGCAATATAAATATGGGTATACTATATGTGTTTCTTCACAAGTCGGATGTAAGATGGGATGCAAATTCTGTGCTTCTACTGGAATTCCTTTTTCAAGAAATTTGGAAGCTGGAGAGATTGTTGAACAAATTTTAGCAGTTCAAAGAGAAGAGAATGTTCGAATTTCTAATATTGTTTTTATGGGAATTGGAGAGCCTTTAGATAATTATGATAATGTAATAAAGGCAATAAATATAATTAATCATCCAAAAGGACTTAATATAGGGACAAGACATATAAGTATTTCAACAAGTGGTGTTGTTCCTAATATATATAGATTGGCTGAAGAGAATATACAATGTACTTTATCAGTTTCATTACATAGTAGTAATAATGAAAAGAGAAGTGAGATGATGCCGGTAAATAAGGCATATCCGATTGAAGAATTGATGCGTGCATGTAAAGAGTATATAAAGATAACAAATAAAAGAATTTCTTTTGAATATGCTTTAGCGAAGGATAATAATGATAATTTAGATGATGCTAAAGAATTAGTTAAATTATTAAGGGGAATGCTTTGTCATGTTAATTTAATTCCTATAAATAAAATAGAGAATGGTAAATATACAAAGAGTACAAATGATAATATTATTAGGTTTAGAGATTATCTAAACGATAATGGAATTGTTGCTACTATTAGGAGAGAGCTAGGATCTGATATAGATGCTGCTTGTGGACAGTTGAGAAGAGCGGAATTAAAAAAGGAGTAGATGATGAAAGTACTTACTAAAACAGATATAGGAAAAGCTAGAAGTATGAATCAAGATAGTTTTTTAGTATCTGAAAATAAAGATAATGGTTTGAATCTTTATATTTTAGCTGATGGAATGGGTGGCTATAAAGGTGGCGAAATTGCTAGCAAAGTAGCGATTCAAGCTGTTTCAAAATTTATAACTGAAAAGTTTGATGATATTTCTAAGGATAAGCAGTCGATACTTGATTTACTTGAGGATGCAATTGCTTTTGCAAATTCTGCAATATATGAGGAATCTGAGGAAGACGAAGAATTGCAGGATATGGGTACAACTTTAGAAGTATTAATGATTTATAAAAATAAAGTTTATATTGGACATATTGGTGATAGTAGAATATATAGAATTCGTAAGAATAAAATGAAGAAGATAACTACTGATCATAGTTATGTTGAGAAATTAATTCAAGATGGTGAGATTACTAGAGAAGAGGCTTATCATCATCCTAAAAAGAATTTACTTATTAAGGCTTTAGGCACAGATGAGGTTGTTGAACCTGATTTGATATACACAGTTTTAAATAAAAACGATATATTGGTTATTTGTTCTGATGGACTGACTAATATGGTAAGGGAAGAAAAAATCTTTGATATAATCAAAGAAAACACAGATGAAGATGTTACAGATGTATTAGTTGATGAAGCAAATAATGCAGGTGGTCTAGATAATATAACAGTTATTGTTATAGATAATAGATAGTAAATTATTAATATCTTTTTAGTAAAGGGAGAGATAAATATATGAATCTAATAGGAAGAATGCTTGCTAATAGGTATGAAATATTAGAAAAAATAGGTGTTGGTGGAATGGCAACAGTGTACAAGGCAAAATGTCATGTGCTAAATAGATTTGTTGCTGTTAAAGTTTTAAAAGAGGAATTTATTACTGATATTGAATTTATAAGAAGATTTAAATCTGAGGCTCAAACTGCTGCTAGTTTGACACACCCAAATATTGTTTCAATTTATGATGTTGGAAATGAGGGCGATGTTTATTATATTGTAATGGAGCTTATTCAAGGTAAAACTTTAAAAGAAATAATTGTTGAAGATGGAAAACTATCTTGGAAATGGTCTGTAAATATTGCAATTCAAATAGCTTCAGCTTTGGAAACAGCTCATAAAAACAATTTGATACATAGAGACATTAAGCCTCATAATATAATTATTACTGAAGATGGAATGGCTAAAGTTACTGATTTTGGTATAGCTAAGGCGGTTTCAAATTCTACAATAACGGCTTTTGGAACAACGATTGGTTCTGTTCATTATTTTTCACCAGAGCATGCTAAAGGTGGAGTAACAGATGCAAAATCTGATATTTATTCACTTGGAATTGTTATGTATGAAATGCTTACAGGTAGGGTCCCTTTTGATGCTGATACGCCTGTTTCAGTTGCTTTGATGCAAGTTCAGGAAGATCCTATTGAACCTAGAAAATTGAATCCACAGATTCCAATTAGTGTTAATAATATAATTTTAAAAGCTATGCAAAAAGATCCTGCTGATAGATATCAGAGTGCAACAGAGATGCTTATTGATTTAAGTACGGCTTTGAAAAGACCTGATGATGATTTTGTAAAAATTAATAAAAAGTTTGATACATTACAAACTCAAAAATTATCAACATTATATGATATAGATAATAAAGCTATTAAAGATGATGATGAGGAGGAAGAAGTTGTAAGACCAAGAAATAAGAAAAAAAGAGGTTTCTTTGGATTTATGAAAGATCATATATTCCTTTCATTTATCTTAATTGCTGTTATATTATTCAGTGTTGCACTTGGTGGAACAATTTTAATAATGAATTTAACTAAATCTAAAGATGTTCAAATACCTAATTTGGTTAAGAATGCTTCTGGAGTAAGACTTACAGAGCAACAGGCTGTAGAAATTTACAATAGTACAGAATTCAAAAAGAAAAATGATTTGAAGATTGAATATGTTGAAGATGAGACAATTAATGGTGAAACTGTAGAACCTGGTCAAGTTGTTAAACAAAATCCAAATTATGTTGAAAATAGAAAGATTAAAGTAAAAGATCAAATAACAATTTATGTTAGAAAAGAAAGAGAAGCTAAAACTTTAAAAATGATTGATTTAACTGGAAAGACAACAGAAGAAGCTGAAAAGTTATTGGCTGACCTTGGATATGTTGGTAAAATAACATATGAAGATGAGAATAGTGATAGTTTAAAAACTGGATTAATTATCAGACAGACAATCCAATCAGGTATTGAATTTAAAGATAATGCAGATTTAACTCTTACAATAAGTAAAGGTAGCGATAAGGTTGATGTACCAAATGCTTTAGGAAAAAATGAAGAAGAAGCTAAAAAATTAATAGGGGATGCTGGATTCACTGTTAAGGTTGAATATACAGAAAATAATGATAAATCTGATGGAATAGTTTTAAAACAAAGTAATACTGATAAAGCTAAGACTGATGAAGTAATTACAATAACAGTAAATAAAGTTCAAAAAACAAAATCAGTTGCTGTTACAATTGATTTATCTAAATATGTTCAAGCTAAAACGCCAACAAATACATCAGATGATAAAACAAATTCAACCAATACAGATACACCTGGTGTTACAACTGCAAAAGTTGAATTAAAAGTAGGAGATAATACTTATGGTGGAGAAAAATATGATGTTACTACTAAACCTACAATAACGATATATGGTAAAGGAAATATGCAAGTAGCTTTAATTATTGATGGAAATACTAAGATAACAAAAGATATTGACTTTAATAAAGATACTACATTAGCTTTTCCATAGAGAATATATATAAAACAATTAAGGGCATGACATATAATCGTGCCCTTAAATTTAGGATAGAAAGAAGGAGAATATATGGCTGAAGTATCAGTATCGGTTTTAGATGTGGAAGAAGAGAATGCGATTAATGTATTTTACAATATTGAAACTGCTAAGATAGATTATTTTCATATTGATGTTATGGACGGAGAATTTGTAAAGAAAGATAATGTTTTACAAATGAGAGATTATGCTTTAAAAATAACTAGTGTTTCAATGACACCAATAGATGTTCATTTGATGGTTAATAATCCAAAAGAGCATTTAGATTATTTTATAGATTTAGGAGTAAATAGAATTACTTTTCATTATGAGGCATGTTCTAATAAAGATGAAATTATTTCGATTGCAAAATATTTAAATGAGAATAGGGTTAAAGTTGGAATTGCTGTAAATCCTGATACAAAGATAGAAGAAATTTTTGATGTATTACCTTATGTACATATGGTTTTGGTTATGTCTGTTGTTCCAGGGAAAGGAGGACAAAAGTTTATACCTGAGACACTTGATAAAGTTGAAATATTAAGAAAATATTGTGAAGAAAATGACTTAGATATGGACATTGAAGTTGATGGCGGAATAAATGACGAAACAGGAAAAGAAGCTGTTGAAGCTGGTGCAAATATTCTTGTTTCTGGAAACTATGTATTAAATGCCGATGATTATAAAGAGGCTATTAATAATTTAAAAAATCTATAGAGAGAAAAACTCTCGGAAAGGAAATCAAATGAAAAAAAGACTTATTGTTAGTGCAGTGATATTGATTGCTATTGCAATTTTAGGTGTATCAACTGTTTTTGCAACAGATATGCAACCACTAACTATGGATTATACTCCAATTATTGATGGAGATATTGCTACTCATGCAATGGAGATTAGCAATAATGTAAAAGAAGATAGTATTTATAAAGCTGGAGAGAAAATTGAATTAAATGGTGAATATGTTGATGGAAATGTCTATCTTGCTGGAAATGATGTTAAAATTGAAAATGAAACCATAAATGGCGATGTTTTTATTTTTGCTAATAATGTTGAGATTGCACCAAATACAATAATTGATGGAAATCTTTTTATTTGTGCATCTAATGTAAAGCTTGATGCATCTATATCTAGAGAGCTATTTTGTGTGGCAAAAGATGTCGTTTTTGAAAAAACAGCTATTATAGAATATAGTGCAAATATTGCAGCAGAACATATATATGTTAATGGTACATTCCGTAGAGATGTAAATTGTACTGTAAGCAATATTGAAGTTGACAATGCTACTGCGATAAGGGGAACATTAAATTATTCTTCTGAACAAGAAGCTAAAATGGGGAAAGATGCATCAATTGGTAATATTAATTTTTCAAAACAAGTGGAAGAGAAAGAAACAGCTTTAGATGTAATTACAGAATATGTTTTAGATTTTGCTAAATATTTTGTTTTGACAATGGTATTGTTAATTGTGTTTATTAAATTATTACCAAAATTCATTAATAATTTGAAAGATCAATTTAGAGTAAGTTCATTTGGAATTGGAATTTTATCTTTAATTATTGTGCCTATTTTATTGGTATTAATGTTAGTTTTAAGAGTTACTTCAACACTTGCTTTTGCAGTATTAGCTTTATTTATATTAGTTTTAATATTATCTATGGCTATAACAAATATTTCACTTGCAAAGAAATTTGAAGAGAAGAAACCTAATATTAAACTTCCTATATGGACTGCAATTGTAACAGCTGTTACATGGGTTGTATATCAAATCCCTGTTTTAGGTGGTATAGTTGCATTTATTTGGGTTGCAACTGGACTTGGAATGTCAATTAGATATTGCTTTTCAAAAAATAAATAAGTGATAAAGAAAAAGTGAAAATTAAAATTTTTAAGTTCATTTTTATAGTTATTTAAAGTAGATATTGTTATTTAATATAATAGGAAGTTATTTGATTTTTCTATTATATTAAAAAGCTGAAATGTATTATTTCAAGACATTTCAGCTTTTTTTTCGTAATAAATGCAGTCTGTTTTTGAGTTTAATTTTTTTGCTTGTACCTTTTCATAATTGCAGAACCCGTTGATTTTGATAGATACAATCATAAGAACATTGAATATTTGTCAAAGTTACATACACCTCTTTAATAAATATTATATGCTTATTTTTGATTTATATACCATAAAAACTATTTGCTATAATATAAAAATAATATGAATAAAAATTTACTAAAAAAATTTTTATTTTAAAATGTTATTGCATATATTAATGCTTTAATTGTCCGTTTATATTCATTACAATATTTTTTGACAGGGCAAATATCACATTTTGGTGAACGTGCAGTGCAAGTATAACGTCCATGCCAAACAAATAAGTGATTTACATCGGTCCAGTCTTTTTTATTAAATGTTTTTAATAAATCTTTTTCTATTTTTTCTGGATCAGTTTCTTTTGAAAATCCAATTTTATTTGAAATTCTTCGTGCATGTGTGTCTACTGCTATTCCTTGTGCATTGTTGAATGCTTCTAGCATTATAACATTTGCACTTTTCCTGCCAATACCAGGTAGTTTGATTAGTTCTTCCATTGTATCTGGAACAATAGAATTATAATCAGTTACTAATTTTTTGCTACATGCTAATGCGTTTTTTGCTTTATTTTTATAAAAGCCACAAGGGTGAATAATTTCTTCTAAAACATGTATATCCATATTAGCCATTTTTTCTGGAGTGCCATAGTCTTTGAAAAGAAGAGGAGTTGTTTTATTTACACGTTCGTCTGTACATTGTGCGGATAGCATTACTGCAATTGTGATTTGAAATGGTGTTTCAAAATCTAAACTGCAAGTGGCTTCTGGATAAAAATCTCGTAATATATTTAAAATTTCTGTTGCTTCTTTTTTTGTTTTCATATTTTACTTCCTTTTTTAATATATTTTAATATCATAATTTGAACAATATTATATAACAAATAATATAATATATAAAGAGATAGGGGGAGAAAAGCATGTTTAGAGGGTTGAAAAAAACAATTGCAGTATGTTTGATAGGTTTTGGACTTGGAACAATAATGGTGTTATTATTGCCTGTGACATGGTGGCTTATTATAGTTGGAATTGTTGTTATTGCAATTGGGATTATGTGGCTATCATGCTAAATGAAATTAGAAATGTACTCCTAGTTAGAAAGGTGGATGAATGGATGAAAGTAGTTGTGAAAAAGTCTCCTAAATTTTTAAGAGGTTTTTTAAAATTGATTTTTGGAATAAAAAGTACTTAGAAGATAGTTAAAACATAAATTAATAAGAAAGCCATGTGAAATGAATTTGGATTATTAAGTTAAAAGTTTAATAAAGAAAGTTTTGGCACATGTTGGCTTTCTTATTTTATGTATAACTGCGGGTTACTATTAAAATAAAAAAAATACAACACATGTTTATGTGTTGCCTTTTTTTTACGAAATATAATTAAGCTCTTGTAACTTTTCCAGAACGTAAGCATTTTGCGCATACTGTTATTCTTTTTGGTTGTCCGTCAACTATAGCTTTTATTCTTCTTAAATTTGGTCTAAATGTTCTTGTTGATCTTTTACTAATATGTGAACGTGTTATACTTAATTGATTTCCGAAATTTATATTTTTATCACAAATTGCACATTTTGCCATGACTTTATGCACCTCCATTTATTTTTTTAACTGACTAATAGTTAATATAACATAGTTTTTTTGAAAATACAAGTGTTTTGAGAAAAAAATATGTTTTAGTAGTATTTTTGTAGACAATTGGAGAGACTAAATGTTAAAATACTTTTGTAAAAAGATAGGGAGTATAAAATGAAGAAAAAGAAATTATTATTGATGATTATTTTAATTTTGATTGTAATATTTGTAGCAAGCTTTATTGGAATAGAGAACTATAGAAAAAAGAAAAATCAAGAAGAAATTGATGCTTCAATTCATGGTGTGGTTTTAGCTGAGGATGTTCCTTTTTATGCTAAGGCTGAGACAAATAATGTTCGTCAGATAAAATTATTGCATAAAGGTGAGAATGTTTATATTTTAGATGAATTTGAGAAGGATAATATAGATTGGTATAAAGTTAAAATAGATGGAAAGAGAAATGGATATGTGCGTGCAGATAGCGTGCATTATTATAAAGAAATAAATTCACAAAAAGTTTTGGTTTCTGATGTTTCACAATTTAATATTGATAAAAATTTTGAAAACATGGAAGATTTTGAAGTGTTTTTATTAGAAAATAAGATTAGTTATGTGTATATAAGAGCTGGCGGAAGAGGTTATGGGCAAAAGGGTAATTTTTATTATGATGAAAATTATAAAGATTATATAGAAGCATGTGAATATTTGAAAATTCCTTATGGATTTTACTTTTTAGATGAAGCTTTGAATGATAAAGAAGTTGATGAAGAAGTAGAGTTTATATCTAATTTTCTAAAAGATAATGCAGGAAAGTATTGTTTGCTTCCAGTTGCACTTGATGTTGAGAAACATGACGGTAAAGGCAGAGCTGATAATATATGGGATGTTAGAGCAGAAATAGTACAAGGTTTAATTGATAAGCTTAATGAAAAGAACATTAATAACATTTTATATACAAATGCTCAAACAGCTAATTTATATTTAAGTGATTTAAAAACAAAATTCTGGATTGCTTATTATCCAGAGGAGGGGAAAGTTCCTGACTATTGGTATTTTGATACAAAGCAAGATGGAGCTTCAAATACAAAACTTCAAAAACGTACAATTGGATGGCAATTTACTGAACATGGTGCGGGAGATGAAATTTCAGAAGATGTAGATTTATCGCTTATGAAAAAGGAGTTCTATAAATAAATATTGAAAAAGTTTACATAAGGTGATATAATTGTTTTTGCATCAGCATAAAAACGCCCCGTTTGCATCATGAAAGGAGAGAACTATATGGAAAATATGGCGTTAGTAAATGTGCATGAGTTAAACAAAGTTGTAGATGTACACTGTCGGAGTATAAACATTTTAGATGCTAGAAGAGAAGCAGAAGAGCTGTACAAAGCTGTAAAGTTATATGGCTATGAGAATGTAAAAACAGTTCACTTTGATGAATCTATGTGTCCTTACATCCGTACTGGAAAAGGCATCTCAGAAGATGTTAGAGCTTTGTCTGCTTTTGGAGTTATGAATTTGTTTCAAATGAGTGATTCTGCTGTAAGCAAAGCAAGATTACAAAAGCATTATGGTGATGTTTCTTTTGAAGCTGTATTAGGAGCAAGAATTGGAGCATCATTGTGCTTATCGGATAAACCTTTAGTAGATGCTATGGAGAAATATGCGGGCATTGAATTTGATAAGGAGGCTTATGAAAGTGTTTATATTCAACAGCTCTTTAACTTTGTTGAACATAGTAGCAAAAGTGTAGATTTGTTAAGCCTTTGGTCACAGACAGAAAATTTATTTAAAGGTATTGTAACCGTTGGACTTGATAATGTAACTGCTTGGTACTATAATAATGGTTCACAGCCATATAAACTTTTTGGAAGAGATCTTTCAGAGAAGTTAAGAGCTTTTTGTGGACTTATTGTTATGTTCATGTATGGCATTAGAACAGATAGCATACATTTGTTGCATATTCAGGATATGCTTGGATTAAGCACTTCAATTTCCAATATTCTTGGAGATGATTATTTGAAAGAGTGCCGGACTTTACGAGAGATTGTTAACAAGTATCTTGGAGAGCCTGCAGGAACAATTAAAGCTGAGCCGTTATTTCTCCAGAAGCCGTTTGAGCTTATTGAGCTTAAAAAGTTTGATGTGGACGATTTGCGTAGCATTGAAAACTTGTGGACGGCACTTGAATCACTTTACAAAAATGTGAAGATGGTAGGTGCTGATGACGTTAAGGTTTGCTTTTGGAACGAGAATAAGAAAAAGAAGGTAGTTTTAACTGGAAAGGAGATTCCTGATAGGATAAAAGCTTTTGACGAGGAATGTGTCATTTACATGTATCGGATGTGTGACGATTCTGAAAAGCGTTCGAGGCTGGAAGAGGATTTGGGCTTGAATTATCCGAGCCGTTACATTCTTGGAGATACAAATGTTATATCTTGCAAAAAGAGCATGCCGTGTGTTCCTTTAAGAGATATTGCAAGAAGATACTTAGAGAGTTAACTTTTTAAATGTAACTAGTTAATATAACGGGGCAAAAAGATACCGGGTAATACCGGTATCTTTTTTTATGTTATAGGAAAGTTTTTTTGAATATTATTATATAAAAATAAAATAAAAAAATGAAACTATTTATAATCTAGATTGCCTCTAATAATAAAGGGAGAATTTTATGTTAGATATATTACTAGTTGAAGAAAAAATTGATGATAGTGTTAGATTATTAAATAAAGTTAGTAATTTGAGTCCTGAGATTCGTATAGCTAAAATAATTGACAATAAAAAAGAATTAATAGAAAATTTAAGTAATAATGCTATTTTAATAATAGACTATAAAATATTTAAGAAATTATTAAGAAATGAATTTTTGAGAATTAGAAATTATATGAAATACGTAGTGATAATATATGATAAAACTGTAGATGTGTCAACAAATATAAAGCACTGCTTATATGTTGATAAGAAAGATGTAATAAGTTTTTTTATGAACTTAATAAGAAATATAGATGAAAATGTTAAAGACGTTATTAGGAAAGAGTTACAATACTTGGGATATAATTTATCATATTGTGGTACCAAATATTTGATAGATAGTATTTATTATGCGTATAAAGAAGGAGAATTTTTTGATGGAAATTTAACTAGAAAGATATATCCTATTGTTGCTAAAAAGTATAGTAAGACTTGTAATAATATAAAATGTAATATTACTAGAGCTACAGATATGATGTTTTATGAATGTGAAGAAATAAAACTATTAAAGTATTTGAAATTTCAAGTGATTTCGAAACCAGGTACAAAATTAATAATTGAGGCGATATTAAACAAAATTAATTCAGAAAAGGAGTAAAATGGAAAATCTAATTTTAGAAGCTATAAATGGAAATGAATTAGCATTTGATAAATTAATTATTAGCATAGAAAAAGATTTATATAAAATTGCTAGAATGCGTTTGAACTATGAAGAAGATATAGAAGATGCTGTGCAAGAAACAATTATACAAGTATATAGAAATATCCCAAAAGTAAAACAACCACAATATTTTAAAACTTGGGTGGTTCGAATTCTCATTAATAATTGTAATAAAATTTATAAAAAAACTTTATTAGAAAAGAAGGTGCAATATAATGAGAAATTTGTTGAAGAATGCAAGTATATACAGAATGATGAGGGAATAGAGAACTTAGATTTTTATATATTAATAAAAGAGCTAAAATATAAAGAAAGAATAGTTATAATATTATATTACTTGTGCGGTTTTACAACTAAACAAATAGGAAAAATATTAAAAATACCGGAGAGTACAGTAAAAACTAGAATGAATAGAGCAAGAAGAAAATTAAAAAAT
Source organism: uncultured Clostridia bacterium (assembly GCA_934149275.1). Classification (GTDB taxonomy): domain Bacteria; phylum Bacillota; class Clostridia; order TANB77; family CAG-508; genus UMGS1994. The sequence continues at coordinate 147,079 of CAKPEG010000001.1, read as the reverse complement.
ACTTTTAAAGGAGGAGCCGATTATGAAAGAAATAGACAGTAGTATAAAAAATTCATTGTTACAAGATATTGACCTTCCAAATACGTATAAGTATATGATTAGAGAGACTTTAAAAAATAAAAATAAATTGAAAACAATTGATATTAAAAATAGGATTTATAGAATGGTTGTAAGCATAATTAGTATGATATTAGGATTAACTGGTATTTGTTTTGCAGGTGTATCTTTATATAATAACTTAAATGAAGATTTAATATATCAAAATAATATTGAAACTAGAGGTCTGTTTGATGATGAAAGTGGAATAACGAATGTTACTACAGATTTTCGAATGGCTGATATGATAAGAGATGATGAAAATGATTCTTTTTATAAAGTGATAACAAATTATGAAAAATATATGGAATACAAAAATCGAGTAAGTGATTTACCTAATATGACGGAAGATGATTTTAAAGAGAATGCACTTTTTATTATGACATGGATGAGCGAAAGACAGTTACATGAAAAAGATTTGAAGGTTGAAAAAGTAAATTGTGATAGTGAAACGACGTATATAATATTAAATCAAAATGATAATCCTAATTATGATGATGAAAGCAATGTATTATTTGCAATTATAAATAAAGAAAAATTAAGAGATAGTATAAAGATACAGTATGATTATTCTGAATTAGAAAATTTAATGAATTTGGATGATAGCACAAGAAATTCTAATACTTATTTAGTGATTGGAAATAATGAAGTTAAATCTGGAAACATTGATATTTTAGATAAATTCTTATCAGAATCTACAAACGGTAAACAGTTGTATATAAGAGTATCAGATTATCAAAATAATGAAATGATAGAAATGAAAACGATTTATGATGTGCTTTTTAAAAATGGTGTATATTATGTTATTAGAAGAAATGAAGAAGGTTCATATAAAACCTTGGTGAGTTATGCGGAATTGGTTAAAGTTGAAGGAAAATCACAAATTTTATACTTTTGGAAAGAACATAAGGATGATGAATCATATATCCCTTTTATTATGGTAAATAAATAAGTGAAGCATAAATGTTTTTATTTAGAGTATATGAATGATGATACATACACTAGTAAAAAAGTAAATTAAGAAAGTACCCTACTGTTGGACTAGAGCAATTTGTTTAAGTTGCTCTAGTTTTTTTATAAAATGTGAAACTTTTTTTTAAGTTTAAATATCTAATAATATATATAGAATAGGAGGAGTTTATGAAAAACATAAGAAGAAAATTTTGTATAGTAATAATTAGTATGATTATAATAATATGTTCATGTAATGTTTATAAAGTGCTTGCGAATACGTCAGATCAATTAAAAAAGCAACAACAAGAAAATAGAGAAGAAATTGAAAAAGCTGAGAATGAACAAAAAAATATAAAAAGTCAAATGTCTTCAATAGAAAAAGAATTGGATAATTTAAATTCACAGATTTCGAGTTGTGAGGGAGAAATATATAATTTAAATTTGGATCTTCAGAATGTTAACGAAAATATAAAAAGTACGGAAAAAGAGTTAGAAAAAACAGAGAGAGAATTAACTGAAAAAGAAGAGTTATTGAAGAAAAGATTAGTGGCTTCATACAAGACTGGTGAGACGAAATATTTAGATGTTCTTTTAAATTCAGATAGTTTAACTTCGTTTTTATCTAATTATTTTATGTTGGAAAAGATGACAGAAAATGATATTGCTTTGATTGAAAAAGTAAAAAATACCAAAGAACAGATTAAAAACTCTAAGCTGGTATTAGAACAAAATAAACAGGAGGTAGAAGAAATAAAAGAAAAGCAAGAATTAAAGAAACAAGAATTGAATAATACTAAAGAACAAAAAAATCAAAAATTAGATCAATTATCTTCTGAAGAAAAAAGCATTCAGCAAAATATTGATTTGATGAGAGAAGAAGATAAAAAGATTATGAATGCTATTAGAGATGCAGAAAAAACAAATAATAATGCTAGTAATGGAAAAGAACCTACAACAAATCCAGGAGGATATATTTGTCCAGTTCCTACAGCCTATTCTACAATAACAACAGGTTTGTATTATGGACCACCAAGTAATGCATACCACGGTGCGGTTGATTTTGGTTCACACGGGATAAATGGTCAACCAGTTTATGCAGTAAAATCAGGTACAGTTACATTGACACAAGCTTTAAATTATAGTTATGGAAATTATGTGATAATAAATCACCATGATGGAACGTATACATTATATGCACATGGACAAGCTGGTTCAATTTGTGTATCTCAAGGTCAAAAAGTTGAACAGGGACAACAGATTATGAGAGTAGGAAGTACGGGAAATTCGTCAGGTCCTCATTTGCATTTTGAGGTTAGAGTTGCTCCAGGTGGGTATAACAATAGAGTAAATCCAATGAATTATTTACCATAATAGTAAAAGAGATGAAGAGAGGCATATATTTAAAAGTATGCTAATTTTCATCTTTTTTATATAATCAAAAAGTAAATAACCATGCATGTGTTCTAGTTAATTTTTTTTTCGCATATACATTAAAAAAAAGATAGAGGAGATAGATATATGAAAAGAAAAATATATTGCGCTTTTTTATGTATATGCTTTTTATGTATAACAGAGGTATGTCATGCGACTTATTTAACAATTCCAACATGGGCGGAAGACTCAATTGTGGAGACTTCCGGAGAGGTTGGAGAAAATTTCTTAGATTTATCTTGTGAATCTGCTATATTGATTTCGCAGGATACTGGTGAAGTTTTGTATGAACATAATGCTCATGAGAAATTGCGCCCAGCTAGTGTTACTAAAGTTATGACGATTTTATTAATAATGGAAGAAATTGATTCAGGAAGATTGTCATATTCTGATAAGATTTCATGTAGTGAAAAAGCTTCTTCAATGGGTGGTTCTCAAATTTGGCTTGATACAAGAGAAGAGTTGACTGTTGATGAGATGTTAAAGGCAATTTGCGTTGTTTCTGCTAATGATTGTACCGTTGCTATGGCTGAGCATATTGCTGGTAGTGAAGAGATGTTTGTAAATCGAATGAATGAAAGAGCTAAAGAGCTTGGAATGAATGATACTACATTTAAGAATTGTCATGGAATTGATGAGGATGGACATGAAACTTCAAGTTATGATATTGCAGTAATGTCTAGAGAACTTTTGAGAAATCATCCTAGTATTACGAAATATACAACAATATGGATGGATTCGCTTAGGGATGGAAAGTCTGAGCTTGTTAATACTAATAAGTTGATTAGAAATTATCAAGGAGCAACTGGATTAAAAACAGGTTCAACATCATTGGCTTTATTTAATTTATCTGCAAGTGCTACAAGAGATGATTTATCTTTGATTGCTGTTATTATGAGAGCGCCTTCTACTAAGGAGAGGTTTAGTTGTGCAAGAAAATTACTGGATTATGGATTTAGTACTTTTAAATATAAAAAGTTTGCTGAAAAAGATGTTGAGGTAATGAATGTACCAATTAATAAAGGTGTTGTTTCAGAGGTTTCTGTGAAATATGCAGATACGTCTGGAAAAATTATGAACAAAAAAAGTGAAGGTAATGTTGAACAGGAGATTATAATAAATGATAATATTTCTGCGCCTATTGAGGCAGGTCAAGTGCTTGGAAGGGTTGAGTTTAAGGTAGATGGTGAGGCAGTAGCTAGCGTGGATTTAGTTGCAGAAAATGAAGTCGGAAAATTAAATATTTTTACAATGGGAAAGAGAATTTTGAAAAAATGGTTTTATTTATTCAGAAAATAAGCAATTATAATTGACAAATGGAGTTTTTCCAATTATAATATATAGTGTAACTTTAATGAAAGGAGTACTAATATGTTAGCTAAATGGTGGAGAAAAATAGGTCTTTTTATATTAATCGTTGCTTGTTTATTCAACATAACATCAAAATTAGTTAAAAGGGTTTCTTTTAGCGATAATGTAAAAGGTACTGTTTCAAATAAAGTTGAAAATGTTGTTACTCAAGTAAAGGGTGATGATACTAACAATCAAAAAGGTAAAAACACAACAAAAAATAAGTAAAACTATTGAAAAAAAAATAGAGTTGTGCTAATATATAAAAGATATTGTTAAGAAAAGTAAGGAAGAGGTGAATTACATGAGAGAAGGAATACATCCAAATTATGAAGCTACAACAATTACATGTGCTTGTGGAAACGTAATGGAAACAAATTCAACAAAAAAAGATATGAAAGTTGATATATGTTCAAAATGTCATCCATACTGGACTGGAAACTTAAAGAGAGAAACTACTGGTGGTAGAGCTGATAGATTTAAGAAAAAATATGGATTACAATAATGAATGTGAGGTTATTACAAAAAAAGAAAGAATGAGAAATAAAAAATTCTTATTCTTTTTTTTTTGTGTTGAAAAATATATTAATATACTATATAATTACAAAGCGGTTAGGAGGGATAAAATTAATGTCAATAAAAAATATAGTTATTAATTTTAAAAAATATTCATTTTTATTACAACAATTAATAAGTAGAGATTTTAAAGTTAAGTATAAAAGATCTGTTTTAGGAATTGTTTGGAGTTTATTATATCCAGTATTAAATATGGCAGTTATGGCTTTAGTTTTTTCAAATGTTTTTAAATTTAGTACTCCTGGAGTTAATTATTTGGTATATGTATTGAGTGGATTAATAATGTTTAATTATTATAGTGAAGCCTCAAATTTAGCAATGAGTTCGGTTGTAGCAAATTTCCCATTAATAAATAAAATATATATTCCTAAATATATTTTTCCTCTTTCTAAATGCTTATTTGTTGGAATAAATTTTCTACTAACATTAATACCTTTGTATATTGTTATTTTAGCTACTGGAACGGGATTAAATATATATCATCTAGTACTACCTTATGCGTATGTATGTTTATTTATATTCACTTTTGGAATGGGATTGATTCTTTCGACTATAGCGGTTTTTCTACGTGATATGTTTTATATTTATGGAATAGTAATTACTCTTTGGACATATTTAACACCTATTATGTATGATATTTCTATGATTTCACCAGAATTACAGTTTTTCTTTAAGTTGAATCCAATGTATCATTATATTAATTTTATAAGAAGAGTTATTTTGTATAATGAAATGCCAAGCGCGTTTACTTTTGGAATTTGTGCATTGTCATCTTTGGCTGTTTTGATTATTGGTGTCTTTGTGTTTAGAAAAAATCAAGACAAATTTATTTATTATGTATAGGAGGAGCTGAAATGATTAAGGTAAATAATGTTTCAATGAAATTTAATCTTGGAATAGAAAAAAATTTTTCTTTAAAACAGTTTTTTATTGATCTTCTTAAAAGAAAGAAAAAGAAAAAAAATGAATTTTGGGCTTTAAATGATGTGAGTTTTGAAGTGAAAAAGGGTGAAGTTGTTGGATTTATTGGAACTAATGGTGCTGGAAAGTCAACGTTGTTAAAATTGATTGCAGGTGTCATGAAGCCTACTAAAGGAAATATAGAGATATATGGAAATATTTGTCCAATGATAGAGTTAGGTGCTGGATTTGATATGGATTTAACAGCAAGAGAAAATATTTATTTAAATGGTGCTGTTTTAGGTTATACCAAAAGTTTTATAGATGAAAAGTTTGATGAAATTGTAGATTTTTCAGAATTACGTGATTTTTTAGATGTACCTGTTAGAAATTTTTCTTCTGGTATGGTTGCAAGATTAGCTTTTTCTATAGCAACAATTGTTGATCCAGAAATATTAATTGTTGATGAAATTCTTTCTGTTGGTGACATTGCATTCCAACAAAAGAGTGAAAAGAAGATGAGAACAATGATAGGAGGAGGTACGACAGTTTTATTTGTATCACATTCAATTGATCAAATTAAAAATTTATGTGATCGAGTAGTATGGCTTGACCATGGAAATGTTAAACAAATTGGACAAGCTAAAGAAGTATGTGATGCATATTATAAAAGTCAAATTGGTTAGGAGATAATATGAAAGTATTAAGTATTGTGGTTCCTGTATATAACACAGAAAAGTATATACGTAGATGTTTAGATTCAGTATTGTTAAATGAAGTTATTGAAGATATTGAAGTAATATTAGTGAATGATGGAAGCAAAGATAATTCTTTGAAAATAATGCGAGAATATGAGAAAAAGTATCCCAATACAGTAGTTGTTGTTGATAAAGAAAATGGAGGTCATGGTTCTGCTGTAAACGCAGGGTTAGTCAAAGCAACTGGAAAATATTTTAGAGTATTAGACAGTGATGATTGGTTTAATTCATCTGAGTTTGGGATGTTTGTTAATGGTCTGAAGAATGAAGATGTGGATTTAGTAGTTACTAATTATCGAAAAGAAATGGCCTATAGTGGAGAATCAATTTATCTAGAGTATAAAGATTTAGAGAATGATGTTATTTACGATTTTGATAAATTTGATTTGGCTAAATTAAATGGAGAATATTTTGTTATGGCTACATCTACATACAAAACAGAATGTTTAAGAAAAGCAAAAGTTAAATTATTTGAAAAAACTTTCTATGTTGATATGCAATATAATATTATGCCAGTGAGTGAGCTAAAAACATTTAAGTTTTGGAATATGGATATTTACAGATATTTTATAGGTCGACCAGATCAGAGTATGAATTTATCTAATTTTGTAAAAAATAGAGCTAATCATGAAAAGGTTTTGAAATTTTTATTAGAATATTATGCTGATAGAAAAGAAATGTTTTCTGAAAATAAGAGAGAATATATATCTTTAATTTTGTATTATATGATAACAACACATTATTATATTTATTGTGTATATTGTAAAAAGCGGAAGTAAACAAATTTATGAAGACATAAAAAACTTTGATAGGTATTTATTAAATTTAGATCAGGAACTATATAAAAAATTAGCTAATATTGGACAGGTAAGATATAATAGAAAAACAAAATTTATATTTACACGTTTATATCCTAATTTTTTTAGTAAATGGATTAATTTTATAAGTAAGGTATTGAGAGGATAAGAAAAAATGAAAAGAATTTTAGTAATTAGCTGGTTTTTCCCACCAGTAAATTCTTCAGAAGGATTGGTTACGTATAAATTGTTACGAAAATCAAAATATGAATATGATGTTTTTACACAAAAAAAAGTTGATTTATGGTCATATGGAAATAAAGATTATTTGCCAGAAGCGGAAAACGTAAAATCTATATTATCAAATGCGGATAATTTAAAAGATTGGGAAAATGATGCTGTAGAGTATTATAAGAAAAATATTAATAAATATGATATTGTTATGACTAGATCTATGCCACCTGAATCACATAAGATTGGATTAAAAATAAAAAAAATAAATCCGAAAGTTAAATGGATAGCTTCATTTGGCGACCCAATAGCAGATAATCCGTATACAGAATTAAAAATACGTGAAGGAGCATATAATCCATTTGCATTGAGAAATTATTATAGACTAAAATTAAGAAATGTTATATCTCCAAGAAGAATTTATAAGAATATTTTATTTAAAATTAGATATAAAAAATTTCATTATAGAAGTTTTCATAATGAAGAGGTATTGCAAAAAAAGATTTTAAATGCTGCTGATTATTATATTTTTAATAGTTGTTATCAGAGAGATTTTATGTTAGGTAAGGATAGAAAAAAATATAAAGGAGAATCGATGATTATTAATCATTCTTTTGCCGAAGATTTATATCCTTTAAACCAAAAGAAAGAACACAGAAAACTTATTATGACATATGTAGGACATTTAGATGATTTAAGGAGTCCAAGATTATTATTTAAGGCTTTATCAGAATTATTGAAAGAAGATAGTAATTTAAACGAAAAAATTGAAGTTCGTTTTTATGGAAATATGGATTCAAAGGATAAGGTATATATAATTGATAATGAACTTACTGATATTGTAAAAGTTAAGAAGTCTGTATCTTATTTAGAAAGTTTGAAAATAATGCAAGAATCTGATTGGTTAATTCATTTTGATGCTAATCTTACATCTGTGTTAGATACTAATATATTTTTTGCAGCCAAATTAGCAGATTATATTGGAAGTAATAGTCAAATTTTTGCGATAACAATGCAAAATGGCATTAGTGCAGATATTTTACAAAATATGAATTCATTAATGGTTACATATAGTGTTCAAGAAATTAAAAATTATTTATGGTTAATGATTTATCAAAATTATAAAAGTGAAATTAATGAAGAATATAGAAATAATTTTAATTCTGAATATGTTGCAAAATCTTTTGATAATACAATAGATAGAATATTAAAATAATATGAGGTGAAATATGGAAAATATTAAATATTTAATTATAGGAGCAGGTATTTCAGGATTAACGTTTGCTAATTATATAAAAAATGATTATATGATTTTAGAAAAGGAATCTGAAGTAGGTGGGTATTGTAGAACAATTAGAAAAGGTGATTTTATTTGGGATTATGCTGGACATTTTTTTCACTTTAAAACAGATGAGTTTAAAAAGATTTTTTTGGATGAGGTAAATTCAGAAGATATTATAAGAAAAGATAAGTGTACAAAAATACTATATAAAAATCAATTGGTGGATTATCCTTTTCAGACTAATATACATCAGCTGGAAAAACAAGAATTTATTGATTGTTTATATGATTTATTTAACAAAGAAGAAAAAGATGATTATGATAATTTTTTAGATATGTTATATGGAAAATTTGGAAAGTCAATTGTTGAAAAATTTTTGAAACCATATAATGAAAAATTGTATGCATGTGATTTACATAAACTTGATAAAGATGCTATGGGAAGATTTTTTCCTTATGCGGATAAAAAACAAATTATTGATAATATGAAAAAAAATAAAGATGAAGTATCATATAATAATAAATTTTTATATCCTAGAAATGGTGCTGGTTCTTTTATAAATATTTTATATAATAAATTGGATAAGAGTAAAATAAAATTAAATACACATATTGTATCAATAGATTTGAATAATAAGATTGCTAAAACTCAAGACGGACAGGAATACAAATATGAGTATTTAATTAATACAGCTCCTTTGAATATTTTTATGAGTTTAATAAATGATGAAAAAATAAAAGAATTACAAAATAAATTATCTTATAATAAGGTGCTTGTTTTTAATTTAGGATTTAATAAAAAATCTAAATATATAAATGAACATTGGATGTATATTCCAGATAAAAATGTTAATTATTATCGTATAGGTTTTTATGATAATATACTTGATTCAAATAAATTAAGTATGTATATTGAAATTGGTTTTGATAAAGATGAGAAAATAGATATTGATGAACAATTGAAAATGACATTAGAAAATTTATTGAAAAACGGCATAATTGATAATGATACAAAATTAGAGGAATATGTTTCAATAGTTATGAATCCTGCGTATGTTCATATTAATGAAAAAACGGATAATAAAATTAGAAAATTGCAAAAAGAGTGGAAAAATGAAGGAGTATATACTATTGGAAGATATGGCGCTTGGACGTATTGTTCAATGGAGGATTGTATGATTCAAGCAAAAGAATTAGCAAAAACTTTAAAATAGGAGAAGAATTTTGGAAAAGGTTAGAAACGCAATTGGGTATAGAGTTAATAAAGTTATTACCGTAATAAAAAAAGATGGATTGAGAAATGCTCTAAAAAAAATATTTTTATATGTAAAAGCACACTATATTTCAAAAATTAATTTGTTTAGTTATATTTATGTTTTTATGAATCAAGTTAATATTAAAAAGAATATTGATGAAATTTTAAATAAGGATTATGATAGAATAATTATTTGGAGAAGTTCATTTGGGTGGAATGTACCATTATTTCAAAGACCACAACATATAGCTAGAAATTTATCATTTAATAAATCGTTAGTTTTTTATGAAATAACGACAGTTACAGATAAGGTTGGAACGTATAAAAAAATTAATGATAATTTATATTTAGTGAATTTTAATAACCGTGCTATGAGAAAATTATTATTAAAAGAAATTAATAAAATTGATAAACCTAAATATGTTCAATTTTATTCTACAGATTGTACTTTAAGCGTATCGGTGTTAAAAGATTATATTAATAATGGTTACAAAATTATATATGAATATATTGACGATTTGAGTCCTGTTTTAATTGGAACAAAAGAGATTCCGGTTAATATGAAGGAAAAATATGAATTTATGTTAGAAAATAAAGAAGATATTTTTGTTGTTGTAACTGCTGATGAATTAGAACAAGATGTATTAAAGAAAAGGGGAAATGAAAAATTAGCATTTTCTAATAATGGTGTTGATTATAATCACTTTATTAATGAAATTGATGATGAATTAATAAAGCAAGATAAAGTATTTTCAAATGTAGTAAGTCAAGAAAAACCAATAATTGGGTATTATGGTGCGATGGCCAGTTGGTTTGATTATGATATGATAAAATTCTTAGCTACTGCCAAACCAGATTATAATATTGTACTTATAGGAATTAAATATGATGGAAGTTTTGATGCAGCTCAATTGTCTGAATATAAAAATATATATTTTTTAGGTCCAAAGGACTATACTTTGTTACCAACATATGCTAGTAAATTTGATGTGTGCACAATTCCGTTTTTAATAAATGATATTACTCAAGCAACATCGCCTTTAAAATTATTCGAATACATGGCTCTTGGAAAGCCTATTGTCACAACTGATATGAGAGAATGTAGAAAATATGAATCTGTTATGATTGCTAAAGATAAAAATGAATTTGTAAATTTAATTGAAAATGCAATTTCTATGGAAAAAAATAGAAAAGAAGAGTATAATATCTATAGAGAGATAGAAAAGAAGGAGGCTCTAAAAAATACTTGGGAGGCAAAAACAAAGATTATTATAGATTTGTTGAAAGAGTATGAAAAATAGAGGAGGATGTTTATGGAAGAAGAAATAAAAAAAGCCTTAGAAGCTCGTGAAAGAGCATATTGCAAGAGTTTCAAGGTAGGAGCACTTCTAAAGATGAAAAGTGGCAAGGAATACACAGGATGTAATATTAATAATCAAGGAATCCAATCTATTTGTGCTGAACGTGTAGCTTTTTCTAAGGCTATATCAGAAGGTGATTTAGATTTTGATTACATAATTGTTGTTGGAGGTAGTACAAGAGCACAACATTTAGATAAGTGTTTACCTTGTGGTTACTGCAGACAATTTATGTCTCAATTTGTTGACAAGGATTTTAAAATATATACATATTATGAAGGTAAAACTGATTGTTATACTCTTGATCAATTATTACCAGAAGCATTCGATTTATAATAATATACTGAATATAGGGAGTACAAGTCCGAAGCTTGCAAGTATAATAATACTTACGGCTCCGGATTTTATTTTTTGGGTACTCATATATAGCATATGATGATGATTCAAGAAATGCATAAATTGCAAATAGAATTATTACAAGTTTCATTTAAAAATCTCCTATCGATTAAGTTTTAGAAAACAAGAATCCAGATAATAAGTGGTTAGTTGATGTTATTTCAAATGTTGCGTTTTTGTAGAGTTCTTTCCAATTGTATTTATCTATCTGATTTTGTGTTAAGAAGTTTTTATTGAAATAACCTTCAAATCCAATAACGTCGACTCCGTATTCTTGAGCTGTTTTGCATAGAAAGGCTGTACAAGAGTCTTCTAAGAATTTATTAATTTCTGCTTCAATTTTTTGCCTAGCTTCTTCTGATGAGAAATCATAGTTTTCATTTGCAGATAGAATTTTAGAGTTTACACTTATATTGCATGTAATTTTAGGTTTGCCATCTTCGAGTTTTACTTTAATTTTTGTTTTTTGTGGTGAACTTAGATTAATACTTAAAGGTATGTCTGGGTTTTGATAGTTATATACTTCAATAGTTGATTCTTCAAAATTATTTGTTAGTAGATTATAACAAACTGTTTCTACTCCAGAAGTTCTACCAATCATTTTATATTTGTCAAAAATAGCTAAGCCAAGTGTTTCGATGTTATCATCTTTTTCAAAACAATATAATGCCAAAGGAGAAGAGATATCATGATGCGTTGATGAGTAAAAATGTGATAAAGTACATGGTGTGGTGTATGATGTTATTTTTATTGATTCTATAAATGATGTGTAAAATTTTGAAGAGATATCTTCAACTTTTGAAGCTGTTTCTAAAAAGCTTTTGGCTTTGTCTTGGCAGACTAAAATGTTGCAGGTTGGTCTGATTTCTATATTGTTCGAAGTTGTGTTTATAATGTTTCCTAATCCTTCTCTTGCAACTTCTTCGGATATTACTAATGCTGTGCAATGAGATAGGTTTATTTGATTTACATTTTCAAGATTTAGCATGGCTATTCCGATATTAAAAGAATTACATTTTACTGTTTTTATATCAGTTTTTATTTTAGTACCACCAGATTCTGATGAATCGGATTTGGCAATTTGTACGGTTAGGGATAGTGGTTCATTTTCAGAATCTGATTTGTCAATTCCAATTGCAATTACATATGATAATTCTTCTGTTCCTCTTACATCATATGAACTTGAAAATGTTATGCAAACAACTAAAATAAGTGCAAATATGAGTATTTTTTTCTTCATATGCTAGATTTCCTTTCTTTTTATATTTCCAATGATTAAAATAATAAAACATAATAGTAAAATGCTTAATATTGAGTATTTGTAAACAGTTGTAGAGAGTAGTTTAAAAAATGTTTGATTTTGAAGTAGGGTAATTATTGCAAAGAATATTCCTAAGAAGGAGTATGAGAAATTTCTAGATTCTTTACATTCTGTTAGCTTCCCAAATATGTTACTCATGAACATTAAAGAAATGCTTAAATATGAGAATGCTGAAATTATCCAAAGGAATATGAAAATTGCGTCTGTTCTTTGCAGAAATTTTCCAAGTTCGATACAACGAGTTAATAAATACATAGACATTATTTCTTCACTATTTATAATAAAAGGAAATGTTGAGAGTAGGATTATTACGGTAAAAAGTAGGAAAAGGCCTGAAACTAACATTGAAATTAATGCTACTTTTTTAAAGTCATTTTTATTTTTTAAAAATGGTACTATAAAAAATAAATATAGAAGACCTCCATATGCAAATATATTTTGACTTCCTTCTAAAAATGTTGTTTTTACGTTTTGACCTAGTATAGGGTATAATCTGTTAAAATTTAAGTTCTTTAGTATCCCTGCAAAGATAACAATTAGACTTAGCAATATTATTGGAATTATTACGCTGTTTGCTTTTATAATTGATTTGAAGCCTGTTTTATTTGCGACTCCCATACATCCAAGGAAAATTAATAGTATAAGAGGGAGAGGTGTGTTTGGAAAGTAGATAATTTGTAAGAGTGTTGTAAATTCATAAATTACGGATGTTATTATTATTGTGAATAATATTAATAAAAGTGTTCCTAAAATTATTTGAAGAGGTTTTTTGCCAACATATTGTGATATGTCAATTATATCTTCGTTAGGAAATTTTTGAAATAGTTTGCAAATTATAAGTGTTATTATTAATGTTAGAATAGTCGTAAATATGATGTTGGCTGGGCTTCCAGTTTTTGATTGCTTGATAATTTCTTTAGGAATGTTTAAAAGTATTTTATTTATCATTACTATTAAAACTAGAAATATGGCTTCAAGTTTTCCTATTTTTAGATTCATAAAATTTCCTCCTTAGTATTTCCATTTCATACTTACTTTATCTTCTTGAATAGGACGTTTTGTATTTAAGAATGAGCTTCTGTTTTCTTTTTTCCAAATAGGTTTTATAAAGAATGATGAGTCTGTGTTTTTGTTTGTGGGTGGCAGATATGGTGAGAAATATGACACACCAAATGATTGTAAATTTGATAATAGAATTAGTTGTATGAACATTCCAAAACTAATTCCTAAAAAACCTGCAATATATCCTAAAATTATATACATAAATCGAAATGTTCTGATTGTAAAGTTTAATGAAAAATCAGGAATTGCATATGAGCAAATACCTGTGACGGCAACTATTATAATTAATAGGGGAGTTACTAAATTAGCTGATACGGCTGCTTCACCTAGGATTAAACCACCGATAATTCCTATGGTTGAGCCTATTGGCGCTGGAACTCTTAAGCTAGCTTCTCTTATTAATTCGAATGAGATTTCCATTATTAAAAGCTCGACTATTACCGGAAATGGAATTGAACGCCTCATTGCTGATATTGCAAAAACTAAGTCAGTTGGGAGAAGTTCTTGATGAAAATTTGTTACTGCTACATATAATGCTGGCATAAACATTGCTACGAAGAAGGCTATGGAACGGATGACACGTATTAAATTCCCGTATTGATGTCTTAAGTTGATGTCTTCTGGTGATGTAATGAAGTCTATTAATATTGCTGGAACTATTAAGGCATAAGGGTTTCCGTTTACTAAAATTACAACTCTTCCTTCTAAGATATTATTACATGCTCTGTCACATCGTTCTGTGGCAAATGTCTGAGGGAAGAGGATGCTGGAGCTGTCTTGAATTAATTGTTCTACGGTACCTGAATTTATAATTGAATCTATGTCTATATTACAAAGTCTGAAACGAACTTCGTTTACTAAGTCTTCGTTTGCGATGTTCTTCATGTAGCAGAATGAGACAGCTGTTTTGGTTACTTTTCCGAGTGAGAGTTGCTCGATTACTAGATTTTCGTTGTTTATAATTCTACGAATCATTGATGTGTTTGTACGGATATTTTCAACGAATGCTTCTTGTGAACCACGCACTACTACTTCGTTTTCAGGTTTGGTTATGCTTCTTGTTTTGTAGCCTTTAGCTTCAACGCAAAAGGCTTGGTCTAATGTGTCTACTAAAAGGCATGTAAATCCGGCATTAATTTCAGGGATTATATTTGAAAATTCATTTTCAGTTTTTATTGAATTTTGGCTTATTAGGGAGTTGTATATTATATTTTGTAGTTCTGGTGTTTGGGTTGTATGAAAGTTTAAGTCTGTGTTTTTATTTATGATTAATGTTTCCGTTGATTTTTCTGTATTTGTTTGATTTTTGTGCATAAGTGGATTTAAAACGTAATGATTTACCATGTCTGAGTCTACCATTCCGTCTATATATATTAGAGCTGCGTTATATTGTTTTCCTTTGCCGTTTAACGTGAATTTTCTGATTAGTATATCACTGTTTATTAAAGCATTATATTTTACTGTTAGATAGGTCAAATTTTCTTGCAAATATTTTGATACTTTTTGAGTTATTTTATGTTCTTGCTCATTATTAGAGATTTGTGTTTCGGATAAATTGTATGCATAATGTGTTGATGGATCAAATGAAAATAATTCATTTAAAAATTTATTTTTTGACATATTTGTTCTCCTTCATGTGTATTATTAAAGGTAATTATTTATAGTATTAGCAAATTTATGGAAATAATACACTTGGTATTTAAGCATTTGATTTTAACGAATTTTGAGACGAATGAAAAATATTTGTTGTTAAATTAAAGAAGTTTGAGAGAATAAAAATGTTTAAAAAGTTTTTGGAATAAATTATAAAAATCTAAATATACATTAATTAAAAGTAGTAGTCCAATGGAATTTAGGAGGGTGTTATGGAAAATTTGGATATATATAAGGATATTGCTGAAAGAACAGATGGCGATATTTATGTTGGCGTTGTTGGTCCTGTAAGAACTGGAAAATCAACATTTATTAAAAAATTTATGGAGTTATTAGTGTTGCCTAACATTGATAATGAGTATAAAAGGGAGCGTGCAATTGATGAATTGCCACAAAGTGCTGCTGGTAAGACTATTATGACAACAGAACCAAAGTTTATTCCTAATGAAGCGGTTGAAATTACAATTGCAGATAATTTGAAATTGAAAACAAGAATGGTGGATTGTGTTGGTTATTTAGTTAATAATGCAATTGGTTATTTGGAAGATGATATGCCGAGAATGGTTAAAACACCATGGTCTGCAGAAGAAATTCCTTTTGAGAGAGCTGCTGAGATTGGTACAAAGAAAGTTATTGAAGAACATTCGAGCATTGCTATTTTAGTTACAACGGATGGTTCTATTACTGGAATTCCAAGAGAAGATTATGTTGAACCGGAAGAAAGAGTTGCAAGAGAGTTAACTGCAAAGCAAAAGCCTTTTGTTATTGTTTTAAATGCAGAAGATCCATTTAGTGAAGAAAATAAACGTCTTGCTTGTGAGCTCGAAGATAAGTATAATACAGCGGTTGTTCCTTTAAATTGCACAGAGTTATCTTTAGAAAATATAAATGATATTTTTTCTAAAATATTGTTTGAGTTTCCAATTGAGCAAATAAATATTAAGTTTCCAAGATGGATTGAGGGATTGCAAGATACAAATGAAATTAAAACAGAGCTATTTAGTGAAATTAAGGATTGTTTTACTAATACTAAAAAATTAAAAGAAGTTAGTGATGATGTAGCTAAATTACAATCTACGCAGGTAATTACCAGAACAGAGATTACAAAAATAGATTTAGGAACTGGAAATGTTGAGTTAAGTATTAGTCTTAAAGATGAATTGTTTTATAAGGTTCTTACTGAAATTACTGGTGAAGAAATTACAGATGAAGGTAAATTGTTTGCAAAGATTACAGAATTTTCAAAAATTAAAAAAGAGTATGATAAGCTTGAATATGCGTTACATGAAGTGAGAGAAAAGGGATATGGAATTGTTAATCCAACTGTTGATGATTTGATTTTGGAAGAGCCTGAAATTATAAGACAGGGATCAAAATTTGGTGTTAAATTAAAAGCTAAAGCTCCTTCTTTACATATGATAAGGATTAATACTGAAACTGAGATTTCGCCTATAGTGGGTAGTGAGAAGCAGTCTGAGGAACTTGTAAATTATTTGCTTTCAGAGTTTGAAGAGGATAAAAAGAAAATATGGGATTCTAATATTTTTGGAAAGAGTGTGCATGATTTGGTTAATGAGGGATTGCAAAATAAATTAGCTAGAATGCCTGAAGAAGCTCAAATGAAGATACAGGAGACATTACAAAGAATTGTAAATGAGGGTAGTGGCGGATTGATTTGTATTATTTTATAGAATGTTTTGAATAAGGGAAGGAGTTAGGTCTTTCTCTTATTTGCTTTGTAAATTTCCCACACGAATAAGATGCAAATTTTAAAGTGTTACAATATTATTAATCTTTTAAGGAGTTTGTTTTTATTGAATACTTTGAGCAAAACAAGTTGTGATTTTGTAAAAAATTTGATAAAATAGTGACGTAAAAATAAGAGATGGAGTAGAGTGTCGTGATTAAAAAGAATGAAATTTATGAAGCTGAAATTATAGATAATGGTGTAGCAGGTGAAGGAATTGCTAAAATTGATGGTTTTACGGTTTTTGTTCCTAATGCTATTAAAGGTGAAAAAGTTAAAGTAAAGATTTTAAAAGTGCTTTCATCACATGGATTTGGAAAAGTGGAAGAGGTTATAGAAAAATCAGAGGTGAGAGCTGAAGCGGACTGTGAAATATATTCAAAATGTGGCGGATGTGTAATGAGACATATTAAGTATGAAAAAACTTTAGAGATAAAGAGAAATGTTGTTGAGAATACTTTGAGAAAACAAGGAATTGATACTAAAGTTAATGATGTTATTGGAATGGAAAATCCATATTTTTATAGAAATAAATTGCAATATCCTGTTGGATTAAATAGCGATGGCAAGCCAGTTATGGGCGTTTTTGCACAAAGATCTCATAGAATTATTGAAACTAAAAAATGTATGATTCAAAACGAACTTTTACAAGATATCGCGAATGATATTTTTAATTTTATTGTTGAAAATAATATTCCTGTTTATGACGAAAATAAGAGAAGAGGACAAGTTCGTCATTTAGTTTTGAGAGTTGGCGTTAAAACGAATGAGGTTATGGTTACAATTGTTACAAATGAAGAAAAACTTGAGAAAGAAATGGATTTGATTGAATTTATTTCTGGAAAGTATAGTGAGGTTAAGACAATCGTTAAAAATGTTAATTCTAAAGACACAAATGTGATATTAGGAAATAAAAATATCGTGTTATTTGGTGATGGATATATTTATGATGAATTATTGGGATTTAAATTTAAAATTTCTCCAATGTCATTTTATCAAGTTAATCCTACTCAAACTGAAAAATTGTATGCAACAGCAATTGAAGGAGCAAAGCTAAATGGAGATGAAACAATTTTTGATTTATATTGTGGAATTGGAACAATAGGAATATGTGCTTCAAAGAAAATAAAGAAATTGTATGGAATTGAAACTATATCACAGGCAATTGAAGATGCAAAGAGAAATGCTAAAGAGAATGGTATTGAAAATGCCGAGTTTTTTGTTGGCGATGTTGAGAAGACGTTGCCTGAGTTTATTGAAAAAAATAAAGTTGACGCTGATGTGATTTTTATTGATCCGCCAAGAAAAGGTTGTGATAAGGTTGCGCTTGATACTATTTTGAAGGTTAGTCCTAAGAAGGTTGTTTATGTAAGTTGTAATCCTGCTACATTAGCAAGAGATTTGAAGATTTTGAGTGAAAGATATGAAATTGGCGAAGTTACACCAGTTGATATGTTTCCTTTTACAGGGCATGTGGAGTGTGTGACGACACTAAAATTGAAATAAATTCAAAAAAATTTTAAATTTGAGAGGATGTGATTTTATGAATGATAACCCAATAACAATACAACCAGAAGAATCATATAGAATAATTAGAAATAGTGTATTAACAGCACAGTCAAAAATATATACAGTAGTGAATTCAGCAATGGTACAAGCATACTGGGAGATAGGACAAGAAATACATAAAGCTTGTGGAGAAAATGATAGAGCAGAATATGGTAAAAAGTTATTAGAATATTTATCAAACCAGTTAACAAGTGAGTTTGGAAAAGGATTTACAGTTACAAATTTAAAGTATATGAGACAATTTTATCGTGCTTTTCCAAATCGCCACACACTGTGTGACGATTTAAGTTGGTCACATTATAGATTATTAATGAGAGTAGAAAATGAAAAAATAAGAAGTTTTTATGCAAAAGAATGTGTTAAATCAGGATGGAGTGTAAGACAATTAGAAAGACAAATAGGAACATTCTATTATGAAAGGTTATTAGCAAGTCAAGACAAGGAAGCAGTTAAAAATGAGATTGGATTACCAGAAAAAGTAGAACCTAAAAATATTATAAGAGATCCTTATGTATTAGAATTTTTGGGATTAGAAGGAAAAACAAATTTTTATGAAAAAGACTTAGAACAAGCAATAATAGACCATTTACAAAGATTTTTATTGGAGTTAGGAAGAGGTTTTTCTTTTGTAGCAAGACAACAAAAAATAACTTTTGATGGCAGACATTTTTTTATTGATTTAGTGTTTTACAATTACATATTAAAATGTTTTGTAATAATTGATTTGAAATTAGGAGATTTAACACATCAGGATCTAGGACAGATGCAAATGTATGTAAATTATTATACAAGAGAGATGATGAATGAAGGCGATAATCCACCAATTGGAATTGTACTTTGCGCAGATAAAAGTGACCAAGTTGTAAAATATACTTTGCCAGAAGATAATAAGCAAATATTTGCATCAAAGTATAAATTATATTTGCCAACAGAGGAAGAATTTAAGAAAGAATTAAATCTAGAAAACTATGTAAAAAAGGATGAAGGTTCAATAAATGCAGAGAAATAAAAAGTAGAGTTTAATAATGTAACTAGTCAATAAGGATATGATAAAAGATTTAATTATAAGAGGCAGTAACGCAGAATTCTTAATATTTGAAAGACAAACCAACTAGTGCAAATTATGCACTAGTTCAAAAAGAAGGGAATAGAGAGATTTCTATATAACGAAAAAATTGAAAAATTCGTGATATAAAAATTTATATCACGGAAAAATCGAAAAATCCGTGCTATAAATTTTTATAAAACGAAAAAATTAAAAAAATCGTTATATAAATTTTGATAATATAAACTCAATATAGATTAAAAGAAGAAAATAAAGTGAACTCTAAAGGCAGGATAGAGATGATTAACATATTTCCTATACACGTAGAAGGACAAGACTTCTAGAGTTAATATAAGAACAAAAAAGTTATGCAAAAGTACACTATTGATTACTTAGAATTGTGGAAAAGCATATATAATCTAAATTTTAACCGTGTGTGATTCGAGACGATTGAAAAATTATATAGATAAAACTAAAAAGAAGGCCTTTCCTTTGTTATGAGGCTTTCTTTTTTAACCTTTTTATGATAGGATATGAAAATAAAAGTGACATACAATAATGAGAAAAAGCTAATATAGGAGGAATAGAGATGGAAAATTATTTTATAATACATGGATCATTTGGAAGCCCATTTGGAAATTGGTTTAGTTGGTTACATGATTTTATCGAGTCAGATGGAAAGCAGGTATATGTGCCAGATTTTCCAATAGGAGTAGGATATCAAAATTATGAGAATTGGAGTAAGTTGTTAAAATATTATTTAGATTTAGGTCTTATAAATGAGAATACAACTATTATAGGGCATAGTATTGCGCCTGTGTTTATATCAAAATTTTTAGTTGAAAATAAGGTGAAGGTTAAGAAGTTAATATTTGTATGTGGATTTAATAATTATTTGGGTATAAATGAAGAGTATGATAATGTTAATAAATCAATGTATTTTGATAATTTGGAAGATGTGAAACAGTATGCAGATGAAATAATTTGTTTCTATTCAGATAATGATTCATATGTGAAATATGAAGTTGAAAAAGAATTTGCAGACAAGATTGCAACAGAGCAAGTTTGTATACCAAATGCAGGGCATATCAATAGTGAGAGTGGATATGATACGTTGGAGGATATTGTTAGTTATTTGTAAGTTGAAAGTTAGTTTAGACTGAGTAGATATTGTTTTGTTGATTAATGAAGAAGATTTGTAGTGAATAGATATAAAATTTATTTATAATAGAGGTGACAAGAATGGGTAGAAAATCAATTATGATTGATATGGATGAAGTGATTGTAGTAGGGAATTTTTCTAAATTTTTAATTGAATTTCTAGGAGATGTTAATTTTGAAAAATTAAATAGTCAAAATAGACAAGACCTAATAAGGGGCAAAGAAGAGGAATTTAAGAAGATATATAAATATAAAAATTTATATAAAAATGATAGAGGTGATTATATTGAACCACTACCTGATTGTGTAAATGTAGTTAGAGAATTAAATGAAAAATATGATGTTTATATTGTTACTGCTTATGTTTGGAAGGAAAATGTAATTGATGCGGCTACTAATTTAAAAAATAAATTTGAATATTTGCATTGCTGGTTTCCTTTTATAGATATAAATAATTTTATATTTATGAGCAATAAAACCAAAATTAAATATGATATAGGAATTGATGATAGGGCATCAAATTTAGAAAATTGCGATAAAAAATTGTTATTTACGGAGTTTAGAAATAAAAAGCTAACTGATGAAGAGCTTGAAAGTAAGGCGATAATACGAGTAAATAATTGGTTAGATGTAAAGCGAGAATTATTACAAGATTTGTTTTAAATATTGATTTAAGAATGTGAGAGGATAATGAAAAAATATGGTAAAAGCGATATTTATAGATATTGATGGAACATTAAGAGATAGTAATAAAAATTTATCAAGAAATACAATTGAAATGATAAGAAGAGCTAGTCAAAAAGGTATATTGGTTGTATTGTGTTCTGGTAGACCAAGAAAATATACTGAAGCTGTAAGTAGAGAATGTTTTGCTAGTAAATATATTATAACGTCAAGTGGTGGAATTATATATGATTATGAGCAAAATAAAATTTTATATGTAAACAAAATGGATAAAGAAGCTTTGATAGAATTATATAAAATTGCTAATCCAGAGGGTGTTAGATTTATTATGGCTGTTGGAGAGGGCAGAGTTGTAAATAAGGTAAAACATCCAGATCAAGAACAAAAATTAGAAGAGAGCATAGAAGATTTTGTGTATAGTAATGATGTGGTTCAATGTACTATTGCGGATAATGATTTTGATAAAATTAAAAATTTAATACCAAGAATTGAAAAAGTAAAAAATGTAGAAATAAAAAATAGGCATAAAAGCTTATTAGATATTAAATTTAAAGATGATAAAACTGTGTATTGTGATATTGCTAATATAAATTCTAATAAAGGAATTGCAGTAAAAAAATTATTGGAGATTTTAGATATAAAGAAAGAAGAGGCTATTGCTATTGGTGATGATAATAATGATTTACCAATGTTTGAACAAGTAGGATACAAGGTGGCTATGGATAATGCTATTGATATTGTTAAAGAAAATGCTGATGAGATTACTTTGTCTAATGATGAAGATGGGGTTGCTGTGTATTTGGAGAAATTGTTGGAGAAAATGTAAAGTATAGATAAATTTACTTTTTTATAAATAAATGATATAAAAGTTATAAAATATTAATTGTAAAAAAGGAGAAAAAATATGGATAATATGACGGCTATTATAGAAATTGGAAGTAATAATACTAAAACTCATATATATAAAGGTGAGGAATTAATGTATGAAAATACAGTTACAATTGAATTTAAGAAAAACTATAAAAGTGAAAATAGAATTAATGAAAATGACCTAAGCAAATTGGATGAAGTTATAGAGAATGCTTTGAAGTATACAAAGAATATAAATATTTATGGATGTAGTATATTTAGAAGTATATCTAATGAAGAGCTAAGTGAAATTAATAAGAAGTTAAATGATAAATTTAATTTGGAAATTCAAGTTGTTTCTCAAGAAGATGAAGCTAATTATACAGCTTTAGGTTGTTATAATAATGTGGATTATGATGGCAATATTTGCGTTTTTATAGGTGGTGGAGGCTCTATTGAGCTTATATTTGTAAATAATAAAAAAGTTATTGATAAAAAGTTTTATGATTTTGGAGTTGTAGATGTTACAAATAAATTTGATACTTTAAAGAATGATATTCCAAGTTGTACTTTTGATGATGTTTATAACTATGTTAATCAATTGATTGGTGATATAGATATTAAGGCAGATGTTTTGATATTAGCTGGTGGTGATCATTTCTATTGGTATAATAATGCAGGATATGATTTGATAGAGAATAGTTTATATAAAAACGAAAATCAAAAATATATGTTGACAATTGAAATGTGTGATAAATACGATCATGATGCTTTGGTAACTTCTTTAGATAGAGTTAGAGCAAATAGTGATAATCCAAAGTGGTTTGATGGTTCTAGAGCTATGAAAGTAATAACTAATTTGATAGCTCATAAAGTAGATGCTAAATATGTTATGCCAACAAAAATAAATATGGAAGACGGATTAAAGTTAAAAAAATTTTGAAATAGTAATATATAAAAGATAATGGGGTAATGTAATGAGAATAGCAGTTATTTCAGATGTACATGGAAATTTGGAAGCATTAAAGGCTACATTAAATAATATAGAAAAAAGAAATGTTGATAAAATAATTTGTTTGGGAGATACAATTGCAAAGGGGGTTCATCCAAAGGAATGTATAAAATTAATAAGAGAAAGATGTGATGTAGTAATTCGAGGTAATACAGATCAATATTTTTCAATGGAGCATGAAGATTTAGAGCGATTGCCTGAAGCAGAACAAAAGAGAATAAAATGGAATCAATCTTTAATTACTGAGGAAGATAGAGAGTATTTATTGAGTTTGCCGTTTTCTTATGAATTTTATATGAGTGGAAGTTTTATAAGATTATTTCATGCGACACCTAAAGTTAATAATAAAGCTATATTAAATGTTGATAGTATTGAAACAAAATATCAAATGTTTTTGCCAAGTGAAAATACTTGTACTCAAAATATTGCTGATATAGTTATATATGGACATATTCATCATTCTTATTTTGACAAAATATATAATAAAACCTTGATAAATGTAGGTAGTGTGGGAAATTCTTTTGATGTTATAAGAAATGATGATAGAGATAGTAGTGTATTAGAAACAACCAAAAGTAATTATTTGATTATAGAAGGAGAATATGATTCACAAGATTATACTTCTGATATTTCATTTCAATTTATAAAAGTGCCATATGATATTGACAAAGAATTGGAAGATGAAAATTTAAATATAGAGGGAGACAATTATTGCTTTGAATTAAAAGAAGGAAGATATAGAGATATGACAAAAATTAATGAAAATTTCAGAAGATTAGGAATAGATGTCGATAAAATATAAAATGTAGGAATAGTTTAGGGGGAGATTTATATGCCTAAGTTTGTATTAATAATAGGTCCACAGGCTGTTGGAAAGATGACTGTTGGTCAAGAGTTAGCGAAAATAACAGGATATAAATTATTTTATAATCATATGACAATAGAAATGGTGAGATTAATATTTGATTATGATAAGAATGTATTTTGCAAAATGAATGAGCTTATAAGATACGAAGTATTTAAAGAATTTGCTAAAAGTAATGAAAAGGGAATAATATTTACGGGTTGTTTTGATTTTGGAGATCGTTTTGAAGAAGAAAACAAAGAGAAGGATAAGTGGACGAGTTTATTTGAAGATTCTTATGTAATAGAGTTAGAAGCGTCTTTGGAAGAAAGATTAAAAAGAAATAAAACTGATAATAGATTAAAGTATAAAGCATCTAAAAGAGATTTGGAATGGAGTGAAAATGATTTAATAAGATCGATGACTAAGCATAAGCTAAATTCTGATTTAGGTGAAGGAGAAAAAATATTTAAGAATTATATGAGAATTAATAATGAAAATATATCAGCTGAGGAAGTGGCTAAAATGATAAAAGAAAAATTTGATTTATAATGTATGATGTATTATTTGAAAAGGAATTTGGAATATGAATAATAATGAGGTTGAAGAAATAAAAAAATTATGGAATTATATGAAGTGTAATCATAAACTTAAAAAGGTGGAAAATCTGATATAAATGTTTTATAATAAATGAGCAAAATATATTGGAAAGAGGATATGGAAATGGAAGAGGTTGTATTTGTAACACATAATAAAGGAAAAATTGCGTCTGCTAAAAAGCATTTAAAAGATGTGAATTTTAAAGTTTTTGAATATGAATTAGATGAACCAAGAAGTGATGATATTAAGTATATTTCAAAGCAGAAAGTTATGGAGGCTTATAAGTTAGTGAATAAGCCTTGTATATCTTTAGATTGTGGATTTTGGATAGATGAGTTAGATGGATTTCCAAAGGCTTTTGTTAATTTTGCATTAGATACTATAGGAATACAAGGAATTTTAAAGTTGATGGAAGGAAAGAAAAACAGAGATTGTAGGTTTACGGAGTGTTTATCTTATTATGATGGCAAGGAATTGCATCAATTTATGGGAAATCATGAAGGTGAGCTTGCTAATAAAGTGCTAGGAAATGATACAGATAAAAAGTGGTCTGATTTATGGTATATATATAAACCATATGGGTATGACAAGACATTGGCACAGATGACTGATGAGGAAAGGGCTAATAGGAAGAAATATCAATCAGTTGATGCTATGAATGAGTTTGCTAAATGGTATAAAGAGGAGAAATAATTTTTAAAAGCGTTTTTAAATAAAGTCTAATTATGACCGATGTTTAGAAACGCTTTTTTATATAATAGGAAGGTTCTTTGAACTTCCTATTATATAAAAATAACAATGTACAGAAATTTGCAAAGCAAATTTCGCGCGCGAACAAAGACGCGGACTTAAAAATGTTATAATTGGTCAAATGTTGTTGATGTCCGCTTTTGTTCTTGTTGAATATAGCTTTTTATGATACAATACAAATCGACTTAAAATAAAAAATCTGAAAGAAGGATGTTTATGTTAAAGGATTTATGTTTTGAAATAATACAAACTTGTCCTAATAAATGCAAGTTTTGTTCTTCTAATGCATCAAAGGATAAAAAGACAATAATACCAATAGAACATTTTAAAAGGGCAGTAACACATTTTATTAATCAAGGTGGAATAGGTGAGATATCAATTTCTGGAGGAGAACCTTTTTTACATCCAGATTTATTTGAGATGGTAAAGTTTTGCAGAGATAATGGACTTAGAACAGTTATATTTACAAGTGGGATAAAAAGGA
The DNA here is from genome assembly GCA_934149275.1 of uncultured Clostridia bacterium. Lineage (GTDB taxonomy): Bacteria > Bacillota > Clostridia > TANB77 > CAG-508 > UMGS1994. The sequence goes on along the minus strand of CAKPEG010000001.1, from coordinate 120,915 downwards.
ACTCTGCGATTCCAACGGAAGTAATTGAATATATAAAAGATAAATGTAATCATGATTTACAAGAGATAGAATTGAATGAGCCATGGAATGAAAGATTAAAAAGAAATGTGCAAGCGTATTATGGAAGAATGTTGAATCCGGGAGAATTTACATCTATAACGCGACAAGAATTAGAAAGATTAAAAAACCTTGATGTAAATAAAATTGTATTTGATTGGCAGGCATTAGATGAAGAGATTGATAATGATTTAATGGGAAGAAAAGCTTTAAATACAGATTTGATGGATTCATTAATTAGAGCAAGTAGAGTTGGATTAGATGTAGATGTTCATTTTATTCCAATGAAACCAAATTATAGACAGTTTCCTGATATATTAGAATGCTTGGAAATGGCAGGTGTAAAGAATATTAGTATTTTAAATTTTGTACCACAAGGAAGAGGCTTGGAGAATAAACAAGAATTGATGTTAGATGAAACTGAGTTAAAAGAATTTGGCGAAATACTAAAAAGAGAAAAAGACAACTATAGTGGAAATATTAGAATAGGTATTCCACTAAATGGAAGAATATCACATTTATGTACTGCTGGAACTGAAAAATTAGATATAAAGTATGATGGAACGATATTGCCATGTCCAGCATTTAAAGAAATGAATGTGGAGACAATGGAGAAATATGGTATAAAATTACATAGTATATATGATGATTTGGAAAAAGTAGTTGTAAAGGGTGGAACAAGGAGCCAGCCGTTATGCAGGCAAGTGTATGGTTTTTACGGAAATTTAACTGATGATGATAGAGATTATTAGATAGACAATTTCATTGATGAATAAAATTAATTATGATACAATACCCATCGAGAGAAAAATATTAGTTGATAGGAGAAAAATATTATGAGTAGTATGGAATTGGAAGTTAAGATTTTAAATATCGATAAGGAGAATATTGTAAATAAGATAAAGAATGCCGGTGGAAAGTATATTAGTTCTTCAAAGCAATATTTATGTGTGTATGATTTAATGTATATTAATCAAAGATATTATGCTGATTTATACGAATTGAATAATGAAATTCTTGAGTCTAGAAAAGATATAGTATTAGCGAAAATTAAAAATCTTTTTTATGAAGTTGATCAATTAATAGATAATGATGATGTTGAGCTTTTGAATAAAAATTTTAAGATTAGTAATTTATCAGAGATATTTACATTTGATAAAGAAAGAATTGTAGAGATTTTAAATAGCCAAAAGTTGAGTGAAATTATATATAAATATAAAGCTACTCCTAAGAAATGGGTTAGATTGAGAAAAACTATTGAAGAAAAAGAAAGTGGTGAAGTTAAAGAGAAGGTTACTTTAACAATAAAACATGTTTTAAGAGATAATAAATCAAATATTCAACAAATGGAAGAAACAGAAATAAAGGTTAATTCATTTGAAGAAACAAATGAATTACTTGAAAAGTTGGGCTTTTCATATAGAAGTTATCAAGAGAAAAGAAGAGAAAAATATATTTTAAATGAGCATGAAATTGATATTGATACATGGCCTATGTTACCTTCATATGTTGAGTTTGAGGGAAAAGATAAAGAAGATATAGAAAATATATTAAGTATTTTGGGATGTTCATTTGAAGATACTGTTTCTTGTACGGTTGATGAAATTTATAAAGAAATTGATTTAGATATAAATAATATGAAAGAACTTAAATTTTAATTTTTAAGGAGAAAGGTTTTGAATAAAGAATTAAATGAGGAATTAGTTGAATATATCAAAAATGAAATATTTCCTTTATATGATAGAAATGAGTTTGCTCATGGAATTAATCATATTAAGACTGTTATAAGAAGAAGTTTGGAGCTAGCCGATGGATATGATGTTGATTTTAATATTGTGTATACGGTGGCTGCATATCATGATTTGGGACATTTTATTGATAGAAAGAGACATGAAATTATTTCTGCGGAGATGTTTATGAAAGATGAGAATATTAAGAGGTGGTTTTCTGATGAGCAGAGATTGGTAATCAAGGAGGCTATTGAGGATCATAGAGCTTCTTGCAATCATGTCCCTAGAACTATGTATGGCAAGATTGTAAGTACAGCGGATAGGACTATTGTGGATATTGATAATACCATCAAGAGGTCATATACATATGGTAAGAAGAATTATATTGGTTTGTCTGAAGAAGAACAGTTTGATAAAGTGTATGAACATTTAGTTGAGAAGTATGGTGAGAGAGGATATGCTAAGGTTTATTTGGAGGACAAGGAGTTTGATGAAGCGGTAAGCAAGTTGAGACAGGCTTTAGAAAATAGAGAAGAATTTATTGAAAGAGTTAAAAGAGTAGTTAATGATTTATAGCTTGGAAAACTTAATGTTTTGATTTTTTCGTATTTAAATATAAGTGGTAAGGAGTGGAATGGTATGAAGATTTTGATGGGAACAAAAAATCCTGGAAAAATTGAAGGCGCTAGGCAGGCTTTTGAGAAGTACTTTGATGATATTAATATTGAAGGAATTTCTGTTGACTCGAATGTCAGTGATCAACCTGTGAATGAGGAGATTTTTCAGGGCGCTAAAAATAGGGTTAAAAATTTAAAGGCGTATGCTGAAAAAAATAATTTAGAGGCTGATTTTTTTATAGCTAGTGAAGCGGGAATTACCGATCTTTTAGGCGATTGGATTGATATAAATGCGGTTGTTATTGAGGATTCAAAAGGTTTTCAAAGTGTTGGAGTTAGTCAAGGGTTTCCAATCCCTAATAAGTATATTGATGAGATAAAAAGTACAGAGCTTGGGAAAGTTATGGATAAGATTTTTAGTGGTAAGGAGCTTGGAAAAGGAAAAGGCGGAATTAGTTTTTTGACTAGGGATGTTGTGACGAGAATTGAATTGACTAAAAATGCTTTTGTTATGGCTTTGACTAGTCATATTAATGGCGATATGTGGAGATAAAAGGAGGAAGATTTAATGAATGATCAAATATCATTAGAGCAAATTAAAAAATTTAAAGAAGTTTATGATTCAGATAAAATGAATAAAGTGATTGAAAATGCGATAACTAAGAATGGTGTGGAGAAAGCGTGTATTAGTAGAGATGTTATTATAGAAAATCAACCTGTTTTTAATATTGAATTGCCTGAGAGTAAGAGATATGATCAACAGGATAGTCATAAATGTTGGATTTTTAGTGGTTTGAACTTAATAAAATATGATATTGCTAAGAATTTAAATATGAATGTTGCTGATTTAGAACTATCTAATAGTTATATTGCTTTTTATGATAAACTTGAAAAATCAAATAATACGTATGAGAATATAATTAATTTAGCGAACGTTGATTATGATTATATTCATAAAGAAAAAATAATTGCTAGTTGTGTAAATGAAGGTGGCTATTGGGAATGGTTTGAAGCTATTATAGATAAGTATGGAGTTTTGCCTTATTCATATAATCCTGATGCTGTTGAGAGTACAAATTTCTTAAGAGTGCAATGTATTTATACTGAAAAGGTTAAAAAGGATATTTTAAAATTAATTGAGTTAAAGAGAAATAGTGCTGATATTGAATTATTAAGAGAAAATAAAAATAAGTTTTTACAAGAAAATTATATTTTGTTGTGCAAATTGATTGGTGAACCTTTAACAGAATTTAACTATGAGTATAAAGATAAAAGTGGTGAGTATCATAGAATTGATGGATTAACGCCTATTGAGTTTAAGAATAGATTTTTGAAATTGAAGTTGGAGAATTTTGTTACTATAGGTAATTTTCCTATGTATAATAAAGAGTTTAATAAAGTTTATAGATTGAAATATGAGGGAAATGTTCGTCAAGCTTATGCTAGATATTTGAATTTGCCAATAGAGGATTTGAAAGAGCTAACAATTAAGCAGTTGAAAGATGGTATTCCTGTTTATATGGGTGCTCATATAATGAAGTTTAGAGATACAAAATCAGGAGTATTAGATACGAGATTATATGACTATGCTGATACATTAAATTTTGAAACTTTATCTAAAGAAGAGGCTTTGAATTTGCGTGATATTTGTATGCATCATGCTATGTCTTTTGTGGGTGTTAATTTGGTTGATGGCGTTCCTCAAAGATGGAAGATTGAAGATAGTCATGGTGACAAGGCTAAAGTAAAGGGATGTTATGTAATGAATGATAATTTCTTTAGCGAGTTTGTACTTAGTATTACTGTTGATAAGAAGTATTTATCAGCTGAACAATTAGAATGTTTGAAACAAGAACCTATTGAGTTCGCAGGTGATGAACCTTTTTAATAGATTTTGAAGAGATATTAAATATTTGATTGAAAAGATTTAGAAATTGAGTTTGATAAAATTTAAAATTATAAAATACATTATTGGAGAGATTAAATAAAAATAGCAATGATGTAAAAGAGTTCTGGATAGTATTCCAGAGCTCTTTTATGTTGATTTAGAGAAGAAAATGTGCTAAAATATGAGCCATATAGTGTATTTTTCTATATTTTTTTACTTAATAGTGAGAGAATTTTTCTCTAGCTTTTTGTTTCACAAATGTAACTTGTTGATTAGAAAGCATTGAAGGAGGAGATAATATGCTTGAAAGAGTTTTGACTCAATTGTTTCAAAAAATGAATCCTGGTCGGAAGGCGATTGCTAAAAGAGTTGGGAATCGTTTAGTTTTTGTCACGCAGGATTCGGCTGGTTGCAATGATTATTTGCTTGAAGGAACTTACTAAGGCAGAAGCGATTAAATTTAATGATTATACGTTATATGTTTACTGCTATAAATGTGCTGGACTAGGTAGAGTAAAGTATCCAATTGAAAAGTACGACAGAACTTTGGATTCACGGTTTAATTTCCATTTGCCGGATGGAACGGATTATCGGCTGATTGAACACGAAGAATAAAAAGTGTTTAACTGACGAAAGTTGAATACGTAGAACGGAAGTAAAGCATAGAAAAATGAGTGGATTGTGATTAGCAGATTCACTCATTTTTTAGTTTTAATGATAATTCTAAAGTTATATCTAGGCTTAATTTTGAAATGGAAAACTTTCAAAATTAGAATTGAAAATTTAATATATCTGTGATAGAATGTCTCACAGACGGAAGAGGTATAATTAAATTTATATTTCTAAAATTTAATTGTAAATATTATAGGAGGTCGAAATAATGAAAGATTATTTGGAAATTGAAGATGTAAAGGCTTTAGAAATCTTGGATTCTAGAGGAAATCCAACTGTCCAAGTTGAAGTTATGGCTGGAGGATTTAGTGGAGTTGCTATGGTTCCATCTGGAGCTTCTACAGGAAGTTTTGAAGCAGTTGAATTACGTGATGGTGATTCTTCAAGATACTTAGGAAAAGGTGTTTTAAAAGCAGTTGAAAATGTAAATACAATAATTAGAGATAAAATAATTGGAATGAATGTTTATGATCAAGTTCAATTAGATAAAACATTAATTGAATTAGATGGTACAGAAAATAAAGGTAAATTAGGTGCTAATGCTACATTAGGTGTTTCTTTAGCAGTTGCTAGAGTTGCTGCAGCTTCTTTAGGAATGGAATTATATCAATACATTGGTGGAACAAATGCTAAAACATTACCTACTCCAATGATGAACATAATGAATGGTGGTAAACATGCTGATTCTACACTTAGTGTTCAAGAATTCATGATTATGCCAGTTGGTGCTAAATCATTTTCAGAATGTATCAGAATGTGCTGTGAAATTTATCACAACTTAAAGAAAGTTTTAAAATCAAAAGGATTAGCTACTGGTGTTGGTGATGAAGGTGGATTCGCTCCAGATGTTAAAGATGAAGACGAAGCTTTAGCTTTAATTATGGAAGCTATTGAAAAAGCTGGATACAAACCAGGTGAAGAAGTTTGCTTAGCATTAGACGTTGCTGCAACTGAAATGTATGATGAAGCTAAGAAAATTGGACAAGAAGGAAAATATCATTTCTGGAAAATCGGTGTTACAAAAACATGTGATGAAATGATCGCTTTCTATGAAGATTTAGTAAATAGATATCCAATTATCTCAATCGAAGATGGTTTATCAGAAGAAGATTGGGAAGGATGGAAAAAATTAACTGATGCTTTAGGTGATAAGATTCAATTAGTTGGTGATGATTTATTTGTTACAAATATTAAGAGATTACAAAAAGGTATTGATTTAGGAGTTTCAAATAGTATATTAATCAAATTAAACCAAATCGGAACTTTAACTGAAACATTAGATGCTATTGAATTAGCTAAGAAGAATGGAATGACAGCTGTTGTTTCTCATAGAAGTGGTGAAACAGAAGATACAACATTAGCTGATGTTGCAGTTGCTACAAACGCTGGACAATTAAAAACAGGTGCTCCTTGCAGAACTGATAGAGTTGCAAAATATAACAGATTATTAAACATTGAAGCTCAATTAGGCGATGTAGCTATCTATGCTGGAAGAAAAGGATTAAACTTAAAATAAGATAAATTTTAAAAAATAACTTTGGGATTTATATCTCAAAGTTATTTTTTTTGCATTCATAGATAACTTTTTTAGGAATAGAAATGTTATAGCAGATTTATAAAATTCGCGTAAAAAGGCGAAATATAGCGAAAAGACGTTGACAAATATAGGAAACCGTTATAAAATGTTTACGCGAATGAAATAATTCTGAAATTTAAAAAATAGGAGGTGAGAAAATGAAAAAAACATTTGGCATAAAAATTGCTTTTTGTATGATGTTTTTATTCATTTTATTTTTTTCTAATAAAGTTTTCGCAGCTGAAGAAATAACAGTACTAAAGAAAAACGATACCGAATATATTGTTTATTTGGAATCTAGTTTAGATAAAGAATATGAATATGCATTTGCAAATAGCACAACTGCTGATAAAGAATATTTAGATTATATGAAAGCAGAAAAAGAAAAAGTTGAAGGTAAATATGTAATGCATATTACAAAAGAAAGATATGATAACTATTTTGCTGGAAAAACTGTTTACGTATATGCTAGAGATTTAGATGGAAATTATTTAGCAGAAGGAATTCAAATTAGTTTAGATAATTCAATTCCATATGAAGCAGTTGATTTGGTAAATAATGTTACAAAGAAAATTGCAGTTGATACTACACAAAAAACAGTTACAAAGAGAACTGAAAATGGAATTGAGTATACAACTTCAATTGGTAGAGTTGATATCATAGATGATAGTAGCTCTGAATATTCATATTATTTAGTAAAATTACCAAGTACTGAAGATTACAACAAATTTATGGATTTAGCTGAAAAACTTAATAGTTTAAAAGCTAACTCAGGACTATATGAAAATATAAGGATGTGTAAAGAATTTTATGATCTATACAACCAATTAATGCCTACAGCTGATAATTGGTCTTTAGTTTCTGATATGAGAATTGATCAACCTGCAGATTCTAAAACAGGTGATAAATATATTCTTTGGATTAGAAATGATTCACAAGAAATAGTTGATGTTCAATTCTTAACTTGTTTCCAAAATGAAGACAAAGAATTTGTTAAAGATAAAAATATTGTAACAACAACATCAAAATTACCAATTACTTATGATAGCATAATTTTATTTGTTATATTAGGAGTTGCAGTAGCTTTACTTGTTATTGTTGCTGTTATGAAAAAAGTAAATAGCAAAGGTAAAAAAGATAATGAGTAAAAATAAAATTTTTAACTTTATTATTATTTTACTTTTAATTGTTATAGCTATAACAATTATTATGATTATTATTAAGTATGGTAGAAATCAGGTAAATGAAAAGCATTTATCTGCTGTTGTTGACGAATTTGAAACCAAATATAATAATGATGAAAAAATTTCAGAAGACATAATGATAGATGATTACAAGGTAATAGGTATAATTACTATTCCTAAGATTAACCTGAAATATCCAATTTTAGATAGAACAGATAATAAAGGGATGAGATTGTCTATTACTAAGTTTTGGGGAAGTGAATTAAACGAAGTTGGAAATGTTACTCTTGCAGGACATAACAATAGGGATGGCACAATGTTTGGAAAAACCAAAAATTTGGAGAAGGGTGACATAATTAAAATAACTGACATGAAGAATAGAACACTTGATTATGAAGTTTTTGATTATTATATTATAGATCCAAATGATGTATCATGTGTCGAATCTATTGATGGAAGTACAAAAGAGGTAACACTTATAACGTGTTCAAATGGAAATAAAAAAAGATTAGTAACAAAAGCTAGAGAAATTAAAAATAATCAAGAATAGGAGGAAAAAATGGATAAGTTCAAGACTCTTAATAAGAAGACTATAATTGCTATTGTAGCTATTTGTATTTTAGCTATTGTTGCAATTATTGGAGTCGTTGCTTTCTTGAAAGATGATGGTTCAGCTACTGCTATAGATGAAATAGCTCAACAAGAACCTGAATCTGAAAATGCAAATACAAATGCATCAGAGAATGTAGAACAATCTCCTAGTGCAACTGAAAATAATTCTGATGCACAAGGAAGTACATCTTCAGAAAATACTACTAATAATAGTGTTATGCCAAGTGAATCTGCAAATCCAACAACGAATACTACAAGCCAACCTTCAACTTCAGTAGCACCAACTACTCCAGCAACAGGAACAACTACATCAACAACAAATACTAATGTTCCTAATCAAGAGTATGTTACTTCAAGAGTTGAAGAAGTTGAAAGGCAGATTTCTGAAGATTTAGCTGTGTCTTGGCAAAACCTGGATGTGGCTGGAAAATTTACAGATGTAAATGTTGAGGATTTAGGAATTACAGCAGTAAAAAAAGCTTATGTAATAAAGGATAAAGAATTAATTCCTCAAAGAGCAGAAAATGAAGATGCAAAAACAGTAGTACCTGGAGATGAAATTAGATATGTAATCGAAATCAAAAATATGAGCAGAGAGGCTAGAAAAGGAATAAGAGTTTCAGATAGTGTACCTGCTCAAACATCATTAATTGATGTTAGTAATGGTGGTACAGAAACTACTGTAGATGGCGTAACTAAAATTTTCTGGACAGTTGATTTTGAAGATGGTGAAGAGGTAACGAGTGTAAGTTTTATAGTGCGTGTAAATGAAGATGTTACTGGAACTATTAGAAATGTGGCCGTTGTAAATGGTGATAAGACTAATGAAACACATAATACTATCATAGATACAATTAAGACTAGTGAGATTGTAAAATGTGATAGAGAAGAGTTTGAAGGTACAACGGTTCATGAAAATGATGAAATTAAATATACATTAACAATAAAAAATACTGGTGATACTAATGAAATGATTAATGTATTAGATACAATAAAAGAAGGTTTAACATATAAAGAAGGTTCTTTAGAAGTTGATAATTCTGATGTTCCAGTAAAAGTTGAGAATGGTGAAGTTTCATTAGAAAATTATGAATTGCTTGCAAACACAACATTACAAATTTCTTTTGTTGCAACAGTTAATCAATTAGGAGAAAATAAAGATGGTTCTCCAATTACTTCAGGTAAGATTGAAGCTAATAAGGTAACTGTAAATTCAAGAGAAACTACTGATAAAACACCAGATGGTGGAGATAAGGATTATGATGTTGTAAAACCTTATGTTGAAACAAGTAAGGCAAGTAAGGTTGTTAAATGTGACGATTATGGAATGATTGATGGTGACGGTGTTGATAAGGTTAAGACTGTTCACGAAGGTGACGAAATTGAGTATACAATTACAGTTTCAAATAAAAAGGGAACTGCTTCAGATCTTGTTTCATTAAGAGATGAGATTCCAGAAGGATTGACATTTATCGCCGGTTCTTTAAATGCTGAAGCCATAAATGCTGATGTTCAAGTAATAGATAATGTTTTAACATTAGATGATTATACAATTGATGCTGAAGCTGTACTTAATATTACATTTAGAGTTAGAGTTAATGAATTAGGTGAAACAAAGAATGAAGATGGAACAATAACTAAAAATACTCATGCTAAATTAGAAGCTAATAAGGTTATTGTAAATGGTGATAAGGAGAATCCAAAAGAGGATCCATACCCACCTACAGATGTTAAGAAATCAATGATTTCAACTACTAAAGTAGGTGAAGTAATTGAGTGTACTGAATATAATCAAACTGGTAAAGTAAACGTAGTTCATGAAAATGATGAGATTAAATATACAATTACAGTTTTAAATTCTGGTGATGAGAAAGGTAAGGTTAATTTAACTGATACTATTAAATCAGGATTATCTTTTGTAAGTGTTGCTACTACTAGAGGTACTGTTCAACAAGTAACAGATGCTGGTGGTAAAGTTACAGGTATAAAAGTTGAAAACTATGAACTTGCTGCTGGTGATTCATTAGTAATTACATTAGTAGTTAAAGTTGATGGGTTAACTGAAAATGATTTAGTTAAAGTTGAAGATAATAAATATGTTTATAAAAAGGTAATTGATGCAAACGTTGTTACTGTTAATGATGAGAATATTCCAGAAGATGGCGGTAATAAAGAAGTACAAAAACCTTGGATTGAAGCAACTAAGACAAGTGTCGTTTCAGCATGTACTGAGCCAGAAGGTTTAAAACAAACTGGAAATGTTTCTACAGTTCATGAGGGAGATACAATTTCTTATATGATTACTGTTTCAAATGAGAAGGGTTCTGCTTCAAAGGTAATTAATGTAGAAGATCCTATTCCAAATGGATTAACACTTGATGAAACTTCTGTAAAAGTAAGTAAAGAAGTTAAAAATATGACTGTAAGTGATAATAAGATTTCAATAAGTGGCTATACATTAGAAGCTGGAGAGAAATTAATAATTACTTTTAATGTTACAGTAGATAAATTGAGTGATGATGACTATGTAGAAGATGAAAATGGAAATAAAGCATGTATAAAATCACTTGCTCCAAATATTGCTGTAGTTGATACTATTGAAGCAAAAGATCCAAATCCACCTACAGAAGTTAAGAAAGCTGTTATTGAAACAACTAAGGTAAGTAAGGTTGTTAAATGTGATGATTACTCAATGATTGATGGTGACGGAATTGACAAAGTTAAGACTGTTCACGAAGGTGATGAAATTGAGTATACAATTACAGTTTCAAATGAAAAGGGAACAGCTTCAGATTTTGTTTCATTAAGAGATGAGATTCCAGAAGGATTGACATTTGTTGCTGATTCTTTGAATGCTGAAGCTGTAAGCGCTGATGTTAAGGTAACAGATAATGTTTTAACATTAGATGATTATACTATTGAAGCTGGTGCTGTACTTAGCATTACATTTAAAGTTAGGGTTAATGAACTAGGTGTTACAGAGAATCCAGATGGAACCAAAACTAAAAATACTTATGCTGAATTAAAAGCTAATAAGGTTATTGTAAATGGCGATACGGATAATCCAAAAGAAGATCCAAATCCACCTACAGAAGTTAAGAGACCAAATATAGAAATTTCTAAAACAAGTACAGTAGTAGATAAAGACTATGTACGTGTTGGAGAAAGTTTTGATTATATAATAACAGCTAAAAATAATGGAACTGAAAAAGGAGATGCTGTTATAACAGACGTTATACCAGATGAATTTACAATTGATATAGCTAATATAAAAGTTGATGATCAAGTTGCTGATAATAGTGTAGTTGTTAGTGGAAACACAGTTACATGGAATCTAAAAGATTTAGCAGTTAACGATTCAAAAGTATTAAAGATTAGAGTTACAGCTAAAGATATAAATGGTGTTAAAGCTGAAACTACAAATACAGCAACAATTGATAATGATAATCCATCATCATCAACAGATGTTGATATTGGAAAACCTGATATTGATGTTACTAAGTCATCTCAAGTTGTTACATGTAATGACTATGGAATGACAGGTTCAAAAATTGATGTAGTTCATGAAGGTGATGAGATTCAATATACAATAACTGCTGAAAATAATGGTGTTGTTTCTGATAAAATCAATGTTAGAGATGAATTAAAAGATAAAGTAGAATTTGTTGAAGGTTCTTTAACAGCTAAAGTTGATAGTAAAGACATTACAGGCGTTAAAGCTGAAAATGGAGTTATTTCATTAGATGATTATGAATTAGCAGCTGGAAGTAAACTTGTTATTACATTTAAAGTAAGAGTTAAAACTCTTGGATTAGATGAAAAGGGTAACAAAATTACAAAGGCTACATTTGAAGCAAATACAGTAAATGTAAATGGTGATCCAACTGAGGATCCAAACGGACCAGGTGAAATTAGGAAACCTGATTTGAAAGTTACAAAATCAAGTTCAATTGAAGCAGGTCAATATGCTGAGATTGGAAAACAATTCTCATATTATATTGTAGTTGATAACAATGGAGATGAGAAAGGTTCTGCAGTTGTAGAAGATGAAGTACCAAGCAATTTAAGAATAGATAGCTATGGTGATGCATTAGCTGGAGATACAATCAGCGTTGTAGGAAATAAAGTTACATGGAATGTAAATAATTTACCAGCTAAAACTTCAAGAAGAATTGAAATTAAGGTTACACCATTATCAATTAGTGAAGGTAAAACTGAAGAAACAATTACAAATACAGCTAAGATTACAAATGGACCAGATTCACCAACAGATGTAACTATTGCTACACCAATTATTTCAACAACTAAAGCAAGTAAAGTTGCTGTATGTGGTAAATATGGTATGATTGATGAAGATGGAGCAACTAAGGTTACAACAGTTCATGAAGATGATGAAATCGAATATACAATTACAATTTCTAATACAGGAAAAGTTGCTGGAATTGTAAATATGAATGATCCATTACCAACGGGAATGACATTTAAAGCAGGTTCATTAAGCACAAGCTTACCAAATGCAAATGTAGTAGTTGCAAATGACAAGAAATCAATTTCATTGAATGATTACTCATTAGCAGCAAATACAATATTAACAATTACATTTAGAGTAACTATAGACGATTTAGGAACAAAAATAGTAGATGGAAAAGAAGTTCCAGCAACTTCAGCAACACTTACTGCAAATGAAGTCACTGTAAATGGTGATCCAGCTAAAGATCCAAATCCGCCTACAGATGTTAAAAAGCCAATGATTACAGCTACTAAGGAAACACCTGCAGCTGATGAGGCATATATTATTGAAAATAGATTAGTAGAATATACTATAACAGTAACTAATAATGGAACTGAAAAAGGAAATGCAACTGTAACTGATGTTATAGATAGCAGATTAGAATATAAACAATCAGCATTAGTAAATAAATATGATAAAGATTCTATTTCATATGATAAAACTACAAAAACAGTTACATGGAATGTTGTAGATTTACCAGCTGGTGAATCAAGAACAGCTACTATAACTGTATGGGTTGGAGAAATCACTAATGGTGTTAGTGAGACAATACCTAATATTGTTAATGTAGATGGAAAACCTACAGATGAGGAAACAATTACTGTAGGAAAACCAAGTATTAAAACAGAAAAAACAAGTGAAATTTTAGAATGTTCTAAAGGAATAAAAGAAGGTACAATAGTTCATGAAGGCGATGTAATTAAATATACAATTAAAGTTAAAAATGAAGGAACATTGCCAAAGAAAATTAGTGTAACCGATACTATAAAATCAGGATTGACATATGTAGAAGGTACATTAAGTGTAGATAGAGAAAATACAGGTGTTTCTATAACTAATGGCCTACTTACAATTACTGATTATGAATTACCAGCAGGTCAAGAAATGACAATTACATTTAATGTAAGAGTAAATGAATTGACTGATGCAGATTATTCAAAGGATAAAGATGGCAACATAATTTATAGCAAGAAAATTGATGCAAACGTTGCTAGCGTTGATGGTAAATCTCCATCAGATGGTAAAGAATATGAAGTTATAAAACCAGTTATTAATGTTAAGAAAGAAGTTTCTAAAACATTAGTAAGTGTTAATGAAGAATTTTACTATGACATAACAGTTACAAACGTTGGAACAGATGTTGGAAATACAGTTATAACAGATACAATTCCAAGTGAGTTAATATACAATGGATTGGTAAAACCAACTAATGATGATGTTGTAACTTATGACGAAACAACAAGATTGTTAACATGGAATGTTAATACTTTAAAAGTAAAAGAAAGCAGAAAATTACGTATTAACGTAAAAGCACCAGCAGATGTTACAGTAAATCCAACTACTGTTACAAATGCGGTATATAAAGATGGTAGTGATAAACCGGAAGATAGTGTTAATACAGAAATAGCTAAACCAGTAATTACTACTACAAAATCAAGTGAAGTTACAGAATGTAAACTTAACCTAACTACTGAAGATACTATTGGTAAAAAAGCTACAACAGTTCATGAAGGTGATGTAATTAAATATACAATTACAATAACTAACTCAGGAGAAGTTGCTGGAATTGTAAATATGAACGATTCATTACCAGCAGGAATGACATTTAAAGGTTCATTAACTACAAGTCTATCAAATGTAAATGTAGTAGTTGCAAATGATAAGAAATCAATTTCATTAAGTAATTATTCATTAGCAGGAAATACAACATTAACAATTACATTTGAAGTAACAATAGATAATTTAGGAACAGTAAAAGATAAAGATGGAAAAGATGTTCCAGCTACTTCAGCTACACTTACTGCAAATACAGTAACAGTAAATGGTGTAGATGAAAAGGATCCAAATCCACCAACTACTGTTAAGAAACCTAATATTGTTATTGCAAAAACAAGTAATGTTGGTAACAGATATTTAAATGTAGGTGAAACATTTGAATATACTATAACAGCTACAAATAATGGAACAGAAGTAGGAACAGCAGTTGTTACAGATAAACTTCCAGATGAAGTTGAATATGTTTCATATACAGATAATGGAGATACAGTTGATGTTTCAAAATTACCTGAAATTAAATGGACAGTAAAAGATTTAGGAGTAGGAAAATCTAGAGAATTAAAAATACAAGTTAAAGCAAAAGAATTTACAGAAGGTGTAGACAAATCTATAACAAATAAAGCTACAATAGATAATGGTAACCCATCTTCTGAAGTTACTGATAAGGTCGGAAAACCACAAATATCAGCTAACAAGACATCAAGAGTTGCTGTATGTGGTCAATATGGTATGATTGACTCAGAAGGAGCAACTAAGGTTACAACAGTTCACGAAGGTGATGAAATCGAATATACAATTACAATTTCTAATAATGGAAAGGTTGCTGGAATTGTAAATATGAATGATTCATTACCATCAAAAATGACATTTAAAGATGGTTCATTAAGCACAAGTATAGCGGACGCAAATGTAATAGTTGCAAATGATAAGAAATCAATTTCATTGAATGATTACTCATTAGCAGCAGGAGCAACATTAACAATTACATTTAGAGTAACTATAGATAATTTAGGAACAACAATAGTAAATGGAAAAGAAGTTCCAGCAACTTCAGCAACACTTACTGCAAATACAGTAAATGTAAATGGAGTTGATAGAGAGGATCCAAATCCACCTACAGATGTTAAGAAACCAATTATCAATACTACAAAGACTAGTGTAATTTCTGAATGTGGTAAAGGTCAAACAAGTGGTACAACAGTGCACGAAGGAGACAAAATTAAATATACAATTACAGTTTCAAATAGTGGAACTGAATACAAAAATATTAATGTATCTGATACATTAAAACCAGGAGTATCATTAGTTGAAAATACAATAAGAGCTAAAGACAATGGAAATGATATTCAAGGTATTACTGTAGGCACAGATAAGAGAACAATTTCATTAAATGGTTATAGATTAGAAGCTGGACACACATTAACAATTACATTTGAAGTTTCAGTAGATACTTTAGGTGAAAATGTTACAAAGGCAACAATCGAAGCTAACCAAGTTACAGTAGATACAACAACTACAACTGATGACAAAACATATGAGGTTGTAAAACCAAATATCAGTGTTACAAAACAAGTATTAAATACAGAAAATAAAGATATTAATGGAGAAACAGTAGATGTTCGTTCAACATTAAAATATGTACTTGTTGGAACTAACACAGGTGATGAAGATTCAAATGTAACTATTACAGATGATATAGACATTAGTAAATTAACTGATGTAACTGTTACAGGTGCAATTAGAACTAATGGAACAGATGCATCAACAGCCGTTACTTACAACAAAGAAACTGGAAAACTTGAATGGTCTGGATTATTAAAGAAGAATAGCGGAAACCAAGTAATTATTACAATTGAAGCTAAGACAAGAATTTTAAATGAATCAGAGTTATCTTATGTAGTTGAAAATACTGCTAAGTATACACCAGAAGGTTCTTCAGAAAAGACTACAAATAAAGTTACAAATAATGTTAAGATTATGATTGAGTCAGATAAGACAGCTACGGTTATAAATGATGAAAAAGATGGAAAAGCAGAATATGGTGATATTATAGAATATACTATTACTGCTGAAAATAAATCAGATAGTGATGGAAAAGTAAATATTATTGATCCATTACCAGCTGGTGTTGAATATAGCAATCCACTTGATGGAAAAGCTAACCCAATAGTTGTTAAAGTTAATGGAACAACTGTAGGAAATGGAACTTATAACGATGGAACAATATCATATGATGGAACTTTAAAAGCTGGTGCAAAATTAACATTAACATTTAGAGTTAGAGTAATTGAAACTGATATTGATAAGAATATTGTAAATACGGCAACAATTAATGGTATTGAAAAATCAGCTACTGTTGATGTTGTTAAGAAAATAAGTATTGCAGCTACAGCTGAAGTTACAAAATCTATGGATTTAGTTTTAGTGCTTGATGTTTCAACAAGTATGACAGAGAATAACATTGGAAGATTAGATGCACTTAAAACTGCTGCAAAAGCATTGGTAAATAAAGTATTCCCAAAAGGAGTTGCAACAGATTCTACGGTTACAATTATTGCATATAGTAAAAAGGCAACAACTTCACCAATATACAAATATACTGCTAGAGAAGATGCACTTGCAAGAATAGATGATTTACAATCAATAGAAGGTACAAATATTAATGCTGGATTAAAAGCAACTGATACGTTACTTACAGGAGGCAAATTAATCAATAAGAAGAAAGTTGTTATATTCTTATCAGATGGTGCTCCAACAACACCTGAAGCTAGTAGAGCTGGACTTGTTGAAAAAGGTTGGGCAGATGCAAATAAGTATCCAATATATCAAGATGATAGTGTAGAAAATATTATAGAGTCAGCTACCAAGGTTAAAGCACATGCTGATATGATTTATTCAATAGGATTAGGAACTGAAACAATACCTAGACCTGGAAACAAGAATGTCGGATTATCTGAGAAATGCGCTTATGTAACTAAATGCAATAATCCATATAATTGTACTGATGCTACACATCAAGCTATGAATAGTGTTGTTCCATTTACAGGCGTTAAAGATAAAGATGTTTGGAATGGTGGATGGCCTACTAAAGAATATTATCATTATTATAGTGAAAGAGATTTGGCTAAGTTTGTATTAAAAACAATTGGAAAGTCTGGATATTTCCCAGTAGCGGATGGAGCAGATACAACAGCTACGACTAAAAATCTTTCTGATAAGTTTGATACAATTTTAAAGGATTCTTCAACAACACATGATACTGCTATAGTTACAAATAAACCTACAGAATTACAAATTTCTGAAACAGCAACTGTTAAAGGAGATGTAGTATTAAGTATTGGTGAAACATCTTTTACTATAAATATCGATACTCTAAAAAACGGAGCATATTCTCTTGGAACAGGAGATGAATTAAGTTATACTCCCGGTGTAGGATTTACATTCAAAATTAAGAATGATAAAACATTAGAAAAAGAACTATACATTGCATATACAGTTGATAAGAAATAATTTCATAAATGAAATAAAGACGAGAGTGGAATTTCAATTCTGCTCTTGTTTTTTATAAATTTGAAAAAATTGTAAAAAAGTAGTATAATGTTTATGTAGCAATTTTATAAATTCAAAAGAGGCCGTTATTATGGCAGAAAGAGGGATTCATATGACAGAAATTAAAACAACAACATTGTCCACAGCAGAAGAATGGTTAGAGCGGTTAATCAATAGAATTAATGACCGTGAACAGTATACTGTGGATGGCAGTAACCTGGAAATCCTTGGAGAAAAAGACGATGCAATTAAATTTGCGTCAACTGCAGAGATTAACGACAGAAAGGAACCCGTGGTAATTTTAATGCAGCAGAAACAGAATAAAATTGTTGTATTGCGAAATTTTATTCAGGATTGTGATTGCACTCATGGATTATATGATGCAGTTAGAATGCTTGATGCTGGCAGATTACAGAGTGCAAGTTTTGTACAACAGATGGATTATGATAACGATGTTGTTTATTTTCCAGAGTATGTGTGTGCAAAGACGTATCAGACAGATGAGGAATGTACCAGATTCAAAGGAATCTGTGTATCAGTAAGAAACCCAATAGGGTGGTTGAGATACGGAAAGTATGGTACTTTTCTTCCAATGGAAAGATGGGTTAGATAGGTAGAATCACAAAAAGCCGGTAAGGGATTAATTCCCTTATCGGCTTACTCTTTTTTAATTGGTATTTTATATAAATAAATTTAATATAGTAAGTGCAATCGCAGAAAATATAGATTTTAGCGAAATTCTACGAGTTGCTTTTATTGCATTATTTATAACTAAAAGTCTTTGCTCATGTCTAATTGTCAAAGCTAAGACAGTAACACCATCATTCATATAAAAATCTGATTTTTTCATTTGAATCACTTCCTAATTTTATCGTTCGTTAATTAATATTCCTTTGTAGTAATAATTCATATATATGAAAATTATATCAAATGGTTTTATTTCTTGTCAAGTGAGGGAAAAATGCAAAATTTGTAAAAAGTTGAAGAATTACATAAAATGTGATATGAATTACGAGTTTTTAACTAAAAATATTGAGAAAACAGAAGGTGTATGATATAACTTATATGATAGTTGAATGAAAATGGAGATATTTTATGCTTAGATTGGAAAATATAAAGATTCGAGAAGATTTAGAGGATATAGATGTTGCAAAGGTTGCTTGCAAGAAATATAAAATCGATTTTAGTGAAGTAAATGAATATAGTATTTTTAAAAAATCAGTTGATGCTAGGAACAAAAGTGATATTTTTTATAACTATACAATTGATGTTAAAGTGAAGAATGAAAAGAAATATCCAAAGGTAAAGCAAGTTGATAAAGAAGTTTATGATATAGATGTTCAAGTAAAAAGAAAAAGTGATTTACGACCAGTAATTATTGGTGCTGGTCCTGCTGGTTTGTTTGCAGGACTTGTTTTAGTTAATAATGGCATTAAGCCAATTATTATTGAACAAGGAAAACGTGTTGGAGATAGAAAAAAAGATGTCGATGATTTTATTAATGGTGGTAAGTTAAATGTGAGATCTAATATTCAATTTGGTGAAGGTGGTGCAGGAACTTTTTCGGATGGAAAACTTACTTCTGGAATACATAGTATTTATTGTAGAAATGTGCTTGAGGAGTTTGTTAAATTTGGTGCACCTGAACAAATTAAATATGTTAATAAACCTCATATTGGAACAGATAATTTAGTAAAAATAATTTCTAATATTAGAAATTATATTTTGGAT
This sequence comes from uncultured Clostridia bacterium, assembly GCA_934149275.1. Classification (GTDB taxonomy): domain Bacteria; phylum Bacillota; class Clostridia; order TANB77; family CAG-508; genus UMGS1994. Next base: position 101,232 of record CAKPEG010000001.1, on the reverse strand, counting down.
AATGGCGGAGAGTTTTTATTTGAGGAAAAAGTTATAGATTTTGATTTTGAAGAAAATAGAGTGAAGAAGATTATAACGGATAAACGTGAAATAGAAACTGATACAGCGGTATTGGCAATTGGTCATAGTGCGAGAGATACATTTGAAGTATTATATTCTAAGAAGTTAAAAATGGAGCGTAAAAATTTTTCAGTTGGAGTTAGAATTGAACATAAGCAAAGTATGATTAATGAGGCGCAGTATGGAAATAAATCAAAGCTAAAATTACCTGTGGCTGAATATAAGCTTGCATATCATAACAATGATACGGGTAGGTCTTGTTATACTTTTTGTATGTGTCCAGGTGGATATGTTATGGCTTCATCAAGCGAAGAAGGTACTATTGTTACAAATGGAATGAGCAGGTTTGCGCGTGATGGAGAAAATGCTAATAGTGCAGTTTTAGTTAATGTTACTCCAAATGATTTTGACGGTGATAATCCATTGGCTGGATTGGAATTTCAAAAAGATTTAGAGAAAAAAGCTTTTGTACTTGGTGGAAGTAATTATTATGCTCCAATTCAAAGAGTAGGTGATTTTTTAGAAAATAAGAAAACAGAGAAAATAGGAAAGATAAAGCCGACATATATGCCAGGTGTAACGTTTGCTAATTTAAATGACATTTTACCTTCTTTTGTTTCAGATACTTTGAAAGAAGGAATAAAATATTTTGATAATAAGTTAAAAGGTTTTGCAGATGATGATGCGATAATGACTGGTGTTGAAACTAGAAGTTCTTCTCCTGTTAAAATTGTGAGAGATGATAGTTTGCAATCAGAGACAGTTAAAGGGTTGTATCCTTGTGGTGAAGGTCCTGGATACGCTGGTGGAATTATGTCTGCGGCTGTTGATGGAATAAAATGTGCTATTGCAATTCTTGAACAGGAATAAGTTATTTGGTATACTAAATAAGTAATAAAATTGAAAAGGGGTATTTATATGAAAATTAAAGGAACAGTTTGGACAGATAGAAAAAGGCCTTTTTGTGGTTTGCCACTATCTTTCACGAAATATATTTTGCTTGAGGATAAGTTATTGATTGATACAGGAATTTTGTCTATAAATCAGGAAGAAGTTAAGTTGTATAGAATTATGGATTTGACTTTAAAGCGTTCTTTACTTCAAAGAATTTTTGGTGTAGGTACAATTCATTGTTGTTCTGCTGATAAGACAACACCTGAGTTTGAAATTAAGGATATTAAGAAACCTTTTGAAGTAAAAGAAATGATTTCTAAAATGGTTGAAGAAGAAAGAGATAAAAAACGTGTTTCAGGAAGAGAATATTTTGCTTCAGAAGAAGATGATGATGACAATATTGATGATTAGAGTGAGGAAAAATGATATCAGTAAGTGAGATTAAAAGAAGATTACCAGAAAAGTTTATAGATGAATTATATGAAATGTATTCGCCAGTTAGTGTTGATAAAATTCTTCTTGGTATGACAGATGATAGATTTTTGACATTAAGGGTTAATACTATTAAATATAATATTCAGGATTTAATGAAATATTTTAGAGAGAGAAATATAAAGTTTGAAAGAGTGCCATGGTATACAGATGCTTTGGTTATTAAAAATGCCAAGGAGAAAGATATTCAAAAGTTAGATATTTATGAAAAAGGTTATGTATATTTTCAAAGTCTTTCAAGTATGGTTCCACCACTTGTTTTGAATCCTAAAAAGGGAGAGAAAATTTTGGATATGACAGCTGCGCCTGGTAGTAAAACTACTGAAATGGCTGCATTGATGGAGAATGATGGTGAAATTCTTGCAAATGAACTAGATAAAATTAGATGTGAAAGACTGAAGTATAATGTTGAAATGCAAGAAGCTAAAATTGTAGAGGTTATTAATAGAAGAGGTGAAAAACTTGGAAATGAGTATACGGAACAATTTGATAAAGTTTTATTAGATGCACCATGCAGTGGAGAGGGGCGATTTATTGCTACAAAAGTTCAGACATATCGTGGATGGTCTGAAAAGACTGTTAATGATTTGGTTAAGCTTCAGAAAAAGTTGTTTGAAAGTGCTTATAATGCTTTAAAACATGGTGGTGTTATGGTGTATTCAACTTGTACTATCAATCGTTATGAAAATGAAGGAGTTTTGGATTGGGCTTTAAACAATTTTGATATTAAATTAAAAGATATAAATCTTGAAATTAGGGATGTTATCTCTGGTGATAATCAAGGATTAAATAAAGATGTGAACAAAGCTATAAAGATTTTACCTTCAAAATCTATGGAAGGATTTTTTGTTGCGTTGATTTATAAGATCTGATTTTGATTTAATATTAATTTAGATTTACCTATTGTTATGAGAAATTCTAATTTTAAAAATATATGATTGGAAGTGAAATGAATGGGGTAAAATATTCAAAGATGATTTTATTATTATATAAAATAACGAGGCATATAAATTTGCTTTGGTAATTTTGTGTGCAAACGAAGATGCGGACTTAAATAAGTATAATAAGTACAGGTGGTATAAAGTTTCGTATTTGTTTTAATGTTTTAAGAAGGAAGGAAGGAAGACTAAATTGCAAAATACAAAAGATGTTGTTGATGTTAATAAATTGTATGGAAAACAATGTTTATTAACTAAAGATGAATTTATTAAAGAATATAATGTTAATGAAAACGGATTAAATGAGGAACAGGTTGCTGAAAATATTCGAGCATATGGAAAAAATGAAGTCAAACAGGCTAAACCAAAGAAGTGGTATCATTTTTTCAACCAGAGCTTATTTAGTCCGTTTAATAGTATTTTACTTGGAATTGTTCTTATATTGTTTTATACAGATGTTTTTTTGCCTGAGAATCCAAGTTTTGCGAATATTATTGTTATTGTAATATTAGTTATTGTTAGTACTTTACTTGAGTTTACAGAGGAATATAAGTCAAATAAAGCGGCTCAAAAATTAAAAGAACTTGTTGAAACAACAACTACAGTTCTTAGAGATGGTCAAAAGGTTGATGTTCCATTAAAAGAAGTTACAATTGGAGATATTGTTTATTTATCTGCTGGAAGCATGATTCCTGCGGATCTTAGAGTTATAGAGTCAAAAGACTTATATGTTGGTCAGTCTTCATTAACAGGAGAATCTGATTCTGTAAAAAAAGAGGTTAATACTGCTAATACAGAAGAAATAGATAGTATATTAGATTTAGATAATATTTGCTTTATGGGTACAAATGTTATTTCTGGTAGTGCAAAGGGTGTTGTTATAAAGGTAGCAGATAGCACTTATTTTGGAAAAATTGCTAAGAGTGTTTCTCCTAACAAACCAAAGACATCTTTCCAAAAGGGAATAGAGAATATAAGTAAATTATTAATTCGTTTTATGGTTTTAATAATTCCGATTATATTTTTGTTTAATGCGTGGAAACATGATTTAGTTACTGCGTTTACATTTGCTGTAGCAATTTCAATTACTATAACGCCTTTATTGTTGCCTGTTATTTTATCTTCTTGTTTATCAAAAGGTGCTGTTAGAATGTCTAAGAAAAAGACGATTGTTAAGAAATTAGATTCTATTCAAAATTTTGGTGCAATGAATATTTTGTGTACAGATAAAACAGGAACGTTAACAGAAGATAGAATTGTTTTGGAAAAATATTTGGATGCTACAGGAAAAACTAGTGATAAAATTTTGAAATACGCATATTTGAATGCAAATTTCCAAACTGGTTTGAAAGGTAATATTGATGAAGCTGTTATTAATAGAGCTCATGAAAATGGATTACAAAGTTTAGATAGTGAATATAAAAAAGTTGATGAAATTCCTTTTGATTTTACTAGAAGAAGATTGTCTGTTGTTGTTTCAAAAGAAGGAGAGAAGAGCTTACTTATTACTAAAGGTGCGATTGAGGAAATTTTATCTATATGTACAATGGTTGAGATTGATGGTAAACTTATAAATATTACTGATACTATTAGAAAAAATGTTTTATCTATAAGTAAAAAGCTTAATAAAGATGGATTAAGAGTTGTTGGTGTTTGTGAAAAGAAATTTGATATTTTAAACGAAAGTTTTTCTGTTGAAGATGAACATGAAATGATATTTTTAGGATTTATTGGTTTCTTAGATCCACCAAAGGAATCTGCTAAAGAATCTGTTGCTAAGTTAAATAAAGCTGGAGTAAGGGTTATTGTTTTAACTGGTGATAATGTTGATGTTACGAGATGTATTTGTGGTAAGGTCGGAATTAATACACAAAATATTATTGAAGGTTCAGAAATTGATAAATTGCCTGATATGGGTGTTGCAAGATTACTTAGAAAGAATAATATTTTTGCTAAATTGTCTCCAATTCAAAAAGCTAGAATTGTTAGAATTTTGAAAGGCATGGGAAATGTTGTTGGATATATGGGAGATGGAATTAATGATAGTCCATCACTTTCAAATTCTGATGTTGGTGTTTCTGTTGACACTGCTGTTGATATTGCTAAGGAGTCTGCTGATATTATTTTGCTAGAAAAAGATTTGAAAGTTTTATTAGATGGTGTAGACGAGGGAAGACGTACGTTTGCTAATTTGCTTAAATATATTAAGTTAGCTACAAGTTTTAATTTTGGCGAGGTTTTATCTGTTGTTGTTGCAAGTATAGCGTTACCGTTTTTACCTGAGACTCCAATTCAATTGCTTGTTGAAGGATTGCTTTATGATATAGGACAAATGACATTGCCTTTTGATAATGTTGATAAAGAATCTTTAAAAAAACCTAAGAAGTTTGATATCAGAAGTTTAAAAGATTTTATGTTGTTTATGGGACCTATTAGTTCAGCTTTTGATATCTTAGTGTTTATTGCGTTGTGGTTTGTTCTTGGAGTGAGGGAGGCTGCTACGTTCCAGACGATTTGGTTTAGTTATAGTATTGTGTCTAACTTGGCTGGAATGCATATTATTAGAACTGCGAAGATTCCATTTATACAGAGTAATGCACATAGGGCGGTGTATGTATCTTCTGTGTTGCTTAGTGTTATTGGATTGATTATTCCATTTACTTTTGTGGGAAGGATGATTGGTTTAGTTCCTATTGCAACTGAGTTTATTGTTCTTATTTTGACGGTTACATTTTTGTATTGTGTTGTTGCACAGTTTGCAAAGAAGATTTATATTAAGATTTTTGGAGAATGGATTTGATTTAAAAATTTTATATGTTTAGTGAGTAACGAATATTATATTTATTTTAGTTCCTTGCTGAAGAGATTTTACCACCCATTAAACTTTGTTTAAAGGGTTAGGTAAAAACTCTCAAGCTGCGCGTCACAAAAATAAATATAATATTCGTTTGTGTTTAATTGTAAAAAGAAAAAATACATATTAAATTTTTGAATCACCGCGTAGGGACCAAACGGGCGAAGCGAGTTCGATTGAAGCATTCTACCCGGTTGAAAATAAAAATTTAATATTTTTATTTTCAAAATTCGAGGAATGCGCCAGCAAGGTGTGAGAAAATTAATATGTATTTTTTCTTTATAATATTATATGCAAAAAAACCCCAATAGATTTTGAAATCTATTGGGGTTTTTTATGTTTAAATTCGTTTATTTTTTATTTTTATTGATGTTGTATGTGATTGCTCCGTCGTTTTCAATAAATGCTTTTGCATCTGTTGTGTTATATTTGATTGGTCCATCATCATCTGACATTGTTGTATCAAATTTTGGACTTCCCATAAATGAATTTAATATATCATGTTTTTCTTCATTAAATGATGTTGCTGAATCATAATATTTAGAGAAGTTGAATTGTTTTGGTGTATGTTTTTCTTTATATTTTGATTCAAGGAAATCAAGTTTTCCTTTACCAACAATCATTTTTCCTTTTATGTCTCTAGTTTTATAAATGATAGCTTTGAATTTCTGTGATTGAACTTTTCCAGCTTTGAAGTTTGCTTTGTAACCCCATTTGATATCGCCATATTTTTGATCATATGCTGGATCAGAACCGTCTTTTGGATTTGTGTTGTAATCCATCTTAAACATCCATTCACGTTTCTCTCCAAATTCTTTTTCCCACCATTCGTTGTCTTCTGGTGTGTTGTTACCAAATACAATTTTTGTTGTACAGTTTGCAAGTATTGTTTGTCTGTAGCTTTGACTGTTTGTTAATACGTTGTTTGTACCAAATTGTGATAAGTTCTGAGCTGATATGATAAGTCCAACTCTATATTTTCTGAATAATGTGAAGAAATCTTCAGTTGCTTTACATACAAATGGAGGAAATTCATCTATGTATAAGAAGTGAGGGATTCTTGTTTTTTCTGTTCCTGGTCTAGAGATAACAGAGTGTTGCATTAGAAGAAGTATAAATAGTCCAAATGCTTTATTTATTGCTGCTCCTAAATCTCCACGTCTTGTACAAATAAGTGTTATTTCACCATTTTTTAATGCATCATCAAAATTAATATTGTTTGTTCTATTACATAAAATATTTCTTACACCAGGGAAACGAAGTAGGTTTTCAAGTTGTGCACTTGCAGCTTGAAGAGCTTTTCTTGTTTCGTCGATTCCTGTAGAATTTTGATAAAAGTTATTAGCAAAGTATGTAAGTAATATTTGATATTTTTCTGCTAGTTCTGGAATCTTTTTCATTTTTTCACAGAACTTTTCAACTAATTCAAAGTTGTTTAACATCATAAGTAAATCTTCTAGGTTAGGTAGTAGACCGTTATGTGTTTTTGGATATATTTCTTTTAATAATAATGATAAATTTTCAATTGCTTGCGTTGTTATATTTTGATAATAAGCTTGTTGTACAGTTACTTCATTTGTTTCATACATTCTTTTTAATACTGCAGAAATTGAAATTGAAGTTTTAACTGGATCCTCAAAAACAAATGGGTTCATTCCAATTGAATCTGGATCATCTGGATCAACTAAGTTATAATTCATACCATAATTTTTTAATACTTTTTCTATATGAGAAATTGATTCGTAATCAGGAGCGATGTAAGTTAATCCTAAGTTTTTATATATATTTTTCTTTCCTGATGTACCATATATTAATTTCTTTAAATATGTATTAAATATTTTTTCTTTCCCTGGTTTTATATCTAACATATTAAGTGAGAAGTTTGCGTTTAAATATTCATTTGAAAATGGTTCTCTAATAGAAGCGATTCCTGTTTTTAATGCTGTGAATCCTAATTCTTTTGAAGCTTCTTTTAAGAAGAATTTCTTTTCAATATCACGAGCAATCATTGGTTCAAATGCCATTGTTGTTTTTCCTGATCCAGATACACCAACGATAAGTGTTGATTCAAATCTTCTTGATTCAGGAATTTTTATAACTTGACCAGTTTCACCGTTTCTACAAATAAACATTTCACATGTATATGGTCCGACTTTGTCAGATTCAGGTGATAATGAAATTCCGTTGTAATCAGCAACTGAATCTCTGATATCTTTTGTATCTGCCCAACCAGTATACATCTTTTTAAACATAGGAATTATAGTTACTATTGGCAAATACCAAGCTAATGCTGTGAATGCTGGTTTTATTACATCCATAAATCCACCAACTATTCCAGTGTAGTTTGGCAAAGAGAATAGGAATATCCATAAAAATTGATTTGCCCATTGCATAAACATTGATAATGCTATGATATACAAAGCTATGTAATATAGCACAAACAATGAAAATTTTCTTGCATCATCTGTAGCAAATTTAGAACCTGCTCCAAATAAAAATGCAAAGATAGGACAAAGTAGAGCAAATGTATATGCAAATGGTCCCCAGTATGAAACTGAAATTCCTGAGAAACATAAGAATAACATTTCTACAAGTCTATCAACACATATGTAAACACTGATTAATGTTAATACATATGTAAAAAAAGTATTTCTATCGGTTTTTAATTTCTTTAAAAATGCATCGATATATTTCCATATAAAATTATTAATTGATTTAAACAAAACTTTTCACCACTTTCACAAAAATTTCCTCTTATATTATCCTATAAAAACGCCAAAAATTCAAGACTTTTTGCTAAATTTGTAGTGAAAAGTATAAAATGAATCATGTTATAAATTCATATAATATAGAAAAGGATATATTATATGATAAACTAAGATGTAATATTTATATACTTTTGGAAAATTAATGAATAAATGAATAAATGAATAAATGAATATTAGTTTTAAATTTTATAAGAACGAGATTTTGGAAGCAAGATTTTTTGCTTAATAAAATACTTGAAATTGAATATTAATATAAATATAATATGAGTATTAAACGAGAAAGGAAAAATTTATGCTTGAAAAAAAATCAAAAACAAAGAGTGAAACTTTTTTACAGGGAATATTGGTCTTAATATTTTCTCAAGTTTTAATAAAAGTACTTGGATTAGTACAAACTTTATATTTGACTAACAGAAAAGGATTTGGAGATGCTGGAAATGCTATATATATGGGCAGTTACCAGATATATGCGTTACTTCTTTCAATTTCTTCAATTGGAATACCTAATGCAATTTCAAAATTAGTTTCTGAAAGAATTGCAATTGGTGATAATGAGGGCGCCCATAAGGTATTTAAAGTTGCTTTGTTGACATTCGGAGTAATTGGAATGATTGGAACATTATTGCTATTTTTCGGTGCTGGACCTATTTCTGATATTTGGCTTGAAATTCCTGAGTCAAAAATAACATTAATGATTTTAGCGCCAGCTGTATTTTTTGTTGCAATTTCATCAGTATTTAGAGGTTACTTTAGTGGTAGACAACAAATGAAAGCAACTGCAAATGCACAATCATTTGAACAATTTTGGAAAACATTATTTACAATTATTTTTGTTGAGATAGCTGTTATTTTAACTAGCACTAATACTACATATATGGCTGCAGCTGCAACAGCAGCAACAAGTACAGCAATTTTATTTAGTTTTATTTATCTTTATAAATATTATACAAGGGAAAAAAAGTTTATTTCTGTAAAAAATGATGCAGGAGTAAAAACTGAAAATAAAACCGTGAAGGCTATCGTGAAAACAATTTTATGGATTTCTATTCCGATATCTTTAACTGCAATTTTATCTTCTTTAAATAAATTAGTTGATTCTATGACGGTGGTTAAAATGTTGAAACCTATTTTGGGAGAAGAGGTTGCTAAAGCTAAGTATGGTATATTAAGTGCTAAAGTGGATATACTTACATCATTACCACTTGCATTTAATGTTGCATTTGCTACGGCACTTGTTCCAGCAATTTCAGCAGCAAATGCTAAAAAAGATGTTGATACAATAAATAAGAGAATATCTTTTTCACTTTTACTTGGTTTATTGATAGGACTACCATGTACAGCAGGAATGTTTTTATATGCAAATGAGATTTTACTATTATTATTCCCATTACAAAGTGATGGAGGAGTTTTGCTTGCTATTTCGTCATTTACAATTGTATTTACAATTTTAGCTCAGACTATAAATGGAATCTTACAAGGATTGGGAAAGGTAAAGACTCCGGTTATAGCATTGGGAATAGGTGTTATTGCTAAAACTATTGCTAATCTTGTTCTAATGCCAATAGAAGGAATTTATGAAAATGGTGCAGCAATTGGATCTGTATTATGTCATTTGATTTCGTTTATAATTGTATATGCGGTTTTATTAAGAACAGTAAAATTAAATTTTTCATTATTTAAACTTTCATTAAAACCAATGATTGCTACAATATTAATGTCTGTGATTTCATATGGAGTATATTTTGCAATAAAAGGTTTCTTACCAATAAGAATTGCAACAATAATTGCTATAATTATTGCGGTTGTAGTTTTTGTGCTAAGTGTTTTATTATTAAAGATATTTTCTAAGGAAGAAATCGAGATGTTGCCTAGAGGCGAGAGAGTTTACAAGGTTTTGAAAAAATTACATTTTTGCGATTAAAATTTGATAAAATTTTCTAAAAACTGGTGTAAATACTGAAAAATTAACAAAAAATTAAAAAAAGTAGAAGGATTTTAGTGGAGTTTGGCGAATAAACATATTGTAGATTTCGAATCTACATAATAATACTAAAATCTATTAGGAGGTAAAGAAATGAACAAAGCTGAATTAATCGCAGCAGTAGCTGCACAAACAGGAGACACAAAAAAAGGTGCTGAAACAACAATCAATGCATTCGTTAACACAGTTATGGAAGCATTAGCAAAAGGAGATAAAGTTCAATTAGTTGGATTCGGTTCTTTTGAAGTTAGAAAAAGAGCAGCTAGAAAAGGAAGAAACCCACAAACTAAAGAAGAAATTAAAATACCTGCATCAAAAGCTCCAGTATTTAAAGCTGGTAAAGCATTAAAAGATTTAGTAAATAAAAAATAATCAGTTTTGAAAAATAAATGATTATATGAATTCATATAAAAAAGGCATAGTGATATGCCTTTTTTTCATGTAATATAAGAAATCAAAGAACTTCTTATTATATTTATATATAATAACGGTGTACAGAAATTTACTTTGAAAATTTTGTAAGCGAACAAAGAGAAGGAAGATACAACGTGTGTATCTTCCTTTGTGCTGTTAGAACCGAGTGTAGTCTTTAGTGATATAAGGCTTTACCTGTTCATGAAGGGTTTTCATGTGTTCTAAGTCAGTGCCAGACATCTCGAATTCTCGATACTTCATGTATCGCTGAGAATGATATTTAAGCCATCCTCCTTTAATTTGTTTGTCTTCTTTTTTGTCTTTTTTGGTTAAGCAAAGATGAAAGTCGACAAAATTGAGCGATACATATTCGCAAATTGCTGGGATGTTTTCAACCTTTACAAGACCTCTTATAACGTATTTCCGCTGTTGTACCATATACAGCACCTCCTAAGTAAAATCTTGAACTTTGTGGTTCAATAAACTTATTATAACATATATTCCAAATTTTTTCAAAATTATTAGTTAACCTATTGAAAAATGAAAATAAAGGTGATAAAATAATTCCATTAAAAAACAAAAACATTGAAAAGGACACGATAAATAGAAAATACTTTAAGAGAGCTAGTGGTTGGTGCGATACTAGTAAGGATATTTATTTATTATCACCTTGGAGTTACATATCCGAATTTAAGTAGGGTATGTCGCGTGATTGCGTTAAAGATTTTCAAGAGAATTTTAATTAAGTTTAAAATTAATTTAGGTGGTAACGCGGAGTGATTCGTCCTATGGATGAGTCACTCTTTTTTTATATAATAGGAAAGTTCTCCAAACTTCCTATTATATAAAATAACAATGCACAGAAATTTGCAAAGCAAATTTCTGTGCGCGAACAAAGATGCGGACTTAAAAGTGTTATAATCGGTGCAAATGTTATTAATGTCCGCTTTTGTTCTATTAATGGGAAAGCTATTCAAGCTTTTTATTATATAAGAATAACAATGCATAGAATCTTTTAAATTCTTGCAATAAGAAAATATTATATTTAATTTTTAGTGACGCGCAGTTTGAGAGGTTTTGTCAGGCCGGCTAAACTATGTTTAGTGGGCCGTAAAATCTCTCAGCAAGGAACAAAAATTAATATAATATTTTCTATAGTAAGTACTTAATAAAAAGTAAATATAAAAATAGGAGGAATGAGATATGAGTGAAGAAAAAATGGATTACAGCAAAACACTTAATTTGCCAAAGACAAATTTTCAAATGAGAGCTGGATTACCAGAAAAAGAACCAAAAATATTGGAGGAAGTCTTTGAAAAAGGACACATTTATGAAAAAATGTTAGAAAAAAATAAAGGAAAAACACCTTTTGTATTACATGATGGACCTCCATATGCTAATGGTGAAATTCATATTGGACATGCTTTAAATAAGACATTAAAAGATACTATCGTAAGATATAAGAACTTAAAAGGATATTGGACACCTTTCATTCCTGGATATGATACACATGGAATGCCTACAGAGAAAAAAGCTATTCAATTATTAGGATTAAATAGAGATGAAATTCCTGTAAATAAGTTTAGAGATACTTGTAAAAAATTCACAATGGATTACAAAGATAAACAAACAGAAGGTTTTAAAAGACTTGGAGTTTTAGCTGATTGGGATCATCCTTATATTACATATCAACCTCAAATGGAAGCAAAACAAATTGGAGTTTTTGCTGATATGTATAAAAAAGGATACATATATAAAGGTTTAAAACCAGTTTATTGGTGTACAGATTGCGAAACAGCTTTAGCTGAAGCAGAAATAGAATATAAAAATGTAAATTCAAATACTGCTTATGTTAAATTCCCAGTTAAAGATGCTAATGGAAAATTTGATGAGAAAAATACTTTTGTTGTTATTTGGACAACAACACCTTGGACTTTACCAGGTAATACAGGTATTACAATAGGGGGAGATTTTGATTATAGCTTTGTTAAAATTGGTGAAGAAGTTTTAATAATGGCTTCTGCTTTAGTTGAAACAGTTATGAAAATTGCTGGAATTGAAGAATATGAAGTTGTTAATGAAATGAAGGGTGCTGAATTAGAAGGTGTTATGTGTAGACATCCATTCTTAGATAGAGATTCAAAAGTTGTTTTAGGAAGTCCTGAAACAGTTGATGTTTCTTTAGATACTGGTACTGGTGCAGTTCACACAGCTCCTAGCTATGGTAAAGAAGATTATTTATGTGGATTAAAAAATGGATTAGATATAATAGTTTGCGTTGATGGTAAAGGACATCAAACAGCTGAGGCCGGACCATTTGCTGGTATGTATTATGCTAAATCTGATAAAGAGATTATAAAATACTTAGATGAAAAAGGATTGTTACTTGCAAGTCAAGTTGTAAATCACTCTTATCCACATTGTTGGAGATGTAAACATCCAATTATATTCAGAGCTACAAGCCAATGGTTTGCTTCTGTTGATGGATTTAGAAAAGAAACTTTAGATGCAATAAAAACTGTTAAATGGTACCCAGCTTGGGGTGAAGAGAGAATTTCTAAAATGGTTGAAGAGAGAAATGATTGGTGTATTTCTCGTCAACGTACATGGGGAGTTCCAATTCCAGTATTTTATTGTAAAGATTGTGAAAAAGAATATGTTACTGAAGATAGCTTGAAGAAAGTTCAAGATATATTTAGAGAAAAAGGTTCAAATGCATGGTTTGAAATGTCTGAAAAAGAATTAATGCCAGAGGGTGCAAAATGTTCTTGTGGATGTACAGAATTTAAGAAAGAAACAGATATTATGGATGTATGGTTTGATTCAGGTTCAACTCATGAATCAGTTTTAGCTGAAAGAGGATTACCACCAGCTGATTTATATTTAGAGGGTAGTGATCAATATAGAGGTTGGTTCCAATCTTCAATGCTTACATCTGTTGCTACAAAAGGAAAAGCTCCTTACAAAGAGGTTGTTACTCATGGTTATACAATTGATGATCAAGGAAGAAAAATGTCTAAATCTCTTGGAAATGTTATAGCACCTCAAGAAATTATAAAAGAATCTGGTGCTGATGTTTTAAGACTTTGGGTTTTAGCTTCTGATTATAAATCAGATGTTAGTGTTTCAAAAGCAATTATTAAGCAAGTTACAGAAGTTTATAGAAAAATACGTAACACAGCAAGATACATTCTTGGAAATACTTATGACTTTGAAGTTAATTTACCTGTTGCATATGAAGATTTATTAGAAATTGATAAATGGGCTTTAACAAGACTTAACAAATTAATAAAAGATTGTACAAAAGCTTATGATGAATATGAATTCCATAATGCTTATCAAGCAATAAATCAATTCTGTGTTAATGATATGAGTACTTTCTATTTAGATATTATAAAAGATAGATTGTATACATCAAAAGCTGATTCTTTGGAAAGAAGATCTGCTCAAACTGCAATGTATGAGATTTTGGATGCTTTAGTTAAGATTTTAGCTCCAATGACATGCTATACTGCTGAAGAAATTTGGCAAGCAATGCCTCATAGAGATGGAGAAAAAGTTGAAAGTGTAATGCTTACAAATTATCCTGAGTATAATCCTAAATATGAAAATCCTGAATTAGAGGCTAGATGGAATAAAATAATAGCTTTAAAAGAAGAAGTTTCTAAGAAATTAGAAGAAGCAAGAATGGAAAAAGTTATAGGACATTCTTTAAATGCTAAAGTTACTTTATATGCAACTGAAGATAAATATGATCAATTATTAAAAGATGTTGATCTTTTGACTTCTGTATTTATTGTTTCAAAAGTTGAAATTGATAATAATAAAAGAGAAGAAGATGGCGAAATTGGAATAAAGGTTGAAGTTGCAGATGGAGAAAAATGTGAGAGATGCTGGATGTATTCTGAAACTGTAGGAAAAAATCATGATCATCCAACACTATGCAAGAGATGTGTTGACAATTTGGAATAAAAAGTGTATAAATATATTTGTAACTTTATTAGAGTTATGTTAAAATTTGATTATTAAGCAAGAAAGTTGGAGGAAATAGTAATGAGTGTATTGGTTAATGTATTATCAGTATTATATGTACTATGTTGTATATTTATAATAGTATTAGTACTTTTACAAAAAAGTGATAAGGGTGGAGCTTCAGAAAGTATAATGGGATCTTCAGGAAATAATTTCTATGAGAAAAATAAAGGAAGAACTCGTGAAGGTAAACTTAAAAATTATACAATTTTATTTTCTACAATATTTGTAATTTTAACTATAGTTCTTACTATTTTAAATATGAAAATTGCGTAGAGTATAAATAAGTTTTTTGGGGCGGTGAATTTATTTTCATCGCTTCTTTAATTATAGGAAGGTTTTCTAATTTTTTTGTAATGTTAATATTTTGCATAGATGTTTGTAAAATGGATTTTGCTTATGAAGAAAGATATGAACTCAAGAAATGTTAGAATAAGTAAAAACAACTGAAAGGTCTGTTTTATTCCTGTAATAAATTTTTAAAATATAATAAAAAATGGAGAGAAAATGGAAGAAAAAGAATTAATAATTGGTGTATTTACAGCACATGAACGTGGATTCGGTTTTGTTACGCCAGAAAACAATGAAGGTGAAAAAGATATTTTTATTCCGGCTAAAAGCGTTAACGGAGCTTTGAATGAAGATGTTGTTGAAGTTGAAATCGTAGATGAGTCAGGGAAAAGTAAAGAAGGAAAGATTAAAAAGATTATTAGAAGAGGAAAAGCTACTTTGGTTGGAACTTTTCAAAATTGTAGGAATTTTGGATTTGTTGTTCCTGATGATAAAAGATTTGGTACAGATATTTTTATTTCTAAGAAACATTTTGGAAAAGCAAGAAATAACCATAAAGTTGTTGTAAAAATAACAAAATATCCGGAAAAAGGTCGTAAGGCTGAGGGAGAGATAATTGAGGTTATTGGAAATATTAATCAATCTGGTGTTGATATGCTTAGTCTTATTAAGGAATATAAATTGCCTGCAAGATTTCCAGAAGATGTTGTTGAAGAGGCAAAATCTTTTGGTGATAAAATTGATATGAAAGATGCTCAAAATAGAGTAGATTTGCGTGATAGAATTGTGTTTACAATTGATGGTGAAGAAGCAAAAGATTTGGACGATGCTATAATGATTGAAAAAACAAAAGATGGAGAGCATTATATATTAGATGTTCATATTGCTGATGTTAGCCATTATGTTAAAGACAGATCTAAATTGGATAGAGAAGCTAGAATTAGAGGAACAAGTATTTATATGTTGGATCGTGTTATTCCAATGCTTCCTAGAGAGCTTTCAAATGGGCTTTGTAGTTTGAATGCAGGTCAAGATAGATATACATTATCTGTTCAAATGGAAATTGATAAAGATGGTAATGTTGTTGCATCTGATATATATAAAGGAATTATTAGGGTTACTGAGAGAATGTCATATACTGATGTTCAAAAGATTTTAGATAATTCAGATGAGAAAATTGTTAAGAAATATAGCAAGTATGTAGATTATTTTAAATTAATGGAAGAACTAGCTAAAATTTTAAAAGCAAAAAGAATGAAACATGGTTATCTGAATTTAGATGTTCCGGAGAGTAAAATTGTTTTAGATAATATTACTGGAAAATGTATTGATGTTAAGAAATATGAGACAAGTTTTGCAAATGAAATAATTGAGCAATTTATGCTTACTGCCAATGAAACTGTTGCGGAAAGATTCTATTGGCTTGAAGTGCCTTTTATTTATAGAGTTCACGAAGAACCTGATATTGATAAGGTTAAGGAGTTGAATAAATTTTTATTTAACTTAGGATATAAAATTCATATTAGCCAAGATGTTGTACATCCTTCTGCTTTTTCTAAGGTGTTAGAAGAAGTAAAAGGAAAGCCTGAGGAGAAGGTTGTTTCTAATTTGATTTTAAGAACGCTTAAAGTGGCTAAATATGAAAGTGAAAATCTTGGACATTTTGGTATTGCTAGTAAGTATTATTGTCATTTTACTTCACCTATTAGAAGATATCCAGATTTATTTATTCATAGAGTTATTTCTGAATATTTTACAAGTTCAGATAAACAAAAAGAAAGATTTGCAGAAAAAGCTCCAAAATATGCTAAAAATTCTTCTGAAAGAGAAAAAGTAGCACAAAAGGTTGAAAGAGAAGCCGAAAGTATGAAGAAAGCTGAGTTTATGGAAGATAAAATTGGAAATGTTTATAATGGAATTATTTCATCTGTAACTAATTTCGGAATTTTTGTTGAACTTGAAAGTACTGTTGAAGGTTTGATTAGGTTTGAAGATTTAGGAGACGAATATTTTATTTATAATGAGTCAAATAGGACATTAATTGGTGAAAAGTCAAATAAGATATATAAAATCGGAGATAAAGTAAAAATAAAAGTTATTAAGGCTAGTAAAGAGGCAAGAGAGATTGATTTTGCTATTGAAAATGATGAAAAATAGTAAAAAAAACTTTATATTTATTAAAAATTATAATATAATACCAATGGATATTTAAAAAGTAAAAAAAGACGTACATGCAAATAGGCGAAAGGTGTATTTGCATACTGGAATTTAATATTTCAGTAGAGGAGGATTTTATGGATAAAAGAAGTGGTAGAACTTCATCAAATGGTGGAAAAAGAGGATTTAATTCTAAAAGACCTGTTCCTAGAAATAGAACTAGTTCGGAAACAAGAAAGATTAATACTATTTCAGATGAGACTAAAAAATATAATTTTGATGAAGATGAATTAAAAAATGCTTCAACTAAAGTTAAAAATGGTACTAAAAAGAATACAAAAAATAAGAAGAAAAATAAGAAAAAGAAATTAGCTTGGTCAATTATTAAAAAAATTTTTCTTGCAATTCTTATTCTTGGAATTTTAGCAGGTTTAATTGTTGCGGGAATTCTTGCAGGAATTTTCTTTGGATTCTTTGGATCTGATTTTAAGATGACTAAAAGTGATTTAACAATTCAATTTGTTAATTCAGAAGTTTATGATGCTGATGGAAATTTAATTTGCTCATTGAATGGTAATGAAAAAAGGAAATTAGTTAGCTTGGAGCAAATGCCAGAATATTTACCAAAGGCTTATGTAGCAATTGAAGATGAGAGATTTTATGAACATAGTGGTGTTGATATTAAGAGAACTGGTGCTGCTACTGTTACATATGTTCTACATGGTGGAAAATCTTCATTTGGTGGTAGTACAATAACTCAACAGCTAGTTAAGAATATTACTGATGATGATGAAGATTCTGCATTAAGAAAAGTAAAAGAAATGGCTAGAGCTATACAAGTCGAGAAAGAAATTTCTAAAGATGATATATTGGAATTATATTTAAACATTATTTTCGTTGGTGGAAATAATATTAATGGTGTTGAGTTAGGTGCTGAATATTATTTCAATAAGGATGTGTCACAATTAACGATTGCTGAAGCTGCTTTTATGGCGGGTATTAACCATACACCAAATTCATATAACCCATACATAGGAAATGAAGAAGAGAAAGCAGCTCATATTGAAAATGGAAAAAAGAGAACCAAAGTTGTTTTAAATAAAATGTTAGAACTTGGATATATAAGTCAAGAAGAGTTTGATACAGCTAATGCAGAAGTAGATAATGGTTTACCATTCTCTCAAGGAGCTTTAACTTCAAATGTTATTTTAACTGCGCATACAGAAGCTGCACTTAATGAAATCGTTGAACAAATGATGGCTGAAAAAGGCATGACACGTGATATGGCTGAGTCTAAGCTATATGGTAGTGGATATAAAATTTATACAACTCAGGTAACAAGTATTCAAAATACTATGCAAGAAGAAATGTCAAAAGATAAATATATTATGCCAGGTAAAGTAAAATTAGCAGATAATGTTACTTTAAAAAATGATCAATCACAAGCTGCTATGGTTGTTATAGAGCCTTCTACGGGTAAGGTTGTAGGTTGTGTTGGTAAACTTGGAGCCAAAACAACAAATGGTGATTTAAATAGAGCTACTCAAACTAAGAGACAAATTGGTTCTGCAATGAAACCTATTGCAGTAATTGGACCAGCTGTTCAAGAGGGAATTATTTCCCCAGCATCTGTATATGATGATAAGCAAACAAGTGAGTTTAGTGTCGATGGAAAGCCATGGCCTAAAAATTATTATGGTTCTTTCTATGGAAAGCAAACTGTAAGAGAAGCAATAAAAATATCTGGTAATGTTATACCAGTTAGAATTTTAAATCAAATTGGTGTTTCAAAATCAATTGAATATTTAAATAAAATGAATATGACTGTACAATCTCCTGGATTATCTTTAGCTCTTGGTTCTGCTGAATTTACTCCATTACAAATGGCTGCTGCATATGCAACAATTGCAAATGATGGAACATATATTCAACCAACCTTCTATAGTAAAGTTGTTGATTTAGATGGAAATGTTGTTATTGAACCACATCAAACAAAAACAGAAGTATTCGGAAAATCAGAGTCTTATATAATTAAGAGTATTATAACTGAACCAGTTGTGGGTGTTGGAACACCTGCTACACATGGTAGAGGTGGTACAGCTACTTATTGTAAGATACCTGGAATGGATGTATGTGCTAAAACTGGTACAACTGATGATGACTTTGATAGATGGCTTTGTGGATTTACTCCTTATTATGCTGCTGCTTGCTGGTATGGATATGATCAAAATGAGGAAGTTAAGTATACAAAAGCATCTCCAACTAACCCAGCTGGAGGAATTTGGTCAGCTGTTATGAAGTCAATTCATACAGGATTAGAGCCTAAGACGTTTGTTAAACCTGATGATGTTGTTCAAGCTACAGTTTGTCATGATTCAGGATTATTACCATCTGCTGGATGTACAAATTTAGTTACAGATTGGTTTATACAATCAAAAGTTCCAACAGAACGTTGTGGAACAGAAAATTTAGATAAAGAATATTCTATTTGTGAAGAGTCTGGAATGCTTGCTGTTGAAGGAGCATGCCCAAGAATTGTTAAGAAAAGAGCAAGTGAGTTAGAAACTGTTCCAACTCAATCATGTACTATTCATAAAGTACCTGAGGCTACACCGTCACCAAGTGTTACACCTACTACACCTGTTGTTAGTCCATCGACGGAACCATCAACTAAGCCATCAACAAAACCAACTGGTAGTCCATCAACATCAACTTCAACGAAACCAACTGAAAGTCCTTCAACAAGTCCTTCAACAAGTCCAGCAACGTCTGGTAATTAATAATAAATAAAATTGAAATTTATATAATAGGAAATTTAAATTTCCTATTATATAAAAAGTTTGTATGAGAGTATGCAATAGGAATTATTAAATAAAAATAACAATAATAACGATGTATAAAAAATTGTTATAACGAATGTATGAACTAAAAAGTTTTAACAATTTAAAATTTTATTAATGTTTGCTTTTTTAGAAAGGAGAGTTTTAATGGAATTAAAACTATTTAATACATTATCAAGGGAAAAAGAAGTTTTTAAGCCAATAGATGAGAAAGAAGTAAGAATCTATACTTGTGGACCTACAGTATATTATTTTGCTCATGTTGGTAACTTAAGAAGCTACTTGTTTATGGATAATTTGAGAAGAGTATTAAAATATAATGGTTATAATTTGCGTCATGCTATGAATATTACAGATGTTGGTCATTTGGAATCAGACGCTGATGAGGGCGAAGATAAAATGGCCAAAGCTGCAAGAAGAGAACATAAAGATCCATATGAAATAGCAGAGTTTTATATGAATAGATTTTTAGAAGATTTAGGAAAACTAAATGTTTCTATGCCGGAAATTATTTGTAGAGCTACTGACAATATTAAAGAAATGGAAGAGTATGTTAAAAAAATAATTGAAAACGGATATGCATATGAAACAGATGATACAATTTATTTTGATACGTCAAAGTTAGATAAATATGGGGTTTTGTCCAAAATTAAAATAGATGAGCAAAAGGCTGGTGCAAGAGTTGAATTTGATAACAAAAAGAAAAATGTAACAGATTTTGCATTATGGATTAAAGCTCCAGAAAATCATATTATGAAATGGGATACTTTCTGGGGAAAATGCTATCCAGGTTGGCATATTGAATGTTCGGCAATGGGAAGAAAGTATTTAGGAGAAAAGTTTGATATTCATACAGGTGGAGTTGATCATATTCCAATTCATCATGAAAATGAAATTGCACAAAGCAAAGGATATTCAGGAAAAATTCCTGCTAATTGGTGGATGCATTGTGAATTCTTACTTGTAGACGGTGGAAAGATGTCAAAGAGTTTAAATAATATTTATACTTTAGAAGATTTAAAGAATAAAGGATTTTCACCATTGGATTATAAAATGTTTACATTTACATCACATTATAGAAATAAATTAAACTTTACATGGGATTCATTAGAGTCTGCTAAAATAGCTTTATCAAGATTAAAAGAAGGGTATAATAGACATGCAGAAGGTACAGAAGATGTATCTGATAGTGTTATTGCTGATTATGAAAATAAATTTCATGAAGCAATAAATGATGATTTAAATATGCCTTTAGCAATGAGCATAGTTTGGGAAGTTGTTAAAAATCCTGTAAAATCAAATAAATTTGCAAAATTATTAGATAAATTTGATGAAGTTTTAGGGTTGAATCTATCTCATAAGGAAGAGTTAGAATTGCCAGAAGAAATTAAGGATATACTAGAAGAAAGAAAAAATGCAAGAGCAAATAAAGATTGGGCTAAATCTGATGAGTTAAGAGATAAGTTATTAGATCTTGGTTATGTTGTTAAAGATACTAAAAATGGAGTAGAAGTAACATTAAAAAAATAATTTATTAAGCGAAGGAAGGAATTTATAAAAATGAGGTTTGTAACGAAAGAAACAGAACAAGAATATACAGAGTTTTTAGAAAATCATGAGCGTTGTAATTTTCAACAGTCTCTTGAATGGGGAAAAGTAAAAACAAATTGGATAAAAGAAGTTGTACTTGCTGAAGATGAAAATCATAAAATAATTGGATCAATATGTGTTTGGATAAGAAAGATGCCTATTTTCGGTAATATGATGTATGCATCTCGTGGTCCTGTTTGTGATATTCATAATGAAGATGTTTTAAAGCAATTAACAGAAGGAGTTAGAGAACTTGGTAAAAAGTACAATGCCTTTGTTTTTAGAATGGAACCAGATATAAAAAAGGATGATAAAGAATTTAGAGAAATCGTTGAAAAAATAGGATATAAAGTAAAAGATGATGCAAAAGATTTTAAAGATGAGATACAACCTCGTTTTGTTTTTAGATTAGATATAAAAGGAAAAACAGAAGATGAGATTTTGGCAGGATGTCATCAAAAAACTAGATATAATATTAGATTAGCAAAGAGAAAAGGTGTTGAAATACGTGAAGGAAATAGAGAAGATTTAAAAGATTTCCATAAAATTATGATAGAAACTGGTAGCAGGGATGGATTTATAATTAGATCTTTAGAGTACTTTGAAAAAATGTATGATGAACTTGCTCCAAAACATATGAAAGTTTTAATGGCATATTATGAAGGTAAGCCGATTTCAGGAATAATTCCTATTATGTATGGTAATAAAACTTGGTATTTATATGGTGCTAGTAGTAATGAGCACAGGAATTTAATGCCTAATTATTTATTACAATGGGAAATGATTAGACAAGCTATTCAAAATGGTTGCGATGTTTATGACTTTCGCGGAGTATCTGGTGTTGTTGATGAATCTCATCCACAATATGGACTTTATAGATTTAAAAAAGGATTTGGAGCTGAGTTTACAGAGTTTATAGGTGAAGTATATTTACCATTCAAACCATTAACTTATAAATTATATAAATTTGCTGAAAAATCTTTTAGAACATTAAGAGATTGGAAAAGAAAAATTAAAGAACACAAAAAATAGGAGTTTATCTTGAAATTATTAGAAGTTAATTCAAAAGATTTAGAATATAATATTGAAAAAATTTTGAAAAAAGCAGGTGAGTCTAAGGTTATAGCTGTTGTAAAAGGTAATGGCTATGGCCTTGGACTTAAAGAGTTTTCTATTTTTTTAGTAAATCATGGTATAGATTATTTAGCTGTTTCTTCTGTTGAAGAAGCAGTTGAATTAGCTAATTTGAATTTAGATGCAAAAATATTATGTATGGAAGCTACTTCTGTTGAAGAAGAGATTGCAACATTATTGGAAAATAAAATTATTATAACAATAGGAAATTATGATAGTGCTTTTATTTTGAATAAGTTAGCAAAAGAAAAAAATGTTAAAGCAATTGCTCATATTAAGGTGGATACAGGTTTTTCAAGATATGGATTTTGCTATAAAGATAAGGAAGGTATTTATAAAGCAATATCAGAAAGTACATCTATTTTAGTAGAAGGAGTGTATTCACATTTTTCAAGTGCTTATTTTGCAGAAAAAAATTATACAAATTTGCAACTTTCAAGATTTATAGAGGTAAAAAAATATTTAGAAGAAAAAAATGTTGAAATTCCAATGTATCATATTGCAAATTCATCAGCATTTTTAACTAGAGATGACGTGTGCTTCGATGCTGTTAGAATAGGTTCAGCGTTTTTAGGAAGAATTTCTGTAAAAAACACTATTGAACTTAAAAGAATAGGTATGTTAAAATCTAATGTAGTAGAATTAAAAGAGGTGGATGCTGGAACACCAGTTGGTTATTCTAATTCAGTCATAACTAAGAAAAAAACTAAATTGGCAATTGTTCCAATTGGTTATGCAGATGGTTTTAATGTTGAAATAGCTAATGATACTTTTAAATTTGTTGATAAATTGAGAATTTTGAAAAATAATGTTATGGCGTTATTTAAAGATAACAGAATTTATGTTATTATAAATGATACGAAATATCCTGTTATTGGAAGGGTCGGAATGAACCATTTTACAGCTGATGTTTCTAATAGTGATGTTAAAATAAATGATGAAGTAAAAATTGATATGTCACCTATTTTAGTTAGTAGTAAAATTAGAAGGGAATATAAGTAATGGAAAAAACAAAAAAAATCGGATTTTTTAAGAGATTTAAAATGGCTATTTTTGAGCTTGAAAATTATATTGATTTTTTAAATGAAAAGTTAAGTAAATCATTGATGTTTAGTTTGAAGTTAGTTGTTTTGTTATCACTTATAATGGCTATTTCAAATGTGATATTTGTTTATGCTAAATATCATTCACCAGATAATTATTTGAATGAAGTTATTCCGGAATTTACTTATGAGAATTCTGAATTAAAAATTGATGAAAATGAGACAAAATCTGATGAAAAAAAGCAAATGGCTCAAATTATGAAACAAGTTGTTCCTTCGGTAACAAATATTTTAGGGGAAGGAACATATACAAAAGCTGATTTGATTCATTATGTTCAAGATAATCAAAGAACAATTGTAAGTTTTGGAGTTACAGCTATTTTTATAGAAAATATATTAGACTTATATGTTATGTGGCTTATGGTTGCGGTACTTACATCGTTTATTGGTTGGGTTGCATTAATCTTTTTAAGAATTAAAATGAAATATTCTAAATTATTTACATTATCAATATATGCTTCTACATTGTCTATAATTCTCACAGTGATATATACAGCACTTAATGCATTTTGTGGTGTATATATAGAGATGTTTGATTACTTATCTATATTAATAGCATATATTTATATTACTGCTGTAATTTATATGATAAGATCTGATTTGATAAAACAGCAGATTGAACTTATAAGAATTGCAACTGTTCAGGCTGAAGAAAAGGAAAGACTTGAGAAAGAAAGAGAAAAAGAAAAGGAAAGAGAACAAGAACAAGAGCAAGAAGATGATGAACTAGAGGATGCTGGAAAAGATTCTAAAGATGAAGAAGAAAAGAAAAAAGAATCTGATGATGACATTGGTGATGATGAGCCAGATGGTTCAGAAATCTAACTTTTGAAAAAAGGAGAAGTTGAAATGAAAAGCCCAAAAAAAGATAAGAAAAAGAATGCAAAAATTGTACTTATTAGTTTTTTAATAACAATTTTAATAATTGTTATGGCATTTGGTCTTGTATTTAAAGACAAAAAAGATAAAGAAAAAGAAATAACATATGATCAGTTATATCAAGATATTATAGATCATAAAGTAGAAAAAATTGAAATGACAGTTGGAAGTGCTAGTGTAAAAGTTAAATATAAAGGAACAGAAGACGGAGAGGAGAAAACTACTAGTGTTAATTCTTTACAACCTTTTATGGAGTTTGTAAATGAGCAATTAAAAGTGGATCCTGAATTGAAAGTTGATTTAAAACAACCTAATAAATTTGCATCATTTTTTGAGAATTTCGTTAGTTTCATTCCTACAATATTGTTAATAGTATTAATGGTTATGATTTTCCAAATGCAAGGACTTGGAGATAAAGGAAAAGTTTATGGAGCTGATGAAGAAAATTCTACTGATGTCAGATTTAAAGATGTTGCAGGATTGGAAGAAGAAAAGGGTGAACTTATTGAAATTGTTGATTTTTTAAAGAACCCTAAGAAATTTCAAAATATGGGAGCTAAAATTCCAAAAGGAATTTTATTATATGGTAAACCTGGTACAGGAAAAACTTTAATTGCAAAAGCTATTGCTGGTGAGGCAAATGTTCCTTTTATTTCAATGAGTGGTTCTGAATTTATTGAAATGTTTGCTGGATTAGGTGCATCAAGAGTTAGAAAATTATTTGAAAAAGCTAAAAAGATATCACCATGTATTGTTTTTATAGATGAAATTGATGCTATTGGTTCAAGAAGAACAAGCAATAGCGGAGCTGAATCAGAAAATAATCAAACATTAAATCAGCTATTAGTTGAAATGGATGGATTTGAAAGCAATGAAACTATTATTGTTTTAGCTGCAACTAATAGACCTGAAATGCTTGATAAAGCTTTATTAAGACCAGGAAGATTTGACAGACAAATTACAATTCCTGCTCCTGATTTATTAGGAAGAGAAGAAATTCTTAAATTATATACAAAGGATAAGAAAATTGCAGATGATGTTAATTTAAGAGAAATTGCTGGAGATACAGCTGGATTTACAGGTGCTGAACTTTCTAATTTATTAAATGAAGCTGCAATAATTGCTACAAGAAATAATCATAATGCTATAGATAAATCTGATATTGAAGCTGCTGTTAAAAAGATTACAGTTGGACTTGAAAAACATAATAGAGTTGTTTCAGAAAAAGATAAAAAGCTTACAGCTTATCATGAAGCTGGACATGCTGTTGTTAGTAAATTTTTGGAAACACAAGATAATGTTAAAGAAATTTCAATTATTCCTAGAGGCTTAGCTGGCGGATATACAATGTATAAAACTAATGAAGATAAGTATTATGTTTCTAAAACAGAATTAGAGGAGAAGATGATTGCTTTATTAGGTGGTAGAGCAGCAGAAAAAATTGCTTTAAATGATATTTCTACAGGAGCAAGTAATGATATTGAAGTTGCAACTGGTATAGCAAGAGATATGATAACTGTTTATGGAATGAGTAGTTCACTTGGACCTATTTCTTTGAAAGTTGATGAACCATATGAGTTGCAGATGTTTGGAGAGGATATCACTGACGAAGTTGGAAATCAAGTTAAACAATTAGTTGATACAGCATATATTCAAGCTCAAAAAATCCTTTTAGATAATATTGATATATTGCACCGTGTGGCAACTACTTTA
The DNA here is from genome assembly GCA_934149275.1 of uncultured Clostridia bacterium. Lineage (GTDB taxonomy): Bacteria > Bacillota > Clostridia > TANB77 > CAG-508 > UMGS1994. The sequence goes on along the minus strand of CAKPEG010000001.1, from coordinate 75,092 downwards.
TTAGAAAAAGAAACTATATCTGAAAAAGAATTTGATAGTTTTTTTGAAAATAAATAATGTGTGGTGTTTGGTATGAAAAAAAATAAAAAGAATAATAAAATTGGAACAGTTTTAATTGTATGTACTACTATTGCTTTGTTTGTTTTAGGATTATATTCTATAGTTTATAATTTCAAAAAAGCTGGCAAAGCTGCTGCATATTCAGAAAAAATATTGCAATTATATATGAATTCGAAAGATAAGAAGTAGGAGGAACAGATGAAGAGAAGAAGTTCTGATCAAATTAAAAAAATATTAATTGGAACGGTTATACTTGTTGTAGGTGTATTAATTGCTTTGATTATATTTTTATTGAATGTTGATATTAAAGGTGCAGATGATTTGCAAGAGAATACGGAAAATTCTGTAAATACAGATAATACAAATCAAAATATTGTTTCAATAGAAGATGATAATCTATCAGAGTATAACATAGTTGCAAAAGATAAAGAAAATACTTTTGAAATCAGATTTGATGGCGAAAAAATGTATTTTAGTATAATAGATGAGGATAATTTTTTAAAGAAATATCCTAAGTCTGAAGTTAATACATCTAAAGATATAGAAATTGCTACACATGATTATAAAGTTGATAATATATGTGTTGGAATTTGTAAGAATGAAGAGTATTTAATTGTTTTAATGAAAGATGGTTCATTAGGGATAATGAATATAACTGATGCTATTGAGAATAATGTATTTAGAATAAAAAATCAATTAATTTCAATTGGTAATGTTAAAGCAATAAGTATTAGTAATGGATATAAGAAAAGTAACAATAAACAAGAAAATACAATAATTGTAGAGGGAAATGACGAGAAAAAGTATGATTTAGCTGATTTTGTTGAATAAAAAATTGACAAAAATATACTAAAAAGCTTGCAATTACTAAAAATAGATAGTATAATAATAAAGCAAAATAGTTTACAGAAGAGTGGAAGCAAATTCCACTCTTTATTTGTAGATTAAACAAAATATAGATTGGAGGAAAGATATTGGTTGAGAATAATATAGAGAAAAGAACACAAGAATTAGTTGGGAAAATTATAACAGACTTGGGTTATGAATTATATGATGTTGAATATCTTAAAGAAGGAAAAGAATATCATCTTTGCATTTATATAGATAAACCAGAAGGAATATCAATTGAGGATTGTGAGAAAGTTAATAATGCAATAGATCCTTTATTGGATGAGGCAGATTTTATTAAAGACCAATATTTTTTAGAAGTTTCATCAACTGGACTTGAAAAGAACCTAAGAAAGAAAGAACATTTTTTAAAACAATTAGGTAAAAAAATTCAAGTTAAGTTATTTACAAAAATTGATAATCAGAATGTTTTTGAAGGATTATTAAAAGAATATAATGATGATTTTATAATTCTTGATGGAGAAAATTCTGAAATTAGAATTGAAAAAAATAAAATTTCAAGTGCAAAATCATTATATGATTGGAACGAAAAATAATTTTTATATTATAAGAAAGCTTTTGAGACTGCTTATAATGTACAAAAATTTGTAAGAAAAATTAGCATGTGAACAAAAAAGAAAGGAATGTGATAAGAAAATGAAAGCAATCGATATGAAAGAATTAATTGTTGCTATGAAGGAATTAGAAGAAGAAAGAGGAATAAAAAAAGATTATTTAATTGAATCTTTGGAAATGGCTTTGGTTACTGCTTACAAGAAAAATTTTGATTCAGCAGATAATGTTAAAGTAGTTATTGACAGAGAAACAGGAGAAACTCATGTTTATTCAAGTAAAACAGTTGTTGAAGCAGCAAAAGATTCTTGTTTTGAGATTTCTTTAAGTGATGCCCAAAAATTAAGCAAAAAATATGAATTAGGAGATGTTATTGATGTTGAGATAGTTCCAAAGAACTTTGGAAGAATTGCAGCTCAAACAGCAAAACAAGTTGTTGTTCAAAAAATTAGAGAAGCTGAAAGAGATATCATTTATACAGAATTTCATGATAAAAAAGGTGAAATTGTTAGTGGAATAATTCAAAAAACTGAAGGAAGTGCTCTTGTTATTGATTTAGGTAAAGTTGAAGGAATTATGCCTATTAAAGAGCAAATCCCAACTGAAACATATAGAGTTAATGATAAAATTAGAGCTTATGTTGTTGATGTTGAAAGAGGTTTAAAAGGAAATCCTCAAGTTATAGTTTCAAGAAGTCATCCAGATTTTGTTAGAAGATTGTTTGAATTTGAAATTCCTGAAATTTATGAAGGTTTAATTGAAATAAAAAATATAGCTAGAGATGCTGGTTCAAGAAGTAAAGTAGCTGTATATTCTACAAATGAAAATATAGATCCAGTTGGTTCATGTGTTGGACAAAAGGGTGTTAGAATTCAAAATATTATTAATGAATTGCATGGTGAAAAAATTGATGTAATTGAATGGAATGAAGATCCTACAGTATTTATAGCGTCTGCTCTACTTCCAGCACAAGTTTTAGCTGTCGATGTAAAAGACGAAGAAAAATTTGCTCAAGTTATTGTTCCTGATGATCAATTATCATTAGCTATTGGAAAATCTGGTCAAAATGCTAGATTATCAGCAAAATTAACAAATTGGAAAATAGATATTAAGAGTGAATCACAATTTAGAAAAATGCTTGAAGAATCTCAAGAAATCCCATCAGAAGAAACAGATGAAGTTGAAGAAACTGAATCAACTGATGAAAATGTTTAAGATGAGGAGTGATATCATTTGAAAAAGATTCCAGAAAGAACATGTATTGGTTGTGGTCAAACAAAACAAAAAAATGATTTACTTAGAATAGTAAAAGACAAAGAAAACAATGTTTTTGTCGATTTGACTGGTAAGGAAAATGGAAGAGGCGCATATATTTGTGCTAGTGAAGATTGTTTAAACAAAGCCATTAAAACTAAGAGATTAGCAAAAATGTTTGAAATAGATATAAATCAAAAAATTTATGAAGATTTGAGGGATGTAATTGCAAACATACCAAAAGAAAATTAATGGTTTATTGCGGATTAGCTTCTAGAGCTGGTAAAATAGTTTGTGGAGCTGATGCTGTAAAAGAATCAATTATGTTAAAAAAAGTTTTTGTAGTCATTATTGCTGAGGATGCATCTTTAACCACTCGTGAGAAATTTTTAAGATATGCTTCTGAAAATAAAGTTCAAGCATTTGTATTTGGAAGTATTGATGAAAATAGTAAAGCAATAGGAAAAAAGAATAAAGCTATTATAGCTATTAAAGATAAAAATTTTTCTAAAGCCGTTTGTCGAATAATTAATGGGGGTGATGCTATTGGACAAAATTAAGGTACATGAATTGGCAAAAAAACTTAAAGTAAATAGTAAAGATGTGATAGACAATGCGTCAAAATTAGGAATTGTTTTGAAAAGTCATTTAAGTACTATCACGAAAGAGGAGGCGGAGAAAATAGCAAAGTCAATGGGGAAAACAGATAAAGAAAAGAATGAGGTAAAAAAAGAAATAGTATCAGATAAACCTGTTATTATGAGAAGAACTGTTATTATTAATGAGGATGAGGAAGAAAAAAGAGCTGAACAAAAAAGTAAAGACAGAAAAAATGATGTTGGATTTGTAGAAAAAAATAGGAAGAAAGATTACAACATTGTTTATAGAAATAAACAATCAAAACCAATGTCTGTTGCAGAACTATTTGGTATTCCTCAAAAGAAAAAAGTAGAAGAAGCAAAACCAGTAGTTGAAGAAAAAAAGGTCGAAAAACCAGTTAAAGAAGAAGTTATCGAAAAAGAAAAAAAGGTTGTTGAAGAGAAAAAAGTTATGAAAGAAGAAGTTATTAAAAAACCATCAAATATTAAACAAGAAAGAAATAATTATCAAGATAGAAATAATAATCATCAAGAAAGAAACAATAATTATAATAAAAATAATAGAAATAACAATTTCCAAAGAAACAATAATGGAAATAATAATGGTGGTTATAACAAAAATAATAATAGAAATAATAATTTTCAAAGAAATAATGGAAACAATAATTCAGGATTTAACAGAAATAATGGAAATAATAATTTCAGAAACAATAAGAAATTAGACGATAAAGGAATTGATAAGAAGATAAATAACATTATGGCTGTTGATATTGTTGAAAAAGAAAATGTTATTGAATATTCAAATAGAGCTATTGATAAACAAAAAAGTAATCGTCAATTTGAGGAGCAAAGAACTAAGAAACAATCAAAGAAAAAGGGTAGAAATGAAGATATTAGTTCTGGAAAACTTAGATCATTAAAACAAGAAAGTACACTTTCAAATGTTGATATGTTAGATTATTATGATTTAAGTACTCAAAGAGGTAGAAGAAGCGAGAAAAAAGGAAAACAAGAAAATAGAAATAAACAAAAAATCTTCAAATTAACAGAGATAACTATTCCAGCTGTAATTACAGTTAAAGATTTAGCTGCTGAAATGAAAATTACAAGTGGTGATTTAATTAAAAAATTATTAAACTTAGGTGTTATGGCAACAATAAATAAGGAAATTGATTTTGATATTGCTTATTTAGCTGCTTCTGAATTCGGAATTACTGCAAAGAAAAAAGATATAAAAACTGATGAGGATATTCTTTTTGATGACAGTGAAGATAGAGAAGAAGATTTAGTTACAAGACCTCCAGTTGTTGTTGTAATGGGTCACGTTGATCATGGTAAAACTTCTTTATTGGATGCAATCAGAAAAACAAACGTAATTGAAGGTGAAGCTGGTGGAATTACTCAACATATTGGTGCTTATAAGGTAAATATAAATAATAGAGAGATTACTTTCTTAGATACACCAGGACATGAAGCTTTTACAAGTATGAGAGCTAGAGGTGCTCAAATTACTGATATTGCAATATTAGTTGTTGCAGCAAATGATGGTGTTATGCCACAAACTATAGAAGCTATAAATCATGCTAAAGCTGCAGAAATTCCAATTATAGTTGCTGTAAATAAAATGGATTTACCAGGAGCTAACTTAGAAAAAGTTAAAGAAGGTTTAACTGAACAAGGTTTAGTTCCAGAAGAATGGGGTGGAGATACAATTTATGTTCCAATCTCTGCAAAAAAAGGTGAAGGAATAGATACATTATTAGAAATGGTACTATTACAAGCTGATATGTTAGAATTAAAAGCTAATCCAACAAAACAAGCTAAAGGAACAGTTATTGAAGCAAAACTTGATAAATCAAGAGGACCAGTTGTTTCAATGCTTGTACAAAGAGGTACGTTAGATGTTGGTGATACAATTGTTGTTGGTTCTTCAATAGGTAGAATAAGAACAATGACAAACGATAAAGGTAAAAAAGTTAAATCAGCAGGACCTTCTACACCTGTTGAAATTACAGGACTTACAACAGTTCCTAATGCTGGTGATACTTTCTATGAAGTAAAAGATGAAAAAACAGCAAAACATTTAATTGAAAGAAGAAAGATTCAAGAAAGAGAAAAAGGTTTGAATGCTACTTCTATGGTTACATTAGATGATTTATATAGCCAAATAGAACAAGGTAAGTTGAAACAATTGAACTTAATTGTTAAAGCTGATGTTCAAGGTTCTGTTGAAGCTGTAAAACAATCATTAGAAAAATTATCAAACAACGAAGTTAGAGTAAAAGTTATTCACTCAAATGTTGGTGCAATTACTGAAACAGATGTTACTCTTGCTAAAGTATCAAATGCAATTATTATAGGATTTAATGTTAGACCAGATCCAATTGCTAAAATGGAAGCTGAAAAGGATGGAGTTGAAATTAAATTGTATTCTGTAATTTATAATGCTATAGAAGATGTTGAGTCTGCTATGAAAGGTATGCTTGATCCTGAGTATAAAGAAGTTATTATTGGTAATGCTGAGGTTAGACAGGTATTTAAGGTTTCTAATGTTGGTACTATCGCTGGATGCTATGTAACTGATGGTAAGATTGCTAGAAATTCTATTGTTAGAGTTATTAGAGATAATGTTGTTCTTCATGAGGGTAAACTTGTTTCTTTGAAGAGGTTTAAGGATGATGTTAAAGAGGTTGCTTATGGTTATGAGTGTGGTGTTCAGATAGAGAATTATAATGATATTGTTGAGGGGGATGTTATTGAGGCTCATATTATGGAAGAAATAAAACGTTAATATTGATAATGTGTTTAATTAAGAAGAGGTGAAAAAATGCCAAAAAACAGTAATAGAATGAATAAAGTAAATGAGGAATTGAAAAAAGAAATTAGTATCGTTATTTCACAAGAGTTAAAAGATCCTCATATTACTGGTTTAATTAGCGTTACAAAAGTTGATACAACTCCTGACTTGAGATTTGCTAGAGTATATGTTAGTATGATTAATGCAAAGAGTAATAAAGGCAATTTAGCAAGATTGAAAAAATGTTCAGGATTTATTAGATCAGCAATAGCTAGAAGGGTTAACCTTAGAGTTACTCCTGAATTGATATTCTTATTTGATGAATCAATAGAATATGGTTCAAGAATAGACGCTATAATTGATAAGATTACTAAAGATATGAAAAAAGATTAAAGAAGAGAGGAATTTTTAAATGACTTTAGATGATATAAAAGATGCAATTGAGAATTCGAATAATATAGTTATTTTTGCTCATGAAAAGCCAGATGGTGATGCAATTGGAAGCAGTTTGGCTTTTTATATGGCTATGAAAAATATAGGAAAAAATGTTGAGGTTGTAATACCTCATTATGCTGAATCATATAGATTTTTACCTTGTTCAAATGAAGCGAAAGTTGAACCATCTTTGAATAAATATGATTTGGCAATAGCACTTGATTGTGGTGATATAAAAAGATTAGATGATCCTAATGATACTTTTGAAAAATCAGAAGTAAGGATTAATATAGATCATCATACATCTAATGGAATGTTTGCTGATTTAAATTTTGTTAATCCTGTTTCTCCAGCATGTGCGCAAATAATAACAACTATGTTTAAATATTTTAAATATGAAATAACTCAGGATATTGCTACATGTTTGATAACAGGTATTATTACTGATACAGGTGGTTTTAAATATGAAGGAGTTACTTCAGAAACTTTTGAAATCGCGTCAGAATTTTTAGATAAAGGTGTAAAAATTTCTAAAATATATAAAGAGGCTCTTAATAATGTTTCTAAAGAAGTATTTGAAGCTAGAAAATTGGCTGCTAATAGATTAGAATTTTTAGAAGATGGAAAGATAACTTATACATATATGACTAAAGAAGATATGGCTAAATTACATGTTGATCAAAATGATTTGAATGGTATAGTTGAAAATGGAAGAGATATTCAAGGTGTTGAAATTTCAATATTCTTGTATGAAACCGATAAAGGTTTTAAAGCTTCTTTACGTTCTAATAACTATGTAAATGTTTCAGATTTATGTATTTTATTTAATGGTGGAGGACATATAAAAGCTGCTGGATGTACATTAGCATATCCATTAGATGAAGCTAAAGAGAGAATATTAGCACAAGCTAAGAGATTTTTAAAATAGTATAGTATAAGCGGCATTTATTTAAATGACCGCTTTTTTAAAAGGATTTTATATGGATGGTATAGTTTTAATTAATAAGGAAAAAGGGATTTCTTCTTTTGGTGTAGTTTCAAAAATCAGAAAAATTTTTAACATAAAAAAAGTTGGACATTGCGGAACTTTGGATCCAGATGCAACTGGAGTGTTACCTATTATGATAGGGAATGCAACCAAAATTTCTAAGTATTTGGTTGAACATGACAAAGAATATATTGCTGTATTGAAAATTGGTATAAAAACTGATTCTGCTGATGGAGAAGGAAATATTATAGCAGAGGATAATTTCTTATTAAAAAAAGAAAATGAAGAAGAATATAAAACTTTAATTGAAGGAATGGTTGGAAAACACAAACAGATTCCACCAATGTATTCTGCAATTAAAGTTAATGGTAAGAAGTTATATGAATATGCTAGGGCCGGTCAAGAGGTTGAGAGAGCTGAAAGAGAGATTGAAATTTATAATATTTCAGTTGAAAATATTGACTTTGAAAATAATGAGATAAAATTTAGAGTTGCTTGTTCTAAAGGAACATATATCAGAACTTTATGTGAAACGATTGCTGAGAAGCTTGGGACAATAGGATATATGAAGGAACTACAAAGGACAAAAGTTGATAAATTTTTAATAAAAGATAGCGTAACTCTTTCTGAATTAGAACAAAGTGATGATAAGAGTAAATATGTTATTTCTATTGAAAAGATATTTGAAGAAAAAGAAAGAATTAATTTGAGTCCTAGAAAAACAGAATTGTTTTTAAATGGTGTTCAACTTACGAACGCATTTAAAGATGGCGTTTATAGGGTATATACTAATGATAAATTTTTAGGTTTAGGTACGATAAAAAATGAATTATTAAAAAGAGATATTATAATAGAATAGTTGATATTAAGGCACTTGTAGGATTTTATTTAATTTAGAATATATAATAAATCTAGTTAAATAATAAGTTTGCAAGTGTCGTTTTTTGTCATACAAAAAACGAACATTTTTTCGCAAAAACTATTGACAAAAATGAATAAGAAATATAAAATAATAGCGAACAAAGGTTCTTAAGAAAATCAAGGAGGTAATGAGAAATGAAAAATGATGTAATAGCGTATAGTGTTAATAAAACAAAAGATAGAGGTTTATATATTTCGGTTCAAGATGGAGAAGTTTCAGTTCGTGCTCCTTGGTATATAAGTAGAGAAAAAATACAAGAGGCTGTATTAGCAAAGAGAAATTGGATAATGAAAAAATTAGAAGAATATGAAGATAAAACAGAAATGAGTTTAAGACCAATTCAAATTTTGGGAGTGATTTATAATTTAAAAGTATCATATAAAAATATAAATGTTATTGAATGTGATTTGGAAAATAATATTGTTAAAGTTACTTTGCCTAAAAAATATAAGAAGATTAATAATGAGTCAATGACTGATATTTTAATTGATAAATTGTATATGAAAATTGCTGAAAAAGAGATGGAAGACATTATGGAAAAAATAAGAGTAATGGTTGGATTTGCACCAGAGGATTATAAAATAATTGAAATGAAAGGATTACTTGCAAAATGTACTGATGATAAAAAAATACTAGTTAATCCTAGAATTATTAAATATAAAAGAGATGTAGTAGAGTATATTATTTTGCACCAATTTGCTCATTTAAAATATAAAAATCATACTAAAAGCTTTTATAATTTTATGGAGAAATATTTACCTGAATATAAAAAGTATGAAAATTTGGTTAATATGAAATATTAATATAGTTTAAAAATAAATTTTAGTAATTCAGTAATTTAAGAGAATGTTTATTTAGAAAAAGTAAGATTTACGGTTTAAGAAAATTTGATTAAATTCAGGAAAAGTTTATATTTAGTGTAATGTAAAAGAATTTAAATATTATGATTTTAATATCTATTATTTTATGATACAATATGAAAAAAATAGGAGATATTTAGAATGAATTACGATGAGAATGATTTAGATGAAAATTTATTAGTTCCTGAAGTTAAGGATGAAATAGAAGAATCACAAGAACTTTCATTAAGACCAAAGTTTTTAAATGAATATATTGGACAAGATAAAGTAAAGGAAAATATGAAAATATGTATAGAAGCGGCTAAGAAAAGAGAACAACCGTTGGATCATGTTTTATTGTATGGACCTCCTGGATTAGGAAAAACTACGCTTGCTAATATATTAGCAAATGAAATGAATACTAATATAAAAGTTACATCTGGCCCAGCGATAGAAAAGCCTGGAGATTTAGCTGCCATATTAACTACATTGTCAGAAAATGATGTTTTATTTATTGATGAAATTCATAGAATGAATAGAAATGTTGAGGAAATATTATACCCTGCACTAGAAGATTTTACTTTGGATATTATCATAGGAAAAGGTTCAAGTGCTAGATCTATTCGTTTAGATTTACCTAAGTTTACGTTAGTAGGTGCTACAACTAGAGTAGGAAGCTTGTCTACACCTTTAAGAGATAGATTTGGAATTATTAATAGATTGGAATTATATAATACAGAAGATTTGGATACAATTGTTAGAAGATCTGCTGATATATTAGGATTAACAATATCAAAAGAGGCATCTTTAGAAGTTGCTAAGAGATCAAGGGGAACTCCAAGAATAGCAAATAGATTGTTGAAAAGAGTGGCTGATTTTGGGTTAGTTTTAGGTGATGGAAATATAACATTAGATATTGCGCGTTTAGCATTAAATAAATTAGAAATTGATAATTTAGGCTTAGATAATACAGATAAAAAAATATTAGAATCAATAATCTACAATTATAAAGGTGGCCCTGTTGGAATAGAAACATTAACAGCAACAATAGGAGAAGAGAGTGGTACAATAGAAGATGTATATGAACCATATCTAATGCAGATTGGCTTTATTGCAAGAACTCCTAGAGGAAGAATTGCAACTCCACTTGCTTATGAGCATCTAGGAATAGAATATGATGAAAAATAAGAGGTAAAAATGAAAGAAGAATCTAAGAAAATAAAACTTTTTAAAGATATATTAGTATTGGCTGTTATAGCTATAGTTGCTATTTCAGCAATTTTTACAAAACCAATTTCTAATCTTGATGAAATATGGAATTTTAATTTTTCAAGAAATGTTGCATATGGATTAAATCCATATAAAGATTTTAATATTGTCCAAATGCCTTTACTTGCAATAATATGTGGAATTGTATTTAAAATATTTGGCACCGAATTAATTATTATGAGATGTATGGCTGTTATATTAATGTGCTTAATATTTTTTATGTCATATAAAGTTTTAAAAAAGCTACTTTCAACAAATGTTACATTATTTGTTTTTGCAATTTTTTTGTCTTTATACAAAAATGTTATGTGTATTGATTATAATTATGCAGTTTTGTTGATAGCTTTGATATTATTGTTTATAGAATTAAAAAATGTAAAAGAAGACACATTTAAGTATAGTTTTAGATATAATTTTATTTTAGGAATTGTTGCTGGAATTGCAATTTTGTTTAAACAGACTACTGGAATTGCAGTAGCTATGGCATGTGTAGGATATAAAATATTTGAAATTAGAAAAAAAGAAGAGATTAAAGAATTTCTTAAAATAGCTTTTACAAGAGTATTTGGTGTTATTATACCAGTAATTTGCTTTGTAGTGTATTTAGCTGCAAATGGTGCGGTTTTAGACTTTATTAATTATGCCATATTAGGTATAAGAACTTTTTCCAATAAGATATCTTATAGTAGCTTATTGGAAAGTGGAAAAATATCATATTTAGCTACGATTGTTCCAGTAGCTTTGGTTATGATGTTTGTATTTTTATTTAAAAAGAATACTAAAAGAGAACTGTATGTATTATTTGCATATGCAATTTCTACTTTTATAGTTGCTTTTCCAATTTCGGATGAGATTCATTTTTTAATTGGTTCAATGATTTCATTTATTGCAATTTCATATATGATTTATGAATGTGTTATGGAAAATTTTGAACCAGAAAGCAGCGCTAGACTAAAGAAAATGACTTATATAATAATTAATTTTGCATCAATTTTTTTTCTATTAGTTTTATTATGGAATTCATTATTAGAAATAGAATATAAATATGTGTTAGTAGAAAAAGAAACAGAATTACAACATTTTAAAAATATACCTGAAGACAATGATTTAAAAGAATATATTAAAGAAGTTGATGAATACATTTTGCAGGAACAAAGTAATGGTAAAAAAGTATATATATTAGATGCTTCAGCTGCAATATATTATATTCCTATAAATCAATACAATAAAGATTATGATATGTTTTTAAAAGGAAATCTTGGTGGTAATGGTGAAGATGGAATTATAGATAGGATTAATAACGAAAAAAATGCGATATATTTGTTGAAAAAAAGTGGCTTAAATTGGCAAAATCCTACTAAGGTTAGAAATTATATAATAAATAATTTAGAACATAGTGATGATTTTTTGAATTTCTTTGTGTTTAATTCAAAAGTATAGAAAGGAAAATTATATGCATACAAGTGTAAGAGGAATCATTAAAAATGATGATGGAATTATTTTGATTCATAGAATTAAAAAGAATTCAGATGCTGAAATTAGAGATTATTATGTTGTTCCTGGTGGAAAAATGGAACATGGTGAGAGTGAAGAAGAGACAGTAAAGAGAGAGATTTTTGAGGAACTTGGAATACATGTGAAAGTTGGAACAAGATTGCTTGAAATTCATAATGATTTTGACGATAGTATACAAGTATTTTATGAATGCGAGTACGTAGACGGTATTCTTGGAACAGGGACCGGACCGGAGTTTACGAATCATGACGAATATTATGGTGAGTATATAATAGAGATTATTAAGTATGAAAATTTAGAAAAGATAAATTTGGTACCCGAGGAAATTAAAGCTTATTTGCTTGAAAATAGAAAGGACGATTAAAATGAAGTTATTAATGCATACGTGCTGTGCGCCTTGTAGTGTATATTGTATAGATAGTTTAAGAGAGGAAGAAATAGAGCCAGTCAGTTATTGGTATAATCCTAATATTCATCCTTATGTTGAATATAAGACTAGAAGAGATACATTAATTAAATATAGTGAAATTGCTAATTTTGAATTAATAATTAATGAAGAATATGGACTAAGAGAATTTTGCAAAAATGTAATAGGAGATTTGGGGAATAGATGTGTGAATTATTGTTATAGAGTTAGATTAGAAGCAACAGCTAAATATGCAAAGGAAAATGGATATGATGCATTTACTTCTACATTATTTGTTAGCCCATATCAAAAACATGAAGAATTAAAAAAATTATGCGAAGAGATATTAAAAAAATATGATATTGAATTTTTATATAGAGATTTTAGAGTAGGCTTCAGAGTAGGACAAGCTAAAGCTAGAGAAATAGGATTGTATATGCAAAAATATTGTGGATGTATTTTTTCAGAAGAACAATCACAATTAGCTGTAAAAAATGATATGCCTAAATTACCAGATAATTTTGAATTTTTACCAGTTGAACGTAGTGTAATTATAAGAAAAGAAAGAGAAAATAAAAAGCAATATATGAGTTTATTACTCGAGGCAGATCCAAGTGAAAAAATTGTAAATAAATATTTGCAAGATGGTGATTTGTTTGTGTTAACATACAAAAATGATGTAGCTGGTGTTGCAGTTGTGACTAAGGTAGATGCTGATACATGTGAATTAAAAAATATTGCTACAAAAGAACAATACAGAGGCATGGGCTATGGAAAACAAATGATAAAATACTTAGCTGATAATTATAAGCAAAGATATAAAAGAATGATAGTAGGAACTGCAGAAAACAATATACCTTTCTATGTAAAACAGGGATTTAATAAATATGAAAAAACAATAAAAAATTTCTTTATAGATAATTATGACGAAGAAATATGGGATGGAAATTTGCAATGTATAGATATGTACTATTATTCTAGGAATTTAAGGGTAAGTAATAAATAGTTATTCGAAAAATTCGAATAACTCGAAAAAAGAAATATGGAGAGAGTTTAGCAGATTATTAGAAGATACTAAAAGAATAAATATCTCACAATGAGAGGATTTAATAAATATAGAATATATAGAGAACTAAATTGTTTCAATTTTGTTGATACAATTTAGTTGTACTAGTAATTAGAATTTTAAAGTGATGGAGTAGTGAATGAAAAAATTAAATTTAATAGTAATATTTAATGCAAGTTTAGATAAGGTTCTTTTTTGTATTAGAGCAAAAGAGCCATATAAAGGATTATATAATTTTGTTGGTGGGAAAGTAGAAGAAAATGAGTCTAATGATGATGCAGCATATAGAGAATTGTTTGAAGAAACAGGAATATCTAATAAAGATGTAGAACTAGATCATTTTATGGATTTGAATTATTATAAGTATCAAAATAATTTGCAAGTTTATTATGGAATATTAAATCATGAAGTAAATTTAATAGAAGAAAAAAATAAATTAGAATGGGTAACTATAAATGATGAAATGTTAAATAATTCTAAATTTGCAGGAAATTATAATATACCTCATATAATAAGACAGATAAAGATATATCTAAAAAATGAAATGTAAAATGGCAGATATTAAAATAGGTGGAGGCATTGAAATGAAAGTAATAACATTATGTGGAAGTTTAAAGTTTCAAAAAGAAATGATGAAAGTGGCTGAAGAAATGTCATTAGAAGGATATTGTATTCTTACGCCAGTATATCCAGTATTAGAAAATATTAATAGGACAGAAGAACAACTGGTGAGGGTGAAAAAGGCACATTTTAAGAGAATAGAATTGTCTGATACTATATTAGTTTTAAATGTAGATAATTATATAGGTAATAGCACGAGTTTAGAAATAGATTATGCTAAAAAATTAGGAAAAGAAATTATATATTATACTGATTTAATTGAAAATAAATGGATTGGAGACAATTTTAGAGTAGGTTGTAAGTGAGGTGAATTGTATTGAAAATAGATAATTTTTATTTTGTAGTTAAGAGTTTAAATAAATCTATAGATTTTTATACTGAAATATTTGAAAAAAAGCCAACAAATATTATAGAAAATAGATGGGCAGATTGGGAAAATGAGGGTGGTAAAATATATTTTGGTATAATTTCTGTTGAGGCAACAGGTGAAAAGAGAATTAATGGAAATAATGGTGTGCTAGGTCTTTATACTGATAATATTGAAAAAGCGTATGACCAATGTAAAAAAATAGGTGCAAGAATTTTGTATGATATTGAAAAAATACCTAATAGTGTAGATAATTATATGTGTTTCGCTATTGAAGATTTAGATGGAAATAAAATTGAAATTTCACAGTACAATAAGTAATGAAAATTACTGAAAAAGAAATAGGCGTATAGAAATAAAAAGGAAGAGATATGGAGCATGTTCATTCAATTATATTAATAAAAAAAGATGGTAAGTATTTAAATTATTTTGATGATAGATGGAATATGTATTTGTTTCCTAATATAAAAGGGAATGATATAGATCAAATTAAGAAGAAATTTAATACGAATGAGGTAAAGTTTTTGTTTGATAAGGTTCATGAAAAGTATTCAGTTTCACATAATGAAAATAGAGTATATCATCATTATTTTTATGAGATTTTTTCTGATAATATAGAAGGTGAATATTTTTCGCTTGAAGAATTGTTAAAGAACAAAAAAGTAAAAGAATATAATGGAGATGTTATTAGTTTTATAAGAGAATATTATAATGTTTAAAATTTTTTATATGGCTATAAAAGAAAGGAGGACGAAAAGATGTTGAGCCCAAGAATTGAAACTGATAGATTAATTTTAAGGAGATTTAAAGAATCAGATATTGATATGCAATATGATATTTTACATGATGATAGATTGGCTACATATATTCATTTTCCTGATTTAACAAAAGAGGAAGAATTAGAATGTATAAAAAAATGGATAAATGAAGCAGATGAAACTAAATATGAGAAATGGGTTATTGAGCTAAAAGATAAAAATATTCCAATAGGAAATATTTCGGTTAATGGAATTGATAAGAAAAATAACTATTGTAATGTCGGTTATGTAGTAATTTATGATTATTGGGGAAATGGATATGCGTCAGAAGCATTAGAAACAATATCTAATTACTTATTAAATGATAGAAATTATTATTTAGTTGAATGTTCATGTAATGAATTGAATAAACAATCCTCAAAGGTAATGTTAAAGGCGGGATTTAAAAAAGATGGATATATTGCAAATAGAAGATTAAATAAAGATGGAACATATTCTGGTGTAGAGTACTATAGTAAGAGAAAAATGAAATTTGAGGTGTAAGTAAAAAAGGATGATAATATATGAAAGAAAGGTTTAAATTAGTTATTACTGTTGGTGTAATTTTATTAAATGATAAAGGACAAGTTCTTTTACAAAAAAGGTGTAATACTGGATACATGGATGGAAAATATGGATTGGTAGCAGGACACTTAGAAAAAGATGAGTCATTAGTTGATGGAATAATAAGAGAAGCCAAAGAAGAAATAGATGCTATTCTAGATAAGAATAATATAGAATTTGTGTGCATGATAAGACGTGGAGATAATTGTGACTATGTGAATACATATTTTAAATATATAAACTATAATAAAGAAATTCAAAGAAATGAGCCAGAAAAATGTTTAGAACTAAAGTGGTTTGATATTAATAAATTGCCTGATAATATAATTCCAAATGATAAAAGAGCGATTAATAATATGAATAAAAAATTGTATTTGGATGAGTATGATTTTAATTAAAAAAATGCAGCTATTAGGTATTTCCTAATAGTTAGAGAAGGAGTAAAATAATGAATAAAACTGAGTTTAAAATAAAGTCTGTAGATGGTGTTACTGATTTACATGTAATTGCATGGTTACCAAGTGAAGAAAATGTGGTTGGTGTGATTCAAATTGCACATGGAATTACCGAGCATATGGGACGTTATGAAAAGTTTGCTGAATATTTTACGGATAAGGGATACGTTGTTGTTGGAAATGATATTCTTGGTCATGGCTTGTCCGTGAGTGATAAGAAAAAGAAAATGTATTTTGGTAAGGAAAATAGCTGGTTTGATGTTGTAAAAGATTTCTTTAATGTATATGAAACTTTTCACGAAAAGTATAGTAGTGTTCCTTATGTATTGCTAGGTTTTTCTTTAGGCTCTTTTGTGGTAAGATCATTTTTAAGTTTATATCCTGATGCTGAAGTTAGTGATGTTATTTTGATTGGTACAGGTTATGGTTCTAATTTAAGTTTAAAACTTGGTAAAATGGTTGCTAATTCGGAAGCTAGAAAAGTTGGAGAAGATAATTCAACAAAAAAGATTAATAAATTGGCTTTGGAAAATTATAATAAATATTTTGATCCAGTAAAGACAAAATGTGATTGGTTATGTTCAAATGAGGTAGCTTTAAATGACTATTTGAAAGATCCATTAGTGGGAAAAGATGTTTCTTGTGGATTATTTAGAGAACTTTTAAATGGGATGATGTATTGTAATAATCTAAAAAACATAGAAAAAATAAAGAAAATGTTACCTATATTATTAATTTCGGGTAAGGCTGATCCAGTAGGTGGGTTTACAAAAGGTATTGTAAAATTGGAACAGGTATATAGAGTTCATGGTATTCAAAGAGTTCATGTTAAGTTTTATGATGGAATGAGACATGATGTTTTGCATGAGGAAAAAAGTGAAGAAATTTGTAATTATATTTACAGATGGGTTAAAAATAATCATAAATTTGATGAAGAAAATTTAGTATAGGAGAAATATTGTGGAATTATTTATTGTTATATTTTTTTGTTTTTTATTGCCTATATGTGTGTTGGTAAACCCAATACGAGATTGTGTAAAAAACAATAAAAGTTTGTTTAAAGAGTATAAGGAAGAAATTTTATTGTTTTTTATTTTTATGGTTGGATCTTTTGTGAGACTATTTGCGATTGGAAGATTTCCGAATGCTTTGAATGTTGATGAAGCTTCAAGTGGATATGATGCTTTTTCATTAATGAAGTGGGGAGTAGATAGAGCTGGAAATTCATATCCTGTTTATTTGTATGCTTGGGGTAGTGGTCAGAGTGTATTGTATTCATATTTGATGATTCCAGTTATTGCGATTACTGGACTTACAGAGTATGGTATTAGATTACCAATGGCAATTACAGGTGCTATTTCTTTATATGTGTTTTATTATTTAATAAAAAATATTTTTGATAATAAAAAGTATGGAATTATAGCTACAGCTTTTTTTGCAATTTGTCCTTGGCACATAATGAAGAGCAGATGGGGAATGGAATGTAATATATTTCCTGATTTAATTTTACTTGCATCTTTATTATTAGTTTTAGGATTGAAAAAGAAGAAAACAGGTTTACAGGTTCTTGCTTTTGTTGTTTTAGCCATTTCAAGTTATTCATATGGTACAAGTTATTTGTTTTTGCCTGTTTTTGTATTTGGAACATTAGGTTACTTAATTTACAAAAAAGAATTAACTATAAAAAAATCTATAATTTATTTATTAATTATGTTTGTGCTTTGTATTCCAATAGTAATTTATATTTTTATCAATACATTTGGTTTAGAACAAATTACAATTGGAAATGTTACAATTCCTAAGTTATTAGTAAATAGATATGATGAAGTGTCTACAGTTTTCTCAGGAAATATTTTTGAAAATTGTGTAAACAATTTATTTGAATCTTTTAAAATTTTAGTGCTTCAAACTGATAATTTAGAATGGAATGCAATTGCGCAGTACGGATTATTTTATTTAATTAGTATTGTATTTTTTGTTATTGGTTTAAAAGCATGTGTAAAAAAATATAAGGAAAATAATTTTAATCAAATAATGAATATTTGGATGATTTCAGCAATTGTATTGTGTGCTTTTTGTGTGGCTAATATTAATAGAATTAATATTATTATGATTCCTTGTGTTTATTATATTGTTGTTGGATTATTTGAATTTTTAACTAAGTATAAAAAATTAACGGTTTGTGTTGTTGTTATATATGCGGTTTTATTCATTGAATTTATGTATTCTTATGTGAATAAAGATTATAATAAATATTATACGTTTACTTCAGGTGTTGAAGATGTTGTAGATTATTGTAAATCGCTTGATGTTGATAATATTTATTGTAAGTATTCTTTTAAAGAACCTTTTATGTATTTTATGTTTTATGGACAGGAAGATGTTAGAGAATATTTAGATACGGTTGAATATTTTGAAGAAGGTCGAACTTTTGATAATGTACGTTCATTTGGAAAATATAAATTTTATTTACCAGAAGAAATTGAAAAAAATAGTGTAATTATTGTTCCAAAATATTCTGGAATCAAGTATAATGATGAAAGTATAAAAAAGGTAACGATTAACCAATTTGATATATATGAATTTTAAATTTAGGAAGGAATAAGAGATGTCTAAATTAATTGTTGTTGATGGAAATAGTATTGTGAATAGAGCTTTTTATGGAATTATGGGAAGCAAGATGTTACAAACGGCTGATGGAACATATACTAATGCGGTGTATGGCTTTTTAGCAATATTATTTAAAGAATTAGATGAAGTTAAGCCTGATTATATTGCGGTTGCTTTTGATTTGAAAGCTCCAACTGCAAGACATAAAATGTATGATGGCTATAAAGCAAATAGAAAAGGTATGCCTGAGGAACTTGCAGAGCAGATGCCTATTTTAAAAGATGTTTTAAGAGCAATGAATATTACTATAATTGAAAAGGAAGGTTATGAGGCGGATGATGTTTTAGGAACTTTGTCACGTATTGGTGAAAATTCTGGATTAGATGTTGTGTTACTTACTGGTGATAGAGATTCTTTTCAACTTGCTACAGATAAGGTTTCAATATATATTCCAAGAACAAAGGCTGGAAAAACAGAAACAGAAATTTTTAATAGAGATAAGGTTTTAGAAGTTTATGGTGTAGAGCCTAAGCAAATGATTGAGGTTAAAGGATTGCAAGGAGATACTTCAGATAATATTCCTGGTGTTCCTGGAATAGGTGAGAAAACAGCATTATCTCTTGTAAAAAAATATGGAACGATAGATCATTTATATGAGTGTGTCGAGAATAATACCGATGATTTAAAAGGAAAACAAAGAGAAAAGATTGCTGAAAATAAAGAGTTAGCAATGCTTTCAAAAACATTAGGTACAATAAATTTAGAAACTCCAATTGAAAAATCTATTGAGGATTTGAAAATGAAGGAGTGGAATAAATCTGAGGTTTATAAAATTTTCAAGGAATTAAAGTTTAATAGATATATTGATAGATTTAATTTAAAAGATGAGATTGTAGAAGATGATAATACTGAGCCTGCTGTTACAATGGATTTTGAGAAAGAGATTATAGGTGCAGATAAATTTAATGAATTAAAGAAAAAAGTTATAGAAAATAAGGTTTGTTATTTTTATGTTGAAACAGTTGAAGATGGAAATTCAATTATAAAGAAAAAGATTAAATCAATTAGTATTTATATAAAAGATGAAAATAAGGTATATGATTATAAAGTTTCTAATATTCTTGAATTGAAGGATATTTTTGAAAATGAAGAAGTATTGAAGTGTAGTTATGATTTGAAGGATATTTATATTTTGTGCGAAGAAGCGGAAATAAATCCTAAGAATTTTATGTTTGATATTAGAATTGCAGGATATTTGCTTAATTCAACAACAAATCAATATTCGATATCAGATTTAATGAATGAATATTTGGAAATAGATATTAATGTTGATGATGGTAAACAAGAGCAATTAAATTTATTTGATGTACAAGAAGAAAAAGAAAATGAGCAAATTGCTGTATATGCTTATTCTATTGGAAATTTACATGATGTTTTGGAAAAAGATTTAAAAGAAAATGGTATGTATGATTTATTTAATAATATCGAAATGCCTGTATTAGAAGTTCTTGCAGATATGCAATATAGAGGAATGTATGTAGATAAAAATGAATTAATTGCATATGGTGATGAATTAAAGGTTAAATTGGATGAGTTGACAAATAAAATTCATGAATTGGCTGGTGAAGAATTTAATATAAATTCAACTAAACAGCTTGGAGAAGTTTTATTTGAAAAATTGAAATTGCCTGTTATAAAGAAAACAAAAAATGGTTATTCGACAGATGTAGATACTTTAGAGAAATTACAATGTGAGCATGAAATAATTGAGTACATCTTAGAGTATCGTCAATTGGCAAAATTAAATTCTACTTATATTGAAGGAATGATACCATATATTAATAAAAATACTGGAAGGATTCATTCTTATTTTCACCAAACTGTTACTGCTACAGGAAGAATAAGTAGTACAGAACCTAACTTGCAAAATATTCCTACTAGAATTGAAATTGGAAAGAAATTAAGAAAGGTTTTCAAACCAGCAGAAAATAAAATATTTTTAGATGCTGATTATTCTCAAATTGAACTTCGTGTATTGGCTCATGTTTCTAAAGATGAAACTATGGTTGATAACTTTATTCATGACGAGGATATTCATGCTCAGGCTGCTTCAAGAGTTTTTGGTGTGCCACTGGATGAAGTAACGAAAGAGTTGAGAAGTAAGGCTAAGGCTGTTAATTTTGGAATTGTTTATGGTATTAGTGATTTCGGTTTAGCTGGTCAAATTCATTCTTCTAGAAAGCAAGCAAAACAGTATATAGAGCAATATTTGGAAAAATATAATGGAATAAAAACTTTTATGGATGAAGCTGTAGAGGATGCAAAAAAGAAAGGTTATATCGAAACAATGTATAACAGAAGAAGATATATTCCTGAATTAACTTCTAAGAGTTATATGGTTAGAAAGTTTGGAGAGAGAGTTGCAATGAATACTCCAATCCAAGGTACAGCTGCTGACATTATGAAAATTGCTATGATAAATGTTTTTAGAGAATTGAAAAATAGAAATTTAAATTCAAAAATCGTTCTTCAAGTACATGATGAATTATTAATTGAAACAGATATAAAAGAGAAAGATGAAGTTAGAGAAATTTTAGTTAATAATATGGAACATGCTGCTAAATTGTTAGTTCCACTTAAAGTGGAAGTGGCAGAGGGCGAGAATTGGTATGATGCAAAATAGGAGAAAGGTTGATAGATGAAATTTAAAATTTGGACGGTTTTAGTTGTTATTTGCATATTTATAATGGCGATATTTATGTTAAAAGATAAAATATTAATAAAATTTTATCCAGATAAGTATTCCGATTATGTAGAAAAATATTCAGAAGAATACGGCGTTGATAAAAATTTGGTGTATGCTGTGATAAAACAAGAAAGCAATTTCAGAGAAAGCGCTAAATCTAGCAAAGGGGCTAAAGGACTTATGCAGATCATGAATGATACTGCAATTGAAATAGCTGATGAGCTTGGTTATAGTGGCGTGAATTTGTATAATGCTGAGATGAACATAAATATTGGAACAAAGTATTTAGCTGATTTGATAGAAAAATATGAGAATCCTAAAATTGCTATAGTAGCTTATAACGCTGGCTTTGGAAATGTTGATAAATGGATTGCTCAAGGTGTTATAAAAGAAGATGGTTCGAATTTAGAAGAAATTCCATATAGAGAAACAGAAATGTATTTACGCAAAGTAATGAAGAATTATGAAATATATAATAAATTGTATGGAGTACAATAGAAGATTTATATTTGTTGTATAGAAGAAAGCTTATACAAAATTTTTGAATCACTGTGTAGAGATTAAATGAACGAAGTGAGTTCGATTGAAGCTTTTTACACGATTTGAAAATAAGGTTACCTTAAAAATGTATTTTCATGATATGTTTTAATGGTAACCTTATTTTAAAGTTTTAAAGAATGTGCTAGTAAGGTACGAAAAAATTTTGATATAATCTTTCTTTTTTTAACATATTATGATAAAATGTGACAGAAAATACATGAAGTTAATTTATTGACTTCCTATGAAAGGAATGATTTATATGGAATTTAAAAAATGCCCTCGTTGTGGAAACTTTTTTCATTCAGATATGGATGTATGCCAGGCTTGTAAATCAAATGAAAATTTGGATATACAAAAATTAAAGAATTTTTTTGAACAAAATACTTGTACAAATGGAATTACTGTACAGGAAATTTCTGTTGAAACAGGAATTAATTCCAGAAATTTAAATAGATTTTTACTTAATGATGAATTTTCTGGATATATTAATCAAGGAATTTCAAAATAATTTTAAACTAGGAGGAAGATTTACAGATGCAGAATGTTTTTAATACATTAGAGAGAAGAGGTTATGTTGAACAATTAACTCATCCAGAGGAGATTAAAAAATTATTTGAGAAAGAGTGTGTGCCATTTTATATTGGAATTGATCCAACAGCAGATAGTTTACATGTAGGTCATTTTATTTCTTTGATGGTTGCATCTCATATGCAAAAAGCTGGACATAAACCAATAATATTAATGGGCGGTGGAACAGCTATTATAGGTGATCCGTCAGGAAAAACTGATATGAGAAAAATGCTTACAGTTGAAGATATTGATAATAATGTTGCTCAAATAAAAAAACAAATAGAGAAATTTTTAAGTTTTGAAGGACCAAATGCTGCTATTATTGTTAATAACGGTGATTGGCTTAGAGATTTAAATTATATTAATTTCATGAGAGAAATAGGAGTTCATTTTTCTGTAAATAGAATGTTAGCTGCAGAGTGCTATAAGAATAGATTAGAAACAGGATTAACTTTCTTTGAACTTGGATATATGTTAATGCAATCTTATGACTTTTTATATTTACATGATCATTATGGATGTAAACTTGAAATGGGTGGAAATGATCAATGGTCTAATATAATTGGTGGAGTTGAATTAATTAGAAAAATTGGTGCTGAAGATGCTTATGGATTTACTTTTAAACTTCTTACAACTAAAGAAGGTAAGAAGATGGGAAAAACAGAAAAAGGTGCTTTATGGTTAAATCCAGAAAAAACATCTCCATATGAATTCTATCAATATTGGAGAAATGTTGCTGATGATGATATCGAAAATGTTATGAAATTACTAACATTTATTGATGTTGATGAAATTGAAGAAATGACTAAGTATAAAGATGAAAGAATTAATGAAGCTAAAAGAAGAGCTGCTTTTGAGATTACAAAACTTGTTCATGGCGAAGAAGCTGCAATAAAAGCAGAAGAGGCAACAAAAGCTATGTTTGAAGGAAAAGGAAATGTTGAAGCAATGGAATCAACTAAAGTTGAAGTTGGTTGCACAATTACAGAAGCACTTGTTAATGCTGGAATAGCTCCTTCAAAAGGACAAGCTAAAACTTTAATTTCTCAAGGTGCAATTAGTTTAAATGATGAAAAGATAGATGATATTGCTTATGTGTTAAAAGAAGAAGATTTTAAAGAAGGCTATGCAATTTTGAGAAAAGGAAAGAAAATTTATCATAAATTAACAAAATAAAAGTCAAAAAGATAAGGTAAAACTTATCTTTTTTTGTAGTAGTTGCTGTGAAATAAAAGGTTATTGCATTATTTAGACATAAAGCTTTTTTTTTCGTTTTGGATTGTATTTACAAAAAAAGAAGAAATATATATAATAATGCTAGTTAATAAAATGAAATGAGGATGGATATGAAAAATTTTTTGAATGTCATGTTACCAATTTTTATAATGGCAATTGTTATTTTTATGTGTGCAGGTATGTATTTGTTTTTTACAACGGGTACATTTAAGCAAAGTAATAATAGCGCACTTAGTACTGAAAAAATCAATGAAGATATAATTCTAACGCAAAATGAATTACCTAGAATAGGCTGTTCAGCAATTACTAAACAGTTAACTAGTTCAATTTTAAAGAACTTTACTCAAGATGAAAATATAGCTGATAATGTATTTGATGTCGATTCAACGGAAGAAGGATTTAATAAATTAATTAAAGACGAAGTTGATGTATTGATTTCAACATATCCTACAGATGATATTATGACTTTTGCCAAGGCTAATGGTGTTGATTTAGAAATAACACCAATTGCGAAAGATGGATTTGTATTTTTTACTAATACAAATAATAAAATTGATTCTTTAAAAGTTTCAGATATTCAAAAAATTTATACAGGACAAATAAAGAATTGGTCAGAAATAGGTGGAGAAAATATTGATATTAAAGCTTTTCAGCATCCGGAAAATTCACCTACTCAAAATGAAATGATTAGTTCTGTTATGAAAAACTTAAAAATTATTGATGCTCCAAAAGATGTTTTTTATGCTAAAAAGTTTGGAGAGATTAATGATTTAATTGCAACATATGATAATACTGAAGGTGCTTTGGGATATTCTTATTATTATGAAACTAAAATGTTATATGATACTGATGGAAAAATTAATAATACAATTAAAATATTGAAGTTGAATGGTGTTATGCCAGATTATGATACTATAAAAAATAATGACTATCCTATAATATCTAATTATTATTTAATTAAAAATAAAAAAAATCAGTCAGAAAGCTTGAATATATTTACAGATGCAGTTATGTCTGATAGAGGAAAAAATGTAATAAAGGAGGCTGGATATATTGAGAATTAGTAAGAATACAAAAATATTTTTAATAATTTTTTCTGCATTAGCATTGCTTATTACAGTTGGTGCAATATTATATAAAAAATATGGTAAAGAAGATAGTTCTTCTCAAATTATTATAGAAAGTCCCCAAAAAGTTCCTGATTTGAATGCATCTGATATTTATGAACAAAATTCTAACTTGGAAAGATTAACATTAAGTGATAATTATTCTAATAATGGTTTGACTTATCAAACCGTAAAAGATGAAGGAAGAGATATTAATGTTGAATATATTCAAATTAGTGGACTTAAAGATGATTCTGTACAAGAAAATATAAATAGTCAGATTAGAGAGAGAATAAATAAAATTTTGGATAGCAACAATTTCAAAAAGAATTCTGATCAGAATGCTTATGTGAAAACTTCTGTTGAGGCTAATTTTTCCGATGTGCTATCTGTAAAAATTTTTGTACAATTTAAAGAAAATTTTAATAAATCATATGGATTAAATTTCAGACTAAGTAATGGTGAAAAGTTAAAATTAGATGATTTGTTTACATATGATGCACCAAAAAGAAATATTATAACTTCTGCTGCATATAGAGCTTTTGCATTAAAATATTATACAGATGAGGGAATCTCAAATGATTTTTATACAAATATAGAAGATGATGTATTTGGCTTTTTGGAAAATTATAATAATGGTGAGATTACAGAATTTTCTTTTACACCACTAACTATAGATTTATATAAGGAGGGAAACACTGTAAGTATAGATATGACAAAATATTATAATGATATAGCTATATATACTGATTTCGTTTCGAATGGTAGTTTATATAAATCTAATGAAAATGTTGCTACTAAAATACCGGTTTTTGTTAAAAGGCCTGAATCTTTAATTGATTTGTATGATAAAGTGAGTGATACTTGTATTATTGATGTTATAATATATGGTGATGATGACTTTTCTACGAAAGAAAAAGATGTTATAGAAAAGTATAGAAAGGATTTGGAACGCGAAATTTCTTCATATAAAACTCAAAAGGGAATATATTATGCAAATTATGTTAAGGTATCTAGAGCAAAGGAAAATGATGAAAATATTTTGATGTTTGATGAAGAGGAGTCTATTGTAAAATCAAATGAAAATAAGTTTCAAAATGAAATATATTCAAAAATTATTATGGCAGAAAGAGATATAAATAATTTAAATTATAGTAAAAGCAAAATAAATATATTAGACGAAAGCTTGATAGAAAAAAATTCAAATGAGAAAAAGTATAGTTTAAAAACTGAAAAGAGAATAGAAAACGAGGAAGAAGATACAGAGAATGTACCAGCTAACGAAGAAAATAATGGAAATACGGAAAATAGTCATGATTCGGATAATAATGCTGGAAATGTGGTTCAACCATCACCAGTTACTACACCTACAACTGAGGAACCGGTTCAAACTACAGTACCTTCATCTTCAACTTCACCTAGCCCATCTCCAAGTGCGTCAGGTGAGATAACTACAAGAGTTTATTTCTAAGAGGAGTGTTAATAATGTTTTTATTTAAAATCAAAACTTATGCTTTTATTGGACCATCTGGTACTGGTAAGAGTTATAGAGCACAATATGTTGCAAGTGGAAGAGGAATAAAATATATAATAGACGATGGATTACTTATAAAAGATAGCCAGGTAATCGCTGGTATTTCTGCAAAAAAAGCGCCTACTAAAATTGAAACTGTAAAGAATGCTTTATTTTTATCAGAAGATAGAAAAACTGAAGTTCAAAAGGCTATAAGAAAATATAGACCAGATTCAATTTTAATTCTTGGAACGTCTGATGGAATGGTTGATAAAATTGCTGAGAATTTAGGGTTGCCACCAATTGCAGAAAGAATATATATTAACGAAGTTGCAACTCAAGAAGAAATGGATACTGCAAGAAGAATACGTGTTACACAGGGAAAACATGTTATTCCAGTTCCAACTTTTGAAATAAAAAAAGATTTTTCAGGATATTTGTTAGATCCACTTCAAATATTTAAGTCAAAAGGGAAAAATGCTGAACCATATATTGCTGAAAAATCAATAATTAGACCAACATTTAGTTATCTTGGAAAATTTACTATTTCAGATAGTGTTTTTAAAGATATAATTGTAACTGTTGCAAAAAAGATAGAAGGCATATATAAAGTATTAAAAATTAGAGTTGATAAAACTCAAAATGATACTGCTGGCGTACAATTATATATTGAGGTTTCAATAGAATATGGATCAAATATGGTAGAAGTTTTAAGAGTTTTGAAAAAAGAAACTAGAAGGGAAATTGAGAATTTGACTGCTATGTATATTTCAAATGTTGAAATTGTTGCAAAGCAAATTCATTTTCCAGAAGAATAATAAAAAGGGGTGTAAATAATGATAGTAGCAATAGATGGACCTGCAGGAAGCGGAAAGGGAACAGTAACTAAAGAGATTGCAAAAAGGATGGGATTGATCAATTTAGATACAGGAGCAACATATAGATGTGTAGCACTTGCTAGTTTAAAACATGGAATTAAATTAGAGGAAGAAGATAAAATTGTATCTTTGATTGATGATTTAGATATAGAATTTAAATATGATAAGGATGACTTTATTAGAGTATTTTTAAATGGTGAAGAAGTTACAAATGAAATTAGATCTTTTGAAGTAAATAAGATTGTTTCACCAATTTCTTCAATTGTTCGTGTTAGATTAAAAATGGTAGATTTGCAAAGAAAAATGGCAGAAGGAAAAGATGTAATTATGGAAGGAAGAGATATAGGTACTTATGTTTTTCCAAAGGCTGATGTAAAAATTTATTTAGATGCTGATGTTGAAGAAAGGGCAAAAAGAAGATTTAAGGAAAATCAAGAAAAAGGATTGAATGTAACATTTGAAGAAGTATTAGAAAACATAAAAAAAAGAGATGAAAATGATAAGCATAAAGAAATAGGATCTTTAAAAATTGCAGAAGATGCTGTTATTGTTGATTCAACTAAATTATCAATAGAAGAAATGACTGATACTGTTGAGAAAATTATTTTGGAAAAGACAGGAGAAAAATAAAGAATGGAAGTATTAAGAAAAATTTGTAGGGCAATAGTTAAACCACTTTGCCATTTGGCTGCACTAATTATTTATAGAGTTAGAATCGAAGGAATTGAGAATGTTCCTAAAAACAATGCATGTATTGTATGCGGAAATCATGTTCATGCATTAGATGCACCAGCATTGTTGGCAGTAACAAACCGAAAAATAAGATTTATGGCTAAAGAAGAATTATGGAAAAGTGTTGGATTTAGATTTATGGCTTTCGTGTTTTATGTATTTCCTGTAAAAAGAGGAAAAAATGACACAGAAGCAATAAAAACTTCAATTAAAATTTTAAAATCAAATGAGATTTTAGGTATTTATCCAGAAGGAACCCGTCATGGAATGGATAAAGGAATAAAGCCTAAAAATGGAGCTGTTGCATTAGCTTTAAGAAACAATGTTCCAATAATTCCATTTGCTGTAATTGGCGATTTCAAGCCTTTTACAAAAGTTACATATAAATTTGGAAAACCAATGGATCTTTCAGAATATAAGGATAAGGCAAAAGATAAAGAAACTTTAGATATGTTAACAAATAAAGTAATGCAAGAAGTTTTAAAATTACGTGATGGGAAAGAGGAGACTACGGTATAATTATTACGAGGAAAGCCTTGACATTATAAAAATACTGATGTATAATCTTTTAGTAACTTGAAAAAGAGAAAAAATTAATTTTCACATAAAATACTAGTAAGAGCAAGGAGGGAATTTAAGATGGCACAACCAAAAAGAAGATGGTCTAAAGCAAGAACTGGATTAAAAAGATCAACTTGGAAAATAGAAGAAAAGAACTTAGCTACATGTCCACATTGTCATGAACCAGTTATGCAACATAGAGTTTGCTCAAATTGTGGATACTACAATGGTAAAGAAGTAGTAGCAGTTAACGAAGATAACAAATAAGAAGAAACACATTTTTACAATGTGTTTTTTTTATGCCTTTTTTGTTGAAATTTTAATGCTTTTGTTATAAAATGTTTATACTTATGAAATAAAGAGGTGAAAAAATGTCAAAACCAGTAGTGGCTATTGTTGGAAGACCTAATGTGGGAAAATCCACATTTTTTAATTACATAGTTGGACAAAGAATTTCTATTGTTGAAGATACTCCAGGAGTTACTCGTGATAGAGTTTATGCTGAATCAAGTTGGAGAGGTAGAGATTTTACAGTTATTGATACAGCAGGAATTGAGGAATTAACAGGTGATACAATAGTTAATCAAATGCGTGAACAAGTAGATATCGCAATATCTGTAGCTGATGTTATTATATTTTTAACAGATATAAAGCAAGGTGTAACTGCTGCAGATGAAGAAATTGCGGTAATGTTAAAAAAATGCAAGAAACCTATAGTACTTGTTTGTAATAAAGCAGATAATTTTGGACAAGATCCAATGGAATTATATGAATTTTATAATTTAGGAGTTGGAACTCCAATTGCTATTTCAGCTGCGAATGCAAAAGGAATTGGAGATGTTTTAGATGAAATATATGAAAAATTTCCAGAAGAAGATAAAGATGATAGTGATTCAGAAGTTATAAAAGTAGCTATAATTGGAAAACCTAATGCAGGAAAATCATCATTGGTAAATAGAATTTTAGGTGAGAATAGAGTTATAGTTAGTGATGTTGCAGGTACAACACGTGATGCAATAGATTCTGCGTATGAAAATGAATTTGGAAAATATATTTTTATAGATACAGCAGGTATTAGAAGAAAATGCAAAGTTAAAGAAAATATTGAAAAATACAGTATTATGAGATCTAATTTAGCAATTGAAAGAGCTGATGTATGTATAATGTTGATTGATGCAACTGAAGGTGTTAGTGAGCAAGATTCAAAAATTATTGGTGAAGCTCATGAAGCTGGAAAAGGAATTATAATTGCTGTTAATAAATGGGATGAAGTTGAAAAGGATAACAACACAACAGAAAAAGTTAAAAAAGAAATTTATAATGAATTACCTTTTGCAGGGTATGCTCCAATAATTTTCATTTCAGCTAAAACAGGACAAAGAGTTAACAAACTTTTTGAAATGATTAATAATGTTGCAAATCAAAATGCGTTAAGAATTTCAACAGCTGTTTTAAATCAAGTTATAAATGAAGCAATAGCTGTTGTTCAACCACCATCTGATAAAGGAAAAAGACTTAAGATTTTTTATGGAACACAAGCATCAACTAAACCACCAACATTTGTTATATTTGTAAATAAAAAAGAATTATTTCATTTTTCTTATGAAAGATATTTGGTTAATTGTATTAGAAATAATTTTGGATTGGAAGGAACTCCAGTTAGAATTATAGTTAGAGAAAAAGATGATAAATTTGAAAAATAAAAATTTCAAAAGATAAGGGGGAAATAATATGGTTGCTATATACATATTAGTTGCATTAGTAGCATATCTTATTGGAAGTATAAGCTTTTCAGTAATTTTTACAAAGAAAATAGCTGGATTTGATGTTAGAGAAAAAGGAAGCAAAAATGCTGGAAGTACAAACGTACTTAGAACTGCAGGAAAAAAGGTGGCAATTCTAACACTTGTATGTGATGTATTAAAAGGCGTTGTGGCTGTGTTGTTTGCAAAATTTATAGGAAATGTAGATGATTTTGAACACACAGAGTATTTGGTACAATTAGCTGGATTTATGGTTGTACTTGGACATACTTTTCCTATATTCTTTGGATTTAAAGGTGGAAAAGGTGTTGCTACAAGTTTAGGCGTTATAATGATAGTTAACTGGCAAATTGGATTGATTTGTTTAGTATTTGCTTTAATATTGATGATTTTAACAAGAATAGTTTCACTTGGATCTGTTGCGGCTGCAATTCTATTTCCAGTGTTAACATTATTTATCACAGAAAATTATTCTGTACCAGGTGATTATAGAATTTTTGGAATTTTACTTGGTGTATTTGTTTACTTTAATCATAGAGCTAATATAAAAAGATTGTTAAAAGGTGAAGAAAAAAGAATATTTTAATTACAAAGGAGAATGTATGAAAAAAATTGCGATTATAGGAAGTGGAAGCTGGGGAGTTGCATTAGCTATTTACCTAGCTGGGCAAGGATGCCAAGTAAAAATATGGTCTTTTTCAGAAGAAGAAAGAGATTTAATAAATAATGAAAGAAAATGTAAGTTTTTACCTAAGATAGTTATACCTGAAAATGTATATTGTTCAACAGATGCAAGAGAAGTACTAGAAGGGACAGAATTAATTTTACATGTAACACCATCAAAGTTTACAAGAGATGTTATAAAAAAATATAAAGATTTTGTAAAAAATCAGGGCATAATTATTTGCTCTAAGGGATTTGAAGCATCATCTCTAAAAACACTTGATGATGTTGCAAAAGAGGAATTGCCTAATTCAAAAATAGGAGTTTTATCTGGACCAAGCCATGCTGAAGAGGTTTCAGTTCTTGTTCCAACAGCTCTTGTAGTTGCTTCTGAAAGTAAAGAATTAGCTGATGAAGTTGTTGAGATTTTCAAAAGTGACAAAATGAGAATGTATACATCAAAAGATGTAAAAGGTGTTGAGTTTGGCGGAGCATTAAAAAATATTATTGCTTTTTGTGCTGGAATTTCTGCAGGTTTAGGATTAGGAGATAATACTTTTGCTGCATTACTTACTAGAGGACTAGTTGAAATATCTAGACTTGGAGTAGCTTTAGGAGGAAACAAAGATACATTTTATGGACTTACAGGTTTAGGTGATTTGATTGTAACATGCAGTAGTATGCATAGTAGAAATAGAAGAGCAGGAATTCTGATTGGTCAAGGAAAATCTATAGAAGAAACTAGAAAAGAAGTTGGAATGACTATAGAAAGCATTGATAATATAGAAGTTGCATATAAATTAGCAAAATTGCACAACATAGAAGTACCAATAATAAATGCAGTATATGCTGTATTATATGAAAAATTAGATCCCAAAAAGGCTGTAACGATGCTTATGACTAGGGATTTAAAAGAAGAATAAAACATAGGAGGAATTTGAAATGGGATTTTTTGATGGATTAACTAAAAAGGGTGCAGAAATATCAAATAGTTTACAAGAAAGCATTAATAAATCACAAAGAATTAGTGCTTTGAAAAAGAGAATTTCTGAAAATAATTCTAAAGTTTCAAAAACATTTTTAGAAATAGGAGAAAAGATGTATGAAAAAAGAACTATGGATGAAGAAATAATGACATTCATAAGTGGAAAAATTGAAGAGATTGATAATGCTAAAAAAGAAAATGAAGAGCTAGAGAAAGAACTTCTTGGACTTAATAATAAAAAAAGATGTCCTGAATGTGGAACTGAAGTAGATTTAAATGCTACATTTTGCCCAGTTTGTGGTAAGGAACAAGAAAAAGTTGAAATTGAACCTTTTATTCCAAATGGAAAAAGAAAATGCTCTGGATGTGGAGAAATTATAGATGATAGTAATGTTTTCTGTCCAAAATGTGGAGCTAAAAAGGAAGAAGTAGTAGAAGCTACTGAAGAAAATAAAGAAACTGATGAAATACCTGAAACTGCTGAAAATAGCAAAGTAGTTGAAGAAATAGCTGAAACTACTGAAAAAAATGAGGAAGCTGAGAAGGTTGAGAAAGTAGTTGAAGAGACTATACCAGAAGGAAAAAGAAAATGTTCCGGATGTGGTGAAATAATAGATGATGCAGATATTTTCTGTGCAAATTGTGGAACTAAAAAAGAAGAAACAGAGGAAAATAAATAGATGAGATTACTTGTTCAAAGAGTGAGTAGTGCACAAGTTGATGTGGATTCTAAAACAGTTGGAAAAATTAATAATGGTTTTTTAGTATTGATTGGGGTTACTCATACAGATACTAGAGAAATAGCAGATTATTTAGTAAAAAAACTTTGCAATCTTAGAGTTTTTAAAGATGAAAACTCTAAGATGAATCTATCTATAAAGGATGTTGAGGGTGAATTATTAATTGTATCACAATTTACATTATATGCAGATTGCCAACATGGAAATAGACCTAGTTTTGTAAATAGTGCTAGACCGGACATGGCAAATGAACTATACAAATATTTTGTGGAGAAATGCAAAAGAGAAGTAGAAAAGGTTGAAACGGGAATTTTTGGAGCAGACATGAAAGTTTCATTGTTAAATGATGGTCCAGTTACAATAATGCTTGAAAAAGAAAATTAACTTGGATATCTTTCATAAAGATATTTTATAATATCATTTAAATTAGAATTTGATATTTTTATAAAAATATCTTCATCAAGATTTATCCAAGCACTAATATTGTATCTATCGTTATTATCAATGATTGCGGATATTAGATCAACCATTTCAATTGGATTTTCAAAGGTAATATTTTCAATTGAATTTTCGAATTTTTTGTTATAAAATCTTTCTAAGAAAGTTGATAATTCGGTTTGATCTTTACAATAAAGATTTAGAGTAGGTTTTTTCATAAAAATCTCCTTTAAATATTTGAATTTTGCTAATCTAGTATTAGTATTGGCAAAAAATTAAAGAAAAAAACAAAAAAATACTAAAAAAAACTTGCAATATAAAAAAAAGTTGTGCTATAATAGTAATGTAGTAAAAATGAGCGAAGGAGTAAAGATATGAAGAAATCAAGTGTATTAAAATTAATGACTGTTGTTGTAATGATTGCGTTAATATTAGGATCAGCAAAAATAAGCTTTGCTGCAGCACAAATCCAACCAATAGAGAATTCAGGTGGAAATTCAGCTGGAAATAATACTTTAAATTCAGTTAATAATACAAGTAATAATACTACTAATAATGTTGCTAATAATACAATACCAGTTAATAATACCAATAAGGTTGAAAATACACCTTTACCTAATGCTGGTAAAGAATCATCTTTAGGAATAGTAGTTTTAATAGCTTTAACTTCTATATCTGCAATATATACATATATAAAAGTTAAAGAATATAATATCTAGTATTAATTTAATAATGTTAAAGAAAATGAAGGATTACTTTGGTAGTCCTTTTTTGCGTTTAAATAAATTATTAGTATTTTTAAAAGATTTATAAAATGAGAAAATTACATAAATGATTAAAAATTATAAAAATATAAAAGACGTTTCTAAAAAATATTAGAAAACACAAAACTTTTTTAAAAAATATTAGAAAACAAAAAGATGTTTCTAAAAATATTAGAAAACACAAAACGTTTAAAAAAATATTAAAAAACAAAAAGGTGTTTCTAAAATATTAGAAAACATAAAAAATGTTTCTAAAAATATTAGAAAAAATGTTTCATAAAAATATTAATAAAATATAAAAAATATTTTTATAAAAAGTAGTATTAAATCATTTACTGATAAGATTATATACATAAATGTAATATTACATTTATGTAACATTTGTTGAAAAAAGAGTATACATGAAATATAATAATCACATATTAATAGTGGAGGAAATATTATGGCAACTTTTGCAGAATATATTTTAAATGAACCAGATTTTATAAAAAAAATAGATATTATGACATATCTAAAGAAAAAACAAAATATATTTTTTAATACATCTGTAATTTTGAAAGCAGAATTAGCAAGAGAATTCATGGATACAATGAAATTAGATGTTGATCAAGGTTTAGTATTAACAGCTTGTTTGATGTATGATTGTTTAAAAATTGATTCACCAGAAGAACTGGTTAGATTGCAAAAATCACAGGCTGAATATATAAATTATTTAAGATCTTTAGGTTTTAATGATAGATTTTGTAAAATTTGTGCTGAACATTCGAGAGTTGGGCAAAATCCGGATGTAAAAAGAGAAAAAGAAAGCGATATATTAGAATTAGCAGATCAATTTGGTGGATTAATTATGCATAGATCTGATAGAATTGCTTATACTGTTCCAGAAGCATTGGAAATTTTAGTTAATAAAAATATGAAAAATTGCAACAATATTTATTTAAATACTTTCCAAGAATTTGTTGATATAATGGAGGGAATAGAAGTATGATGGGATTACTTACAAGATTTCAAAAAAATATGAATTGTATTACTAGAAATGATATTCCTAGTGCCGTTAGGGAAATATATGATACTATGGAGAGAAATGAAGCAGCTTTTGCTAAAAGAGAAGCCGAATTGAGAATGGGTGGAAACTTATTAGATGAATTGAAAAAGGCAAGAGCTAAATTAAAACATTTCGAAGAAGCTCCACTTTTACCAGGATTTAATATGGAAGATTTGAAATAGTGTGACAATAAAAGGAGAAATAAGATGTACGAAGTATTTGCAGACATGCACATTCACATAGGAAGAAGTGAGAATAACAAGCCAATAAAAATTACAGCTGCTAGAAGTTTAAATTTTGCTAATATTGCAAAAGAATGTGTTGATAGAAAGGGAATTAATGTTGCAGGAATTATTGATTGCGCATCACCTTATGTTATAGAAGATATTGAAAAGTTTTTGGCAGATGGAGAAGCATATGAGATAGAAGATGGCGGTATAATATATAAAGATAAATTATGTATTATATTAGGAAGTGAAATTGAAACGTCAGAGATTAATGAAAACGGAAAAACAGGAAGTGCGCATAACCTTTGCTATTTTCCTCATTTATCTGATATAAAGGCATTTTCAAAAGAAATGTCAACACACATAAAAAATATTACATTAAGTTCACAAAGAGCTAATATTTCAGCATATGAACTTATTGATATAGTAAAAAAATATAATGGAATTCTTGTACCTGCACATGCGTTTACACCGCATAAAAGTTTTTATGGAAATTGCACTGCAAGATTAGAAAGAATTTTCAAAGAAAAATTTAAAGACATACCAGCAATAGAGTTAGGATTAAGTGCTGATACGTCACTTGCTGATAAGATTTCGGAATTAGAAACAAAAACATTTTTAACTAATTCTGATGCACATTCTTTACCTAAAATTGCAAGAGAGTACAATAAAATGTTATTAAATGATATTAGTTTTAAAGAATTTGTTATGGCTTTAAAAAATGAAGATGGTAGAAAGATACTTGCAAATTATGGATTGGATCCTAAGCTTGGAAAATACCATAGAACATATTGTGAAGTTTGTAATAAAAATATACCAGGCGATGCACCTGTAACAAAATGCGATACGTGTGATAGTAAAAATATAACAATGGGTGTTTATGATAGAATAGAAATTATTAAAGATAAACCAGAGACAAAGAGTCCTGATTTTAGACCTGAATATGTATATCAAATACCACTTACTTTTATTCCTGGATTAGGTGCTAAAACAATAGATAAATTGTTAAATGCATTTGAAACAGAAATGAATATTTTACATAAATTATCTTATGATGATATAGAAGCAGTTGTTGGTGAAAAAATAGCTGATAACATTGAGGCTGCTAGAAAAGGAAAAATGAAAATAAATGCTGGCGGTGGCGGTGTTTATGGAAAAGTAACAAAAGAATAAAATAATTTTACAAAGAGAATTGAACAAAGTAGTTTAAAGGTATTGCGAATAGGTAATGATTTTGTTATAATTCTCTTTGTGAATTTTATATGCCAATATAGCTCAGTTGGTAGAGCAACAGATTCGTAACCTGTAGGTCGGCGGTTCGATTCCGCC
Organism: uncultured Clostridia bacterium; assembly: GCA_934149275.1. Taxonomy (GTDB): domain Bacteria; phylum Bacillota; class Clostridia; order TANB77; family CAG-508; genus UMGS1994. Next base: position 38,231 of record CAKPEG010000001.1, on the reverse strand, counting down.
TATTGGCTCCAATACTAGAGAAATCAACACTTCTGTTTTAGAAAGTGTTGATTTTTATGTTAACTTGTGATAAAATATTAACTGTACCAAAAATGGAAGATTCCACTGTAACTGTTGATGTTGATATATTTATTGTTATTAATATAAGTAGATATATTAACTTTCTATGAATAGGAGGATTTACTATGAAGGTAAGTATTACAACTGGTCGGATTACTGGCTTAAAAGGTGAGAAATTTTACTGTTGTAGAAATTGTTACAAATGGTTAATTACTTTTGCGGAAACTTCTCAGGCAAATTTTTGCAATTCGGTTAACGTTTATTTAGGAGAGTGTAAAGAAGAGGCAGAAAAAATTCTTAATCAGTACAAGAAGAATTTTGAAAATGCTGAAATTTACGATGAAGATGAGGTCGCGATTCTTTATAGTGAAAATGGAGGCATATTTGCTATCGGCAAATTGAGAAAAGACATTTGGATTGATGTCAATGATCAGTTTACTGCAAAGTCATTCTCTAAATTAAAAGTTTTTATTACCGGTTTAAAAGTTAATGTGTAAGTGCTTTTGATATGACAAAGTACTGTTTTTGAGAAATCATTAAAGTTTTACTATCTTAATTATAAGGAGGTATTAGTATGGGCTTTGGAGGATTTTTTCAAAGGAAGGTTAGACGGGAGAAAGCTACTGATTTGAAGGTTGAAAGAGATGGAATGAAGATTCAGATTATCTCTGATACGCTTTGCATTACACCTGATGAAGCTGAAGAGATTGCAACTATCATTTCTGAGGAGCTGAAAGTTTTTAATGTTAACGTAGCTTATTGGATTGCACGGAGAATAGTCTGTGAGACGGGTAATGGGAGAATTTGCGCAGCACAGGTTAGCGGTTCTCAAAGTGCACATGATTGGCTGGTTAATGTTAGTGCAAATTCAAATGAGTTTATTGATTAAGAGTATGTAACTATTGATATGCATCAGTAAAAGGAGGACTTAGTATGCATGATAATGTTTTTGTTTCTCGGATGATCGCAAATAAGATGGGAGCTTTGGATGGAAGATATGCTAGAACTCCTTGTGCAGAAGAGATTCGAGCACGGCTTGAAAGCTTTTGTGATGAAACAATTGCTGTTCCTATTAAATGGGATGGTAATGAAGTGTGTTGGAGCATGGAAAGACTGGTAGAGTGTGCTAGAGCTCTTTCGGGAAATGTTCCGAATTTTGTTACTTATAGTGAAGACGATGTAGCAGCGATTAACAAAATTTTCGATGAACTGGCCTATGTCCGTGAAGAGCTTTTACAGGTTTATAAATCTGGTAAAGAAGCGGATTATAAGATTGGTGCTAAGCTTAGTTGTATTTCGGAAATTTTGATTAAAAATGCTGTAGGTGCACACTATGATGAAAACAAACCGCAGGTGTACTGTGATGGTATGATTTTTCAGCACTATGAGGACTTGTGTGCAGTTGTCCATCGTGTAAATCGCGAATGGGTAGAGTTGTGTGCAAGAGGTTTTTCCTTAAATGTTTTTTATGATTTTTGGTCTACTTTCAATCTGGAAAGACGGTTAAAAAGAGAGAAAACAGAAGAGGCAAAGCTTGCGGATTTCATGGCTATTTTGGATGGTACCAAAAAGTTTGTGCCGGTTTATGAACTCAAGAATGTTGGATATAGAGTTATGGACAGCGATTTTGAGGGAATGATTGTTAGCCAGGAACTGACAACACCAATGAAGGAATGCCGGTTGTTTCAGAAGAAAGAAGAAAAATAAAAGTTATTAATGCAGTGAAAAAGCAGGCTCAAGTACGAGCCGGCTTTTTCAATATTATATAAATGTTTTATAGTTTTTTATTGAAGAATAAATATAATTTATATAAGTATTAAAAAAGTATTAAAATTTATTAATTGTCGACAGGTTTCGACAAATTTCATTTTTTGCATATGTTAACATTCAAGTAGAGAAAAAAATTTGAAAGACTTAATATATATGGTTTAACTTAAAATTTTAAATGTACAATTACTAGATATTAATTTAGTAAAAAATAAAGTAAGACAGCGTCTTACTTTATTTTTTTTACTTTTATTTTTGTAGTAATAGGTATAATGGCTGGATCTGATTCAAGAGCAGGAAGTTCAATTACATTTGCTTATATGTTTGCTGCTTTGCCTTGGGCTGGAAAGTTGTTAAAGATGCAGGCTAAAAATTATAAGACTTTTTTTTATTCAAATAGCGAAAATGATTTAAAATGCTATAAAAGCAAAAGTTATAAATATATGTGCAGAAAATATCAAAAAAATATCATAAAAATATACAATAATGAAAAAATATGATATACTTATAAAGTCTAAAAAACATAAATAAATAATAAGCTTTGTGGAGGATTATATGGGATTTTTTGATAAATTAAAACAAGGGCTTGGAAAGACCAAGCAAACATTAAACGAAAAAATTAATGATGTTTTTGCAAACTTTAGAAAGGTCGATGAAGATTTATTAGATGAATTAGAAGAAGCATTAATAATGTCTGATATTGGAATAGAAACATCAACAAAAATAATAGATGAATTAAGAACAAGAATAAAAAAAGAAAATATTCAAGATGAAGAAGCTGTTAGAAGAGTTTTAAAAGAAGAAATGATAAAATTACTTGATGTAGATGATACTTCTTTGAATTTATCTACAGTTCCTTCTGTTATATTAGTTGTTGGTGTTAATGGAGTTGGAAAAACAACTTCTATTGGTAAGATTGCTAATAATTTAAGAAAGAGCGGAAAAAAAGTTGTTATAGCTGCTGCTGATACTTTTAGAGCTGCAGCTGTTGAACAAATTGAAATATGGGCTCAAAGAACTGATTGTGAATTAGTTAAAAAGCCAGAAGGTAGTGATCCAGCATCAGTTGTTTTTGATGCTATTCAAGTAGCTAAAGAGCAAAAAGCAGATGTTTTAATTTGTGATACTGCTGGTAGACTTCATAACAAAAAGAACTTAATGGATGAGCTTGCTAAAATTAATAAGGTTATAAATAGAGAATTGCCAGATTCAGCAAAGGAAGTTTTACTCGTTTTAGATGGTACAACTGGTCAAAATGCTATTATGCAAGTAAAGGCATTTAAAGAAACAACTGATATTACTGGTATTGTTCTTACTAAACTTGATGGAACTGCTAAAGGTGGAGTAGTTGTTGGAATTGTTGCTGAAAATAAGATTCCAGTTAAGTTTATAGGTGTTGGCGAAGGCGTTGACGATATGGAAAAATTTAATGCAGAGGAGTTTGTTTCTGCTATTATATAAATGGTTACTAAAGATTTTTAATAAAAAAATAAAAATATAAAAAAATCTGCAAATTAAGTTTTATACATGAATGAAAAGGTAGACTTCGAAAGGGTATAACATGTGCCAATGTTGAAGATGTCTGCCTTTGGTCTAAAAATTAATGTAATTACTAGTTTTGAAATCTTGTAAGAAAGGATTAGAAAAATGAAAGAAAAAATGAAGAAAATCGTATCGCGAAGAGCAATTGTAATATTCTTTTTAATAGTATATGCTCTAATAATTATGATTTCTACAAGAAGTGAGTATTTACAATATAAAGAAATAGGAGAGCAATATGTTTCTATTTTTGCAAAAAATATAAAAACAAAATATTTAGTTTTTTTAGTTGCTTTTGTAATTTCTTATTTAGCTATTTTTATTTCCAATAAAGTAGTTAGAGGTTTTTTAAAGGAGTTATTTGATAAAGAACAAAAAGAGATGCCAAAGCTTCCTAATAAATCAATCTCTTTTATTGTTAGTGTAATTGTTGCATTTGTGGCACAATGGACGTTAACACAAAAGTTTTTGATGTTTACAAATGTTGCTCAGTTTGGAATTACTGATCCTGTTTTTGGAATGGATGTATCATTTTATATGTTTCAAATTCCTTTTATTAAAGCTATTTTAATTTTTGCTATTGCATTTTTAGTATTACTTACTGTATATGTTTCAATTTATTATATAGTTATAATAAATGTTTGTTTAGAAGGTGTTGAAGCTAATGAGTTAAGAAAAAATAACTTTTTGAAACAATTATTTACTAATTTATTTAGTATAGCATTTTTAATAGCATGTTTAATGGTATTGAGTTCACAAGAAGTTGTTACAGGAAATCTTATTACATTAAAAGATGATGCCAGAACGGAATTAGTTGGTGCTGGTGTAACTGAAGTTAAGATAAAAGTGATAGGTTATAAAGTTTTAGGAGTTGTTATTTTATTTTCATTATGCAGAGTTATAAAGTATTTAAAGAAATTTAAAGTAAAAAAGATTGTTTCATCAATGCTTATAACTCCTATATATTTAGTTGCTTTATTTGTAGTTATGACAGGATTCCAATATATTTATGCAGAGAGAAATGAATTAGATAAACAGAAAAAATATATAGATGAAAATATAAAGAATACAAGGATAGCATATAATGTTGACATTGAAGAAAAGGAAATAGATAATACTTCAACTTTAGATGATACAACTATTTCAAAAAATGCTGATTTGATAAGACAGATTACTTTATTTGATAAAGAAACAACGTTAACAAATTTGTCTGAGTACAAAGATAATGAAGGATATTACACTTACAAAACAACTCAAATAGGAAGATATAGAGTTAATGGAAGAATGAAGTCTTTATATATTACACCTAGAGAAATTATAAGTGGTGCTAATAGAACTTATAATAATAAGACTTATCAATATACTCATGGGTATGGAGTTGTTATTTCAGATTCAACTGCTGTTGATAAAAACACAGGTGGATTATCATATATTCAATCGAAATATACAAGTGATGAGAATAAGATAAAAATTGCAGAACCTCGAATTTATTTTGGACTTGCTACAAATGATACAGTTGTTACGAATGTAAAAGATAAAAAAGAGTTTGATTATCCAACTTCAACTACATCATATGAGGAAAATGAGTATAATGGAGAAGCCGGAATATCAGCTAATTTGTTTGATAGAGCGGTTCTTTCAATATCTGAAAAAAATTATAAATTATTATTTAATAGCAGTATGAGTTCTGATAGTAAAATTTTGATGAACAGAAATATTCGAGATAGAGCTAAGGTTTTACTTCCATATTTAATATATGATGAATCACCTTATATGGTGATTAGAGATGATGGAGAGCTTGTGTGGGTATTAGATGCATATACAACATCTAATAGTTATCCATATTCACAAAAAACAACAATTCAAGTTGAAGGAAAGTATAAACAAATTAATTATATTAGAAATTCAGTTAAGGTAATTATTGATGCATATGATGGTACAACTAAATTTTATATAACGGATTCAACAGATCCTATCGCAATGTCATATTACAATATGTATCCAGAATTATTTGCAGATAAGAATGAGACTATACCAGAAGATATTCAAAAGAATATTGTTTATCCAGAATTCTTATATAAAATTCAAGCATCTGTTCTAGAAAGATATCATAATGTAAATACAGAAATACTTTATAGAAGTGATGATGTATGGCAAGCAGACAGACAAATTGGTAGTGATGATACTAATAAAATTTCAGTAGAACCATATTATACTGTTTTAAAAACTTCTGATGCTACTAGTGAAGAGCTTGGACTTGTATTGCCTTATACTAAGGCTAATAAACAAAGTTTAAATTCTTATTTAGTTGGAACTTATAGTGATGGGAAAAATAAATTAACGATGTATAAACTTATTTCTGATACTACATTGCCGGCTATACAACAACTTAATGTTCAGATAGATCAGGATAAAACAATTTCAGATGAACTAGAAAAGATTAATACAACAGGTACACAAATAATAAGAAAAACATATATTGTTCCTATTGAAAATAGTATTTTATATGTTGAACCGGTATATCAAGTTTTATTGAATGAAGAGTCAAAGGTTCCAACTTTGAAGAAAGTTATAGTTGCTTCAGGAACGAAGGTTGCAATTGGAGATGATTTGGTCGAAGCGCTTACAACGTTATTAACTGATTCTGCTGGTAAAATAGAATTTGTTAATAGAGAAGATAAGCAACAGTTAATAAATGCAATAATAAAAGCAAGCAAGAATTTAAAGGAATCAACAGAATCAAAGAATTGGGAACTTATTGGTACTGATATTGAAAAGCTACAAACGTTGATAGATCAATTAGAAGCGGTTGAAAAACAAAATACAGAAACTACTAATAATAAAAGTGGATTTTTAGATTCTAAGGAATAATGTTTTAGAAAATTTCAAACAATATATATGTGTATATATTGTTTGGAGTTCTAAAATATGATAAGAAAATTTTTTAAAAATGTTGAGAAATTGAATAAATCGTTAGAAAATGCAAGAATTGTAGAGCTTATAGAAATGCTTGAGAGTAAAAGAAAAATATTTTTTAGAAATTTACTTGCTGGAATTTCAAGAGGATTAGGATTTAGTATAGGTTTTTATTTAATAACTGCTATTTTGATATATATATTGCAATATATTGTGAAGTTGAACATACCAATAATCGGAAAGTATATTTCTGATATTGTTGAAATTGTGCAAGCTAAAAACCAAAGTGGATATTAGTAATTATTTATATTATAGGAGATTTCTTTGAAATTATTATAAAATAATATGATAGAAGCTTTTGAGAGCTTACCTATAGTATGAAAATAAATAAGAAAGTGGGAGAAAGATATGAATTTAGCAAACAAATTAACTATTTTTAGAATGATTTTGGTGCCAGTTATGGTGGTATTTGCATATTTACCTATTGGTGGAGATGTATATACTGTACCAGTTCCAATGCTTATTATGGATTTGATTTTTATTATAGCTTCAATAACAGATAAGTTAGATGGATACATAGCAAGATCTAGAAATCAAGTAACTACATTTGGAAAATTTCTAGATCCTTTAGCAGATAAAATATTAGTTTTAACTGCAATGGTAATACTAGTAGAAAGAGGATTACTTCCTGCTTGGATTCCAGTTATTGTATTAGCTAGAGAATTTATCGTATCAGGTTTTAGACTTGTAGCTGTTGAAAAAGGTGGAGTTGTAATTGCAGCTTCAGTTTGGGGAAAATTGAAAACTGTAACTCAAATGATTGCTCTTATTTTTGCTTTTGTTGATGTTGGAGGTTTCTTTAATTTTATTTCAGGAAACTTATCAGGAGCTCATTTGGTTATAAATATTATTACTTCTGTAATGATGGCGATTTCTGTTGTTGCAACAATTTTTTCAGGTTGGGATTATGTTTGGAAGGGCAGAAATATATTTAAATAATAGGAAAGTTCTTCTAACTTCCTATTATTTAAATATAACAATGTACAGAAATTTGCTTTGCAAATTTCGCATACGAACAAAGATGCGGACTAAAAATTATAATAAGTGCAAATGTTATAAATAGTCCGCTCTTGTTCTCGAAGAAAACGTTTAATAAAGATTGATTGGAGTGTTACATAAGATGACTAAAAAACAAGCAGAAAAACGAATTAAAGAATTAAGAGAAATTACAGCATATCATGCGAAACGATATTATGACGATGACGATCCAGAGATCAGTGATTTTGAATATGATATGTTAATGTTGGAACTACGTAATTTGGAAAATAAATATCCAGATTTGATTGATTCGAGTTCACTAACACAACATGTTGGAGGAACTGTTAAAGAAGGTTTTGAAAAGGTAACTCATGAAGTGCCTCTTCAAAGTTTATTAGATATTTTCAATTTTGATGATTTAAAGGATTTTGATGATAGAGTTAGAAAGGTTGCAGATGAAAATAATATTCCTTTAAAATATGTTGTTGAAACAAAAATTGATGGATTATCTGTTAGTCTTGAATATAAAAATGGAATCTTTGTAAGAGGAGCAACTAGAGGTAATGGACTAGTTGGAGAAGATATTACTGAAAATTTAAAAACAATTCCTCATATTCCTAAAAAATTAAAGGAAGATGTTGATATTATTGTACGTGGTGAGGTATTTATTTCTAAAGCAGGATTTGATAAGATGAATGAAGAAAGAGAAATACTAGAACAGCCATTGTTTGCAAATGCTAGAAATGCTGCGGCTGGCTCATTAAGACAATTAGATAGTAAAGAAACTGCAAAAAGACCATTAGATATATACATTTTTAATGTTCAAAAATCTGATACTATTAAATTTACATCTCATTACGAGTCTTTATTATATATGGAGAAGTTAGGATTTAATGTTAATCCTGTAAAAATTTTCTGCGAGAATTTAGATGAAGCAATTTCCGCAATTAATAAAATTGGTGAAGATAGAGAGAGTTTAACATTTGGTATTGATGGTGCAGTAATTAAGGTTGATGATTTACAATTAAGAGAAATCCTAGGTACAAATTATAAAACTCCAAAGTGGGCTATTGCATACAAATATCCCCCAGAGCAAAAAGAAACACTTTTGAAAGATATTGTGTGTCAAGTTGGTAGAACAGGAGCTATTACTCCAATGGCAATCTTAGAGCCTGTTAAAGTTGCAGGTTCAACAATTTCAAAAACTACTTTGCATAATGAAGATTTTATAAAAGAAAAAGATTTAATGATTGGTGATACAGTTATTATTCAAAAGGCTGGTGATGTTATACCAGAAGTAGTTGAGGTTGTTAAATCCAAAAGAGATGGTACACAAAAAGAGTTTAAGATGCCAACAAAGTGTCCAGTTTGTGGTGCTGATGCTGTTAGAGAAGAAGGAGAAGCAGTTTTAAGATGTATTGGAATTGAGTGTCAAGCTAAATTATTTAGAAGTATATGGCACTTTGCATCTAGAGAAGCAATGAATATAAAAGGATTAGGTTACTCAATTATAGAAGAATTTTTAAATAGAGATTTAATAAAGAATATACCTGATTTATATACATTAACAGTTGAAGATGTTAAAACTTTGAAAAAAGATGGAACAAAATTTGCTCAAAATTTAATAGATGCAATAGAGGAAAGTAAAAATAATGATTTATATAGATTAATTAATGCTCTTGGAATTAGACATGTAGGTGTTAAAGGTGCTAAAAGTTTGGCAAAAAGATTTAAAAGTATGAACGAATTAATGAATGCTTCTTATGAAGATTTACTTGCTGTTGATGATACAGGAGAGATAACAGCACAAGCAATTTACGAATTTTTTGAACAAGAACAAACTAAAGATTTAATTCAAAAATTAAAAGATGCAGGCGTTAATATGAATGCATTTGTTGAAGAAGGTGCTGATGATAGATTTGCTGGAATGACATTTGTGCTTACAGGGGCCTTAGAGAAATATACTAGAGATGAGGCTGGAGCAATAGTTGAAAAATTTGGAGGAAAGGTATCTGGTTCTGTTTCTAAAAAAACTAACTATGTTTTAGCAGGAGAAGATGCTGGAAGTAAATTAGATAAGGCAAATAAATTAGGCGTAACAGTTATTTCAGAAAATGAATTTGATGAAATGATTAAATAAAAGTTGATTAGTTGAAAAAGAAAATATTATATTTGGCTTTTGAGTGATGCGCAGTTTGAAATTTTTTTCTTAACCTTCTAAACGAAGTTTGGCAGGTGGGAAAATATTTTAGCAAGGAACGAAAAAATAAATATAATATTTTCTTAACAGTGTTGCTTTAACATATGAAAGGAATGAAACAAAGATGGAGAACTATTCTTTTGAACAATTTTGGATGGATTTAAGAGATGGATATCAAATTTATTTTGATTACATGGATGTTAGATATTTAATTTATAAAATGCAAAAAAATTGCTATAAAAAAGAAATGATTACAGAACTTAAAAAATCACCTTTACAAAAAAACGAAATTATTACTTTAAAAAGAGTTAAAGAATTATTTGATTTTATGAGTAATTTTGAATATAAAGCGTTTTAGCTTGACAAAACTTGATAATGATTTTAAAATAGATAGGAGTAAGCCGAATAGTCGCTGATGGTAATCGCAAGGTTCCATGAGAGGAAAGTCCGGGCTCCACAGAGCAATGGTGCTAGATAACGTCTAGTGAGGGTGACCTTAAGGAAAGTGCAACAGAAAATAACCGCCAAGAAATTGGTAAGGGTGAAAAGGGGAGGTAAGAGCTCACCGGGGAAATAGTGATATTTCCTGTTCGTGTAAACCCCACCTGGAGCAACGCCACACATGAGTAAAAAGATTAAAGACTGCTCGTCTCTTTTTATGTGTGTAGGGGGCTTGAAATATATAGCAATATATATTCTAGATAAATGGCTATTCAAGACAGAACCCGGCTTATAGACTTACTCTTAGTTAATAGGGATGACTTAGAATTTTATAAAAAATTTTAAGTCATCCCTATTAACATTAAATTGTATCTTGATTTTTTTATAATTTATATATAAAATAATTTTATATTATAGAGAGTTTTTGAAACTTTATATAATACAAAAAGTGATGTGCAGAAATTTGTTTTGCAAATTTCACACAGAACAAGGACGTGGACTAAAAAAGTTATAATAAGTGCAGATGTTATAAATAGCTGTTTTTGTTATATGAATGTTTTATTAGAGGTTTATAGTATGTTTAATAAATTTAAAAGTGAACGTGGTTCTATAACTGTATATGTTTTAGTTGCAATGTTATTCTTACTTGCAATTGTTACAGGAAAATATGTATTAGCTAATAGACAATTGAAAAGTCAAATAGGAGCTTTAAAAAGTATTCAAGATGTATATGAAAAACCAGTAATGGAAGGACAAACAAGTTCATCGAATACAACAAATTCTACAACAACTCCTACAACAACTCCTACACCATCTAGAGATGACGATACTAGTTCTGAACCAGAAAAAATTAATCCAATCACAATCACGGATTCAAGGATTCAAATACCAATATATAATCCAGAAGCATTTACATATTTTAGGTCTGGAGATACAACACCTTATTATGTTTATCAAGAAGGAGCTATGTATGTTGGAGGGTATAATAAGAAGTATAAGTTAATGTCAGATATAGTAGTTAATTATAATCGATCAACATTATATTCAGATTCTTTTTTAAATAGGATAGATTTTAATAATCATGCTATATATACAAATGATGCTAACTTTTTTTATGGATATAAAAGGTGGCAGAGTAAATGGTGGTATGATCCATCTAAATAAGAATTTAATGTAATTGTTTTTTGAAAAGAGTTATGAAACAATAATTTGAGTCGTAAGTCGTATTAATGTACGACTTATATTTTTTTAGGAAAGAAGGAAGTAAAATGCCAGAAGCACCAGAAATTACAGCAATGAAAAAGAATTGTAATGATAGAGATTATGTATTGAAAACTGTAAATGAAAATGGAAAATTACTAGAATTCGCAGCAGAAGAATTTCATAATGATAGAGAAATAGTTTTAGATGCAGTTAGAAACAATCCTGAAGCTTTAGAGTTTGCCAGTTCAAATCTAAAGAAAGATAGAGAGATTGTTTATGATTCTGTTAGTAAATTAGGTTGGACTTATTGCTATGCAGATGAGGCTTTGAAAGAAGATAAGGAATTATTAATGGCTGGACTTGCTGTATCAGGACAAATTCTTTATTTTGCTTCAAAAAATATGAGAGATGATAAAGAAGTTGTTATGAAAGCAATTGAAAACAAGCCAATAATAGTTAAGTATGCAAGTAAAAGGCTAAGAAATGATTTGGATATAGGTTTGGAAGTTATGAAAAAAAATAAAAAATGTTTTAAATTTTTAGAACCTGAATTACAGGCAAATGAACAAATTCAAGAAATAAAGAATGCAGAATAGGAGGATTTTTATACAAATGAATAAAGAGATTAATGGCGTAATGATGCAATATTTTGAATGGTATATGAATTGCAACAAAAATCTTTGGAATACTGTTAAGAAGAAAGGTGATGAGTTATCTAAATTAGGAATTACTTCATTGTGGTTGCCACCGGCATATAAAGGAATTGGTGGAGAAAAGGAAGTCGGATATGGAGTATATGATTTATATGACTTAGGTGAATTTGATCAAAAGGGTAGTATTTCAACAAAATATGGAACCAAAAATGAATATATTGATGCAATAGTTGAATTACAACAAAATGGAATAGATGTGTATGCGGACATAGTTTTAAATCATAAGATGGGTGCAGATAAGTTGCAAACTATTAAAGCTGTAAAATGTAATTGGGCTGATCATACAAAAGAAGAAGGTGGAGAACAAACAGTTGAGGTATGGACTAAGTTTACTTTCCCAGGAAGAAATCATAAATATTCAGATTTTGAGTGGAACTGGACACATTTTAATGGTATTGATTATGATTATAGAACAAATCAAGTGGCTTTGTATAAATTAAAAAACAAAACTTGGCAAATGGATGTTGACAAAGAACATGGAAATTATGATTATTTAATGGGAGCAGATATTGATTTTTCTAATAAAGAGGTTATTGATGAATGTATGAAATGGGGAAAATGGTATCTAGATACAACAAGAGTTAATGGATTTAGATTTGATGCGGTTAAACATATTGAATCATCTTTTATAAGAGATTTTATAAGAGAGATGAGAAAGTATTCAAATAAAAATCTATTTTCGGTTGGAGAATATTGGAATAGCAATGTAGCTGAATTGAAGGAATATATTGAAAAAACAGAAGGTGAGCTTAGTTTATTTGATGTACCTCTTCATTATAATTTTTATCAAGCATCACATTCTGATGGAAATTATGATATGTCAAAAATTTTAGATGATACACTTCTTAAGGAAAACTGGGGAAAAGCAGTTACTTTTGTAGATAATCATGATACTCAACCTGGACAGGCTTTGGAATCATGGATACCAACATGGTTTAAAGAAATTGCATATTCAATAATTTTGTTTAATAGAAATGGATATCCTTGCATTTTTTATGGTGATTATTATGGAATTCAACATGATGATATTCCTCCAATGGAGAATTTAAAGACACTAATGTTATTGAGAAAAGATAAAGCATATGGAGAGCAAGTGAATTATTTTGATGATCCAGATGTAGTTGGATTTACAAGACTAGGAGATGATAATCACTATAAGTCAGGTATGGCAGTTATTATTTCAGATAAATATGATGGTAGTAAAAGAATGTATGTTGGAAAAGATTTTGCTGGTGATAAGTTTACAGATGCATTAGGCCACAGAGAAGATGAAATATTAATTGATGAAGAAGGGTTTGGCAACTTTGTTGTAAATGGAGGACAAGTATCTGTTTATGTTAAAATTTAAAAAACGATTTTTTTATCGTTTGCATGTATTATATTTTTTAGTTTGCATTTATGCAGTGGTATGTCATATTTTAGAAAATTCAGAAGGTTTTCTTAAAATAAAAAAAAATCATATTAAATTTTCTTGCACTTTTATGAAGTGGTTTAAGAAATTTAATATGAATTTTTTTATCCTTGTATTAATTATATTAAAAGAAAATATTATATTTGATTTTTGAGTGACGCGCAGTTTGAAAGTTTTTCCCTAACCTTCTAAACGAAGTTTAGTGGGTGGGAAAATATTTTAGCAAGGAACGAAAAAATAAATATAATATTTTCTTAATAATAAAGGATAGGAGGAAAATTAAACATTTTGTGGATTTATATCATAAATAATTTTAAAGTCTGAAAACTCGTCTAATTTATTTTCATTTAGACAAAGCAAATAATCATTAAGTTGCTTTTTAGTTTTACAAGCAGCTATAATTGCCGGATTTAAGTTAGTTTTAAAGGTTAAAGAAATTGCTTTTTTTAATGCTTCAAATGAACTAGAAGCTTCACGATCTCTATATAAAGCATATGTTTCTCTAAATCTTGCAAAATTTTGATTAGTCATAAAGTAACTTAAAGGGCGAATGAACTCTTTTTCGATTACATTTTTATATGAAAAATAAGATGTAGGATATTGAGCCATGAATTCATTTAATTCTGCTTTTTTATAAGGTAAATATACTTTGTTTTCTTTTTCTGATATTATTAGAACTTTATTTTCAGTTGAAGTAAGAATATCAGAATATGAAGTTTCTATATTGCCATCAGTTGCATTTGGATAAATTAGATTTAATGATTCATCAAGATCAGTTCCTAGTTCCATTCCAAAAGTAGTAAGTAAAAGTTTTGTTGAATGGTAGTAGGTAAAAGTGTTTATTGTTGTATTATTTTGTACGAAAATCTTTCCTAATTCATCCAATAATTCAATGTAATGATTTATGCTTTTGTTTATATCTGATACAATATTTTGGGTTTGCTTTTCATCAACGGTAAAGGCTAAAGATAAAAGTTTAGCATTTAGATTTGATAACGTGGATTTTAAATCTTTTAGAATGGTTGAATTTTTCTCAAGTAAAGAGTAAATGTTTTTAACTTCAACAAAATATTCTTTGTTGGTATTTGAGAAATCTTTAGATGTAAGTGTTGCTAAAAATAAAGAATATTTTTCTTCTTTAGTTTGATTCTTTTCTAAAAGGTTTTCAATTTTTGATAATTCTTGGTTTAAATTTTTAAAAAAGTTTAAATTTTCATTTGAAAAAAAATCTTTTAAATCTTTTGTATTTTCTGAATTCATTTGTATTCTCCAATCAAATAAATTTACATGTAAAATTATATCAAATAAATATATATATATGATAAATGTAATAAAAAAAACAAATAAAAGAGATAAAAGAAAAGAAAAAGTAAAGAAAATGTAATATTATGTAGAAAATTATATGATATACTGTATGCATCTAAATATAGAGGAGGATTAAAATGAAAAGTGGTACAAAAGTTCTTATTGTTGCGTTAGTAGTTATGATGTTAGCGCTAGCAATAGCATATGCTTCTTTTAGTGGAGTATTAAAAGTTTCTGGAAAGGCAGATGCTTCAGGAAAATTTGAAGTCGTTTTTACAAATGGGTTAGTTTCAACAGCAGATCATGGAACTGCTAAAATAGATGCTACAGATGGTACAAAAATGACTGCAAATATTAAATTAGGATATCCTGGAGATGGTTGTTATGTTACGGCAACTGTTAAAAATAATGGAACAGTTCCAGCAAAATTAACAGGATTCAATTTATATAATAAAGGAACAACAACATCATTTTCAAACAATGATATTGAGGTTTTGATTCCAAACTTAGATACATCAGGAAGCAAAGTATTAGAGAGTGGCGAGTCTACAACAATTTCATTTACTGTTAAGTGGAAAAAAGAGTCAACTGCAAAATCAGCAACAGCTGAATTTGATATAGAATTAGATTATGAACAAGCTACAGAAGAATTTACAGGAACAGCAACAAGTTCAGATGTAAAAACTAATAAATAAGGTGAAATAAAATAATGTTACAAAAGTCAAGAAATATTACAATCTTGATGCTTGCAATATTGGCGGCATATTCCATTATAGCGAATTACAGTTTAGTAGGTTACGGATTCAAGTATTACTTTATTGTTAATCCGCTATTTTGGATTATTTTTATAATAGCGATTTTTATATGTACGTCTAAAACGAGTGAAGGCAATAAGTTGAAGGAAAATATATTTGCATATTCATTAATTGCGGCTTTTGTGAATATTGGAATATATATTTTTTCGGAAGTATTTATTGAAATTGGTAAAAATCCATATTCAACGTCATTAAAAGGGATTTTGATGAACGCATACATATATCTTTTGCCGATTGTTGCTAAAGAGTATACAAGATTTAGAGTAATTAATAATGTATATGAAAAAGATAAGAAATATATTGCTGTGGTTGCAACAATAATTTATGCAATTTCAGATATTAGCATGAATGATTTAGCAGATAGCAGTAATGTTATGAAATTTGTTTTTGCAGATATAATGCCTATAATTGCAACGAACGTTGTATGCACATATATTGCAATGAATCAATTTTATAAACCTTCAATATGTTATAGAGGAATTACTTTTTCATATTGGATATTGGCACCGATTTTACCTAAGATACCATGGATTATGAAATCTGTTATAGACGTAATAGTTCCTGTTATTTTGTTTATATATATTCGTTATTTAAAAAATAAGAATGATGTTCAAAAAAAGAAAAAAACGATTGAAAGTACAGATCCGAAAAGTATTATTTTTCTTGTTGTGATTGTGGTTTTAATATTATGGTTTGATATGGGATTGTTTCCTATTAGGCCATCAGCAATTGCTACAGGAAGCATGGAAAAAACATTGATGGTTGGTGATGTCGCGATTTTAAAGAAATGTACAGCTGAAGAATTGGAAGTCGGAGATATTGTGCAATATCAAAAAGAAAATTTTACGGTTATTCATAGGGTTATTTCAAAATATACTGAGAAAGGCAAAATTTATTTTATTACGAAGGGTGATAATAATAAAGATGCTGATTTTGAGCCAGTTGAAGAATCACAAATTATTGCAAAAGAAATATTTTCAATTAGATATTTAGGATTACCAGCAGTATTATTAAATAATTTAAATAAAATTTCCGCACCAGATACATCAAGTATTGAAAAAGGAATGTAATTACGAAAGAGGAGAGATAATGAAAGAGAATAAAAATAAAAAGGTTAAAATAAGAAAATCACTTAGATATACTTATATTATAGCTCTTTTGGCTATTATAGTAACTTCATTATTTGTTTTATATCAATCTTTTAATCTTGTTGATAAAAATAATTTTGTAAAAACTAATATATATGAATATAATAACAAATATTCATATTCGTATGATATTGATATGATTGATAATGATTATATCGCAAAAGAAAATGTGCCTGATGAGAATATTTATGTAACTGAATTAATGAATAAAGCAAATATAAATATGAATTATGTTTATACTGCTAATAAATCTGAGAATATAACTTATAGTTATAAAATAGTTGGAAACTTAGAAGCTACGTATTCAAAAGATGGTGATGAGCAAAAGGTATGGAAGCAAACTGATGTTATTTTATTACCAGAAGAAAAAAATATTTCATCAGATAAAATTGAAATTAATGAAAATTTTGAAGTCGATTTGAAAGATAAAATAAAGAAAGTAAGAGACTTTCAAGAGAATTTTGGAATTCAGGTTCAAACAAAATATACTATTCAAATGGAAGTTGTTACAAGAGCGATGGTAGACAATCAAGAAGTTATGAATATATATACACCTGATATTGTTTTTGATATTACATCTAAAACAACAAAGATAAGTTCTACAACAGAAGAAACGGCTAAACCTCAGATTGTTACAAAGATGGTACCTGAGAATGATGCATATAGTCAAGCAAGAGCTGGAGTTGCAACTTGTACATTTGTACTAGCAACAATTTTATTGATAGTTGTTCTTGTAAAAACTACAAATGGTAATGTTGTTAGAAATCAGTACAAAGTAGAATTGAATAAAATTCTAAAAGGATGTAATGAAAAAATTGTAGAAGTAAGTTCGAAAATTGATACAAATGGTCAAGGATTAGTTGATGTTGTTGAGTTTGAAGAAATTATAAAAATTTCTGAAGAGTTATTTAAACCGATTTTATATTGGAACAATGAAGCTGAAGAAGAAAGTTGGTTCTGTGTATTAGGTAATAATATGGTTTATAGATATATATTAAAAAGATAAAATTAAGAAATGGATTTTTAGGTATGGGGAAACAGTACAGTTTAAAAAGAAAACATACAATGAGCACTTTAGCAATTATTCTTATTGTTCTAGCTTTTTTAGTGGTTATGAATGTTGGATATTCGCTTTGGAACTCAAAATTAAATATTTCTGGAACGGTTACATTGGATTTTGATCCGCCACCAATTGAAGTAAGTGTTGTTCCAATTGCTAATAATAAATACGTAAATGTGACTGGTTTAACAAATGATTCTGGAACAGCATTGTTTGATTTAGTTTCGGAAGAGTATAAGAAAAATGAATTGATTACTACATTACGTGTTCAAAAAAATTCTTTATCAGATTGGATTTCTTCTGATTTGATGGTTAATTTTTCACTTAAGAATACATCTAAGAATGGGTATGTGTATACAGATGGTAAGGTTTCACAACTTGAGGTTTCAAATCCAGGAGAAGCCTTGAAAAATGTAAGTGCAAGTATTGTTCCTACTACTGTTTCTGCTAATCAAAGTTCAGTTTTTAATTTTTCTACGAGTATTAATAGATCAGAGATAAAGGGTTCTGTTTATTATAAATATGCTATTACGTATAAGGTTAATGGAGTTGAGAGGTATTTCTTTTATACTATAAAGATTTTAGAATAATCTAGTTGTCATGGTTGTCATGTGGACGTCCTTTTTGACACACATTATAACTCCAATTATTACATTAAAGTGTCATGTGGACGTTTTTTTTGACACGAACTAAATATTGAGATAATTAAAATATTATATTTAATTTTTGTTCCTTGCTGAAAAGATTTTACCGCCTACTAAACTTCGTTTAGAAGGCTAGGTGAAAACTTTCAAACTGCGAGTCACTAAAAATTAAATATAATATTTTTTTGTCTGCAATTAGTTATTGCAAAAGAAAAAAGAAATATAATGTTTTTGTTTTGTAACATTTTTGAAATGTAAATAATATAATAAAAATTAAAATACCTCTTGACAGTTGAATAAACGTTCAACTATAATAAGAGTGCAAACAGTTGAATAAGTATTCAACTAATAGGAGGTATTATGGAAGAGCAAGAATGTGAGGTATTGCATGAAGAAGTCGTGCAAACTGTGAAAAAACAAATGCTTGAAGAGGATATATTATTTGATGTTTCTGATTTTTTTAAAATGTTAGGAGATAGTACTAGAGCAAAAATAATGTGGGCGTTGGATAAACACGATATGTGTGTTTGCGATTTAGCAGCATTACTTGGAATGACAAAATCAGCTATATCACACCAACTAAAAACTTTAAGAGATGCAAATTTAGTAAAATTTAAAAAAGATGGAAAGTTGGTTATTTATTCTTTAGATGATGACCATGTTAAAGATATTTTTGAAAAAGCACTTGAACATGTTTTAGAGGGAAAAGAAAATAAACAATTATCATAATATAAAAAAGAGGAGGAATTTAAAATGAAAAAAGTATATTCAATTAAAGGAATTGACTGTGTAAATTGTGCAGCAAAAATAGAGGATAAAATAAATAGAATAAAAAATATTGAAGAGGCAAATCTTAATTTCATGATGGGAAAATTATCAATAGAATTTAAAGCTTCAACAGATGAAGAGGTTGAAGAAATAATGGAAGAAGTAAGAAAGCTTGTTAAGAAATTAGAACCAGATGCTGTTATTTCTTAATTTAAATTACTGGGGGATAAAATTATTATGAAAAAAAGTTTTATATTTAGAATTATTACATGTTTAGTACTTGGAATAGGTGGTTTTGCTGCTGGGTATATGGCGATAAATTACAATAACGAAATTTCAATTGCATTATATATTTTAGCATATTGCGTTATTGGTTTAGATATTGTTTTAAAAGCAATTAGAAATATATTTCATGGAGAAATTTTTGATGAAAATTTTTTAATGGTTGTTGCAACACTTGGCGCACTTGCAACTGGTGAATATCCCGAGGCAATAGCAGTTATGTTTTTATATCAAATTGGAGAAGAATTCCAAGATATTGCTGTTGGAAAATCAAGAAATGCAATCAAAGAATTAATGCAAATAAAACCAGAGTATGCCAATGTCTTAAGAAATGGAGAGACAATACAAGTAAAACCTGAGGAAGTAAAAATAGGTGAAACAATTGTTATAAAACCAGGAGAGAAGGTTCCTTTAGATGGTAGAGTAAAAAAAGGAACGTCTATGCTCGATACAAAAACAATTACAGGAGAGTCTGTTCCAAAGAAAATTGTTGAACAAGAATTAATTTATAGTGGAAGTATAAATTTAAATGCTGTTTTAGAAGTGAAGGTTACTAAAAAATTTGAAGACTCAACTGTAGCCAAGATACTTGAATTAGTTGAAGAAGCTACATCTAAGAAAGCAAAGACAGAAAAATTCATAACAAAGTTTGCAAAATATTATACACCGACTGTATGTTTATTTGCTTTAGCGTTAGCTCTTGTTCCTACTTTAATATTTAAACAAGATTTTATGACATGGGTGTATAGAGCATTGATTTTTTTAGTTATATCTTGTCCATGCGCACTTGTAATATCTGTTCCTCTTGGATTTTTTGGAGGAATAGGTGGAGCTTCTAAAAAAGGAATTTTGATTAAAGGAAGCAATTACCTAGAAGCATTGTCTAAAGCAAAGTATGCAATGTTTGACAAAACTGGAACAATAACAAAAGGTGTTTTTGAAATACAAAAAATTAATCCAGTTGACATTTCAGAGGAAGAACTTATTAGAGTTGCAGCTCATGGAGAAAAATTTTCTAATCACCCAATTGCGTTATCAATAAAGAAAAGATATAAGGGAAAATATGATGAAAGTAAAGTAGAAAATTTACAAGAAATATCAGGAAAAGGTATAAAAGCTAGAATATTCTTCCAAGATACATTAATAGGAAATGCTAAATTACTTCAAGAAAATAAAGTTAAATTTAAACCTGTTGATGAGGCTGGAACTGTAATATATGTTGCAATTGAAAGTCAATATAAAGGATATATTTTAATTGCTGATAAAGTTAAAGATGATTCTAAAAAGGCAATTGAAGATTTAAAAAAAGAGAAAATAAAGAAAACATATATATTAACAGGTGATGAAAAAAGAATTGCTGATAAAATTGCACAAGAAGTTGGAGTGGATGAATGTAAATCAGAATTATTGCCTGATCAAAAACTTGAAAATCTTGAAGCAGTTTTAAAAGCAAAAGGAGAAAAAGAAAATGTTATTTTTGTTGGAGATGGTGTTAATGATAGTCCTTGCTTAGCTAGAGCTGATATAGGTATAGCGATGGGTGGCATTGGAGCAGATGCTGCAATTGAGGCTGCTGATGTAGTTATTATGACAGATGAGCTTACTAAAATTGCTCAAGCAATTAAGATTTCAAAAAAGACAATGAAGATTGTTAAACAAAATATAGTATTTGCACTTACTGTTAAAATAATAATTTTAATACTTGGTGCACTTGGATTTGCAAATATGTGGCTTGCAGTTTTCGCAGATGTAGGTGTTTCTATGATAGCAATTCTAAATTCAATGAAAACTTTAAAAGGATAATAATTTTCATGAAGTAGAAAATATTTTGTTACAGATATTTCTATGATAATAAAAAGCATAAATATTTTGAATTTATTGTAAAAATATTTATGCTTTTTTATATGCTTAAAGGTTGATATTTTAATATAGATTTGATATAAATATATATTGTTAAGGGAGGTAAGAAATATGTCAATTTTAGTAACAGGTGGAACAGGATATATAGGAAGTCACACAGTAATAGAATTACTAAAAAATGGAGAGAAAGTTGTAGTAGTTGATAACTTATCAAATAGTAAAATAGAAATGTGTGATAAGATAAAAAAATTATCTGGAAAAGATTTTAAATTTTATGAAGTTGATCTATTAGATAGAGAAAATTTAGAAAAAGTTTTCAAAGAAAATGATATAAAGGAAGTTATACATTTTGCAGCCTTGAAGGCAGTTGGAGAATCATGCGCTAAACCAATAGAATATTATCATAATAATATTACAGGTACACTTATATTAGTTGATTTAATGAGAAAATATGGATGCAAAAAGATTGTATTTAGCTCATCAGCAACAGTTTATGGAGATCCAGAAACTGTACCAATTAAAGAAGATTTTCCATTATCAACAACAAATCCTTATGGAACAACAAAATTAATGATAGAAAGAATTCTTGAAGATATTTATAAAGCAGATAATGAGTGGTCAGTTATTTTATTAAGATATTTTAATCCAATTGGAGCTCATGAAAGCGGAGAAATAGGTGAAGATCCTAATGGAATACCAAATAACTTAATGCCATATATTAATTATGTTGCATGTGGCAAGTTAGATCACTTAAATGTTTTTGGAAATGATTATGATACACCAGATGGAACAGGTGTTAGAGATTATATTCACGTTGTTGATTTAGCTTTAGGACATATAAAAGCAATTGAAAAGGCTAGAGATTTTCATGGCGTTGAAACATACAATTTAGGAACAGGAAAAGGATATTCAGTATTGGATATTGTAAAAGCTTTTGAAGATGCTAATGGAATAAAAATAAAATATGAAATAACAGAACGTAGACCAGGAGATGTTGCTGAATGTTATGCAGATCCTACAAAAGCTAAAGAAGAATTAGGATGGGAAGCAACACGTGACCTTGAGCAAATGTGTAAGGATTCTTGGAGATATACAGAAAATAAAATAAATGAGAAGTAAGACAATGAAGAAATATAGTAAGAAAAGAATTTTATTTGCAATTTTAGTAATAGCATGGATGATAACAATTTTTTGCTTTTCAAATGAAAATGGTGATACATCACAAGGAACAAGCGATATTATTACAAATGCTATAGTAAATATTAGAGAAGAGTTAGAAAGTCACAGAGAAACAATTAGTTTTTGTGTTAGAAAATTAGCTCATTTTTCAATATATTTTGTTGGCGGAATTTTATTATTTGAATTTTATAATACTTTTGATGTAACCAATAAAAAAGTATTTGGCATGAGTGCACTAACAGGAGTTTGTTATGCAACTTTTGATGAAGTTCACCAATTATTTATATCCGGAAGATCAGGGCAATTTAGAGATGTATGTATAGATTCAACTGGAATAATAGTTGCATTAATTATAATGATGTTAATAGCTAAGGCGAAGAAAAATAGTTATGAAAGGAATTAAAAATGGAAGAATTAGACTTAAAAGAAATTTTTAGAATGTTATGGAACAGTAGAAGATTTATAATAACGATTACTATATTTTTTGTTATTATTGCTGCAGTGTACTCATATGTAATACAAACTCCAAAGTATCAGTCTTATACAACTATAGTTCTTACAAAAGCTGAAAATACGGAAGGTACAAATAGTTCGGTTACTCAGACTGATGTTACAATGAATCAAAAATTAGTATCTACATATAGTGAAATTGTAAAAAGTAAAACAGTGTTGGCACAGGTTATTTCAAATTTACAGATTGCTGATTTAACAGAGTACCAATTAAGAAAAAGCGTTACAGTTTCAGCTGTAGAAGATACTGAAGTTATAAAAATTATAGTTTCAAATCAAAATCCTGAATATGCTGCTAAAATAGCTAATGAAATAGGAAAAGTTTTTTCAGAAAAAATAAGTGATATGTATAAAATAAATAATGTTTATACTTTAGATGCTGCTGAACCAAGTTCAACACCATATAATATTAAACCAGCCAAGTATATTGCAATTGCAATAGTTGCGGGAATTTTCATTTCATGTGCGATTATAATTGTAATGGGATTATTTGATACAACAGTTAAGTCTGCAGAAGAAATAGAGCAAGCTTTAAAAATCCCTGTAATAGCTCAGTTAGAGTTAGTTGATGAAACTGCTATGAGAAAAGGAGGAAGAAGGAAATGATAAAAAAAGAGTTAATTGTTGCTAGAGATCCTAGAGCACCAATAAGTGAAAATTTTAGAGCAATGAGAACAAATTTACAATTTATGAATTCTTCAGAAGGTAATAATCAGATTATTTTGATAACATCAACATCACCATCTGAAGGAAAAACATGGATATCAGCTAATATTGCTACTACATTTGCTCAAGCTGGAAAGAAAACTTGTATAATAGATTGTGATATGAGAAAAGGAAGATTATATTCATTATTTAATATTCCTCCTGCTCCTGGTGTTTCAAATTATTTAACGGGAGTTAATGTTGGAGAAGATGTAAAAGGAATTGCAAGCTTTATGCAAGAAGTTGATATGCCTAATTTATATGTAATACCAGCCGGAAATATTCCACCTAATCCATCAGAGTTATTAATTTCACCTAAAATGAAAAAAATGCTTACTGAATTAAAAGAAATTGTAGATGTAATAATTGTTGATGGTACACCTTGTGATTTAGTAACAGATTCAACTATTATTTCAAGAATAGTTGATCAAACAATTATTGTTTGTGCTTGTAATACAACAAAAATGGAAGATTTAAATGAAACAAAAAAGAAAATAGAAACAGCTGGTGGAAAAGTTACAGGAATAGTTTTAAATAAAATACCAACCAATGCAAAGAAATATGAGGATAGATATTATTATGGTAGTACACCCAGAAAAAAATAGAAGGGGCGATGTAAATGATTGATTTTCATGCACATATATTGCCTGGCTTAGATGATGGAATACAAACAATGGACGATGCGGTTAAGGTTTTAAAAGAGGCAAAAAAAGCAGGTTTTGAAAAAATTATATGTACAACACATTATTCAAATTATTATACTGAAAATGAAGAAACGAGAAAAAATAAACTAAAGGAGCTTCAAGAAAAAGAGCGTGCAATAGAGCTTATTATTGGAAATGAAGTTTATGCAAGAACAGATATTGATAAAGTTTTTGGAATTGGTGAAGCATCAACATTAAATAATTCTAAATATGTTTTATATGAGATGCCAATACATAAAGAATATCCCAAATATCAAAATTTAGTAATTGATTTAATTTCCGCAGGATACAAACCGGTACTTGCTCATCCAGAAAGATATGTGATTATACAAGAAAATCCTAAAAAAATTGAGGAATTACTTGAACTTGGAGTATATTTACAATCAAATTTTATGAGTATTGAAGGTTTGTATGGAAGTAAATGTAAGAAAACAGTTGAACTATTATTAAAACACAATATGATAAGTTTTTTGGGGACAGATGTACATAGTACAAAAGCTTTTTATCCACATATAAAAGATGCTAGTAAAAAAATAATTAAAATTATAGGTGAGAATAATTTTAATGAAATAACTAATATTAATCCAGAGAAGGTTTGTAGAAACGAAGAGGTTGATTTTCCAGAATGGAATCCAATTGAAAAAGGGTTTTTAGGAAGTTATAAATAGTTGGGGGAATGAAAAATGATTGATGTGGTTGTGGCAGTTTTTAGAGATGATGAGGACAGAGTTCTGATAGCGCAAAGAAATCTAAAAAAGCATCATGGAGGCTTTTGGGAATTTCCTGGCGGAAAAGTTGAGGAAAAAGAAACACGCAAACAAGCGATTGTCCGAATTATAAAAAAAGAGTTAAAACTTGATATAATGGCTGACAGAATTTTTTGTCAAATTCCATTTTTTTATCCTGATGAAAAAGAGGTTAATCTAATTGGAATTGAATGTACTATATTAGATGGTAAAATTAAATTATCAGATTATGAAGACGTTCAATGGGTTAAAATTGATGAGCTAAGCAAATGGAAAATAATATTGCCGGATATTGGCGTTTCGGCGATGTTGAGAGTTGGGCTTAAAAATGAGGATAGAAAGCCGGAATATATTAGATTTTCTAAAGGAAGATTTGAAGATATTCCAGGTTTCTTAGTAAAAAATGAAGTGGTAATGTATTAAAAATATATTATATTCTACAAAAGTTATTATAAAGGAGAGTTATTTGTGGAAAGAAAAAAAGTTTTAGAATGCTATGACTTACATAAGAAGTTTGGTAAAAAAGAAATTCTTAAAGGAATTTCATTAGAGGCAAATGAAGGCGATATTTTAGGTTTTATAGGTCCTAATGGTGCTGGAAAAACTACTACTATAAAACTTATTTTAGGATTACAAAGTATAACAAGTGGTAGTGTTAAAATTAATGGATATGATATTCAAAAAGATTTTACAAATGCTATAAAAAAAGTTGGTACTATTGTTGAAAATCCAGATTTGTACATGTATATGTCAGGTTATGAGAATTTGAAAATGATTTCAAATTTATATAGGGGAGTAACAAAAGAGCGAATTGACGAGGTTATTAAGCTTGTTGGCTTGGAAAATAGAATTAAAGATAAAGTTTCAAAATATTCATTGGGAATGAGACAAAGATTAGGAATTGCACAAGCAATTTTACATAAACCTAATTTGCTTGTTTTAGATGAGCCTACTAATGGACTTGATCCAGAAGGAATAAAACAAATTAAAGATTTGATTGTAAAACTTGCAAAAGAAGAAAATATGGCAGTTTTAATTTCAAGTCATAATTTATTGGAACTTGAAAGTTTTTGTACGAAGGTTACTATAATAAAAAATGGAGAAATAGTTGAAACATCAACAATTGAAGAAGCAAAAAAAGTAAGTAAAGAAAGTATCTATCATTTGATGGTTGATAAGGTTATTGAAGTTTCAAATATTCTTGAAAATAAAGTTGAAAGAATTGATGATGAAAATATTCAAGTATATGCTAAAAAAGAAGAAATACCTGAAATTATTGAAAAATTAGTTACCTCAGGTGTAAAGATATATTCAATATATCCAGAAGAAATGAGTCTGGAAGATGCATTCTTAAAAAAGACAGGGGGTAATGTAATTGATTAATTTAATTAGAAATGAATTGAAAAAAATAACTAAGAAAAAAGTTATATATATAATGTTTTTTGTTACATTAGCTTTTATGATTTTAATAAATATTGTTGGAAAAAAATTTCAAAGTACATCATATGTTGTATATGATGATGAAGCTATGGAATCTTATAAAGAGCAGTTAACTCCTGAATTAGAAGCATCTGATCCAGATTACTATGCTGATTGTAAATCTATGTATGATTCATATGAATTAGGAAAAAAATATGAAGAAGATAGTTGGCAAAGGCAGGTTATTAGCCAGAGAATACAACCAGCACTTAAAAAGATGTATCTAGAAAAAAGCGGTGAGGACTATGAAATTGCTAAAGCAGAATATGATAAGTTGATTGAGGCTTTGGAAAATAATGATTGGAGAAGTTTTGTACAACATGATTTAGAAGAGACTAATTTACAAATTGAATTGATGCCAGAAGATAATGACCAATTAGAAAGTTTAAAAGATATAAAACAAACTTTAGAATGGAGATTAGAAAAGAATATACCTTATGATAATTCTGATTTAAATTCATATTTACAATGTTGGCTTAGTGCAAGACAAAGTATTCGTCAATATAAAGATAATAAAAATCCTCAACAGATGGAGAAGATTTACCAACAGCAAGATGTTGCAACAGAAGCAATATCTAGATATGCAATAGAAAATAATATTAATGGAACTATTTCAAACCAAGGAAATTCTAATTTAAAATATGGATTAGCATATAGTGCTAAATCAGAATTATTTGATGCTTTTTCTGGATATTCTTTGTTTATAATTATTTTAATAATAATAGTAGCAGGAACAATAGTGAGTGAAGAATTTAACAAAGGAACAATTAAATTATTATTGGTAAGACCATATTCTAGAATTAAGATTTTACTTTCAAAATATATAACATGTTTAATAGTTTTAATTTGCTCAATTATTTTTGTAGCTTTGATGCAGACTGTTGTTGGTGGAATAGTTTATGGATTCGATAGTTATAAAAATCCAACAGTTATGTATAATTATACAACGAATTCACTTAATGTTGTTAGCATGACTGGTGCTTTAGCAACTATGGCAGTAGCTATTTTACCAAAATTAATACTACTAATGACATTAGCATTTACTTTAAGCACAGTAATTACAAATACTCCAGTTGCAATTGCAATCCCATTATTAGGATCAATGGTAGAATCAATAATTAATCAATTAGCTATAATGTATGAAAAAGCTAATTTCTTAAAATATTTTGTAACACCAAACTGGGATTTTTCACAATATCTTTATGGAGCACTTCCACAAATGAAAGGTATAACGCTAGAATTTTCAGTATGTATATGTTTAGCCTATTTCATTGTAATGATGGCTTTGAGTATATGGAATTTCAAGAATAAGAATATAAAAAATATTTAAAGATAGGAGAGAAGAATGAAAAAACTTGAGAAATTTTCTGCGAATGAACAAAATCCAAAATGGAAAAATATGATACAAAGAGAAATACCTTTATATCATAGAAATAATGATATTCGTTCTGAGTTCGAACGTGATTATACAAGAGTAATACATAGTACGGCATATAGAAGATTAAAGCACAAAACTCAAGTGTTTTTCTCTCCAGAAAATGATCATATTTGTACTCGTAGTGAACATGTTACTCATGTCGAGTCAATTAGTTATACAATTGCAAATTACTTAGGGCTTAATACGGAATTAACCAAAGCAATAGCAACAGCACATGATATTGGACATAGTCCATTTGGGCATCAAGGTGAGAAAATATTAAGTAAAATTTCTCAAAGAGATATAGGTGAAAAGTTTTGGCATGAACGCCATGGAATGATTATGGTTGATAATATTGAATTACTTGAAAGTCCAAATAACGAAAAATGTAATTTAGATTTAACATATGCAGTTAGAGATGGAATAATTTCTCATTGTGGTGAGATTGATGAGAATATGTTAAGACCAAGAGATGAATTTATTAATTTATATGATTATACTTATCCAAATGAGTATGCACCTTACACATGGGAAGGATGTGTCGTTAAAATATCTGATAAAATTTCTTATTTGGGAAGAGATATTATTGATGCAGTAACATTAGGAATTTTGGATAAAAATAATCAAGAGATTGAAAGTAATACTGTTATTATAAATGATTTAATATATGATTTATGTGAAAATTCTAATTTGGAAAAGGGATTATGTTTTTCAGATGAAATGTTTAAGAAGCTTAATGCTCTTAAAAAATTTAATTATGAAAATATTTACCTTTCAGATAGAACGGTAGTATGTAATCAATATTTTGAATTAATTATTAACACAATTTATAATTTGTTAAAAGAGTCTTTTAGAAATAGGGAGAAGGCTGTGGCTGTTTGCCATGAGCTAGTTGAAGACTTTGAAGATTGGTTATCAAATTTTTGGAATAAACAAAGGAATGAGAAAAATAAGAATAGTATAATTTTTGACGTTGATGATGAAAAAGAATTTTGTAGGGCAATTATTTATTACATTGCAGGTATGACGGATAATTATGCTATTGATACATATAATAAAATAATAAGGTTTTAAGAATAATACCAATAGAAAAATTCATATTAATTTTTTCACACCTTGCTGTCGCATTCTTTAAATTTTGAAAATGAAAAATGTCAATTTGGATGCTTATTACATCCAATTGGCATTTTTATTTTCAAATCGGGTAGAATGCTTCAATCGAACTCACTTCGTTCGTTTGGTCCCTGCGCGGTGATTCAAAAATGTAATATGAATTTTTTTATTTAGCATAGTATTTTTAAATATTTTGCTATGTATTAAACATTGTTGCCAAGGAGACGACCTTTTTGACAACTACCTGAAAGTTTATAAAAAACATTATATTTCATTTTTTGTTCCTTGCTAAAATATTTTCCCACTTACTAAACTTCGTTTAGAAGGTTAGGGAAAAACTTTCAAACTGCGCGTCACTATAAAATGAAATATAATGTTTTTTATTGCAATAATTTTTGTGTGTCGAAAAGAACGTCCCCATGACAACTTAAAATGTCCTGGGATTTTCCCAGGACATTTTACATAATTTCTGGATTGTCTTCAATTATTTTGTCGACAATGTTTTGATTTGTTTTAAATGGAATAGCATATCCATTTAATGAAACTGCCTTATCAAATAGGGAAGGAGAGTCTTCATTTACATAGATTTTTGCTTTTCCTTTGCCATTTTTTGCTTCTTGAATAAGATTTGATACAGGTGAGTTACCATCAAAAGCCATAACAACTGAATTTCTTCTTTCAAAAATTTCATAGTTGAAACTTTTATAAATTCCCATTTCATCGCTTTCAATTGAAATTCTAACACCATCAATATTTTCTTCTAATATGTTGTCTGAATCTGTTTGTGAAATCATTTTTGGAACAATAGCATTTATTTCAAAATGCTTGTTCATATCTTTATTTAATTCAACAATTTCTTTTTCATATCCTTGCATTTTATGACCAATTACAAAGTAAGCTTTATTTGCATCAACCTTTGATAAAAGCTGTTTTAAAAGTTCTTTACCTTCAGGAGTAACTTCAGTGTGTCTACCTTTTTTATTAAAACTACCACCAGCAATGATAATTGGAACTTTATTTGTTGGCAATTGTTTTACTTTTTGACTTAATACATCTTCTGTTTCAAGGTTTATGTTTATTCTCATTTCCGTTTTATTTTGTTCACCTTTGATATGATTTTCTGATTCAAGTTTAGTTAGAGCTTCTGTGATAGTTCTGCCTTTTAAGAATTCTTCAAATTCTTTAGATTTCTTTTCAAAGTATTTGTTGCTTGTTTCTATAACGTTATCTTCAACTTTTCTCATTTTTTCAAAATCATCGTTAGTAAGGTGAAGTAGGTTTTGAAGAGCTAATTGTTCATCAATTGTATCAATTCCATAGAATCCACATCCATCAGTTCCTTGAACACATTTTACATCAGCATCTAAATATTTTCTAACTGGATGTAAACTAAGATTACTCAAGTTATTTAATCTTACATTTGAACTGATTTGAAATTCTAGAATTATATTGTCTTTTTTTAGTTTTTTTAATAATTTTTTACCTTCTGGAGAAGATAGGTCTTCAGTGTATAATCCATGGCCTAATCTAACTTTTGGCATTGCTTGACCTGGATTTAGAGATTCCTCAATACATTTTATTGATTTTGAAACATTGTCTCTTAAACTATCATTTTCACCTGCGTGAATTTTAATTGTGAAATCAGGATCAACTTCATAAATGTAATCTACAAGTTCTTTAATGGCTGGTTTTAAATCTGTAACATCATTAATTTCTTCACCTATAAAATCACTACCAACTACATATGGACTTTTTGCAACAGTTTTTAATACATCTAAATTTGAACGTAGATAATTTCCAGAGATAATTTGATCTTGAATTATTGTAAGAGGGATACGTCTTAATGCAACCAAAAATCTTAGTTTAACTCCAGTTTCTTTTTCTATGTAAGGCAAGATATAGTGCAATTCTTCAATTAATTTTATCGCTGGACCGTTTGCTTTTGCTAAGTCAGTATCAGATATTTCAGCGTAATAGATATTTTGTTTTTTATATTCTCTAGCAATCCATAAAATTTTATCTTGGCGAAGTGTAATATTTTTTAATGCTGGATTTTCTAAATCTTTCATCATTTGAATATATAATTTTTTAATGTCTGGTTCAGGAATCTTTTCAATTTTGCTAGGATCAACCTTTATTTTTTTATCACATTCAATTCCTTTGCAGAAAACATATCTATAAATATATAATTTTTCCAAGTTAGTAAAAACAGCTTGGCCATCTTTTAAAATTGATAAGCTTATTCTAATTTTTGAAATATTATATTTAGCATTTTCTAAATTATTAAAAATAAAATCAGCAAAATTTATGAAGGTGTTGTCATCAATTTTTCGTGTTAATTTTTTACCTTCTAAGCCTGAATCTTTAAATTGTTCTGCAATGATTGCTCTTTGTTTTTCAATTTCTTTTCCTTGCTTTTTGCTCATTTTAAGATTTAATTTTTTGATATAGTATAATGGATATTTTATTTGACGTTTAAGCCCTAATGCAATTAAAACATCAGCAGATAGATTTGCATTCATGTGTGTATGTAAATCAGTTTTAAATTTATTCTTTTTTAAAATATAAGATTTCATAATTGTTTCTTCAATTGGAAGATTGTAATTTTTGGTTTGAGACATTAATGTTTTTACTATAGCAGGAATTTTTGCTTTTAGTTCTACATTTCCATTTTCATAAATAGTTGCAATTTTAATTCCGCCTAATCGTAATAAGTAAACAATTTCATTATCTCCATTTATACAAGCTGGAAGAGTTCCTTTAATTATTTTTAGTCCGGCACTATTACGAGAAATCTCTTTATTACATAGCTTAGCTAAATTTGTTATTAAATTACCTGTTTTATGGTTGGGAGTTTCGATGATGTATGTTAATTCATCTTCGCTTTTTCTATAAATATTGATACAAATATCTTTTTCCTTGTCTAGAAAGAATTGATTTAATAAAACTTTTTTCATATATTTCTCCATTATAAAATTTTTTGATATAGGAAGTAATTGAAAATTCCTATGTATAAAAAAATATTGCACAAAAATTTACGTAGTAAATTTAAGGCAACAAATCTATAAATTCGTTAAGCAATTAAACTTAGTAGGCGAAGTTAGATTTGCTTAAGAAAAAATTTTTAAGGTGAATTTTATTTTATCACAATATTAAAATTTTTTCAATATTATGTATACTATTTTTTGAAAAATATTGATATTAACTAAACATGATGATATAATAATCAAGATTTTTTGTAACAAGCGCAGATTTCTTTTTATTAAGAGAAAGGATGGAGGCATATGAAAGAAAATCGGAGCTTTTGGAATGATGAAATAGTAAAGGACATTATACGAATTGTTGCAATTCAATCAGATGAATATAGCTATCATGGTATCGAAAGATGTCAGAAAGCTGTAAAGAAACTTGCAGAAAAGATGGGATTTAAAACTTCAAGACATGGCGATAATGAAGTACTTGTTATTGAACCTAAAGGATTTGTAGCTCCTGCAAAGCTGGGAATTCTGGTCCATTTAGACACTGTACCATTTGTGAGAAAAGATTGGATGTATAATCCGCTTGGCGAAGTGGCAAATGATAGAATTTATGGCCGTGGGGTACTTGATGATAAAGCTGGAATCATTTTGGCTTTGTATACTTTTAAGTATTTGGAAGATAAAATCGAACCATCATGGCAGATTATTGTCGGTTCTGCAGAAGAGACTGATTGGAGTGACATTCACGAATTCTTAAGAGAAAAACCTGTATTACCTAAATTTTTAATTACTATTGACGGTGATGGGGTTCAGAACGGTTGCAGAGGTTATATGAATTTGGATATGAAATTTTGTAAGAAAAAGAATACCAACTTCATAACCAAGTTATATGTACCGGATGGAATTAGTAATGTTGTTCCAAATTGCGCGATTGCCAAAGTAGCTGGAGAGAAGATTACGGCTGCCGGAGTAGCTAAACATTCATCAGAAGCTATTGAAGGCGAGGGAGCACTGAAAGAAAATGCTTTAGTGAAACTTACGAATGAAATTTCAAAAAATAAGTTTTACAGAGATGAAATTCCGAACTTTTTCGATTTTATGGAAATGTTTCAGAAGGAAAAATGTGCAGAGCTTTTAGGCTTTGCAGAGGGGTCAAGCGCGAGCCCAACAAAATGCAAACTGGAAGGAAGAACTATCACATTACTTGTGAATGTCCGGTTAGGCATGGAAACAAAAGAAAATGAACTGATAAATAATGTCATGAAAATTGGTGAAAAGTATGACTCGTTTGTCGCTATTGATGACTTGGTTTATCCAGCATATGTTTCTGCAGATTCGCAAGAGATACGGATGCTGTGTGATGCATATGAGAAGGTTAAGGGAAGAAGGCCAAATCCTTCAATTGCACAAGGAATCGGCTATAATGCTGCATTTCCCAATACTGTTATTTTTGGACCACGATTTGATGCAATGGATGATGAGGATGATTTATGTCATGCTGTTGACGAAAGCAGAAACATTCAGGATTTGAAGGATTTTATGAATATGCTTCAACTTTTTGTTGGAGAGTATCTTAAAAATCCAGAAGAATAACCAAAGAAACTATTTGTAGTAAGTAATAATTAACTGTAAATATGCTTTTTTAGGAGGGACAACTATGAATATGGAATTTTGGGTTAGCGTATGTGGAATGGTAGTAGCTTTTTGTATAGTAATGGGGTTATCACTACTTATACCTTTGATTGGAGTAAAGAAGAATCTTTTCTTCCAGAAGATATTAAGTATGATACCGATTATGAGGAGTAATAAAGTTACTAGAAACAGCGGGCAGTACATGAAAGCGACCGGAACGTCTGTAGAAGAGAAAAAGTTGCACAATGTTAAAAGAAAATGGAGTACCAAAAGAGGACATTAGTTCATGAGCAGGGCTCTCACAGCAATGTGAGAGTCCTTTTCTGCTTTTTTTGAAAAAAATATGAAATTAGTAGGTGAATACCTGTTTTTCTTATTATATTATAAATTCAAAAGAAATATAAAATTTCTGTTACAAATATTTAAAAATTTTTTTGTTATATGTATAATTATTTTCAGAGATTGAGGTGAACTAAAGATGATTCGTTTATTTGATATAAAAAAGAAAGTGAAACAGTTGAAAAATAGCGATAAAGAGCTATTTGATAATTATATAGATATATCTACAAAGGATAAAAATGATTTATTAAAATTATATGAAACTGATGAAATTGGACTAAGTACAAAACAAGCTGATGAGAGATTAGAAAAGAATGGTCAGAATGTTGTTGTTAAAAGAGAAAAAAAGAGTGCATTTAGTTTTTTTGTAAAATCTTTTAATGATAAGTTTATATATATTTTAATATTACTTGCAGTGATAGATTTTTTACTTGCTGATAAGTTAGGTGCTTTTATAATTTTAGGAATCGCTTTTGTAAGTGCAATGATAAAATTTGTTCAAGAGTATTCTACATATAAATTTAATCAGAAGTTGGAGCAAAATATTTTTAATACAACTACTGTTTTGAGAAATAAAAAAGCAAAAGAGATAAGAATTGAAAATGTTGTAGTTGGTGATATCGTTGAACTTAATGCTGGTTCAATTATTCCTGCTGATGTGATGTTAATTGAAAGCAAGGATTTGTTTTTGAATCAGTCAGTTTTTACAGGAGAGAGTGTTTTAGTTGAAA
Organism: uncultured Clostridia bacterium; assembly: GCA_934149275.1. Classification (GTDB taxonomy): domain Bacteria; phylum Bacillota; class Clostridia; order TANB77; family CAG-508; genus UMGS1994. The sequence continues at coordinate 3,528 of CAKPEG010000001.1, read as the reverse complement.
AGACTATAGTTACTAATGATGCAAAAGAAATTTTTGGAATAAATAATATTTGTTTAATGGGTTCGAGTGTAGTTAGCGGAAGCGGAAAAGCAGTTGTTATAGAAACAGGATTTAATACTTACTTGGGTAGAATGAGTAAGAATTTAAATACTAAAAAAGAAAAAACAAATTTTGAAAAAGGAATGGATGGAATTACTAAATTATTAATAAAATATATGGTAGTTGTTTCAATTTTTGTTTTTATAATTTATGCGTTTATAAGACGTGATTATGTTGAAGCTTTGCTTTTTGCGTTGTCTGTAGCAGTTGGAATAACGCCAAGTATGTTGCCTATGATTGTTAATGTTAATTTAACGAAAGGGACAAAAACACTTGCTAAGAAGAAAACGCTTGTTAAAAATAGTGAGTCTATACAAAATCTTGGTGCAATAGATATTTTATGTACAGATAAAACGGGAACTCTTACAAAAAATAAAATTACCTTGCAGAAGTATATTAATGTTATGGGTGAAGAGGATTTAGGTATATTAAAATATGCGTTTGTAAATAGTTATTATGGAACCGGAATAAAAAATCTTGTTGATAGAGCTGTTATTACATATGGAAATCAGCATAAAATAAAAGATGTTTTGAAAGAATATACAAAGATTGATGAGATACCTTTTGATTACACACGAAAGAGAATGAGTGTTGTTGTTAAGTATGAGAATGAACATATAATGATTACAAAAGGTGCTATTGAAGAAATTCTTAAGTGTTGTAAAAATGTAAAGTATAAAGATGAAATATTGGATTTGGATGAAAAATTATCTAAGCAAATAATTGTTAATGCGAATAATTTATCAAATGTTGGAATGCAAGTAATTGCCCTTGCTGAGAAAAAGGAATATCCAGGTGTAGATGTATTCAGTAGTAAGGATGAGTCAAATATGACATTTGTAGGATATGTGGCATTTTTGGATCCACCTAAAAAAGGTGTAAAACAGACAATTACAAATCTAAAGAAAATGGGTGTTAAAACGAAAATTTTAACAGGTGATAATGCATATGCAACAAAGAATATTTGCGGAATTGTTGGTTTGCGTTCAGATAATATTATAATAGGAAGCCAATTAGATGAAATGTCTGATGATGAGCTAAAGAAGAAGATTGAAGAGGTGGACGTTTTTGCCAGATTAAATCCTATGCAAAAAGAGAGAGTTGTTAGATTATATAAAGAAAATGGACATGTTGTTGGATATATGGGGGATGGAGTTAATGATGCTCCTTCATTACATACAGCTGATGTTGGAATATGTGTTGATTCAGCAACTGCAATTGCAAAAGAGGCAAGTGATATTATTTTGCTTGAGAAAAGTTTGCAAGTTATATTTGATGGAGTTATGGAAGGCAGAAAGGTTTATGGTAACATTATTAAATATATGAAAATGGCTTTAAGCTCAGATTTCGGAGATGTTTTCAGTATTGTTATTGCAAGTATTTTCTTACCATTTTTACCACTTTTACCTATTCAAATGTTGATACAGGATTTTCTATATGATATTTCACAAGTTGCAATTCCATATGATGATGTTGACAAAGAATTTTTAGAAAAGCCTAAAAAGTGGGATACAAGCGGATTAGGTAGATTTATGAAAGTTATGGGAATAACAAGCTCTGTAATTGATGTTTTAGCGTTTTTGGGATTTTGGTTTGTTTTCGGATATAATAGTGTAGAAAAACAAAATTGGTTCCAAACAGCTTGGTTTGTTGAGTGTTTAATAAGTGAAACATTAATAATTCATTATATTAGAACATCAAAGATTCCTTTTGTAGAATCTAGACCAAATAAATTATTATTTGCATCAACAATGCTTACAATTATAGGAACAATAGTTACTCCAATTTTATTACATAGTGTAGCTTCGTTTAATTTTGTAATATTACCTTTGAAATATTATTTATTTGTAATTTTATTAATAGCAATTTATACAATCTTGGTTCAGATTGTTAAGAAATTTTATATTAAGAAATATGGCGAATGGCTATAGTTTATTGTATAGGTGGTGAGATAATGGATTCTAGTAAAAGAATTGATAATACTGTGAAAGTTATTAGCGAGATTTTAGAAAAACATAAAGATAAAGAAGAGTTAAAAGAGGCATATGAGAGAATTGAAAAACTTAAGAAAAAAAGAAATGTGGAATAGGATAGAAAAATGATGGATAATAATCAATTAATCGAAAAAAAGAAATTGAATTTTTTTCAACGAATTAGAAAAGCAATGTTAATGTTTAATATAGATGCAATGAAATATAGGAAAGCACCTGATTATTTAAGATATGATGACGATGTAATAGAAGCATTGGTTACAAAAAGACCGATTGATTTTGCTGAGGTAGGAGCATCTAAGAAAATTGAGATTGTTGAGAAAATTCCAGGATTATTTGAAAAGTTGGCGGAAGACCAAAAGGTTGCAATTGTTGAACAAAAAGAAGAATTTGCAAGTAGAATGCAGGAGTTTGAATTAGAAAATTTAATTTTTGGCAAAGGACAAGATAAATATATAAAATATATTCCGGTAAATTTGCAGGTTAATTATTTAACTAAAGGTCTTACATATATTAATAATGATTGGGCAAGATCAAAAACGGAACAAATAAAAATAGATCCTACAGAGTTTCAAGACAAATTATCAAATTTTTCTGAAGAAGCTCTTGAAGAAGCTTTTATAATAATGTTAGAGCAGGTCAAAAAAAGTCCAGGAAAAAATTGGAAAGAAAAAAGAGAGAATGTACCTTTATTAGCAAAATCTACAGACCAAATATCAAAGTTTTCTCCTCAGTCACAAGAAAAAATAGCTACCATGGATAGTGAATTCATGCAATATATGTCAGATGAAGTTAAAGACAAATTTGTTGATGAAAATCCAATGTTCTTGAGTAAAATGAATAAAGGATATATTGCGGATAAAGTTAGAGAAAATCCTGAACTTTTTGACTCATTGACACTAAAACAAAAAGGTAATTTAGTTAATGTATATAATGATTTGGGATCTAAGTTACCTCCTCAAGATAGAATTGAGTATAATTATATGATGTTAAATATATCTTTGCCACATGAGGATAGAATTTCGGATCCAGAAGTTGTTAAGAATTGGATGTTAAGGAATAATGACCGCCTTCCCGGTAATATGACAAATTTAGTTGGGTTAATGAAAGGTAAAGCAACAGTCTTAGAAGTTGCTAGATTTCAACCAACAGTATTAAGTACAAGTGGTGTAACTTTTAAAGAGCAAAGATTAGGGCCGATACTTAGATTCTATTCAAACCTTACTAATTCACAGGAAATAAAGAATGCGTGCAATGTTGAAGAATTTATGAATGCAGATATGGATTTTATTGATGAAAAATCAAGGAATGTGCCTAAGGTTTTGTTAAATGAAAGAGTTATGAGTTCAGTTCCAGATACACAGATTGCAGATTTTATTAGGAATCCAGATATGGACAAGATGGTTGATATTATTGCTAAAACATATGGAGAGCAAAC